>JAVVVD010000003.1:0-243445 GCA_036652795.1 Clostridia bacterium | reverse complement strand
ACGCGCTTAGAGAACGAAAAAACCCAGACAACGTCTGGGTTTTTCGGCGACATATCTAAACCGATACATCATGTTGGCGTACCCGAAGGGATTCGAACCCTTGACCCTCAGAGTCGGAGTCTGATACTCTATCCAGCTGAGCTACGGGTACATAATCACGCAATTGTGTCCTGATTAAACACTGCGGCAAGTGTGATTATAGCATAACATGCGCTAAAATCAAAGCGAAAAAAGGGATTATTTTACCGATGCGGAAAGCAGGCGGACTGCATCACCAATCGTTGTTACGGGCATGAACTTTATGCCCTTTGAGGTAGGCAGGTCACATTTGGGCAGTATAATAGTGGTAAAGCCAAGACGTGCACATTCATTTATACGCTTATCCATGCGGCTTACGGCGCGCACCTCGCCTGTAAGCGAAAGTTCGCCTATGGCAGCAGTGCGGGCAGGAAGCGGAAGGTCGAGCAGTGCTGAGGCGATGCACAGCGATATGGCAAGGTCGCCAGCCCGCTCATCAAGGCGGATACCTCCAACCACGTTTGCATATACATCCTTATCGGCAAGCCTAAGGCCGGCTTTTCGCTCAAGCACCGCAAGCAGCAGCACAAGGCGGTTGCCGTCAAGCCCTGTAGCCATCCGGCGTGGATTGTTGAAAGCGGTGGGTGATAGCAGCGATTGTACCTCCACAAGCATGGGGCGAGTTCCCTCAAGTGCGCATGTTACGGCACAGCCGGGGGAGTTGTTGCCGGAGATAAACAGCGCGGAAGGGTCGGCGACTTCAGCCATGCCGGTATCGCGCATTTCAAATACGCCTATCTCGTTGGTAGAGCCATAACGGTTTTTTACGGCGCGTAGCAGGCGCAGCGCATCGTGGCGGTCGCCCTCGAAATACAGCACGGTATCAACCATGTGCTCAAGTATGCGAGGGCCGGCAATAGCGCCCTCCTTGGTGACATGACCTACAATAAATATTGCGCAGCAGCTGGATTTCGCAATACGAGTAAGCTGGGCGGTACATTCGCGCACCTGGCTCACACTGCCCGGCGCGCTTGAAGAATCAGGCGAGTACATGGTTTGTATGGAATCTATAACCAGATAGTCGGGCTTAAGACGCCGGTATTCAGCATCTATATTGGAAAGATCTGTTTCAGCCAGCAGCAGCATATCGCCTGCAAGGCCAAGCCGCTCTGCACGCAGCTTGAGCTGCGAAGCGGATTCTTCGCCAGTCACATATAGTACTTTGCCTATTTTTGCAAGGCTGGCCGCCGTCTGCATCAGCAGCGTGGATTTGCCTATGCCGGGATCGCCACCAAGCAACACTGTGCTGCCGGCGACTATTCCGCCGCCAAGCACGCGGTCAAGCTCGTCCATGCCGGTGGAAACGCGCTTTGCATCCCCAACGCTGACGGCGCTGAGTGGCAGTGCCGTGGAACGCAAAACAGAGGGGGCGCTCACATGCGCCTCCTCAACCATTGTATTCCAACTATCGCAGGCGGGGCATCGCCCAAGCCATTTACTGCTTTCATAGCCGCACTCACCACAGATATATACGGCCTTATCGGATTTGGGCATAGCTTCTCCTTATGGGATATTTGCAAACATGATTATATCACGCCCTACATCGCGGCTGGTTACATCCATCCAGATAACCTTTCCGTCAGAAGCGCCAAGAAATTGCGCAAGCTGATGCTCAGGCGATATGCGGTATGAGGTTTTGGTTTCAAACGAATATGCGTATATAACATCGCCTTTGCTATATGCGATAAAATTTTCGCCGAGGGAATAATCGATAACGCCGCTGTCGATCAGTATCGGCGCACTGCCGCCGATTGAATAATACAACTGCGTATCGGGCCCATGATTATCAGTGAGCCATGCGGTGCGCTTGCCGTCGCTTTCCGGATCATGGGCATAAGTGCCGGGATTGTACGTGCTGACGGTTGAAGAGCCAAGCCTGATAGAGTATATGGCGCTGGTCATGCTACCGGATGCGGAGTCGAGCGAATCCGCCCAGGTGAGAAGATCACCCTTTAAAGACGGTAGGCTTTGGCCGTATATTGAACCGGAAAACATCGCTACAGTAGTGGACTCAAGTGTATTTAGGTCGCACACAAACAGCTTATCCATGCGGCTGCCGGTGCGGTCTATAAAGGCTATATAGTTGCCGGAAAGCTGAATTTCGGGCTGGCCTGAATATATGTCCTTTATAACGACGGGTTGCGCATTGGGCTTTGTGCGATCCACTGCCATTATCTGTCCGCCGCCGTTGAGCTTTGCATCGAAATAGACTATCCATTGCTCGTTAAAGCGAGCGTACATTATATGCGCATTTACAGGATGATAAGGCAGCTTTTCAGCGGTGCGCGAATCTGGATAGTATAGATACAAATCCGTGAGCACCGCATTTTGGCCAGATAGATTGCCGGCGGAGAAAATCATGACGCCATCATAAAAATATGGGTCAGCAAACCATCTGTATGAACCGGATTCCGAGAATACAACCTCGGTTTGGGCGTCAACAGGTTTTAAACGCTCCATCGGATTGGGGGTAGGCAGCGGCTTTGGCGTTGGGCTTGGTGTTGGGGTAGGCATGAACGGCGCATTGTATTCTACGCCTATGAGTGGCATTACGCGCGGCAACACCACAAAAAGCACCAGTGCGATAAGCGCAAGTATACCCAGTATTGTTCCGGACAGCGCAAGAACAGGCCCCCAGTTACTGGCTGAAAGGCTGCGGCGGCGTCTTCTTCTTATACGGCGGCGATTATGCTTCATGCATAAATTATAGCACAGCGGATAGGGCCATACAATGCAGACAAATGTAAATGATAATTGATAGAATATAAAAAAGGTGATATGCTGCTAAATACGGCTACAGCACTAATATTATGGCAAAAAAGAGGGTATATGAACAAGCTTTGGACAAAGGATTTCACAATTATAACGTTGGGCACAGTGGTATCTATGTTTGGCAGCGCGGTATCGGGTTTTGCACTAGGTCTGCTGGTGCTGGATTATACAGGCTCAACGTTGCTGTACGCGCTGTTTATGGTGGTGTATTCGCTGCCAAGGGTAATAGTCCCACTGATTGCCGGACCGTATGTTGACCGTTATTCAAGAACAAAGATGATCTATTCGCTGGACTTTATATCGGCAGGCTTCTATGGAGTACTGGCGGTGTTGCTGTCCAATGGATTATTTAACTATCCCGTACTGCTATTGCTGTGCATTGTGGTTGGCACGATGGACAGCGTGTATCAAGTGGCCTACGAAAGTCTGTATCCAACACTGATAAGTGAGGGAAATTTCACAAAGGCATATTCGGTATCCAGCCTTATATATCCGCTTGCAAACACCATAATGGTGCCGATAGCGGGCATTTGCTATAATACGATAGGCCTTGTTCCACTGTTTGCGTTTAACGCCATCACATTTTTGCTGGCTGCAATATTTGAAACTCAAATAAAGGCCAATGAAACCCATATTATCCACAAGGATACGCAGCGATTCAGCTTAAAAAAATATGCTGCGGATTTTCGCGAGGGTGTCAATTACCTCAAATGCGAAAAGGGCCTTATGACGATAACTATGTATTTCTTTGTGACCATGTTCGCCTATGGCGTAAGCTCTACGCTGGTATTGCCGTTTTTTAGATCACATACCTTTGAAATATCTGAATCCATGTCGTGGGTGCTAAACTTTGTTAAAACAGAGGGCGGACTTGGTGTGGCCATATATACGCTACTGATGAGTATAAGCACAATGGGTAGGTTAATAGGCGGTGCGGTTCACTATAAGTTCAAATATCCTGTGGGTAAAAAGTTTGCGATTGCACTTTTTGTTTATGTGGTGCTGTGCTTTACGGACGGTGCTTACCTATATACGTCGATAGCTGTGATGATGATTGCAAACCTTGTAAGCGGTATGCTGGGCGTTACAAGCTATAACATACGCATATCGGCAACGCAGAACTATGTGGATGATATGCGGCGCGGCAGATTTAACGGCATATTCCAGATGACAAGCATGATGGGAACGATACTTGGGCAGCTGCTTGCCGGCGCGCTCAGCGAGGTATTCCTGCCAAGGCCGATGATAGCCGCCGCTATGGCGCTAAACCTTATTGCGGTGTGGTTTATAATGTATCGTAACCGCGAATATGTAAAACCAATATATAACAGGCAGGCTTAATGCAGGCCTGAAGATTTAGAAACAGAGGTAAAAAAGAAGAGGATGCTTGGAACAATTGTGAACGCCGGCGCCATATTATTGGGCGGAGGCATTGGGTTGCTGCTAAAAAAGGGGATTCCGCAGCGCGTTGGCGACGCTATAATGAAGGTAATCTCGCTTTGCATAATCTATATAGGCATATCTGGCGCGCTTGAGGGCAACAATGTGCTGGTGGTGGTATTGTCGATAGTGTTTGGCGCAGTGCTTGGCACGCTGCTGGATCTGGATGGGCGGCTTAATCGCATGGGCGAACGGATTCAGCGGCACATCGTTAAGGATGGACGGGAATCCACCTTTGCAAAGGGACTGGTAACATCCACGCTGTTATTTTGTGTAGGAGCTATGGCGGTAGTAGGCTCGCTTTCGAGTGGCCTTACGGGGGATTATAGCACGCTTTACGCGAAATCACTTATCGATGGCATAACCGCCATGGTATTTGCAACCACGATGGGTGTGGGGGTGCTTTTTTCCGCATTGTTCGTGCTGATATATCAGGGAACCATCACGTTGCTTGCCCAGTTCGTGGCACCCATATTATCGGCTGGAGTTATCGCCGAGATGACGTGCACCGGTTCGCTTATGATAATTGGGCTGGGTCTTAATATGCTGGGCGTAACAAAATTTAAGGTGATGGATTATGTGCCGGGCATATTTATCGCAATAGGAGTATATAAGCTGTTTGAGCTTTTTGGTATTCTGTAGATCAAATGCGCAATAAAAAATGCAGCCGCAAACAAGCGCGTTTCCATAAGTACATTTATAGATGGCGTCATCATTTTTAAAACGATGGCGCCATTTCTTTGTTAAATGCTGATTAAATTGCCCATTTACTTTGCGCTCTTGAGCTGATTTCGCAAAGGGCGAACGGATTAATTACTTTTAGCTTATCACAAAGTTATATGCAACTAAATAGCAGCAGGCTTGTGATTGCTGCTTTTAAAAACATCAATCATCCTAAGGGGCTTTTGATGCGCTAAAGCAACGATTGAAAGGCAAAGCTTACATGGTGCAAAGCAAAGGCGACACGAGTTCAAGGCGTAGTTGCTAGATGTTAACCGATATAAAGCGCATCATGAAGCTACTAAAAATGCTAAGGAGAATCAATATGGATATATTGTTGCGAGTAATCGAAAGAACAGATAGATACGGTATGCAGATGCGCGGATGGTATAAGGACGAAAGCTGCTGGAATTGCGAACGCATAAAAAAATGGCCCAAATGCAAAGCAGGCGCAAACACAAGCATGAAAAAACCGCACACAGCCGCTGATGCATACAATACTGCGTATGGAAGATAATGCAGTATTGCAGCTGAAGGATTTGCGCCTATGAAAATATCGGGGATTTGGATCAGTATAACTTAAGCGTAGATTCCAGCCTGCGGCGCATCTGTGCGCGCAGCTCTGGCGGATCGATTATTTCGACCAAGTTGCCATATTGTGCGGCCCAGCCCCAAAAAAGCAGGCCGGGTGCTGCAAACACAGTAGCTGTAAAACGCCCATCATCGTGCGGCTGCACGGGTATATCATCGCCAAAGCGCTCGAGAATATCCCCAATTAACGAAGCGGCACAGCACAGTGTTATGCGTATAGGTATGCCATCAAGTGTATTTATGCATTTGCTTGCATAATCGGCAGCATCGAATATAGTGTGGTACTCGGTAACATCGGAAAAATGCCGCCATGGCTGAGTATCTATGCGAACGGAGCATATCTGATCCAAACGGAAGTGCGTAAGATCATCGCGCTCCTCCAGGTTGCACACAAGATTATATTGGCCCTGTATAAACACTATGGCATATGGGCTTACGCGGTATCGCTCGCCGCTGCGCTGCACCACGTTGCGCTTGTTTATATCCCGTTTATAGTATGAAAATGTTATCTGCCGTTTGGCAGCGATGGCGAGGCTTATAGATTCCATTGTATGGTATACCTCGTCGCTATCATACTTTGCGACGGATATGGTTGGTATAAGTATGGGGTTCGCATTGTTGCGGCTTAGAAAGCAAGAAAGCTTTTGAATAAGCGCATGTGAACGCGCCGCGCTTATGAAGGCGGCCGATTGTATCGCGTAAGAGAGCAGATTAAGCTCTTGCAATTCGAATTCACGCTTGTTAAGGTAGTATCCGGAACCGGATTTAACAATGTCAACCCCATACTCTATAAGCGCGCCAATATAGCGATACACGCTTTTGCGCTCCACATGAACGCCGCGCGCAAGCAATTCTTCGGTAAGCTGAGGTACGGTAAGGCGGTGCTGAGCATCTGTAAGCTCGCGTAGCACGTCCATAAGGTGCATGGGTTTAAGGCTGTTGCTTGTCATAGTAAAATTGCCTGCCATCCGGTGTATTTTATAGCAATATAAATCCCAGCGCCAGCAGGGATTGCGCACATATATAGGTTGACATAACCCAAAAGTTGCCGCGTTTGCTTGTTGAATGAAATACCTCAAAGCATAGCACACAGTCTGAGGTGATAAACAGCAGCGTGCCAACCAGTATTGGAATTAACCAGCTTTGCCATGTTTTGATAAAACCCAACACCGCGCCTATACTCAATATGCATATAAGTCCAATATATAGGGGGGTAAGCGGTTTTTTATCCGCCGGAAGGTGTGGAATAAGCTTGAAAAACACAAGAGTAAGCACAATTATATATGGTATTGCTATAAGTGCGCCATAGGCGAGCATAAATGCGGGGCCAACGCTGGATAGTGGTGCGGACGCATAAAGTGCCAGTATGTAGCATATGTGTCCAAGCGCGAATGAGATTGCACCAAGCATGAAGCATGTCGATTTCCCGGGAAATATGAGAAATATATCACCAACACAGCCAAGCAGCATGGCGGCTAGCACAAGCGGCTGCGGGGTGTGCGCGTAAAACATATATATGGCTGCCAGCAGCGGAAGCAGCAGCGGTTTTGTAAGTATGCGCAGGAAACGGAACTGGACAAGGCAGGCATAAAGATGGGCCAGTGAAGCGATGATGAAAATTGGTATGAAGAATAACTTCATAAGCACCATCCTATCGTTTAAATTAAAATTTCTTGAGGATGTCGATTAGCCAAACGGCAGTTCCAATTATGCACAGCACAAGATTTATGCCCATTACGGCCATGGCGGCTTTACGCTTTTGTTTGGTTTTTGCACGCGATTTAAGATCTATATACCAGAGCAGACCTATTACAAACCCAACCAAGGTAACGGCGGTAACTGTAAAAACAGGCAGCGCACCATAGAATGAGGCGGAGAGAAAGAACATATCAGCAAGTAAAAACAACGCAATCAGTGCCATTGAAAACGTGAGGAATGCCACGGTTAATCAATCCCTTTGAAGTATTATAATTATATTACAGCATTGCTATTATATCACATTTGGGCAAGGGTGTGAGAAGCGAAAAATAATTATGCCGGCGACTGGGAATACTGTGGTATAATCTAATATAAAAGCATGATGTGATACCGATCAAATGAATAAAAAACGATATGTTATGAGTTTAATATATAGCAAACAAGGAGGAATCATCCATGCAGTATTCACATGAAGTGGAAGAGATGTTCTGCGTTGCAAAAGGCGCAAAGCATGACCCCGCACCAATCCCTGAGGAAGGCAAGTGGGTAAAGGCAAAGCAGATAACAGACATAAGCGGCCTTACACACGGCGTGGGCTGGTGTGCGCCGCAGCAGGGCGCATGCAAGCTGACGCTCAACATTAAAGAGGGTATAATAGAAGAGGCCTTGATAGAAACGCTTGGCTGCTCGGGGATGACGCACAGTGCAGCTATGGCGGCAGAGATATTGCCTGGCAAAACTATACTTGAAGCGCTCAATTCAGACCTTGTTTGTGACGCGATAAATACCGCTATGCGCGAACTGTTTTTGCAGATAGTATACGGCCGTAGCCAAAGCGCGTTTTCAGAGGGCGGGTTGCCGATAGGCGCAGGACTTGAGGATTTAGGAAAAGGCCTTAGAAGCCAGATAGGCACAATGTATGGAACGCGCGTAAAAGGGCCGCGCTACCTTGAAATGGCGGAGGGCTATGTGCTTGGTATAGGCCTTGATAAGGGCGGCGAAATAATAGGCTATAGGTTTGTTAACCTTGGTAAGATGATGGATGCCATCAAAAAGGGTATCGATCCCAAGGAAGCATATGAGAAGAACATCGGTACATACGGCCGCTTTGCTGAGGCCGTCACCGTGATAGACCCGCGCAAGCAGTGAGCGCTGAGAGGAGGATATGATAATGGTAACATTTGAGGGTTATGAAAGAAGGATAGACACAATAAAGCCGGTTATGGCAAAATACGGCATAAACAGTTTTGAGGCGGCGGATGAACTGCTAAAGGATAAAGGCATAGACGTGAGGAGCATAGTTCAGGGGATACAGCCAATAGCGTTTGAAAATGCAGTGTGGGCCTATACGCTGGGTGCGGCAATTGCCGTGAAAAAGGGCGCAAAGAATGCCGCCGCTGCCGCCGAGGCCATAGGCGAGGGCTTACAGGCGTTTTGCATACCCGGCTCTGTTGCGGATCAGCGTAAGGTGGGTACGGGCCACGGCAATCTCGCAGCCATGCTGTTGCGCGAGGAAACGAATTGTTTCGCATTCCTTGCAGGCCACGAGAGCTTTGCAGCCGCAGAGGGAGCTATTGGCATAGCCCGCACAGCAAACAAGGTGCGCAAGGCGCCGCTTCAGGTAATATTGAATGGCCTTGGCAAGGATGCCGCATATATTATCTCGCGTATAAACGGCTTTACCTATGTTGAAACGGAATTCGATGAATTTGCTGGCGAACTTAAGATAATCAGCACACAGGCGTTTAGTGATGGAGATCGCGCTAAGGTGCGCTGCTATGGCGCAGATGATGTGAATGAGGGCGTTGGCATAATGCGCCATGAAAAAGTTGACGTATCAATCACTGGCAACTCAACAAACCCCACAAGGTTTCAACATCCGGTGGCGGGCACATATAAAAAATGGTGCTGGGAGAATGACAAAAAATATTTTTCAGTTGCAAGCGGCGGCGGAACAGGCAGGACGCTGCATCCGGATAACATGGCAGCAGGTCCCGCTTCGTATGGCATGACGGATACAATGGGCCGTATGCATAGCGATGCGCAGTTTGCAGGCAGCTCATCTGTGCCGGCGCATGTGGAGATGATGGGTTTGATAGGTATGGGTAATAACCCCATGGTGGGCGCGACGGTATCGGTTGCGGTTGCGGTAAGCCAGGCATAGAATAAACATGCTGCTTATGCGTGTAAAATCGCATGGCAATAACGGTTGATATTAAGTGCAATAACAGAGCGGCTGCCAGTAAAATTGGCAGCCGCTCTGTGCATAATATAAGATGGACTAGGGATGTAATTCTAAAATTGGCGCTGCGGCTCACTTGCAAAACATGCCCTACATTAAACTTACAGCTTAATAAGCGACCATTTATTGCTGGCGAAGCGGCAGGAGCTAAGCACCATGCGTATGGTCTGATCCACAAGCATGCCAAGCCAGGCACCGGCAAGCCCAAGGCCAAGCGGGTAGCACAGCAGATAGGATAGTCCGGGGCGGATTATGCCAACGCTTATGAAGGAGATTATTGCAAGGTATTTGGAATCACCTGCACCGCGCAAGCAACCGAAGGTAACCGATTGCGAGGATTGGAACATGGCCATCACTGAGATTATAAGCACAATTGTAGCGCCCAATGATACTATTTGTGGGTCCGGGCTGAAAAGCATAATTACCTCATGCCGGAATATCACAAAAAACACTGCTATCACAGCGGATATGGTAATGGCAAGGCGCTGACACATATTGCCGTACATCATTGATAGATCAGGCCGTAACGCCCCGAGGTTTTGACCAACAAGGCTGGTTGCAGCGATGCCTATGCCCTCTGCAAAAGCAAAATAGATATGCACAATGTTCATACATATCTGGTGGGTGGCAAATTGCATTGTACCCAGGTTTGCGCAAATCAAGGCAAACGTAAAAAAGCCGAAACGGAGGAAAAGCTGCTCTACTAGCGCGGATGAACCCACATTTACAATGCTGCCAACGGTACGTTTGTCAAAACGCCATGAGCTGTGTTTGCTAGGAAGGATCGTGAGTGAGCCCGGCACATGACGAAGCAGTGAGCAAAGCGTCATGATAAAAGCGATAACGCTGCCGATAGAGGTGGCGATGGCTGCGCCGCTAACCCCAAGACGAGGGAATATCCATATACCATTTATAAGCAGATAGTTGAAAAGTATGTTTACAAGGTTTGCAGCGGCATTGGAGCGCATTGATATCTTTGTGTTGCCAAAGCCGCGCTGCGCCGCGTTCATTGTCATTCCGATGCAGGCAAAAAACTGCCCGGCCATCACTATGCGAAAATATGCTACTCCGTCATCGATAAAATCAGGCTGCGCGCCGGCAAGCTTAAGCAGCGGGCGGGCAAACAATATGGAGGTAAGCGACATTAGCAACGAGAGACAAAAGCTGATTAATATCGCCTGCTTGAGCGAGCGTATGGCTCCGTAAATGTCGCCCTCACCGCGTCTGCGCGCCACGATGGCGGTAACGCCTATGTTAAGAGAGAGTATTGCCGCCATCATCAGAAACTTGGGCTGCGTGGTTATACCCACTGCGGATATGGCCTCAGCGCCAAGGCCGCTCACCATTATTGTATCTACAAAGCCGATTACCGCCACAAATAGCGATTCCAACGTGGCGGGCCATGCCAGGGCAAATAGTTTGCCATAGCTTTCGCGGGCACTTGGAAGCCCTCCTCGTATCAAGGAGGGCTTTATCATATGGTGCGGATCATAAAGGTTTTTGATAAATGACATACGCGCTATTTTGTCGCTGATTTTACGCGATTCCACGATGCGTTATACACTTCGATAAAGCTTCCAAGGTCGTGGAATATCTCGCAGTCATCCAGCGTTTCCTGCGCGGGATTGTAGGCGAGGTTTAACCTATAGGTGTCATCTAGCAGGGCTAAAGCGGCCTTGTTGGGGGTGGAATAGCCGATATATTCGGTGTTGATTTTAGCAACCTCTGCATCGCATAAAAAGTTGATGAAGGCTTCGGCTTCGGCAGTATGCTGGGAGGTTTTGGGTATAACTATATTGTCAAACCAAAGGTTGCTGGGGGTGGGTACTGCAAAGGCAAGGTCGGTGTTGCCCTCCTCCTCATCCATGCACCACATGGCATCGCCGGAATAAACAACAGCAAGCGCACCGCCGTTATTTATCATACGGTCCTTAATGGAATCTCCAAGATACGCAAGCACAAGCGGCTTCTGCTCGATAAGCGCGGCCTCGGCTGCGAGGATATCCTTTTCTTCGCGGGTGTTAAGCGAGAGCCCAAGCTTCATCAGCGCTACGCCCATAGAGTCGCGAATACTGTCGTACATAAGTATCTGGCCGGCATATTTTTCATCCCACAGGATATCCCAGCTGGTAACGGGCTCTTTTACGATTGTGGTGTTGTAAAGTATGCCAACGGTGCCCCACATATAGGGTACGGAGTATTTGTTTGCAGGGTCGAAATCAAGGTCCATAAACCGCTCGTCAATGTTGACTATGTTGGGTATATTGTCAATATTAAGCTCGTGCAGCATATCCTGCGCAATAAGCTTTTCGATTATATAATCGGAGGGGAAGCACACATCGTATATGCAATCCTTGGCCTGTAGCTTGACGAGCATCTCCTCGTTGTTAGCCATAGGCGTGTAGTTGATGCGTATACCGGTTTCCTCGGTAAATTGTTCAAGCAGGGTTTCATCGATATAGTCGCCCCAGTTGAGTACGTTTAGGGTGACGGCGTCAGTATTAGCACCGCAGGCTGTAAAGCAGCAGATCAGCGTTATGATTGCAAGTATCAAGGCAAGTTTTTTCATGGCGTAGGTCGTCTCCTTAAAATAATATATTACCGCTTTGCGCGGGTCTTTTTGCTTTGAATGGCGGCCTCGCGTTCCTCGCGGATGCTTTTTATGTTGACAATAAGCAGCAGGCTCACCACGGCTATGAACATTATCGTGGACAATGCATTTATCTTGGGACTTATTCCGCGCCGTGCAACGGAGTATATGTATATCGATAGGTTTTGTATCCCATCGGTGGCAAACCAGCTTACGACAAAATCGTCCAGGCTAAGTGTAAAGGCAAGTATAAAGCCAGATACTATACCGGGCATTATATCCGGTATCACAACTTTGCGTAGTGCTGAAAATGGTGTGCAGCCAAGATCCATGGCCGCTTCATACAGCAGGTTGGAGCTTTGGCGCAGCTTGGGCAGCACAGAGAATATTACGTAGGGTATGTTAAAGGTTATATGGGCTATAAGCATACGAATATAGCCGCCCCTTATGCCAAGCACTCCAAATAGCATCATGAAGCTTATGCCTGTAACAAGGTCGGGATTTACAACGGGCAGCTGCGACAGATTTTCAATCACGGCACGGGGCCCCTTGCGCATTGAGTGCAGGCCTATGGCCGCGAATGTGCCGATTACGGTGGCAACCACTGCCGATATCACCGCAACGGATAGCGTAACCCATAGGGCGCTCATTATGGTAGTGTCGCCAAGCAGCGCCTCATACCAGCGCAGCGAAAAGCCGGTCCAGCGCCCCATGGTCTTGCTTTCGTTGAACGAGAACACTATAAGCACCACTATTGGCGCATATAAAAACAGCAACATCAGGCTAAGATAGGTTCCCTTGAAAAAAGTTTTTAGCTTTTTTACCATAGCTTACCTCCATCCTCGCCAGCTTCTCGGTCTGCTTTGCGCATGATAATCATTGAAACTATCACAAGCACTAGCAATATGAAGCTGAGCGCACTGCCGCTGTTCCAATCGTCAATCGTGATGAACTGGTTTTCAATGAGGTCGCCATAGAGCATAAACATTCCGCCGCCAAGCAGGCGGGAAATAGCGAAGGTTGTTATAGCCGGGATAAATACCATGGTTATGCCGCTTATCACGCCCGGCATGGACAGTGGCAGCACCACCTTAAAAAATGTCATAGCGCCGTTTGCGCCAAGGTCATGTGCCGCCTCTATGTGGGAACGATCCAGTTTTATGAGCACGGTATATATGGGCAGTATCATGAAGGGTAAAAAGTTGTATACAGTACCCAACATAACGGCGCCCTCGGTGTAAAGCAATTGCTGTGCCGGAAGACCAAGCGCGCCAAGCAGCGTGTTAATCAGGCCGGAGGAATCCAGCAGCACCTGCCAAGCATAGGTGCGAAGCAGGAAGTTCATCCACATGGGCACGATAAAAAAGACCGACAGCAGCGCCGCCGTGCTCTTTTTCATCTGCGAGAGCATATACGCTATTGGGTAGCCCAGCAGTATGCATATAAGCGTAGCCTCAAGCGCTATAAGCACAGAGCGCAGCAGCACGGGCATATACGTTTCGTTGGTGAATGCGTCTGCAATGTTGCTAAACGTCAGCGCGCCGTCAGACACGAAAGTATAGTACATGATTAGCAGCATGGGGGAGAGTATAAATATAATCATCCACACTATATACGGATAAGAAAATACTGTACGCTTCAACGCCGGCGTCTCCTTTCTAAAAAGCTATTCTTCATCATCGTCTGGCAGGATATCCTCCTCTATGACAGCTTCCTGCTGATCCGACGTAAGCGATTCGTTCATTATGTGGATAGCATCGGGCAGTATTACAAGCCCGACGGATTCGCCAACAGGCACAAAATCGGTGGAGTGCACAGTCCATGTGAAATCGCCGCAGTCAACCATAAATTCGTAATGTACGCCCATGAACAATACGCTCTTTATTGTGCCGGAAATGTTTGCTTCCTCCGGTTTTACCATGTCGATATCCTCAGGACGCACCACAACGTCTACACGTTCATTTTTACGAAAGCCCTTGTCCACGCACTCGAAATCATAGCCATAGAAGTTAACGAGAAAATCCTGCTTCATTGTGCCGGGAACTATGTTGCTTTCGCCTATGAATTTGGCAACAAAGATATTTTTCGGCTCATTATATATATCGATAGGGGTTCCTATCTGCTGGATAACACCTTCATTTATAACAACTATGGTGTCGCTCATGGTGAGCGCCTCCTCCTGATCATGCGTTACATAAATGAAGGTTATCCCAAGCTTTTGCTGCATACGCTTAAGCTCCAGCTGCATGCCCTTTCGCAGCTTGAGATCCAGTGCGCCAAGCGGTTCATCAAGCAAAAGCACCTGAGGACGGTTGACAAGTGCACGCGCGATGGCCACGCGCTGCTGCTGCCCGCCTGAAAGCTGCTCTATCCACCGTTTGCCGTAACCGCACATGTTGACAAGCTCAAGCATCTCGTTTACGCGCACTTCAATCTCGGCCCTTGGCAGCTTTTGTATCTTTAAGCCGAAGGCGATATTGTCGAACACGTTAAGATGCGGAAACAGCGCGTACTTTTGAAACACAGTGTTGACTCTGCGCTTGTATGGCGGCACGGTACTCATATCCTTGTCGTCGATTAGCACGCTGCCTGATGTGGGCATCACAAAGCCTGCGATTATGCGGAGCATCGTAGTTTTGCCGCAGCCGGAGGGACCCAGCAGCGTAAGAAATTCGCCGTCGCGTACGTATAGATTAACGTTTTTAAGCGCATAATCCACGTCGTAGGTCTTGGTGATATCCACAAGCTCTATAAGATGTTTGCTCATAGCACTCTACTCCAATGTAAATATACTTTTTGAGTTTCGTCAGAAGCTGGGCGGCGTTGCAACCCAAAGCACTCTGGACTCGCTCTTGCTGGTGTTGGCGATATGATGCGGACTGTTGGGCTTGAAGCAAAAACTTTCGCCGCGCCGCACCCTAAAACGCCGGTCGCCTATATACAGCATAACGGCACCGGAGAGCACATATCCGAACTCTTCGCCCTCATGGGGGTCGTCATCTTCGGTTTCCCCACCGGGGGATAGTATTACGAGTATAGGCTCAAGTTCATTCTTTTGGGCATTTGGTACAAGCCAGCTTATGGTGTAGCCATAGTCTGGCGCCTCCTTTATGAACACATCATCCGCGCCAAAGACGACCTTTTCATCGTCGTGCTCCAAAAAGAAGTCCGACAGATCGGTACCCAATGCCTCCAGTATGTCCACAAGTGTGGCAATAGAGGGGGAGGTGAGATTGCGCTCCAGCTGCGAGATGAAGCCCTTGCTCAGCTCAGTGCGCGATGCGAGCTCTTCCTGCGTGAGGGAGAGCTTTATTCGCAGTCGTTTGATCCTGTTGCCGATGTCGATCATACGTCATGCTCCCTTCCGCGGCTAATCGTAAATATAAACCCAAAGTTTACAACGAGTAAACAGCCAAGAACAATTAAAACATCATATTCGCATAAAGTCAATATCTTTGTGCGGTATGGTTAAACTTTTTGTTTAGTTATGGCATTATACGCGAAAACGGACTGATTTGATATAATTACCATATCATATCGTCTTATGATTGTGTAGAAATGTGAAGCAAACAAACAGGTGGGTTAAGTAAAGCGCGCAGGGTTAAAACAAGCCCATAGAATCAATTGAGCTGTATACGGAAATTGACAATATAAGTGCAATAAAGTATTATTATAAAAAAATTGCTGAGGTGAAAATCATGCTTGAATTCAGGGGATTCTCTAAAATATATGGCGGCTCGGTGAGGGCTGTGGATAAGCTTGACCTTCTGGTGGGCGACGGCGAGATATGCGGATTTATTGGGCACAACGGCGCAGGAAAAACCACTGCCATACGCGCGGCTGTGGGTGTGCTGCCATTTGAGGAGGGCGACATATTAATAGATGGTGTTTCAATAAAGCAAGATCCGCTGCGCTGCAAGCAAGATCTGGCATACATACCTGATAACCCTGATATATACGACCATCTTACGGGTATACAGTATGTCAATTTTATAGCCGATATATATGGCGTGGGCGCAAAGCGAGTGGAGATAGTAGAAAAATATGCAGAGCTATTTGAAATACGCGGCAGGCTAAATGAGCTGATAAATGCGTATTCACACGGCATGAAGCAAAAACTGTGTATTATAGCGGCGCTTGTGCATTCTCCAAGGCTGCTGATACTTGACGAGCCATTCGTGGGCTTGGATCCAAAGGCGGCGCATACCCTAAAAACAATAATGCGTGAGCTGTGCGACGGCGGAGCTGCGATATTCTTTTCCACACATGTACTGGAGGTTGCGGAAAAGCTGTGTGATAGGATTGCCATAATCAAGGGTGGAAAGCTTGTGATATCGGGCAGCATGGAACAGGTGCGCGGAAACAATTCGCTGGAGGATGTATTCCTTGAGCTTATCGAGGAGTAAAATGATGAAGCAATTTTTGAGCCTGCTTAGGGTGAACTACTGCAACACATTCAACATAAACCGCATACGTTACGGCAAGGATGTAAAACTGCGCTCAAAGCAGCTTCGCGCATTGGTCGGCTTTATAGCGCTGGGGATATTCATGGCGTTTAGCATGTATGGCTATTTTTATGGGATGGCCGCCACCCTTTCAGCAATCGGACTGCCACAGCTAACTATGACGTTGGCATGTGCGGCAGCCTGTGCCGTTACGCTGATAACAACGGTATTCCATGCGGGCAATACACTGATAAACTATAAGGACTACGATGCGGTAATGAGTTTGCCGATACCGCAGAGCGCTGTGGTGCTTACACGGATGTTAAAGCTGTATACTGCAAATTTGCTGTTTATACTGGCGTTAATGATACCTGCCGCCGCAGTCTATGCTACGTTGGAATCGCCCGGCGCTGCGTTTTATATCATATTTTTGATTACATTACCGTTTTTACCTATGCTGCCCGTGGTGGTAGCTGCAATAATAGGGATTTTGATAAATGCTGCCACTGTTGGCTTTAAACGCAAGAATATCGCCGGCATGATAGTCACGTTCCTGTTTGTGGGCGCGGTAATGTATTTTTCAATGAACAGCCAGAAAATAATTGAGAATATAGGTGATATTGGCATAAAGCTGAATGATGCACTAAGCAGAATATACCCGCCTGTAACATGGTATACGGAAGCAATTATGGGTAATTGGATTAAAGCTGTGCTGCTAATTGGCGTGAATGCCATCGCGCTTTTTGTGTTTGTTGCGCTGACGGGGCGTTTTTACCGTCCATTGCATGCACTGCTGACAAGGCAGAAGCGTATGGTGATGAAGGATGAAATCACACAGATAAGGACTCCTTTTGCCGCATTGTTCAGAAAGGATATGAAGCGATACCTTTCATCGGTGTTGTATGTTACGAATACCGCAATGGGTGCGCTACTGCTGATACTCGGCGGTGCTGCACTGCTGATATTTGATGATAAAATATTGGCGCAGATAGCTGGAGCGCCACAGAATATGGGTATGCTGATGACCGCAGCTCCATTTGCGCTGTCATTTTGCGTTGTTATGTCGTGTACTACAAATGCCTCAATCTCAATAGAGGGCAACAGGTTGTGGCAACTAAAGGTTATGCCTGTATCTGTGCGCAAGGTGTTTACCAGTAAGCTTATGGTGTTTTTTATGATGATAGTGCCTGCAATTGTGATTTGTGGCGTGTTGCTCTGCATTGCGTTGCCGGTGGACTTCTTTACTGGTGCATTGATATTTTTGACGCCGCTTGCCCATGCGGCATTTATTGGTGTGATGGGCCTTGTTTTAAATCTCAATAATCCAAAGCTGGATTGGCAGAGCGAGACTGAGGTAATTAAAAGCGGCACACCGGTGATGCTAACTGTGCTGGGCGGCATGCTTGCCGTGATGTTGCCAGCCGGGTTAATAATAGGATTTGGCGGAGCGTATGGCCAGATATTTACCGCCGCATGGACGATGCTGCTATGCGTTATTGCCCTGGTACTTTGGCGGTGGCTGATCACCAAGGGCAAGAGGCGTTTTGCGGAGCTGTGATACAATAATGGCGCAATCAACGACAAAGGCTGTATCGATTTTAAATCCGATACAGCCTTTTGAAATACTCATGTAAATGCCTGGTATATTGCGTCAATCGTTTATATGATCTATTTTAGAATGCAGCTCGCATGGACATAACCTGTATAGCCATCTGCTTCGATATAGTACCAGCTGCCGCTTATGGATTTTATTGTTACGGGGGTATCAGGGCCAATGGTTGCGACTATGTCGAATGCAGTGCCTGCGCCGCTGCGCATGTTGGCATTGATGTCGCTACGCACGCGCGCAGACATAATTGACGGAGCCACATCGGGATTGTACGGTATCGACGGATCATAGGTATCGTAGCCCGGCAGTGTGGGGAAGACCACCGCATTGCTCAGCTTAACGTACTTAGTGCGTGCAAAGCCCGTAACACCATTGAACGAAACGGAATACCAACCCTTCTGGGGATTACCGGTTACGGTCATCTGCGCATCCTTGCCAATGGTGGCAATCTGCTTGGCCGACGTGCTTGCGGATTCGTAAACATATGTTTTTCTGGTTGCGGCATATGCCTTGCGTGTTTCAACGCCTGCGTCAGGGTAGCATAGAAGATAGCTGCTCATGACGTAGCCTAGCGTACCGTCCATAGTGCGTACCTTGCACCAGTCCGCGCCCAATTGCAGGAGCATTACATTATCGTTAGCGTTGAGCTTGGCAACAGTTTTATCACGGCTGGCGGAAAATCCAGTGCGAACTGGTACATTGTCACACAATACGGATGCCGGAATTTCAACAGGATAGGCTTTTTTGTCCGTATAGGTGGTGTAGTAAGTATAGGATTTCATTGCCGCGCGCAATGACTTTACAAGCGCTGGATTGGCGGGCCTGTTCTTGACCACCTTGCAGGTGGTTCCTGGAGGGCAATTGTAAAATATCCACTCCGCAATATCAGGCAGTACCCTTATACAGCCATGCGAAACGTTTTTGCCAAGGTTGCGGTAGGCTGATGAGGAGAGCGTGGATAACTTTTTGGAGTTGTACATTATGGAGTGGATATATACGCCGCGCACGACCTGCGTCCAATATTGTGCGTGTTGACCAAATGCTACAAAATAGCCGAAGCGCTCCTTAAGATCTCCAATACGGAATGTGCCAGATCCTGTGGGGTATGTTGAATTTCCGGTAGTGCACAGGCTTTGCAGCACTACGCTGCCGCCCTCATAAACGGTGATGATCTGGTTTGCAAGATCAATTTCGATAGAGTAGCGGTATGGGTCGGTGTTTTCATAATCCACCTTGCTAGTCATGCCAGGGAGCACCTCGGCATTCGCCGTGGCGGGAACCAGAGCAAAGAGCATAACAAGACAGAGAATTGAAGCAATAATACGGTTTTTCATGACTCCTCCTTATATTTATTGTAACGGATATGCGGCATACCATACTTAGGTTGCGAGGGTATGCCGTTATTTATCCGGCAACTTACAGAGAAAATAGCATCCGGCAAAGCCGGCCGCAAGCAGAGCTATATATACAAGCTGCATTGCGGAAAAATCAATTCCGGGGAATATAAGCGCTACTGTGCTAAGCAAGAAGCCAAGCACTGCATAGTAGGAATAACCGTGGTGACGGTCGAACATGCGCTTGACTAAAAATATCAGCAACACGCCAATCGCCGATGCGCCTACGGCTATGCAGGCAAGTATGGGGATATCAAGCCTGTTGAACGCCGATAGCAGCGGTTCATATAGGCCCATAAACATGAGTATAAACGAGGTGCTGATACCTGGAATTACCGTGCCAACCGCTAATACGCCGCCGGCTAACAGGGCGGTCCAACCGTTAAGCGGCCAGCCTACATCGGCTACAAGCAGCCTATCCAAAGCCGCAAAGCCACATACCACCAGCACGCCAACCAACGTGCCAAGCAGGTATTTGGGTTTGAAGCCGCCATGATTGGCTTCCCTTATAAATGAAGGAACGCCGCCAAGCACCATGCCTATAAGCACATACATCACAGGTGTGCGGTAGTTTATAATCAGCCATTCCACAAGCCGGCTTGTGGAAAAAAGGCCCAACAGCCAACCTATACCCAATGGAAGCAAAAACATGAAATTGCGCCGCTTGGCATGAAAAAAGCCATATATAGCGTCCACAACCGGGCGATATATACCCATAGCCAATGCGAGCACACCGCCACTGGCGCCGGGGATTATGCATGCCACGCCAATGATAAGGCCTTTTATGACCCTGATTATGAATCTGTCCTTTCGCTTAGATGTCACATCAGCGGGGACGGCAGCATTTTCTGATTTTTTTTCTTCCATAGATATATTCTACCAGATTGGTACGAATAGAACAGCAATTTTGGCAATATTCAAAAACTGTTTTCAAATCTTAAATTGGTGATTTTTAGGGAAAAATGTCCCGTCCTAAAGTATTGCTCCAGGGCGGGACACAGCGCGTTTTTTACTCAGTTTCAGAAATGGTTATTTCGCCATTTTTGACCTCCATTATAACCTCGGCAGAATAAAGCTTGCGGCCAAATATATCTGTAATTTCATACTGATACAGGTATTCACCATCGAATAGGTCGCTTTCCTCCATTATCACATCACCGTCTACGGTGAAGCTTCCTACTGAATAGGTGGTGCTTTCGCCGGTATCCCAATTGACGGCATCAAATAGCATCTCGACCCTGTCGCCATCGCGCAGCTTGATTATGTCCCGTGCGCTCATGCCCGTATCCGTGTCCACACCCGCCCATGCGCCATATATCTCAAAGTGGCCAGTATCATCGGTATCCCATATATACGCGGCACGGAGGTTAGTGGGCTCGTCATTGAGCAGGATAGGGATGGAATACAGGTTATAGTCCGCCTCCTCGCAGATAAGCGTGGGCGCGCAGTATTCGCCGTTGATCGTGGGCCATACACCGCGGAAGTTATCTGCAAATATGCCGGAATCCCAGTCTGTTTCTATATCGTTATCCATGCCAAGCAGCATGTATTCATTATAATCATAATCCAGGTAATACAGGCTGAACATAACGGATTGTACTGCCTCAATCCCTTGGGTCACATCCAGCATAAAATAGCCGTCAGGATCTATATAGCTTTCGGCTTCAACGTTATAATCATCCATCTGTACGCTGTCTTCAAGCGGCGCAACGGCGCTATCAAGCCATTGCGGCGCATCCCAGTCAGGTACTATTGTTTCAACAAACCTGAGATAGCTTTTGCTTGTGGAGATATTTGAATAAAGATCGCACTCGCTTTTACTTACGGCCAGCGGGAAAAATACCGAAAGGCCGTTGGCTGCTTTGCGGCTGGCACCTTTGACCTGATAGACTACCGTATCAAATAGCGCATCCAGCAGCTTATCCGCAGTGCCGGGCAGCACGGATTCCGTGTTAATTGCAAGATCGCCAAGATCCACCATGTTGGTGTAGCCCTCCTGCTCGGTGTTTCCGCCATAATTCTCGGCGCGCATTGCGCCCTGGGTGAAGGTGCGCAGGGTGGATATTTCACTTGTTATCCCGGTCATTTCAGTTGCCATTGCGTCAAAGGCCGTTACCAATGCGGGTATTTTAGTAAGATCGGTTAAGGATAGCGTGGCCATTTCGGCATCGCCGGTATAGTTGCACTTATCATAATAGCTGTCGCATATTATTCGGCCAAGCTCTGCCCCGGTGGAGTTTGGATAGGCACACAGATAGCGTGCCCATGCTGTATAATCCCAACCACCGCCCGGCTCATATTCCTCTGAGGCGATCATATAGCGCGCATATGGTGATATGGCAGCGGCTGTTTCCAGCGTGGCCATAAGGCAGGTGTCAAATCCAACCGCCTCAAATGTTACGCCGGGTGCGGCAAGGCCATTGGAAAGCTCATCAAGCGTAAGCTGATCATAATCAAACATCTCATCGTATGCCAGCCCACCGATGCTGCCACCGCCATGGTTCCAGAATATCGCCATATATTTATCTGCGGGATAGGTTTTTACTCCCCAGCTTAAAAAATCGCCCAGCGTGGATTCGGCACCCATGCTGGAAAGCTCCTGTTCGTCAACAAGCTCAAGCTCATGATTTTTAATGGTATATCGCTGTAGCCTGTCGCTTTGAACAACATAGTTTTGCCAGCTTTTAGTGCCGCCTGTTTGCACAACAAGATTGACGCTGTCCGTGGTGGTGGCCTCGAGCAGCTCTACAAGATTACTGGTGGCTGCTCCGCCGGTGCTTTCAAGATCGGTGCCGCACATGTATATGAACACCGACCAGGTGGTATCATCAGGGCTATATACTGGCTCTGGATAAGCGGAGCTTGAGGAATAGCCCTCATATGAGGTTTGGTCGTAATCCTCATAGTTTTCAAATAGGTAGGTTGACGCCACATCCAACAGTGTGCCTAAACATCCTGAGCACAGCGCGCAGACCAGCAGCAGCGATATGGTAAGCGTTATGAGCTTTTTCATTGTTTTCTCCTTATTTTTAAATATGTGGTTGCAAACTTATATGTCTATGCCAAGAAACTGCTTAACAAGCAGCCCTATGCCAAACGCTATCACAGCAACGCCAAGGCTGATGCCAACCATCTCTAAAAAGCTGCGCCGAAATGGTTTTGACTTAGCTACAGAGAGATAATAGTTGAATACGGCTATTATTGCTACGACTATAACAATCATTGTACCCAACGCCCACATATAGTTGGCGTCGGCAAAAAGCAGATACGGTAGCACCATCAGCGCCACAGTGATTATGTATGCAATGCCGGTGTATAAGCAGGACTTGAATGCGTCGGCGCGCCCTTCGCTGCGGGCGGATAAAAATTCAGATGAGGCCATGGACAGTGTGGCGGATATACCGGTTATAAGGCCAGAAAGCGCAATAAGCCGCGTATTTTGCATGGCAAGGGTAAGTCCCGCAAGCGTGCCGGTAAGCTCAACAAGCGCATCACTAAGCCCCAATACCATTGAACCCACATATTTAAGCCGTTCCTCATCTAGCAGCTCCATAAGCTCCTGCTCATGGGCATCCTCCTGCGCGGTGATCTCAGATGCTTGCGGAACCTCAAGAATAAGCTGCGAATATACATTCTGCGCGATACGCTCGCCATTTTCCATTAACTTAATTGCAAACGTGAAGCCCAGCACAACGGACAGCAGACTATGCCAAATTACTTTCAGTTGCTGCGGCTTTATCTCACGATGGGTGTATAGCTTCCAAACCTCGTAATGCGCCCTTTCCTCGGCAGCGATGCGCAGGAGAATGCTGCGGTTATGCTCGTCCTTTACGCGGGCGGCTATTTTAGTGTATATTGCCTGTTCGGTAATCTCGTTGCGCTGCATACGGATAATGGTATCCATACTCTGCGTGGATATTTGCGCATTATTCATCTATTGCCTCCGAAAAATTAAATGATTATTCCTTATTGTATTGCAAATGGGATAATATTGCAAAAAGACATGAAAAAAAAGTGGCAAAAAAAAGTGGCATTGCTGCCACTTGCTGTGTAAAGGTATGTTTGATCCGCAAAAAACATCAGCTTCTGTTCGGCTTTAGCTTGCGCCGCGATACGATGGGTCGCGGGTCACCGCCAAGATAGGTCTGCTTGAGCATGCCTTCATCTTGAAGGAAAAGTACGGTGTCGTGGATGGTCTGCTTCATATCGCGTGTGGTAAAGCCAAGCTCAAGCTCAGCCTTAACGTGGGAGAAAGCCGAGTTGGAGCTGAGTATATGCAGGGAATCCTCAGTAAAAAGGGGCTTTTGCTTGCACATTCTGAAATATAAACCTGCAAGCGGCACAAATGCCTTTACAAACCACAGTGGCAGTATCACTTTGATTGCGCGCTTGCCGGTGATCTGGTGAACCATATTGAGCATATCCAGCGCATCATAATAGCGGTTTGAGAGGATATAGCATTCTCCGCGCTTGCCCTGCTGCGCCGCCTTTATAACAGCGTTTGCCACATCGCGTACATCTACAAAATCATAGCCGCCCTTTATGCAGGCACTAATCACACCATTGAGATAGTTTTTAATAAGCTGCCCCATAAGCCCATCGCAATAATCGTTTGGTCCCACTATTCCGGATGGGTGCACTACGGTTGCATCAAGTCCGGAATTTGCCGCATCAAGAACAAGCTGTGTCGCCATCGCCTTTGAACGGGAGTAGGCGCCCACGACCAGATCCGGATCAAAGCTGTTGATCTCGCTCATAACGGTGCCATGCGGTTTTTCGGGTATTGCATGAACGGAGCTGATATATACGAGCTTGCTGACGTTATGCTTTTTGCATAATTCGATTATATTCTGTGTGCCGCCGACATTTACGTTGTATATGGGCGGATCTTTCTTTTTTGTGGTGATGCTTATAAGCCCGGCGGCATGGATGAATATCACGCGCTCATCTTCCGTTATACCGTCAAATAACGGCTCTAATGACTCGATATCGCATACATTGCCACGTGTTAGCGCAACTTCACTGCTGAGCATTGAACTGCTTTCTCCGGGCAGCGCAAGCCCTCTCACGGATTTGCCACAGCTGACGAGCTGCTTTGCAACGGTATTGCCAAGATGGCCACATATGCCAGTTATGATATATACTTCACGCATTATTATTGATCCTTCCTCATCGCTTAGACGGAGACAAAACTATTATGCCTCATATGTGTATTGTATATCGTTGAGGCGTAAAACGCGTGTCTGGTTTGTGTTGTTAATGTGAAAAATTGATTAATAATTATGCAAAGGGTATTATAATGCGCGCAGATTAGGTGCTTTCTGGTGGAATAGAATAAAATATGGCAGATTTAAATACTGATGCTCTGTAGATACGCATCCATCGCATCCACAATTGATAAATCATATTGATGCGACAAGCTGCGCAGCTCGGCAATTGCCTCATGCCGGGATTTGATGTGGTTGTATGAACGGACGGTGGTCATAGCGTCGAACGCATCAGCAACGGCTATAATTCGCGAACCAAGGCATATTTGCGTTGCGCACAATCCGTCCGGATATCCACTGCCATCCAGTCGCTCATGATGGCTGCGTGCAATGCCGGCAATGGTTGCACCATATATAGGTAAAAGCATGTTATAGCTATGCTCCGAATGCTCCTTCATAATGTTGTATTCATCGCAGGTCAAACGGCCTTGTTTTTTAAGTAGCTCATCCGGTATGCTGCATTTGCCTATATCATGAAAAAATGCGGCTGTGCACAGATCATCCATTGTAAGATCGCAGGGATTTAATACGCCATAAAGCGCAGCGCAGTAGTTTAGCACATTTTTGGAATGCTTAAATGTTATATGATCCTTTTCATCTATGCGTATCATAAGCTTTTCAAAGCGGTCATGAAAGCTACGCATGCAATCGAATAGCGGCTGGTTGGTGATATACAGGATGCTTGTGTCTGTATTGGCGATTATGTGTACGCTTTCCTTTAGCCCTTCAACAAAAAAGCTGTCTCCTGCCTTGAGTACGTGGCTTTCGGTGGGCGAAAGATGTACGGTAAGCTCACCAGAGATCACCATGAAAAACTCCAGCGTAGATTTGTCGTCAGCTGGTGAAATCCATATCGTGGCCGTTGAGGTAATTGTCTGCCGCATTATCTCAATGTTCTTACGCTTAAGCAGCATCGAGAGCATACACTCGTCATCTCCGGAGCATAGTCCGGCGTCATAATTACTTCCGATGATAAAAAGCCCGTCCAAAAAGCACCTCCGCGACTATTGATAAGTGGGGGAATCGTTAATACTTTATATTCCTGCGGAACCCCACTTATTAATTGCTACAAACCATAATAGCGAATTAAATATGATCTTGTCAACTTTAGCGCGAATTTTGCAAACGAAAAAGAGCATCACACCTATATGCAGCGGACGAGGCCTTGAATATAGGTGGCAAATTTTATAAAAATATGGCCTGTACACCTAGGTATATCCAGTTTGCGGCGATGCCTGCGCATAGTCCGCCTATGGTATGGCTTAGTACTGCTTTGCCGGTAAGCTCGCTGCATCCGAGGCTGTCCATCATGGATACGTGTGTGCTCAGATATCCGCTCCAGCACATGCACATTGCGGTGAATACGGAGATATCATGCACGTTTGCAAAACCGCTTTTGAGCAATTGTGGAACAAGACCTATGGCCGCCCCGGCAGAGCCAAGCGCTGTTATGGGCACAGCTATGGATTTGGCGCTTTGGAAGCCAAATAGCGGTTTCAACAGGAAATCAATTTTATTGGCAAGAAATGGCAGAAGCGCAATGCCTTCGTTGGCAGCGCCTGTGTATGTGCCATCGGTGGAGGGACCGTTTGTCAGCATTAGCACCAGTGTGCATATTATAAGCACGCCGGGTATTATGCTAAATCCCAGCTTGACGCCGCGCTTGCCGCCATCCAGCATGGAGTTTATAAAACGTATTCCAAGCGGGTCGTGATTGGCCGGTGTATCCTGTTGAATGCCTCCGTCCTCTATGCGTGCGGGAAGGTCTGCGCCAACTAATCGGCGGGTGAAACAAATCATGAGGCGCGTGCTTACTATGCTGCCGATTATAGCACCGATATTTCCAATGAGTACGGCGCTACCAAGGCTTTGCCCAGCAGTTTTTGCAAGCCCCAGCATAAAGGTAGAGACAATAAGCCCCATACCAAAGGCGGTGCCCAAGTTGGTGAGCGCGGGAAGCTGATACTGTTTGAAATACCGGCGGAATTTAGGATCGTCTGCCAGTGTGAGTATGGCAGGGTTGTCAGAAAGATATGTGGTCACAACGCCCAGAGCTGCGGCGCCAGGCAGCCTGTAAAGCGGTTTCATCAGCGGTGAAAGCAGTTTGTTTAGAAGCTCTATCACCCCAAACTCGGCAAACAGCGAGGATAGCGAACCCGTTATGACTGCAATGGCCATTATGTAAAGCGCAGTGTCCATCAGCAGCCCATAGGCGGTATTCATTAGTGTGTTTAACATGTTTGATAGTCCCATCGGAACTGAGAACAGTGTGCCTACAAGCCCGAAAACGGCAATGAATATAACCGGTTCAACGCTTTTTGGCAGGCCGCGTTTGAGCGCACGTTCTGGCTGCATACGGCATTATACCCCCCTATATTATTGTAAAAATGGATATTGCCTTACAAAGTATACTATGACACAATAGATAGCAACAGCGAATGTTTATTATAATAAACATTACATAATGTAATGTATGGAGGCACTATGAACATTGATAAATATGAGGTGTTTGTTCGGGTGGCGGATATTGGCAGCATAACGGGCGCAGCCAAGCAAATGGGATATACACAGTCCGGCGTTAGCCATGTGGTGAATGCGCTTGAGGATGAATTCGGCTTCCAGCTGTTGATACGTAAAAAGGCCGGTGTGACGCTTACGCCGGAAGGGGAGAGAATGGCGCGCTGTATGCGTGAGGTGATAGGCCATAACGAGCAGCTTATGCAGGAGGCATCTTCGATACACGGCTTGAGGACAGGGCAGGTGCGAATAGGTACGTTCTCAAGCGTTGCGGTGCATTGGCTGCCTAAGATAATCACAGGCTTTAAACAGCGTTTTCCGCTTATCGGTCTTACCCTGATGGATGGCGTCTACCAGGATATAGAGGATTGGATAGCGCAGGAGCAGATAGATTGCGGATTTATAACCAAATCCACGCATAAGGAGCTGGATTATGTGCCGCTTGCGCAGGACCGTATGCTGGCGATATTGCCGCAAGGGCATCCGCTGGCAAACAGCGCATTTCTACCGTTTGCAGCAATAGCAGATGAGCAGCTTATAATACCTGGCGAAGGATCAAACTACGATATAGGCCGTATATTGCGGCAAGCGGGGGTAAGCCCCAGCATTCGCTTCGCCATAAGCGATGATTATGCGGCCATCGCAATGGTGGAACAGGGTCTGGGGATAAGCATACTGCCAGAGCTGGTGCTAGAAGGGCAGGTGTATAGGGTGCGCGCAATTGAGCTTGAAGGTGGGTGTTGCCGAACCATTGGCATAGCCGTGCGCAGCGAAAAAAATGCATCGCCGGCCTGCCGTGAGTTTATAGCATATGTAAAAGCGTGGGTAAGGGATAATGTAAGCATATGATAATAAACATATTGTTTCAAAAATAAGATATAACAAAAATTATTATTGCGCAGAACATTAGCACATGCTAACATGTTAGCATAATGGGGTGTAAGCCTGTTAGTGCGCTCATGTGTGAAGAAGAAAGGAATCTAATATGCAAAAGTTTTATATCTGTAAACATTGCGGTAATCTGGTAGGGATGATCAACAACTCTGGCGTACCAATCATATGCTGTGGAGAACCAATGAGCGAGCTTGTGCCAAACACAACCGATGCCAGCGTGGAAAAACACGTGCCGGTAGTCGGCGTAAATGGCGGCGTGATCACGGTAGAGATAGGCTCCGCGGCGCATCCTATGACGGAGGAACACCATATAGAATGGGTGTATCTACAGACTTCAACAGGCGGGCAGCGCAAAGCGCTAAAGCCGGGCGAAGCGCCTAAGGCTACGTTTGCCATCACGGATGAAGTGCCACAGGCGGTGTTTGCCTATTGCAACCTGCACGGACTTTGGAAAAAAGATATATAAGAATATTACACAAAGCCCTCTTAAAAAGAGGGCTTTTCTTATTGACTATGTTGCAAACAGACATAAATGCATATATGATTAACATATAGAGGAATAGCGGTTTCTCAAAAAGCATAAAGACGGAGATAAAAATCATGAAAAAAGGATTTATAACGATAATGGCTATATTGCTTGCAATAGGGTGTATGGGCTGTGCTGCGCAGCAAAAACAACTTACAATTAAGCTGGACGGAAACATCAGCACAGGCTATGGCTGGTATGGCTCCTTCAGCGAAGAAGGAATAGCGAAGATCGCGTCCGACGAATATATAGATGGCAATAAAAATGGCATGGTTGGCGGCGGCGGTGTGTTTGAATTTACGATAGAGGGTATTGCGGCGGGCGAAACCAAACTGACATTTATATATATGCGTGAATGGGAAGGCGAGCAGAGCGCCGTAGACATGAGGGTGTATACCCTAAAGGTAGATGAAAAGGGCGGGATAGAGGTGCTGGATGAAAGGCAGGGTTTGCCTCAGAGCGATATAAACATAGTGGATGAGGTAGATGATAAATCGCTTGCAATAGAACTGCCGGAGGATACGGAGTCCGGATATGAGTGGATAACTATAGCAAACAATGGCGGCGGCACTGTTAATTACCTCGAATTGCATGAGCAGGATGAAAATGGTAATGACAAGGCGGTATACTATTTAAACGGCGAACAGCAGGGCAAGATGGTAATTGAATTTTATTATGTGCCGGAGGGCGGCAAGGCTGAGGATGCAAGTGGCTCCGCAATATACACGGTAAACATAGCTGCGGATGGCCGCGTTACCGTTGCAAACGAAAAATTGAATCTGCCGCAGTTTTAATTCAGGCAAAAAAACAGTATACGCATTATCTGGATACATTTGATACTGGTTTTCCAATATCGCTGTTAAAGCAACCCGCACATGGTTTTTTGTGATAGCAGTGCTTATAGCAAACCATACAATTCATTCCACAAGGAGCAACATAACCGTTTCTATTATTCCTTTCGGCATTTTCATATTGAAAATCCCCCTTTGTGAAATTATATAAAAGCCACCTACTTTGCACGTTTATATGAAATGCAGGAGATAATTTTGCAGGTAAGGTATATCGTGTATATTATCTCATCGCAACGCTTCCTATTGCGGCAGCTTCGTTTTCGTTGTTTGATGCATACTAAAGCTATACGCTTGATCTTGAAGGAGTGAAAAAGCCGCACAATATGATAAACATATTTAGCGGCAATTATTAAGGATGGGAAAACATCCTTATCGGACCAAATCTTTAATGATGGTGCGTTAATGCTTGGAGCTATGCAAGTCAAACGCAAAAGCGCCTAAGATTCCAGCATGATTGGCGCGTCTGACTGACGCTTGAACAGCTTATCCAGCGCCAATGGAGTTGTTTTTTTGATGGAGGATACGAGTATATCCATGGCCTGCCCAAGAAGCTTGCGCGTTGTATCGTCTATATTGGTGAGGGACTTGAGTATAGCCATGGTGTTTTTGCCCTTGAAAAGCTCTGATAGCGTTGTAGCGTCGGAGGAAGCGAGTATGTCATATGCGGCGTCAATCAGCTTTTGCCTAAGCTCGGGCTGCATACCGGTTAGCCAGTCCTTGAGCGTAATGTCTATGAACTGGCTGCTACGGGTAACGCCGCTTACATATACTAGGGCGTTGTGCGTTACGTCCCATGAATATATATCGTGCTGCATCAGACCCTTTTGCGTGCTGTGTACCGCCACAAAATCCTCATCATGCTCAAGCAACATACCTACTACGGAGGATTGGGGTACGAATGTATGCACTTTGCTATCTATAATGGAAAAGCCGGGGGCTTTGAGTACCTCAGCCGAAAAACCAGGTCCGTCGTTATTGTATACGTCGACTATGCGACGCTGTATCGAGGGCTTGCAGAACGCCGCAGCATATACCGCGAGATTGCCGCCCTTGGAGTGGCCGCCAACGCGCAATTGACCGCGTATAGCTCCGGCGGCGGCTGTTAGATAATCCACGGCTGCAAGTTGGGCTGGCACGGCGGATTCAAAGCTCATGTTGAAGTCCTCCTTCCAGCCAACCAATGTGCCGTCAGTGCCGCGAAACGCGATGTATGCGGCACCGCTTACAATAATGCTTATTGCGGAAAATTGCTTTTGCTCAGCTATATCCACTATATTCGTATAACCGGCAAGATACATTGCTCCAAAGCGTTCACTTTGCGCAAGCTCACGCAGCAGCAGCTCATCGGCCTTGAGATGTACCTTGCGGCCATCTCCATCAGCGCCAAGCAGAGAGAGACATTTTTCGGCCGCATCCGCAATTGATATAGGGGATTTAAAGCTGGCGGGCACTATACCATCCCAGGGCAGATAGGAGAGCCGGCAGAGTATTAGGCTATCTACTTCGTTAAAAGGTGTGTGCGCAAGCGTAAGATCTCCGCGCCACTTTATATATTCAAACAGGTCGGACATTGCATTTTACCCCCATGTACTGTGTTTTATGATCTTAATCAAATAATATGCGTAAGGGACGGTTTTTTAGCGCCCTTGTTGATTACAAAGATATTTAATACGCGTAGAAAAACGGAATTTAAGCATACGCGTGCAACCGAGTGTGCTATGCGGGCTTGCGCACCTTGCGGCAATTGATTGCAAATGAAAGAAGCGCGCACGCTACGGCTGCTATACCGGCAAAGAGGAATATGTCGGCAGGGCTGCCATCGCCCAGCAGTGCGCCTATGCCGGCGGTGATGTTAGGCGAAATGAAATAGCCAATATTGACCGCCGTGAGTATTATGGCAGTGGCGGCGGGCGCGTTGAATTTATCCGCTGAGGTAGCTTCAAGCATCAGGTATGGCGAAAACAGCGCTATGCCAACGGCCGCTGCGGCAAGCCCTGCGGATATGGCCGCAAGCGAAACGTAAAGTCCGGCGATCATGTAACCTGCGCCCATAACGAGGAATGCTATGGCAAATGTGAAGCGGCCGGTAAAACGGAACAGCTTTGCGAACAAAAAGGACATAACTCCCGCTATGCCTGAGGTTATTGCGCTAAGCAATCCTGTGGCTGCGGCCGTACCAAGGCCATAGCCCTCAATGTATAATGAAGCGTGAGTGACATTTAAAAAATATATTACCGTAAATGCAAAACCGACTGCGCACATGCGCCATACGACCTTGTTTTTCCATAACCTTGCCTTGGGGGTGGACGGAGATACTGCGCCGTCGCGCGCAGGCAGATCCTTTGGCAAACAAAGCAATACGATAACAATCGCAGCCACAACTAAAATAAAAGTAAGATAAACATAATTCCAACTGATATCGGCCAAAAAACCGCCTATGAGTACGGTAATCAATCGCCCAAGCTGGATCATGCCGGCCGCAATACCCATAACAGAGGTGCGCTGCGCACCTGAAAAATGCGCGTCCACCAGCAGTGGGTACATTGTGGCCAGCAGACCATAGGCTATGCCCATTGCCGCGCCGGCACAGATGAGTACGCATAGATTTTGAGGTAACAGCAGGCTTGCCACACCGGCGCACAGCAGTACGCCTAGGCCACACAAAACAAGCGTTTTATGTGAGCAAAACGGTGCGAGCAGCGCAGCTAGACCTATGCCGATTATCGCGCTTAGCGCAGGAAGCGTGAGCACAAGCATCACCGTACCCTCTGCTACCTGAGGAAATGCGGCAAGCAGGCCGGCTACGGCTACCGATACAACAAGGTATATAAGCGTTACAAAACAAATAGAGAGTACGGCAAGCTTTATCTTCATGTAGTTAAGTATATCATAGCTCAGCTGTGGGCGCGATAACGCTTTGCACGTTAAAATAATAGCGCGCGATATTATATGGATCACGGTATACCGCCACAGTACTTAAAGCAAACTCTGTATAGACTAACAAGGCTTCGTTGCGGCATATGTAGGCGACGCCGTTTTCTTCGTAGTTGCATATAAAACATTGCGGATGAGGGTTATACCTATATGCTGCGTCGTCTCAAGTCCAACTACTAAGGCCGTGATTCTGTTGCCATAGGTGCAAAGTCCATATTATATTATTATGCTTGAGGCGGCAAATGCGATTGACAACTTTCTGCACGAGAAGTACAATATGTGGTGTTGAAAGCGAAACTGCAATACAAAATATTGTGTAAATATATTAGCATATCTAATGGGATGGATCGGGTGAGCTCTTGGATTATGCCGCTATAAATGCTGATTTTCTTATTTTGAAAGTGAGGAATACAAATGATAACGCAAGTCCGCAAGCGCAGTGGGGGTACGGTGCCATTTTGTCAAGAAAAGATAACATGGGCGATATACAAGGCGGCGGTGGCTGTTGGCGGCGATGATTTTGCCACGGCGCAAGCGCTTTCCTATGAGGTGAGCGAATACATTGCGGCGCGAACGACGGAGGAATCGGCGGATGTTGAAACAATACAGGACGCTGTTGAAAAAATACTTATAGAGCGCGGACATGCAAAGACGGCGAAGGCCTTTATACTATACCGTGAAAAGCGGCGCAGCGCGAGAGAGAGCAATGCGCTCATAGGCGCAACGATAAACATGTTTTCAAATTATCTGGATGATCGCGACTGGCAGATACAAGAAAATGCCAATACTCAAAAATCAATAAATGGCATGAACAACTATGTGCGTGAAACATTTACAAAGCAGTACTGGCTGCACGAAATATATCCGGACGAGGTGCGCTCGGCGCATGTTGCCGGCGATATACACCTGCATGATCTGGGCTTCTTCGGCCCATATTGCGCAGGCTGGGATCTTAGGCAATTGCTTATGGATGGGTTTGGCGGCGTGGGCGGCAAGGTGGAATCCTCACCGCCGAAGCATCTGCGCTCATTCCTGGGACAGATAGTTAATTCAACCTTTACCACGCAGGGCGAAACGGCGGGCGCACAGGCATGGTCATCTATCGACACCTATTGCGCACCATTTATCCGCTATGATGGGCTTACAAAAAAACAGGTAAAACAGGCGCTACAGGAATTTATATTTAACGTAAATGTGCCCACCCGCGTGGGCTTCCAGTGCCCGTTTTCAAACCTTACTTTCGATATCGTAGCTCCACGCACGCTCAAGGATCAGTGCGTGATAATAGGTGGTAAGCTTATAGATGCGCATTATGGCGATTTTCAGACAGAGATGGATATGTTTAACGAAGCGTTTTGCGACGTTATGCTGGATGGAGACGCCAAGGGCCGTGTGTTCACATTCCCAATACCAACAATAAATGTAACGCAGGATTTGGCATGGGACAGCCCGGTCGTGGATAAGTTTATGGAAATTACATGCAAATACGGCATACCATATTTTTCGAATTATATCAATTCGGATCTGTCGCCGGAGGATGCGCTGTCGATGTGCTGCCGACTTCGACTGGATACGAAGGAATTAAGAAAACGCGGAGGTGGACTTTTCGGCTCTAACCCGCTTACAGGCTCAATAGGAGTAGTAACAATAAATCTGCCGCGCATAGCGTATAAATCCAAAAGCCGCGAGGAGTTTTTTGCGCGGCTGTGGCGCATGGTGCAGATAGCCAAAAACAGTCTTGAGATAAAGCGTAAGGTGATAGAGACTCAATCTGCGCGCGGACTGTACCCATATGCTACAAATTATCTGCGCAATGTGTATGAGCGGACGGGGCAGTACTGGTACAACCATTTTAATACGATAGGCATAATAGGAATGAATGAGGCGTGTGAGAACCTGTTTGGCGATGGAACAAATCTTACAAGCGATAAGGGACAAAGCTTCGCCATAGAGGTAATGGATTATCTGCGCACCCAGATGACAATAATCCAGGAGGAAACAGGCCATTTTTATAATTTAGAGGCCACGCCTGCCGAGGGCACAAGCTATAGGCTTGCAAAGCTGGATCGTGAGCAGTACCCAGATATCATCTGCGCGGGCAGCGCAGATGTGCCGTACTACACCAACTCAACACAGCTTCCGGTTGGATTTACGGATGATATATTTCAAACGCTTGATCTGCAGGATGAGCTGCAAAGCCGCTATACAGGCGGCACTGTGCTGCACCTGTATCTTGGCGAGCGCATACCGGATATACGCATAGCTAAAGAGCTAATTCGCAAGGTGTTTACCAACTATAAGCTGCCGTATATCTCGCTGACGCCAACGTTTTCAATCTGCCCCAACCACGGCTATATCGATGGCGAGCATTTTACCTGCCCGGAATGCGGCGGCGATGCCGAGGTATGGAGCCGTGTTGTGGGATATCTGCGCCCTGTGCAAAACTTCCATAAGGGTAAGCGCGAGGAATACAGCGAACGGGTAAAGTATGTGTTGAAGGATGAAGCGCTGTGCAAATAGCTGGGCTGCAAAAAAATAGCACGCTGGATTTTCCGGGCTGCCTTGCGGCCGTGATATTCACGGCCGGCTGCTCTTACCGCTGCTTTTACTGCCATAATCGCCATATACTGGATAAACCGCAATTGCTTGACGAAGCGGAGGTTGGCGCGTTTTTGAAAAAACGCGCAGGGCTTATCGATGGCGTTGTATTTTCGGGCGGCGAACCGACAATGCAGCGCGACCTTGCGCGGTGGATGGATATGGCTAAAAAGCTGAGCTATCGCATAAAGCTTGATACCAACGGCAGCAATCCGGATGTGTTGAGCGATCTGCTGGAGGCGAAACTTGTCGACTATGTGGCAATGGACTATAAGGCGCCGTTTGAGGGATACGAGTCAATATGCGGGGTCAGCTCTGCGGGGGTGCGCAAAAGTCTTGATATATTGATAAGCTCAGGGGTCGACTACGAGCTGCGAACAACCGTTGTGCCGCAGCTCTCCGAAAAAGAGCTATTGTATATGGCAAAGGCTGTGCCGGAGCTATCGCTTTGGGCATTGCAGCTTTACCGCCAACAGGATGGAGATGACGCCTTTTTAAACGGCCTTTTACCATATACTCCTATGCGGATAAAGGAACTTGCCGGGTGTGTGAGTGTAATCCAACCAAATGTGACGGCGCGCTGCTAGCCAATTTGCGCGATATGTGCGATGCATAGATTTCAGCGCAGCTTGTCGTACTGTATGGCGAGCTTGCCCCATGTGGCAGGGCCAACGATACCGGATTCCGGCAGATCAAACTGCCTTTGAAACGCTTTGACGGAGGATAGGGTTTTTTCACCAAAGTATCCGGTGGGATCAACCTTGGGGATAGCGGGGTATGCCTTGGCAACGGCGTTGAGGTAGCCCTGCATTTTTTTCACATCATCGTTTTCCATACCTATTTTAAGAAAATATCCTGGATATAGTACGGCGGCGTTCTGATAAAACGACGGCGGTATTGATTTAAGCGTATCATTATATATTTTCCACATTGTTTTCCACGTATTCGCATCAACTACGCCCGTAATGGGTAAGCCGTAGTACGATTGAAATTGCTTTACGGCATTTACGGTTTCGGGCCCGTATACCCCGTCAATGTCAATAATGGGGATATTGTTGTTGAAGTAACCGATCACAGACAGGTAGTATTGTATTGTGCGAACATCGTTGCTGACGGTACCTGGTATTAGCTCTGTGACCACAACAGGCGCAAATTCACCGTGCTTTATTCCCTCGGAGGTAAGTTCACTCAGCCGCTTTACGCCGGTATATATCTCTTTGATCTTATACCATGTGCTTTTGCCTACTATGCCGTCCGATGCAAGCTGAAATATATTCTGAAAAGCTTTAACCGCGCTTTGCGTTTCAACGCCGAATACGCCGTCAACATAGTTTATACGCGGGATGGCAGGATAATTCATGCGTATGCGGTTGAGCTGTACCTGTATCTGCTTGATATCGTTACTGCCCATGCCTAATTTCAGAGGCATGCCCGGATAGGATTCGGGGATGTTTTCAACGGGTGCGTCGAACACGATATTGATATCGTTGCCGTAATAGTGCTTTAGTATCTGATAGGGGCTTAGCCCCTGTTTGGCAAGAGGAACCGTGCCCCATTGCGATAGCCCAGGACATTTTGACGTGGTGCCGTTGCAGTATTGTGTGAAATATGGTTCTACACTGCCATGCTTTTGAACATAATCATTGAAAAGCTCATCAACGGTACGGCTGATGTTATCGAATATATCGCGGCCCTGCACGTAGGCCTGATCATATTGTGTTGAATTGGTTATGTCGAAGTTGTATCCTTTGGATCTATACCATTCAGTGTAAATGCGGTTAAGCGCAAATGAGATCTGGGCATAGATGTTTGCGCGTATGGCATTCTCGGGCCAAGTGGGATATATCTCGCTGGAGGCCACATTTTTGATATAATCAACAAACGGCACTTCAACATTCGGAGCAGGCTGATCGGGCTTGCCAAGATGCACGGTTATCGTCTCTGGTATAACAGGCGTTTCATAGATTGCCATTTATTGACCTCCTTTACAGCTCGTCAGGCTCGTGAACGGTGTATTGGATAACATCCAATCCCAACGGCGTTATTGCCTTTGGTATAAGTTCAACCGGTTGGATGGAGATTATATTCTCAAATACAGGAACATTGTATATCCTCACCTCGGTAAAATCGGGGTGCGTAAATCTTAAATTATATGAAAAATACGGGGGCTTTGAGTCGTTAGGTGAGGTGGACGACTCTGCCGAAGGCGCAGGCAGCGCAACAGGCTCGGTAAGTCCGGATATGTCTGTTGTCTGCGTGCTTATAATATACTCACCGGATGGGAAGGGCTTGGATATCTCCACCTTAACATTTGGCACGGGATATGCTTTTTGCGCGGTGGATGCCTGAGCTTTTATGGCCCCTCTATGGGAGTACTCATTTTCAAATCGCTTATATTCCAGTATTGGGGTGTTTGGTAATTGAGTACCATTCTGATTTGGTGGTCCAACGACTTTAGGACCATCATTCGTTGGTGTATATGTATTTTTGCTGCTGATGTTTTTAGGCTGATCCATATACGACTCCTTCATATCCATCCATAGGGGAATAGCAAGTTGAGTTAACGGTTTTATTTTAATAGTATTATCAATTTCTCTTGCATAGTACATCTGTAGTGGTTTAACAAATAAACCCCGCATAGCGGGGTTGGTGGTGGCTGTGTTAAACTGACTTTTACTTCAAATCGAATGGAGCGCTCATAAATTCGTCAAGCTGTTTTTGATTTTTAAGCACAATACTCTTGCCCTTATATGTGTTGACAATCTGTTTGTAGTGCCTACGCTTGCTTTGTGTTCTGCCTTCATACAACACCCACCAGATGAACTCAAGGTCAATCTTCTCATTGCAGTCGTCCGTGATGCTCTCACGCGAAATATTTTTATATCTGCAATATCTTTTTAAAATACGCCAAAGACAAACAAATCGCGGAAAATTCAAATAAATTATATAATCCGCCTGCGCTAAGCGTTCTTCTTGGAGAAAAGTGGCGTAATTGCCGTCTATTACCCATGATTTTTGCTGCATAAACTCCGCAACAATAGCGCGCGCTTCATCTCGGTCACGCTCCCTCCAGTATGGCAAAAACTGTACCGTATCAAGATAAAGGACTGGGATATCGTATGTGCTTGCAAGGTGCTTTGCCAATGTTGATTTTCCGCTGCCGCTATATCCAAGTATAGCTATTTTCATGATCCACCCCATAAAATAGAATTACTTTTGATAAGTGTTACAACAATTAAGGCAATATGATACCTAATAGAGCTCACATAATTGCCGCATAAAAACTATTTCCATTTAACACAATAAAAGCACATAAGCTTCATCGCCGCAACCTGCCAACTTATTAGGTGATAATGCTGGGAAAAAGGCTTTTGCGATTTAGTGAGGCCTATGCTCATTTTCTATCCGATAAACTGAAATTTATTTCACTCGCCTTTTTTGTTCTCAATTTCATTAAGAATGAATACACCCATCGTTGCAACTGCACTAATAGGTCCAAGCTGTGGCCAATTTATAAGTTCTGCGCCTAAAACTGTAGCAAAATATCCGACAACGATTGTTATTACTACTGCAATACCTTTTTTCATAATGATTTCCTCCAAATTCCGATTTATCGCTCAGTTAGATTATATAAATAATCTTCACTTTAGTACAACAAAAAAGCTAGGTTAAAACAAATGCAACAACACATCTGCTTTAATCTAACTTTCATGGTGCCGAAGGTGGGACTTGAACCCACACCCCCTCGCGGGGAACGGATTTTGAGTCCGTCACGTCTGCCATTCCATCACTTCGGCATAAGGGCATTGCGCACAGGCACCATCGCGAAGTTGATTTTATCATAATTAAGCATCGTTTGCAACTAGTTGGCATGTACTTTTTGAAGATTATGCAACCCGAGCGGCATGAGATACGTTATAATAATTAAAGCGCATATAGAGCGCATGGTTGGAGGTAGATCAATGAAAAGGGTACTCTGCATAATCGGAGTGGTACTGTTGACAATAGTGCTTAGCGTGGGATGCTCGGCACAAAAATCTGTCAGCAATGACATGGAATATTCGACTTCAGCCGCTTCACCTGCCGCACAGCCGGATGCCGAAACGGCGAATGAACCGGATGGCGGCCTTGCCACGAGAGATGTAGGCACACTTATATCACCAGACTACGGCGGGCGCAAAGTGATACGCAACATCTACATCAGCATCGAAAGCGATGCGTTCGACGAGCATCTTGCGGTGCTGCTTGAAAACGTGCAGCAGGTCGGCGGCTATGTTGAAAGCTCAAATGTGGATGGCAAAAAGCCAGAGGCGTATAATGAACCTGGCAGATACGGCAGCTTTATATTCCGCATACCAGTGGATAAGGCGGATCTGTTTGCGCAGGAAGCCAAGGGTTATGGTACGCTGGTATCGTCAAGCGAGAATGCTGAGGATATATCTTCGCAGTATTTTGATATGGAGACAAGGCTTAGCGTGCTGCGCACACAGCTTGAGCGCTTGACAAGCATATTGGTAAAAACGGATAATCTGGCTGATGTAATCCAATTGGAGAGCGAAATAGCACGCGTTACAATCGAAATTGAAGAGTTGACAACGCAGCTTCGCCGTTATGATGGGCTGGTGGACTATGCCACGGTTACGGTGTCGATAGCGGAGTTGAGGCCTACATCCGGCCCCGCAGCAGAAAAGACAGTGGGCGAACGCATCGCTCTAGATTTCGAAAACTCCCTTTACGGGGTGGGCACATTCCTTGTAAATGCCTTTGTATGGTTTGTCGGGGCGCTGCCAGTTCTGGTGTTAGTATGCGGGATAGGTACAGGGATATTCTTCATAGTGCGTGGCGTCTGCAAACACGATGCAAAGCGCGCACAAAAACGGAAGGCAAAGGAACAGGCGCAGATTGCGTCAAAAAATAATAATGATATAGGAAGTGGAGCAAATGCTTAAGAATATAATCATATGTATCGCATTGATCGCACTGGTTGTGGTGCTTGCATGTTCATGCAAGTCAGCAGAGCAGATTGAAGCGGAGACCAACGCAGATCCATCTACACCTAAAATAATTGTGAACGCCTACGCGCAGCAAAGCAATGTGATAACCGTAAACGGAAAAGGCATTGTGAAGGTAGCGCCGGATACAGCAACGATTACCCTTCGGGTGCGCACTACGGATGATAATGCCGAAGTTGCGCAGAGCAAAAACAGCGAGCTGATGGATGCCGTGGTGGCTTCGCTAAAAGCAAACGGTGTGGATGAAAAGGATATTACAACCTCGTACGTTACGCTTAACGAGCAGTTCGATTATAAAAAAGAGCCGCCAGTAGCTGTTGGCTTTGAAATGCAAAATAGCGTTACGGTGATGGTGCGCGATATAGGAAAAACAGGCAAGCTTATTAGCGATGCTATAGCAGCGGGTGCTACCGGCACTGGCGATATTGCATTCTCGGTTGCGGACACTACGCTGCCGTATTCCGATGCGCTGAGCGTGGCAATGCAGGATGCGCGCACAAAGGCGGAAGCAATAGCCGCTGCGGCAGGCTGCACGCTTGTGCTGCTGCCGGTATCGGTAAGCGAGGGCAGCAACAATGCTTCGCCGGTTATGTATGCGCCAAGGCAAAATAATCAGATGATGGATATGGCGGCGGGCGCTGCGGATGTTTCGGTTTCCACGGGCGAGATGGAGATAAACGCAAATGTTACGGTGGTCTATTCAATGGTTGAACAGAGCGCAAAATAAACAAATATAAATTAGCTGAAAAGGCGCGTAACAAACGCGCCTTTTTTACAATAATATACCAATATCACGATTGCAAAGGGGAATTGTTTGGGTTACAATTGCTTCATGGATATTGACTTTAATAACGTAACGATAGATATGAAACCTTGGGTGGAGAGCTTTACAAAACCATGGCATCTTAATAACTCAGAGTACGTATTTACAAACCTGCTTATGTGGGGCACTGATGGGCGCATACAGCTTGCAGAAGCGGATGATGCGCTGTTCTTCTTGTTGCAATATGGCGGTGATGATCCGTTTATGTTTGCACCGCTAACGCGCAATCCACAGGGAGATTATGCACGGGCGCTGGATGCGGCGGTGCGGTATTGCAGTGCGCATGGTATTTTGCCTGTGTTCAAGGCCATAGCCGGGCCGATAAAGGCGGAGTTTGAACGCTGTGCCGGATATTCGCTTACAGAAGATCGCGATAATTATGACTATATATACAATATGGAGGATTTGCGTGGCCTTGCGGGTAAAAAGCTTCACTCAAAGCGCAACCATATAAATCAATTCCGAGCGCAATACGCCTTTGAATATGTTGAGGTGACAAGCGCAATGATGGACGAGTGCCTTGACGTATATGCAAACTGGCTGGAGAATAAGGATGTGCTGGAGCCAGGCGTGCTTGGTGAGCTGGAAGCTATAAGACAGATACTTACGCATATGGAATACCTTGGTGTGCGCGGAGGCGGTATACGCGTGGACGGCGAGCTTGTTGCGTTTTCGCTGGGCGAACGAATTGATCAAGATATGGCCGTTATACATATTGAAAAAGCTGATGAAATGACGGGTCTTTACAGCATAATAAACCAACAGTTTATAGAGCACGAATTTACCGACATGAAATTGATAAATCGTGAGGAGGATATGGGGTTGGAGGGCTTGCGAAAGGCAAAGATGTCTTACAATCCAATAACACTGCTTGAAAAATTCGTGGGGCGGCCGTTGTGATAACACGATTCATAACGCAGGATGAATATCTTGACGCTAAACGCATATGGGGGATATGCTTCCCCGGTGATGCAGGGGCATTTTGTGATTATTATTTCAAGTACCGCACAAACCCGCAACGCATAATCGCGGCGTTTGAGGGTGTGGATATGCTTGGTACGCTGCATATAATACCCCAGACATTGGAGTTTTTTGGCATCCCTAAGCCAATAGGCTTTGTGGCAGGCGTGGCAACGCTGCCGCAGTATCGAAAAATGGGAATTGCCGCAGCAATGCTCAAACATTCGTTTGCCGCGATGCGCGAAGCTGGCCATTGCGCCACTGTGCTTCAGCCGTTTGACGTAGGCTTTTACGAAAAATTCGGATATGCTCCATTTGTATACCGCCGTGAATACAGCATTGATAAAGCTGTGCTCAAGGGTAGCTGTGTGCTGCACGAGCCGGGTGCGGCTGAGCTTTTGAGCATGTATTGTGCATTCAAGGCGCGGTATAACGGAATGATGCTAAGAAAAGAAAGCGATATGGAAACACTGCTTGCAGAGCGTGAGGGCGGCGCACGATTTGTAGCAACTGACACCGCTTATGCAATGTACTACGAGGATAGCTGTATAGATGTGATGGAGCTTGCCGGCGAAAACCTACAGCCGCTATTGGCACAGCTAAACAGCCGTGCGGCGCTTAAGGTACGGCTGCCGGCGGATGTTAAACTTGGGATGGATGGCGAGCTGGCACCGTTTAATATGCTTAAGGTATTGAATGAAACGGAGCTTTTGCGCGCACTGCCATGCAATGTGGATGGATTGCTGCATGCGGCGTCTGATGCAAATTATTCGTTTGAAAGCTATTGATGTGAAAACGTGATTTAATTGCAACATTTATACTGGATCTGAGCAATATGCCTTGACGTGGGCAGCTTATTAATATATCATTTACAATACTATAACTGCGGCAGATCCGCTTAAATGAAAAATTATTAAGGATGGTAGTTTCAATGAATTCTGATTTTATGGCCAAGATCGGCGAGTTCTTTTCCCAGGGCGGACTTCTGATAGTTCTTATGATTGCGCTATTTGCAATCATGATAATTCCGCAGCGTAGACGCGATAAGAAGATCAAAACTATGCTTGCGAGCATCAAAGTGGGCGATCGTGTGCGTTCAATCGGTGGCATATACGGCACTGTTGCTGCAATCAGGGACGATGTAATTACGCTGTCTGTTGGCCCGGATAAGGTGCGACTGGTATTCATCCGCAGCGCCATCGCCAACGTTGAGGATTCACCTGTGGAAAACACGTTGGACGAGCCTGCAAAATAAGCTAATATTTCCATAAACACCTATATACCCGCCTTTGGCGGGTATATTTTTTTTGCCGCGGCATATCTATTTATCACAGAGAGGGTGTTGATTTTGAATAAGGAATCAAAGCAGAGGGAAAGCGGGATTGTGATGGCGTCGGTAAAGGGCGCATTAATAGCGTCGATAGCGAGCTTAATGCTTATATTGGCGTATGCGTTTGCGCTAAAGCAGGGTTGGCTTAGTACCAGCAGCACCGCCATGATAACTCCGGCGATAAAGGTGATATGTGCCGCATTGGCTGCGCTGCTTGCTACGCGTCACTGCACTAAAATGCGCTGGCTGTGCGGGGCGATTGCAGGCCTTATATATGTGCTGCTGGCGTTCATGGTGTTTTCGATACTATCCTCAACGTTTGATTTCTCGCTTGCGCTGCTCTCGGACATGGGGATGGGGGCTGTTTCAGGTATGCTGGCCGCTATAGTGCGAAGTATGTTTAAATAATGCTTGTACACGCATGCGGGATTGTGTATAATAATCTGCGTAAAGAAACATACACGGAGGATAGATATGAAACATATTAAAACCATTCAGAGGCCCTGCGTAAACGTATCGGCCGGTTCGGGCTGTGGCGAATGCCAGGCGTCCTGTCAGTCTGCATGCAAGACCTCTTGCACTGTGGCAAACCAGAAGTGCCAGAAGGAAACGAAATAATATAGGCGATAAGGGACTTATGTCCCTTGTTTGTCTGCTTTGTATTCCCGTGAGCAGTAATAGCATACATTACTGCTCTTTGTCTTGTTATAGGAGATAATATGATACACGCATTTACATTTAAGAATATATATCTTGCAATAGACGTGCACAGCGGCGCTGTGCATCAGATGGACAAGCAGGCGTACGATGTTGTACGCGCAATAGAGTTGGGCGAACCTCCCTATGAGCTGCCATACCCCAGCGCGCAGATAGATGAGATATGTGCAGAGCTTGATGAGCTACGCGATGCGAATCAGTTTGATTCGCCCGAGCAAACCCCGCCGGAGTCAGCGGGTGGCCAAGTGATAAAGGCCATGTGTTTGCATGTGGCGCACGACTGCAACCTCAGATGCAAATACTGCTTTGCGGATACGGGTGAATTCCATGGCAAACGCATGATTATGAGCGAGGAAACTGGCTGCCGCGCACTGGATTTTCTGATTGAACATTCAGGCAAGCGCCATAATCTTGAGGTTGACCTGTTCGGCGGCGAGCCGCTGGTAAACTTTGACGTACTAAGGGCCATAGTGACCTACGGCCGCCAAATTGAAAAGCGTTATGACAAGCATATCAATTTCACCTGTACCACAAATTGCGTGGCGCTCAACGATGAGATGATGGATTTTCTTAACGAACAGATGCACAATATCGTTTTAAGCATCGATGGACGCAGGGATATTCATGATGCGCTGCGCCCCACCGTCAGCGGAAAGGGGAGCTATGACATAATAGTTCCCAAGGCACAGGAGCTTGTGCGCCGCAGAGGCGATAAGGAATATTATGTGCGCGGCACATTTACAAACCGCAACCTTGATTTTACAAAGGATGTCGAGTCGCTGCAAGACCTTGGCTTTGATCAGATATCCATGGAGCCTGTGGTGCTGGCTGAAGATTCGCCATACGCCATATTGGAAAAAGATGTTGCCCGCGTGCTGGAGGAATATGATGTGCTGGCCGATTTTCTGCTAAAACGCAGGGGCGAGGGTCGTTGGTTTAACTTCTTTCATTTTATGGTGGATATGGATGCAGGCCCATGCCTTAAAAAGCGGATATCGGGCTGCGGTGCCGGCACGGAATATGTTGCGGTAACGCCGGATGGGGATATATACCCATGCCATCAGTTTGTTGGCGAGGAGGGCTTCTGTATGGGCAATGTGCTAAATGGTAAGTTTGACGAAACCATGCAGCAGCGCTTCCAAAAATGCAACATCCTTACAAAACCGGAGTGCAACGAATGCTGGGCTAAGTATTTTTGCAGCGGCGGCTGTGCGGCCAATGCCTATAAATATAACGGGGATATTATGAAGCCTTATGCCATAACATGCGCATTCGAAAAGAAGCGCACGGAATGCGCCATAGGGATATATGCAGCACAACGGGAGAAAGATTGACATGCTGCGCTATGAACGTAAGCAAACGGCAACATCGCAGGAGCTTGCGCGCCCAGCTGGTGTAAGTGCAAGGCTTGCCGCACTGCTCTATGCGCGAGGCGCGACCGATGAGGCCGCGATGGATGCGTTCTTAAATCCAAACATAGGGCAATTGCACGATCCGATGCTGCTAAAGGATATGGATAGGGCAATTGCGCGCATAAGACGCGCGATAGACAACGGCGAGCGTATATGCATATATGGTGACTACGATGCAGATGGTGTATGCGCTACAGCGATGCTGCATAGTTATCTTTCCAGGGCGGGGGCACATGTTTTTTACCATATACCATCACGGCATGACGATGGATATGGCATGAATGGTGAGGCTGTGCGTATGCTGGCGGCCGAGGGCACAAAGCTTATAATAACGGTGGATAATGGCGTTAAAGCCCATGCTGAGATTGCACTATGCAATGAATTGGGCGTGGATGTGGTGATAACAGACCACCATAATTGCGATATTGTGCTGCCTGAGGCGGTTGCCGTAATATGCCATACCCGTGTCGACGACATATATCCAAATAAAAATCTGTGCGGCGCCGCAACGGCGCTTAAAGTGATACATGCGCTTGGCGGCATGGCGGCAATGACGCCGTATATACCGCTGGCCGGACTGGCAACGGTGGCGGATGTTATGCCGCTGCTGGGCGAAAACCGTGCGCTTGTAGCGCTGGCTCTAAAAATGATAAACAGCAATGAGTGCCCCGTTGGCCTGCACGCGCTGGCTAATGCCGCAAGTGAAAAGCGAAACGTCTATACCGAGCGGGATATGGCGTTTGCCTTTGCGCCAAGGCTCAACGCTGCCGGCAGACTTACTGAGGCATCACAATGTGTGGAATTGCTTTGCTGCGATGACGCGCAGAAAGCATGCGGCATGGCAGGGGTGCTAAGCGAACTCAACGCGCGCCGCAAGCAGGAGGAAAGCGCGATATGCGAGGCTGTATGCGCTCAGCTGGAGGGAAGCGACCTCACGTTTGCACACAGCATAGTGTTGAAAAATACACAGTGGAACCCAGGTGTTGTGGGTATATCCGCTGCGAGAATAGCGGAAAGGTATTACCGCCCCACGCTGCTTTTGTGTGAATCCGGCGGTATACTTACGGGCAGCGCGCGAAGCGTACGCGGAGTTGACATATACGCGGCGCTAAAGGCCTGCGAGGATTGCTTTATACGCTTTGGCGGGCACAGCTATGCAGCGGGGGTGACGATGGAAGCATCCCGCTTTGATGAGTTTACACAGCGATTTGAAGAAACGCTTTGCCAAATGTATTCGGACGATGTGCTGTTGCCGCGCCGCAGCTACGAGACGGATGCGGAAATATCCGAATTGTCACTTTCGCTGGCGGAAGAGCTGGAAAGACTGGCTCCGTTTGGCGAGGGAAATCCGCAGCCGGTGTTGCGTACCAAGGGCGTGCTGTTTAACCAGCTCAGACGAATTGGCACGGATGGCGCACACATAAAAGCTACCGCACTCAAGCAAAATAGCTATCAGGAGGCTGTAGGCTTCTATATGGGCGATAGCTTCGAGCGGATATTGGATATGGAGAGATGTGATATACTGTACATGCCGGCGGTTAACGAGTACCATGGGATGCGCACGCTACAGCTGCAACTCAAAGAGATAATGCCATGCGCCATAAAGGATGCACAAAGCTATGCCGCGCAGCGCAGAAATAAATTTTTTGATGCATTTTCACGTAATCTTCTGTATAATGATATGCGTCTTGATGTTGCCGTCAACCGGGTAGATGCGTCCGCTTGCGTTAAAGCATTGCTTAGCGGCGCGGTGGCGGGTACGCTTGTGCTCTGTTTTACGGAGGACGGCATGCGAGAGTTGCTTGAATTGCTGCGGGATGAGGAGCTTGACGCGGCGGTTTCTGTGCGCTTTTTTGCAAACACAAAAGGCCCTGCCGCCTATAACGAGGTAGTGGCCGCACCAGTGATGGATCAGCTTGAGCTGACGCGCTTTCGCAGCGTGCTGGTGTACGATACGCCGGTTACGGCGGGAATACTAAACACACTGGGTAGGCTTGCTCCACAGGCGGAGTTGTATGCGCCGCGGCAAGCAGCAAGCGCAGTGGCGCTTATGGCGGGATTGAGCATGGATAGAGAACGATTCGCATCATTCTATCGCGCCATGCGGGAGCATCCCGCGCACTACAACAGCGGCGAAGCTGTGGACTGCCTTAACAGATGCACTGGAAGGCCGGAGTACGAGTGCCGTTTGGCACTTTGCATAATGCAGGAACTGGGATTTGTGGAATGCGGAGCCGGCGTAGCGTTTAAAAATGATGCGCAGACAAAGCAGCTCGCAGATAGTGCTACCTACCGTGCGCTCAATGGTCTTGCTGAGCAAAATAAAAGACTTTTTTTCGCTGATGCGCTTTGAATAGGAGGAAAATCTGATGGATCTTAAGTCAACCATACGCAATATTCCGGACTTTCCCAAGCCGGGCATACTGTTCCGTGATATAACGACGTTGCTCAAGGATTCGGCTGCGTACCGCCAGATGGTGGACCATATAGTTAAAAGCCTTGAGGGCATAGACGTGGATATCGTGGTGGGGCCAGAGGCGCGCGGCTTTGTTATAGGCTCGGCGCTGGCCTATGCGCTGGGCGCAGGATTTGTGCTTGCGCGCAAACCAGGTAAGCTGCCATATGAAACGATTGCCTATGAATATGCGCTGGAATATGGGAAGGATAAGCTGGAGATACATACGGATTCCATAAAGCCGGGTCAGCATGTGGTGGTGGTGGATGATCTGCTTGCTACGGGCGGAACTGCGCTGGCCACAATAAGGCTGGTGGAGCAGGCCGGCGGCGAGGTTGTTGCGGCGCGATTTGCGATAGAGCTGAGCGACCTTGACGGACGCGCGGTGCTTGGCGGTTACAATGTGGACGCGGTTATAATCTATTGAGAAGGCCGCATATGTAAGTTGGCTTGGCCAACATACCATGCGTAAATGGAAAAATCTGCAGGGGCTGATGCCCGCGTTGGCTCACGGGTCGATGTTGGCTGCCCCTGCAGTGTGTTTTATTAGATAAACAGTGCCTTATATCAGTGCGAAGGGGGTGAGCTTACGGACAGGCTGTATGAAAAATGCAAGGAAAGATTCAACGAGCAAGAGTTGGAGCTTTTAAAAAAGGCAGAGGATTTTGCGCTTAAGGTGCATGAAAAACAAATGCGCCAGTCCGGCGAGCCATATTACACGCACCCTGAGGCAGTGGCAATGATGCTATTTGATATGGGTATGGATAGTTACACTGTGATTGCCGGATTGCTGCACGATGTTGTGGAGGATGGCGAAAACGTAACTGTGCAAACGCTAAACACCATGTTTGGCGCTGAGATAAGCCGCATGGTGGACGGGGTAACAAAGCTTACAAAAACGGGAAAGACCAGCGTGCTAAACAAAGAAGAGGCGCAGGCTGAGAATCTCCGCAAGATGTTCCTTGCCATAGCCAGCGATGTGCGCGTGGTTATAATAAAACTTACAGATAGACTGCACAACATGCGTACGCTTGCCCCGTGCGATGAAGAGAAGCGCATAAGAAAATCCAAAGAAACGCTGGAGGTATATGCGCCGCTGGCACATAGGTTTGGTATGGGCGCGGTAAAGGCAGAGCTTGAGGATCTTGCGTTCGAATTTTTGTATCCGGAGGATTACCAGAACTTAAAGCGGGCAATAGAGCCGCAGCAGCGTGAGCGTATGCGCACGCTGGAGGTTGCGGTGAACACAATAGGCGAAAACCTGAAAAAAGAAGGTATAGAGGCGCAGGTGAGTGGGCGGCCAAAGCACCTTTACAGCATATACAAAAAAATAACAAAGCAAAACCGCCAGCTTGAGGAGATATACGACCTTATAGCAATACGTGTGATAATGAATACCGTAAGCGATTGCTATGCGGCGCTAGGCGTTATCCATTCAGTATGGAAACCGGTGCCTGGACGCTTTAAAGATTATATAGCGATGCCAAAAACGAATATGTATCGTTCGCTGCATACAACGCTATTTTCAGAAAAGGGAATGCCTTTCGAGGTGCAGATACGCACGTTTGAGATGCACCGTACGGCTGAATACGGCATAGCTGCACACTGGATGTATAAAGAAGGGCGAGCTACCCAGGACGATTTGGATAGCAAGCTTGCGTGGTTGCGCGAATCCCTGGAGATGGAGGACTATTCAACTACCACGCAGGAGTTTGTGGATAGTATACAGAAGGACTTTTTCAGCGACTGTGTATATGTATTAACACCCAGGGGGCAGATCATCGACCTGGCTACAGGGGCGACACCATTGGATTTTGCCTACCGCATACACACAAACGTTGGCAACCGCGCGCAACATGCCAAGGTAAACGGTGCGATAGTGCGGTTGGATTATAAGCTTAAAAACAACGATGTGGTGGAGATAATCACATCTCCCACTGCTACCCCCAGCCGCGACTGGATGAATATAGTCAAAACACAGCAAGCCAAGGCAAAGATCCGCCAATGGTTTAAAAAGGCCAACCGCGATGAAAATATACAGCGCGGCAAGGAGATGCTATTTGAATCCGCAAGACGGCAGGGTCTACAGCCGGCAGCACTTACTAAGGCGGATTATTTTGCGGACATACTTAAAAGATTCAATATGTCCGATATGGATGATGTGTATGCGGCGATTGGCTATGGTGGTGTGACTACAAGCCAGGTGCTGCACAAGCTTATCGAGAATCACCGCAAATCCGAAAAGGAACGCATGCTTGCGGAGCGCATAGAGCAGAAGGATACAGAGCAAAAGCCGGTGGAGCATAAGGGGCGCGGCATAATAGTTAAGGGCGAGCCCAATATGGTGGTACGCTTTGCCCAGTGCTGTAGTCCGCTGCCTGGGGATGATATAATAGGCTATGTTACGCGTGGACGCGGGGTATCCATACATCGCAGGGACTGCGCAAATGCGGATGATCTGCTTATGGATGAGGATAGAATAATAGATGTGGAATGGGCCAACGATGTGCGCAGCTCATATACCGCTGCGATCCAAATAGTGGCAAACGAACGGCCGGGCGTGCTGATGGAGCTTTCGCAGCAGCTTGCCAACCTCAATATCAGCATAAAATCCATGACGGCTAAAACGGATCATAACGAGGTGGTTATGGTTCAGATGTCGTTTGATGTGACAGGTGCGGATCAATTAAACAGCATAATAAAAAACCTTAAGAAGGTAAAATCGGTTACTACGGTATATCGTATCAACACATAGGAGATAGAATATGCGGGCGGTTATACAGCGCGTTAAACGCGCAAGCGTAACCATAGACGGAAATGTGAAGGCTCAAACCGGGATGGGCTATATGGTGCTGCTTGGTGTGGAAACAACGGATACTGAGGATGACGCTTCATACATATGCGATAAACTGTTGGGTCTGCGTATATTCGAGGATGAACAGGATAAGATGAACCTGTCCATAACGGATGTGGGCGGTGAGATACTGCTTGTATCGCAGTTTACACTGTATGGAGATGCCAGAAAGGGACGGCGCCCCAGCTTCATCACGGCGGCGCGGCCTGAGAGCGCCATTCCCCTGTATCAGGCGGTTATAGGCGGACTTTCACGCAGCGTGCCGGTGCAAACGGGCGAGTTTGGCGAACATATGGATGTGGAGATTGTCAACGACGGCCCTGTAACGATATTGCTGGAAAGCAGGAGGTTATTCTGATGCAGATAAAAACAATGGTTTGTGGACCGATAGACGTGAATACATATGTGATATCAAATGGCACGCGAGAGTGTATCGTTATAGATCCTGCCGATGCGCAGCTTGTAAATGAATACTGCGCAAAGCAAGAGCTTAGGGTGACGCATGTTCTGCTGACACACGGCCATTTTGACCATATACTTGGCGTTGCGCAGCTTCAGCGCGAGGGCGCAAGAGTATATATACATGAGCTTGACGCGCAGGCTCTGCATGATGATCGCGAGAACCTATCAATAAGCGCTTCATTTGGCGTAGAACCGTGCAATGCGGATGTATTAGTTGAGGATGGCGGCGTTATCACGGCTTGCGGCCTTACAATAGACGTGATGCATACTCCAGGCCACAGCCGCGGCGGGGTATGTTATATGATAGCGCAAGAGCGGGTGATATTTACAGGTGACACTCTGTTTCGCTTGAGCGTTGGCCGCAGCGATCTGCCGGGAGGCAGCGCGCGGACGCTGAATGAATCAATATGCAGCAAATTGCTCACGTTGACTGGTGATTACAAGCTATATCCGGGGCATATGGGGGATTCCACGCTTGAAAGCGAGCGCGCGAACAACCCGTTTATAAACCGTTGGGAACCGGAAGTATGGTAAGGCTGTATACCGACCTGCCGTGGTTTTGGAACGACATAGCGGAAGAGGTGCGCCTTTTCGTAAATGATACTGTACTTCAGGCGGAACAGGGGCAACAAGACGGTGCTGATACAGAGGTTTCAGTTACGCTTTCGCAGGATAAAAATGAGTGGACGGCTGTTGCACATTGCAGTGCGCAAGGTAGGCGCGCGCACTACGAATACACCTGCCCTGCGATTGTGGGCAGTGAGCTTGTGATAAAGCGCCATATGAAGCGGGCGGTGAAGATAGCGGCGTTTCGCGCAATGCGGGAGCTGTTTGCGGTATATACGCCCTGGGGTTCACTTACGGGGATACGACCAACGCGGCTGCTGCGCGAGCTTATGGAGGATATGGGCGAGGCTGGTGCGTTGGGCATGATGCAAAATGGATTCGATGTTTTGCCGCAAAAGCTGGAGCTTGCGCACGAGATAGTGAATGTGCAGCGGCCATTGCTGGAATCGCAGACGGATAATGATATAGATGTATACGTAGGCATACCGTTTTGTAAAACGCGCTGCCTATATTGCTCGTTTTTATCAGAGGTAAGGGATAAAAAAACCGATATGGCGGCATATATACTTGCGCTTAAACGCGATATCGCTTTGGGTGCGCGGATAGCGACAGAGAGCGGCTATAAGGTGCGCAGCATGTATATGGGCGGAGGAACCCCAACTGTGCTTACGGCCGGCGAGCTGGAAGATGTGCTCTCCTTTTCAATAGACGCATACGGCGGTTTTGGCAGTGAGCTTACGGTTGAAGCTGGACGGCCAGATACAATTACGCCCGATAAGCTGCATGTTATAAGGCGGCTGGGCGCACAGCGCATATCCATAAACCCGCAGACAATGAACGAGCATACGCTGGCGCTTGTGGGCCGCAGCCACACGCCGGAGGAGATAGAGAAGGCATACCATATGGCAAGGGAGATAGGCTTTGCATCGATAAATATGGATGTTATCGCAGGGCTGCCCGGTGAAACGCTGGATGATATGCATGAGACGCTTGAGCGTATCGCGGCGCTTGCACCGGAAAACCTAACGGTGCATACGCTGGCAATAAAGAGATCTTCGCGCCTTGCGCAATGCCTGGAAAGCTATCCGCTGCCCTCTGCCGAAACGGTGGATGGTATGGTGGCGCTGGGACTTGAGACGGCGCGCGGTATGGGTATGCGGCCGTATTATATGTACAGGCAGAAGTATATGCGCGGCAATCTTGAAAATGTGGGCTATGCAAAGATCGGAACAGAGTGCATATACAATGTGGATATGATGGAGGAGACAACCAGCATAATGGCACATGGCGCAGGGGCGATGAGCAAGCGCATATTCGGCGGCGAGCATCGTGTTGAGCGCATACCAAACCCCAAGGATATCGCCACATACATAGACAAGGTGGATGCTGTGGCACAAGAGAAGCGGGAACTGTTTGGAGTGTAGAATTATGAACTATGAATTGCTTGAAAAACAGATGAGATCGCTGCTGGGCGACGATGATGTGCCTGTTACGGTGCTTTCCAATGCTGCAGCGCTGCTGTGGGAGGCACTTTCAGATATTAACTGGGTTGGCTTTTATATCTATAAAAGCGGGCGCCTGCATCTGGGCCCGTTTCAAGGGAAGCCTGCGTGTGCTAACATTGAGCCGGATAAGGGTGTGTGCGGCGCGGCATTTTCACAGCGCAAAACGCTGACGGTGGCAAATGTACATGATTTTGCAGGGCATATCGCGTGTGATAGCGCTTCAAACTCCGAAATTGTGGTTCCGCTGCATGATAGCTACGGGGCGCTCATAGGCGTATTGGATATCGACAGCCCACTAGTAGGCCGCTTCAACCAGCAGGATGCGGCGGGGTTGGAGATTATAGAGCAGGTGATAGCCGCCAGACTTTCAAACTTCATGCGGCCGATACGAAACAGCGTAAAGGCGATAATAATTCGAGATCATAAGCTGCTTGCAAACAAGTGCATGGATAAACGTACAGGACGTGTGTTCTATGGGCTGCCGGGCGGAGGACAGGAAAAATACGAAACCTTTGTAGATACGCTGCAGCGCGAATGTATGGAGGAGCTGGGTATCGAGGTGAAGGTGGGCGAACTGGTGCTTGTGCGGGAATACATAGGCAGGCTGCACGAAGAATTCTCATATAAACACATGGATGTGCACCAGATGGAATATATGTTTAGTTGCGATCTTATAGGTGAAGTCAATCTTTCGCGCGCTTGCAATATGGATCGTGAGCAGACGGATTATGAATGGCTGCCGCTGAGCAATCTTAAGGAATACCAGCTCTATCCATTGACGCTGCGTGACAGGCTGCTGCCGGACGGAGGCATAATCGGCCCAGTTTATATGGGCGCTGTGAACTGAAAAGATAATTCGTAAGCCAACATGTTTTTGCCCTCAACAGATGATTGACAACAGACGAATTTGTGAATATAATGGCACAAAGGCTATGAACGGGTGACGACCGGGAGCTGCTGCGAGGAAATGCGCGGACGCAGGCAGGCGTTAAGGGCAAAAGCGGGATTCATGTGAATCCAATAAGGGTGGCACCGCGGGTCTTCCGTCCCTAAGGACGGCAAGGCTCTATTTTTATATAAACAGAAAAGGAGATATCCATGCAATATCAAGCGCCCAAGGGAACAAAGGACGTAACGCCAAAGGAAAGCTATAAGTGGCAATATATCGAGGACATAATCCGCGAGATATGCGATAAATATGGGTTTAGCGAAACACGTACGCCCGTAATCGAACATACGGAGCTGTTTTTGCGCAGCGTGGGCGATACCACGGATGTAGTACAAAAGGAGATGTATACCTTTTTAGATAAGGGCGACAGATCCATTACGCTAAAGCCTGAGGGGACAGCGGGTGTAGCACGCATGTTTATGGAGCATGGATTGTTCAACGATGCGCAGCCCACCAAGATGTATTATCTGTATTGCCCTGTGTTTCGCTATGATAAACCGCAGGCGGGCAGACTGCGCGAGCATCACCAGTTTGGCGTGGAGGTATACGGTGCGCCGCGTGCAAGCGTGGACGCCGAATGCATAGCGCTGGCGCTGGAGCTGTTTGAACGGGTGGGCATACATGGCCTTTGTGTAAATATCAACAGCATAGGCTGCCCGCAGTGCCGCCCCATATACAATGCGGCGCTGGCGGATTATCTAAGGGCTAACTATGATGGACTTTGCGAAACGTGTAAAAGCCGCTTCGAAAAGAATCCATTAAGAATATTGGACTGTAAGGAACAGCGCTGTAAGGACATATGCGCTGGTGCGCCGATGATAACGGATTATCTGTGCGAGGATTGCTCAGCCCACTTTGACGAGCTTAAGGGTTGCCTGAATTCACTTGATATAAGCTATAAGGTGGATCCGTTTATCGTGCGAGGGCTGGATTACTATACAAAAACCGTGTTTGAGATAATTGCAAACAGCAATGGCTATTCAGGGACTGTTTGCGGCGGCGGCCGTTATGATTGCCTTATGGAGCAGCTTGGCGGGCCAAAATTGCCAGGTGTGGGCTTTGGCCTTGGTATGGAACGCCTGTTGCTCACGGCGGAGCTGTGCGGTGCATTTATTCCGCAGCAGCGCCAGGTGGAGGTATATGTGGCCGCAGCGGACGCGGCCCGCGTTGCGGGGTTCGTGCTGGCGGCACAGCTGCGCAAGGCGGGTATAAAGACGGAGTTCGATCATGTTGGTCGCAGCTTTAAGGCACAGTTTAAATACGCTGATAAACTTAACGCTCGGATTGTTGCCATACTGGGCGAGGATGAACTAAGGGATGATAGGGTAAAGCTTAAAAATATGCAAAATGGTGAAGAAAAGAGCGTCGAGCTTTTAAGCGCCGCACAGAGTATAAAAGAAATATTAGCATAAAGAGGGGATAGGTTATGGCAGAATTGTTGCAGGGCTGGAAGCGCACTCACTACTGTGCGCAGCCGGGTGAAAAGGAGATAGGCAGCGAGGTGCTGTTGATGGGCTGGGCTGGCACGTGGCGCAACCTGGGCGCGCTGATATTCATAGGCTTGCGCGACCGCAGTGGCGTTATGCAGGTGGTATTTGACGAAAGTACGCTAGATAAGGGAACGTTTGAACTGGCGGAAAGCATACGCAGCGAATATGTGATTGCCGTAAAGGGCGTGCTGCAAAAGCGCGCTGAGGAAATGATCAACCCCAACATGACAACCGGCGCGTTTGAAATAAAGGCGACGGAGCTAAAGATACTGAGCAAGTCAGAAACCCCCCCGATATATATAGAGGACGAACTGGATACGCAGGAGCAGGTTCGCCTAAAATACCGCTATTTGGATCTGCGCCGCCCTGTAATGCAAAAAATACTTATGATGCGTCACAGGATTGCGCGCGTAGCAAGGGATTACTTTGCGGAAAACGGTTTTCTAGAGATAGAAACGCCAATGCTATGCAAATCCACACCCGAGGGCGCGCGCGATTATCTGGTGCCAAGCCGCGTGCATCCGGGCGAGTTCTATGCGCTGCCGCAAAGCCCGCAGCTATTCAAGCAGCTTTTGATGCTTTCAGGATACGACAGATATATGCAGATTGCTCGCTGCTTCAGAGATGAGGATCTTCGTGCGGACAGACAGCCGGAATTTACCCAGATCGACCTTGAGATGAGCTTTGTAGATGTGGACGATGTGCTGGCCGTAAACGAGGGCTTTATAGCAAGGCTGCTCAAGGAAACGCGCGGTGTGGATGTTAAACTGCCGCTGCGCCGTATAACCTATGCGGAGGCTATGGATCGATTTGGTTCCGACAAGCCGGATACAAGGTTTGATATGGAGTTCGTGAACGTCAGCGATATCGTGGCCGGATGCGGATTTTCAGTATTCGCTTCCGCTGTGGAGAACGGCGGCAGCGTAAGATGTATAAACGCCAAGGGCGGCGTGGACAAGTTCACGCGAAAGCAAATCGATGAGCTTGTGGAATTCGTAAAGATATACAGGGCGAAGGGACTTGCATGGATGAGCATGAAGCCGGACGGAATGCAATGCTCATTTGCAAAATTTCTTACCGATGAGCAGATATCTTCATTGCAATCGCGCGTGGATGCGAAGCCCGGCGATATTGTGTTCTTTATAGCGGATCGTAACGAGGTTGTCTACCAATCGCTTGGCGCGCTGAGACTTGAGGTCGGAAGACGCCTGGGGCTAATGGATGATTCCAAAATCAACCTGCTGTGGGTAACTGAGTTCCCACTGCTTGAGTATGACGAAGAAGCGGGCCGCTTCGTGGCGATGCACCATCCATTCACCAGCCCTATGGATGAGGATCTTGCACTTATGGACACAGCCCCTGGCAAGGTGCGTGCAAAGGCATATGATATGGTGTTAAATGGCAACGAGATAGGCGGCGGATCAATCCGTATCCATTCGCCAGAGATTCAGGAAAAGATGTTTAGCACGTTGGGTTTCTCAAAGGAGCAGGCGTGGGAGCGCTTCGGCTTCCTTATGGAGGCATTCAAGTATGGCGCGCCTCCGCACGGCGGCTTGGCATATGGACTTGATAGGCTTGTTATGCTTATAACGGGTACAAACAACATAAGGGATGTTATAGCATTCCCAAAGGTGCAAACAGCAGCGTGCCTGATGACAAATGCACCATCGCCTGTTGACAAGCAGCAGCTTGACGAGCTGGGCATAAGCATACTGGAGCAATAGAGGGAAAAATATGAAGCAGACCGGTAAGGTGATTGAAACGCGTGGCGAAATCGCAATCGTCAGGTTTTGCCGCAGCGATGCGTGCGGCCACTGCAATGCGTGCTTTGCAATCGGCAGCCGCGAGGCGGATATTGAGATCGAAAACGTGCTGGGCGCGGCCGCAGGCGATACGGTGGTGATAGAGCTGCATGGCGGCAGCGTGTTGCGTGCAAGCCTTTTGATGTACGGCATACCAATCGTGGCGCTAATATGCGGCGTGGTGCTTGGCTCGATATGGGGAGATCTGTATGCGGCGCTGGGCGGCGTGCTGTTTGCGGCAGGCACGTTCTTCATATTCCGGGGATTGGAGCCAAGGCTTTCGCGCATGGGTACGTTTAAGCCGCGCATGACAGAACTTGTGCAGGGCGGCGAAAAACAGGTGCAGTAAATGTTTTAATTGTGGGCGGTTGATTTACATCCGCCCACAATTTATAATACAGGTGTGTATATAATATTATGTTTTCGGAGGGATCAGCATATGATACAGTTCGATGTGATAGAAAAAACCGACAAACAGCTTGCGGAGATTATGAAAAAAGAGCTTGACCGTCAGCGTGACCATCTGGAGCTTATTGCAAGCGAAAATTTTGTGAGTGAGGCGGTTATGGCCGCAATGGGCAGCCACCTTACAAATAAATATGCAGAGGGTTACCCTGGCAAGCGGTATTATGGCGGCTGCGAGCACGTGGATGCGGTTGAAAACCTTGCGCGTGAACGTGCAAAGGAGCTTTTTGGTGCGGATCACGCAAATGTACAGCCACATTCGGGTGCACAGGCAAACCTGGCGGTATATTTCGGCCTGTTGGAGTACGGCGATACGATACTTGGCATGAATCTTTCCCATGGAGGGCATCTTACACACGGCAGTCCTGTGAATATGTCCGGTAAATATTTTAAAATAGTGCCCTACGGCGTCGCCGAAGCGGACGAGAAGATAGACTATAACGAGCTTGAACGCATCGCAAAGGAAGCTAAACCAAAGCTGATAGTGGCGGGCGCTTCGGCCTATCCCCGCGCGATAGATTTTGAACGCATGGGTGCGATAGCCAAATCTGTTGGCGCGCTGTTTATGGTGGATATGGCACATATCGCAGGCCTTGTGGCCGCCGGCGAACACATGAGCCCAATACCATATGCGGATGTTGTTACTAGCACAACCCATAAAACGCTGCGCGGCCCACGCGGAGGATTGATACTATGCCGTGAGGAGCTTGCAAAGGCAATAGATAAGGCAATATTCCCGGGCACGCAGGGCGGTCCGCTTATGCACACAATCGCCGCAAAGGCGGTATGCTTCAAAGAGGCGCTTACGCCGGAATTCAAAAAGTACCAGCATCAGGTGATACTCAACGCCAGAGCGCTTGCTGATGCGCTTACGGCACAGGGCATCAGGCTTGTGTCAGGCGGAACGGATAACCACCTTATGCTGCTGGATCTTACCGCAAGCGGCAAGACCGGCAAAGAGGTGGAGACACTGCTGGATGAGGCGAATATCACCGCCAACAAGAATACAATACCGTTCGAAACGCGCTCCCCATTCGTTACAAGCGGACTGCGCGTAGGCACTCCTGCGGTGACGAGCCGCGGCCTTACGGAGCAGGATATGGTGCGCATAGCGACATTTATCGCGCGTGTTGTTAACGAAGGCGAGGCCGCAGTTGCCGAGGTAAAGGCCGGCGTTATGGAGATGACAAAAAAATATCCGCTATATGAATAAAAAACTTTTATAGTAAAAATATAATAAAGGCGGTGAAAAACCGCCTTTATTGTTGCAAAAATAACAATGCTCGCTTATAATTATGAATGATATGATGACGGATGCTGCGGTATACGGCCATATCGCAATACTAACCCCGTATACATACGGATGAAAGGATTTTGAGATGATAACTTTCAAAATCGACGGCAAGACCGTCCAAGCAGAAGAAAATACCAAGGTACTTGAGGCGGCAATCAAGAATGGCGTGAAGATCCCAACGCTTTGCAATCTTAAGGACATCAACAATATCGGCGCATGCCGCATGTGCCTGGTGGAGGATGGAAAATCCGGCAAACTTCAGGCGTCCTGCGTACTGCCCGTTTCAGAGGGGATGGAGATACTTACCAACACCCCTAAGGTGCTTGCTGCGCGCCGCGCCGTGCTGGAGTTGATCCTTTCGGATCATGACCGCTCCTGCCTGACCTGCAAGCGTAACCAGACCTGTGAGCTTCAGGCGCTTTCAAATGAGATGGGAATAACGGATATCGAGTTTGATGGTCAGCACTCCGTTGGCACCATCGATGAGCTTTCCCCAAGCGTTGTGCGCGACAACAACAAGTGCATCCTCTGCCGCCGCTGCGTAGCAACCTGCGAGCATGTGCAGGGCGTTTGCGCCATAGGTATGCAGAACCGTGGGTTTAAGACCCAGGTAGGTTCTCCGTTTGGCAAGAGCCTTGCTGATATGGATTGCATCAACTGCGGCCAGTGCATCGCGGCATGTCCCACCGGCGCGCTAACTGAAAAAGATTCAACAAAGGCTGTTTGGGCGGCGCTTGCCGATCCTGATAAGTTTGTTATATTCCAGCCGGCTCCCGCCGTGCGCGTTGCCATCGGTGAGGAATTTGGTATGCCAATAGGCACACGCTCCACCGGTAAAATGGTGTCCGCAATGCGCCGCCTTGGCGCAAACCGCGTGTTCGACGTGGATTTCGGCGCCGACCTTACCATAATGGAAGAGGGCACTGAGCTGCTTCATCGCATCAAGGAGGGCGGCGTGCTGCCAATGATAACCTCATGCAGCCCGGGCTGGATTAAGTTCTGCGAACATAACTATCCTGACTTTATACCCAACCTGTCCACCTGCAAGAGCCCCAACCAGATGCAGGGCGCTATCACAAAGACATATTTTGCGGGCAAGAATAATCTTGACCCCAAGAATATTTTCGTGGTATCGGTAATGCCATGTACCGCTAAAAAGTTTGAAGTGGCACGTCCGGAGATGGGCCGCGATGGCTATCGCGATGTTGACGCCAACCTCACCACACGCGAGCTTGCGCGTATGATAAGACAGGCCGGCATCGACTACATCAATCTTCCAGACGAGGATTTCGATGAGATGTTGGGCGAATCCACCGGCGCGGCCGTTATATTTGGCGTAACCGGCGGCGTTATGGAGGCTGCCTTGCGTACAGTGGCTGACATTCTTACAGGTAAAGACCTTGAGAATATCGAATATCACGATGTTCGCGGCCTAAACGGCATAAAGGAAGCTACAGTGTCCGTGGCGGGTATGGATGTGAAGCTTGCGATTGCTCATGGTACGGGCAATGCTGCAAAGCTGCTTGACGCTATCCGCGCAGGCGAAAAGACATATCACTTCATTGAGATCATGGGCTGCCCGGGCGGCTGCGTAACGGGCGGCGGCCAGCCAATCGTGAATGCGCATACACGCTATTTCGTAGATCCAAAGGCAGCGCGTGCCAAGGCCGCCTATGCCGAGGATGAATCAAAGGTAATCAGGAAGTCCCATAAGAATCCCTCCATCATCAAATTGTATGAGGAGTTCCTGGGTGAACCGTGCGGACACAAATCCCACGAGCTGCTGCACACCACTTACGTGGATAGAAGCGGCAAATAATCCATCCGATTTGCTTGAAGGCGGTGCTGCTTGCACCGCCTTTTGCGTGTTGAGCATCATTTGCCGCACATTGGTGTAAAGCGGTCGTTTTTGCCGCTGCTATTTAGGATAATAGCAGCATCGAGATGAAGGAATGATGCTGACGATCAACCGGTTGAGCAGCGCTGAATAATAAGATGGAAATCTCCTGCACCCATTGCTGAAAATGGGCCTTGATATGAGCGAAATGTCTTATTTATAAGATCCGCATTGACAACAATTTAATCTGTGCTACAATAATAGTGTCTTACATGAGACACTATTTATCTGCTGAGCCATGCAATATATAGGTGTAATGCAGTGAGAAAACCTGTGAGCGTCTACAATTATGAGAAGATGCGGCATTAGGGGTGGAAAGGCGTACAGATGGAGCTTACAGGCATACAGCTTGATAGCGTAAAGCGCAGCGTGCTTTTTGCAGGATTGTCGGATGGATTCGTGATGCGCGCCGTGGAGGTCGCTGAGCTTGTGAAGTATGGTGCGGGGTTATGCATAATGGAAGAGGGTGAGGCGGTGCGAAAGCTGGGTATAATTCTAGATGGTGAGGCGGCGGTATATAAGGGCGCGGGGGAAGCGCAGCTGCTGATGAGCATATTGCGCAATGGCAGCCTTATAGGTGCTGCCACGCTGTTTTCGCGGGATGCTCATGCAGCTACGCGGATACGGGCAAAGCATGCATGCAGCGTACTGTATTTTATGGAGGAGACGATTAAAACGCTGATGCAGGAGAATTTTAATTTTACCCAAGGGTATCTGAGCTATCTTACAGAGCGCATACACTTCCTTACGGGGAGGATAGAAAGTATAGGATGCACAAATGCTTCAGACAAATTATATAATTATCTATTGAAAAACAGCGAGGATGGTGAAACACACCTGTTTACAGGAATGATGGGGTTGGCGGATGCGCTCAGTATGAGCCGTGCTTCATTATACCGCGTGATGGACGAGTTGGAATCGGCAAAAAGGATCCGCCGCGACGGGAAAACGATATATATTCTATAATAAAAAAAGAGGTATGGTTATGAAAAAAATTATTGCAATGTTGCTCTGTGCTATTATGATGCTTTCGCTGGCCGCTTGCGCTACGCAAACGCCTGCTGCTGAGGCACTGAACGTTTCGGGGCTCAAAGGCCCAACAGGCATGGGTATGGTTGCGCTGATGGGCGAGGAATATTCAGCGCAGTACAAGGTTACGATGGCTTCCGCGCCGGATGATATTACGGGTGCGTTCATATCAGGTGAAACGGATATAGCTGCGGTGCCAATTAACCTTGCCGCGGTGCTTTACAACAAGCTGGAGGGCGATGTTGTGCTACTGGCTGTAAATACGCTGGGCGTATTGTATGTGTTGGAGAACGGCAATGAAATAAATACGGTTGCCGATCTTGCCGGTAAGACGCTGTACGCCACAGGCCAAGGCGCAACGCCCGAATATGTAATAAACTATCTGCTTGAAAAAAATGGCGTTGCAGGGAATGTGGATATTCAGTATAAGGCGGAGCACAGTGAGCTTGCAACGCTTTTGGCAAGCGGTGAGGTTGCCCTTGGTATGTTGCCGGAGCCTAACGTGACCGCGTCGCTTGCAAAGAATGACAAGCTACGTGTGGCGCTTGATCTTACGGCGGAATGGGAAAAGGTATCTGATGCCGCGCTGGTACAGGGCTGCCTGATCGCGAAACGCAGCTTTGTTGAGGCAAATAAGGCGGCTATTGATCAGTTTATGAAAGATTATAAAGCGTCGACGGCATTTGTAAATGAACACCATGAAAAAGCATCGATGTTGATGGAAACATATGGCATACTGCCAAATGCAGCGCTTGCAAAAGCGGCAATAAAGAAGTGCAATATAGTATGCATTACAGGGGAAGAAGCACAAAAGGCTGCTGACGGTATGCTCAAGGTGCTCTTTGACGCAAATCCAAAGAGCGTTGGCGGAACGCTGCCAGGCGAGGATATGTATGTGGGGTAAAATCAAGCAGCCTGTGCGAAAGCTGATAGCTGCTGTATTTTGGCTGATAGTCTGGCAGTGCGCGGCGTTTGCTGTGGGAAATCAACTGCTGCTGCCAGGCCCATACGCCACAATTAAATGTCTTGCGGAGCTTGTGCCTACGGTGCGCTTTTGGCGCGCCGTAGGCATGACGCTGCTGCGTGTTGCCGGAGGCTTTTTGCTCGGTGCGCTGTGCGGCACTATCCTTGCGATACTAACGGCCAAAAGCAGCGTTGTGAATGATCTTCTATCCCCTATGTTCAACATAATAAAAGCCACGCCGGTAAGCTCGTTTATATTGCTTGTGCTGCTGTGGCTGAGTGCAAGCCTTACCCCGATGTTGATCGCGTTTTTGATGGTAGTTCCGATAATATGGTCTGCGCTAAGGCAGGCTATAGTTGACGTGGATGCGGAGCTTATCGAGATGGCGCGATTTTTTCGTATACCGCGTGGGCGCACGCTAAAGGCGCTGTATATCCCCGCAATACGATCGCAATTTCTTGCGGCGGCCACCACTGCGCTGGGCTTTGCATGGAAAAGCGGCGTAGCCGCAGAGGTGATTGCTACACCTGCGTTTTCTATAGGACGCAGCATCTATGAGAGCAAGCTGTATCTTGAAACACCGGAGCTGTTTGCGTGGACGGCGGCGGTTGTGCTGCTCTCGGTGGTATTGGAAAAGGCATTTGTATCAATAGTGAGGAGAGCGGTATGATAAAGCTTACACATCTGACATGCGGCTATGGCGAATTGCTGCCAATCAAAGATCTTTCGCTGCTGCTGCCGGACAAGGGCGTAATAGCGGTGAGCGGGCCGTCAGGCTGCGGCAAGAGTACGCTGATAAAGGCGCTTTCAGGGTTGATAACACCTGTAAAGGGTGAAATAACCGGAATGCCGGAAAGACTGTCCGAGGTGTTTCAGGAGGATAGACTGTTGCCATGGTTGAATGTATGGGAAAATGTGGCATTTGTGCGCCCAGAGGGGGATATTGCGGCCTGCATTGATGCGGTGGAGCTGGTGCGCGAAAAAACAGAGATAGCCTCGCTTTCAGGCGGCATGAAGCGGCGGGTGGCAATAGCTCGAGCAATGAATTATGGCGGGGATGCGGTGCTGCTGGACGAACCATTCAAGGGACTGGACGAACCGCTTGCCAGGCGTGTGATGGAGCGGATAAAAGCATGTTTCCCGTTGGTAATAATCACGGTGCACGGTGATATTCAGGGTGCGGATATGACGATAAATCTCTAGGTAAGGATGGTCAGATCTTTTATAAAAATATATCATACTAATTTGCTAGGAATTCTTGACAAATCATAATTGTAGTGCTAAATTTATATCATGAAAATCCAACTGACTCACTTGGAATTGGAGGACAGGCTATGAAGCTGTCGACCAGAGGAAGGTATGGCATAAAGGCCATGGTGGATCTGGCAACGGAATATGGCAACGGGATGTTTAGCGTAGCGGCACTTGCGGCGCGCCAGGGCATAAGCGAAGCATATTTGGAACAGCTTATAAGCGTACTCAAAAAAGCGGGGCTGGTGGAATCATCCCGTGGGGCACAGGGCGGCTATTCGCTTTCGCGGTATCCGGCGGATATAAGCGTGGGTGAGATACTAAAGGCACTCGAGGGCAGCACGGATCTTATCGGATGTGTTGGCAGCAAGAGGGTGAATTGCGAAAACGCGTGCACCTGCTCGGCGCGGCCGCTGTGGCTAAAGCTGCAAGGTCGCATAAACGATGTGCTTAACACGACAACCCTTGCCGATATGGCGGATGACTATATAACTCAACAGAATCGGAGTGACAAAGCATGAAAAAGGTATATTTGGACAACGCGGCGACTACCGCCGTCACAAAGCCGGTGTTGGATGCGATGATGCCGTATTTGACGCAGATATACGGCAATCCAAGCAGTTTACATGAATATGGGCGCGAGAGCCGCAACGCCATAGACCGTGCACGCGAACAGGTGTCAAAGGCTATCAACGCGGTGTCTGCCGCCGAAATAGTGTTTACGGGCTGCGGAACGGAAAGCGATAACACGGTGCTTTTCGGCGTGGCAGAAAAGCTTAAGGATAAGGGAAACCATATCATCACAACCGCAGTGGAGCATCATGCGGTGCTGTATGCGGCGCAGACGCTGGAAAAGCGCGGCTATGAGGTTACCTATCTGCCTGTGGACGAATATGGCATGGTGAGCGTGAAGCAGGTGGAGGATGCCATAACAGATAAGACAATACTTGTGTCCGTGATGTTTGCAAACAACGAGGTTGGCACGATAATGCCGATAGAGCAGATAGGCCATGTGTGCAGATCAAGGGGTGTATTGTTCCATACGGACGCAGTACAGGCCGTGGGGCACTTGCCAATAGACGTGCAAAAAATGGATATTGATATGCTTTCCCTTTCGGCGCATAAATTTCATGGTCCAAAGGGCGTTGGCGCGCTGTATGTGCGTAAGGGAGCAATAAGACTGCCATCGTTTATGGTGGGCGGCGCACAGGAAACAAACCGCAGAGCCGGCACTGAAAATACCGCCGGCATAGTTGGGTTGGGTGCGGCGATAGAGATTGCCACAAATAACCTTGAAAAAAATACAAAGCAGATGACAAAGCTGCGGGATATGCTTATGCGCGGCATAGAGCAGCGTATACCGGCGGTAAAGCTAAATGGTCACCCCACGGAGCGACTTCCCAATAACGTGAATTACAGCATAAAATATATCGAAGGCGAAGGCATGCTGCTGTGGCTTGACCTTTCGGGTATCGCCGCGTCCAGCGGCAGCGCCTGCACCAGCGGTTCGCTGGATCCATCGCATGTGCTGCTGGCGATGGGCCTTAAACACGAAACTGCGCATGGATCGGTACGCATGACGCTTTCGGAACAAACCAGCGCGGAGGATATCGATTATGTGTTGGATGTTTTTCCAGGAATAGTAAAAAAGCTGCGCGATATGTCGCCGCTGTATAACGGTCAGGAGGATTAAGCAATGTATACGGAAAAGGTGTTGGATCATTTTAAAAATCCGCGCAATATGGGCGAGGTGGAAGGCGCCAACGGAATGGGCATGGTGGGTAACGCCAAGTGCGGCGATATCATGCAGATGTTCATAAAGGTCAATGACGACGGAATAATCGAGGATGTGGGCTTTAAAACCTTTGGCTGCGGTGCGGCTATAGCAACAAGCTCTATGGCCACGGAAATGATAAAGGGCAAAAGTGTGGACGATGCGCTCAAACTTTCAAATGCCGCCGTTGTCGAGGCGCTTGAGGGATTGCCACCAGCGAAAATACATTGCTCAGTATTGGCCGAGGAGGCCGTAAAAAGCGCAGTTGACGATTATAAAAAGCGCAGGGAAGCGGCTGAAAAGTAAAAAATTGGCAACATCGTAAGCACTCCTTTTGCACACAATAGCTGTTGAAAGGAGTGATTTTGTTTTGAAGACCGTACCTCTTATGATAGGGCTTGTCGCTGGCGTAGCGGCTGCTGCCGCTACGGTGTGCGCAATGTATCCGGATATGTCAAGGCGTATGCTGCGCGATGGAAGGCGGCTTGTGCGCCGAGGCAGACGCACGGTGGAGCGGATGATGCCATAATGGCAGGAGCGCCCCCGAAATCACTGCGCCCGTTTGAAAAAAACGGGCCTTTTATGTTTGCTTTTTTGCGGGATTGCTGTATAATTATGAGGAAACTATTGAAGGGAGTATCGCCATGACGGACAACACAAATGAAACAATGGAATTCAGAATTCCAAAGGATAAATGCTCAGCCAACGAGGTGATCATGAGCGTTTACTCCTCAATGCAGGAAAAGGGATACGATCCGATCAACCAGATAGTGGGCTATCTGACATCAGGCGACCCAACGTATATTACCAGCTATAACAACGCACGATACCTTATCCGCATGTTGGAAAGGGACGAACTGCTAGAGGAACTGGTGCGCTTCTACGTGCAGACTAACACCCAAAATGCTGAGTAATATCAGGCATAGGGGCTGCGCCGCGGCTTTGTCGCGGCATTTTTTTGTTGCCTGGCGGCATATGGAGGAATAAATATATGATGAGAGTATTGGCCCTTGATGTGGGCGATAAGCGTATCGGCGTGGCAGTAAGCGACCCGCTGGGCATAACGGCACAGGGACTTACCACATATAATCGTACGGGGGACATAGAGAAGGATGTAAATTATATTGTGTCGCTTGCCAATTCATACAAGCCTGTACGGTTGCTGTTTGGGCTGCCGCGTAACATGGATGGCAGCTATGGCTTTGCAAGCGAAAAGGTGCAGGGATTCGCGGATGAGGTGCTTAAAAAATGGGATGGTGGTCATGCGTTTTATGATGAACGGCTTACGACCGTCACCGCGGAGCGGGTGCTGTATGAAGAAAGACTGGATTGGAGAGAGCGGCGCAAGGTTGTGGATAAGCTTGCCGCAGTGGTGATATTACAGGGGTATCTGGCTACTAACCCGGTGCTTTAAATATAAAAAGGAGAATGGATATGCAGGACGATACCATCAATGATGTGATACTTACGGATGAAGACGGCCAGGATGTTACGTTTGAGCATCTGCTTACATTCCTCTATGAAGGCGAGCGGTATGTTGCGCTTTCGCCCATAGAGCAGGCGGACGATGATGAGGCGGAGGTGGTGCTGCTGAAAATACAGAATGACAATGGCGCGGATACCTACGTTTCGATAGATAATGAGGTGCTTCTAAACGAGGTGTTCGATGCGTTTTTGGAGCTGATGGATGAATATGACGGCGATGAGGACGAAGATCAGAATTCCGATGCCGAAAAAAACAATAAGTAGAGATTTTGCCTTGCATTTTTCGGCAAAGTTGTGCTATAATCCACTACGGTATGTAAAAGGCGGAAATGGAACCGCTATACAATACACACCCACATGGATTTTTCGAATCGTGCCTACGACATGGGCTTTCGGAAAAGATGAAGTGTGGGGAGGAATAAAACGAAGGAGGATATTAATATGTCAGTAATTTCCATGAAGCAGCTCTTGGAGGCAGGAGTACATTTCGGTCATCAGACACGTCGCTGGAATCCCAAAATGAAGGAGTACATCTTCACAGAGCGTAACGGCATCTACATCATAGATCTGCAAAAGACCGTGAAAAAGGTAGATGAGGCTTACTATTTCGTGCGCGACATAGCGGCGGCAGGCAAGTCCATTCTGTTTGTGGGAACCAAAAAGCAGGCGCAGGAGTCAATCGATCAGGAAGCAAGGCGTTGTGAAATGTTCTTTGTTAATCAGCGCTGGTTGGGTGGTATGCTCACCAACTTCAAGACGATACAGACGCGTATCGCACAGCTTCGCAAAATAGAAAAGATGGAAGCGGACGGCGATTTTGCGCTGCTGCCCAAAAAAGAAGTAATAAAGCTCAAGCTTCAACAGGAAAAGCTTGAAAAGAACCTTGGCGGCATCAAGGATATGAAGCAGCTTCCCGGCGCCATGTTTGTTGTGGATCCACGCAAGGAATACATAGCTGTGACGGAAGCACATACGCTTGGCATCCCGGTGGTGGCAATAGTGGATACCAACTGCGATCCCGATGAGATTGATTACCCAATACCCGGCAATGACGACGCTATCCGCGCTGTAAAGCTGATATCGTCTAAGATGGCTGACGCCGTGCTGGAGGGCCGTCAGGGTGAACAGATGAGCGATGGCAGCGAAGCTAAATCAGCTATGGATAACGCCGCGAGCGAAGAAGCGGCACAGGCGTAATACGAGTCAAATAATTCGGGAGGATCAACAAAAATGTTTACAGCTAAGGATGTAATGACACTGCGCGAGATGAGCGGCGCCGGCATGATGGATTGCAAAAAGGCGCTGGTCGAGTGCGATGGTAATATGGATAAGGCTATGGATTATCTGCGCGAGAAGAGCCTGGCTGCTTCTGCGAAGAAGGCTGCCCGCATTGCTGCGGAGGGCATCGTGGATTCCTATGTTCATATGGGTGGCAAGATCGGCGTGTTGGTTGAGGTTAACTGCGAGACGGACTTCGTTGCCAAGACGGACGACTTCAAGCACTTGGTGCATGATATAGCTATGCATATCGCCGCGGCTAATCCCAAGTGCGTGACCAAGGAAGAAGTAGATCAGGCTGAGATCGAGAAGGAAAGAGAAATCCTGCGCGCTCAGGCACTTAACGAGCCAAAGCCAAAGCCGATTGATATAATCAATAAGATGGTGGATGGCCGTATAGAAAAGTATTACAAAGAGATATGCCTGCTTGAACAGCCCTTTGTAAAGGATCCGGATATTACGGTTGGCGCTATGGTAAATACAGCGGTTGCCAAGATCGGTGAAAAGATAAGCGTTCGTCGTTTTGTACGCTTTGAGATGGGCGAGGGCCTGCAAAAGCGCGAAAATAACTTTGCCGATGAAGTCATGGGTCAGATGGGCAAGTAAAAAGCACTGAATAAGGAACACCATGTGTGTTCCTTTTTTTCTATTTATGGGTTGTTATTGAAGGGAGACGCAATGGCAAAACTAAAGTATAAACGGGTATCGCTCAAGCTGAGCGGTGAGGCAATGGGTGGCGGCGATGTGTTGGATTTTGACGCAATAGCAGACATAGCCGCAAAGATATCCGCGCTCAATAAGCTGGGTGTACAGGTGGGCATCACCTGTGGCGGCGGAAATATAATACGCGGTAGGCGCAGCGGCAAGGCGCTGGAGCGGAATCGCGCTGATCACATGGGTATGCTGGCGACCACGATAAACTCGCTGGCGCTGTGTGACGCGCTGGAAAAGTTGGATGTGCCATGCGCTGTGCTAAGCTCGGTGGATATGCCGCGCTTCTGCGATACATTTTCGGCGCGACTGGCAAATGCCGAGCTTTCGGCTGGCAAGGTTGTGATATTCGCCGCCGGCAGCGGTTCGCCATTTGTTACAACGGACACGGCGGCGGCATTGAGGGCGGCTGAAATAGGCGCGGATGCGATGCTGCTTGCTAAAAATATTGATGCGGTATATTCTGCGGATCCAAGGCTGGATGAAAACGCGACGCGCTATACCGAGTTGACATACAACGATGTGATAAAAAATGAACTTAAGGCCACTGACCTCACCGCGATAATGCTGTGCCGCGAAAACAGCATACCGATACTGGTGTTTGCGATGAATGGTGAGGATAATCTCATAAAGGCGGTTCGTGGCGAAAATGTGGGTACACTAATACATTGAGATTGGCTATTGTGCTTGGCAGCAAATTCTATTAGAATGTAACTATATTCTTCCAAGGGGGGGTAAGTATGGACGCAATTGAGATCGCAAGGGAAAAAATGGGTAAAACCATATCCGTGCTACAACATGAACTGAGCGGCCTACGTGCAGGCCGAGCCAACGCACAGGTGCTGGATCGCATAGTGGTGGATTATTACGGTACGCCTACGCCAATAAACCAAACCGGCAATATATCATCGCCGGAGCCGCGTATGCTGGTGATCACGCCATATGATCCGAGTACGCTTGTAACAATCGAAAAGGCTATACAAAAATCCGATCTTGGCATAAATCCCTCTAACGATGGCCATTGCATAAGGCTGCTGTTCCCAGAGCTTACGGAGGATCGCCGCAAGGATTTGGTTAAAGCCGTGCGCAAGAAGGGTGAAGAAGCCAAGGTGGCAATCCGCTCAATCAGACGCGATGCGAACGAAATCATAAAAAAAGAGCGCAAGGATGGCGATATAACGGAGGATGACCAAAAGCAGATGGAGGACGAAGCCCAAAAGCTTACGGACAGTGTCATCAAGGAAATCGATAAGATAATCGCTGATAAGGAAAAGGAGATACTCGAGGTTTGACGGATGTGTTGGGTATGGAGCTTACGGATGCAGTGAGGGCACTGGAGAACGAGGGCCATACGGTATGTGCGGTGCAGACTGCAAGTCGCAAGGGTGTTGCTGGTGACCAAAAACGCGTGGTGCGCCATAGAGTGATGCCTAACGGCAGCATTGAACTCGTTTATTCCGTATTCAAAACGGATTATAGCTATCTGGAATAAATAAAACGGAATGGCGGCGTTTCGCCGCCTCCTTTTTATAGGTAAATACTTAACAACAAAGGATGTTATATGCGTAAATACACTGATAAGCAGCTGGTCGAGCTTGGTCTTTCGCAAAATCTGCCCAACCATGTTGGCATAATAATGGATGGCAATGGTCGCTATGCTCAAAGCCACGGATTACCGCGTGCCATGGGGCATAGGGCAGGGGTGGACAGGCTGCGAGGAATAATCAAGCTAAGCTCGGATATAGGTATCACGGCGCTTACACTGTATGCTTTTTCAACAGAAAACTGGAAACGGCCGCAATCGGAGCTTGATACGTTATTTGCGCTGCTTGTGGAGTATTTTGGCCGCGAGATAGACGAGTTGCACAACAACGGCGTATGTATACGTATTCCGGGCAACACGAATGCGTTTCCGCCACGGGTAAAGGCGGCGGTTGACGCGGCGGTGGAACGTACGAAGAACAATGATGGGCTTAAGCTAAATATAGCGCTAAACTATGGGAGCCGGGCGGAGCTGGCGAGGGCGGCGCGGATGATAGCGCAAGAGGTTGTGGATGGCACATTGGCGATAGAAGATATTGACGAAACGGTTCTGTCAGACAGACTGTATACGGCGGGACTGCCGGATATAGATCTTGTTATACGCACAAGCGGCGAGCAGAGGCTTTCAAACTTCTTTATGATGCAGGCTGCCTATGCCGAATTGATATTCACAGACGTATATTGGCCGGATTATTCTGACCAAAGGTTTATAGAATCGCTTATAGAGTTTCAGCGCAGAAACCGCCGCTTCGGCGGATTGAAGTAGGGGGAAACAGAATGCTCAAACGTATACTTATAGCGATACCGCTGGTGGCGTTGCTTGCCGCAGTCATCTATTTTGGGGGTATATTACAGAGTATTGCCTTTACGGTGGTGGCAATAATAAGTGTTGATGAGATGGCCCGTGTGTTTAAAAAGAAAGGTATAAAGCCGTTTTTACTTGGCGTATATCTGTTTGCGGCCGGGTACTACACAACATATATATTATTCGGCACGGGATACCTCATGTTGCTGTTGGCAGGCTGTGTAGTACTTACGATAGCAGAGCGGTTTTTCTGCGCAAATCGCCCAATTGAGGATCTGTTTTATTCACTCATAATTTTCATATACCCTCTGTTGCTGTATGTTATACTGATGTATGCAACCCAACTACAGGATGCTTCAATGTCGCATACTGCATTGTTTGCGGCATTTGCCGGGCCGCTGATGGGTGATACACTGGCATACTTTATCGGAACATTTTGGGGTAAGCATAAACTGTGCCCTGGCATAAGCCCACATAAAACGATCGAAGGTAGTTTTGGCGGCACATTAGGCGGCGTTATAGGCGGCCTACTGGTGTTCTATATGCAGCGGCTGTGGAATGGTAGCATACCTATGCTGCCATTGCTGGTGATGGGATTTATGTGCGGCATATTGGGGCAGATAGGTGATCTGTTTGCCTCTACAATAAAGCGATGGGCCGGTATAAAGGATTATGGCACTATATTCCCTGGTCATGGAGGAATTTTGGATAGGCTGGATAGTGTGCTGATGTGTGCGCCGGTGATTTTTGCATATTTCTATGTTATCGGTTGATTTGATGAAGAATATTGTTATACTCGGGAGCACTGGCTCCATAGGTAAGCAGGCGCTTGACGTGGTGAGAACGTATCCGGAGCAGTTTAAAATATTAGCGCTATGCGCCTATAGTGATGCGGATACGCTTATAGAGCAGGCGCGGGAATTTTTGCCGCACTGTGTTGGATTAACCAATCCCGCCCGCGCGCAGGAGGTGCGATTGGCACTGCCGGGCGTGAACGTGATATGCGGAGCCGATGTCACAAGTGAGCTGGCGGCGCTGCCGCAAGCGGATACTGTGGTACATGGTGTGCGTGGATTTTATGGAACGAAGCCGTTGCTTACGGCGCTTGCCGCAGGTAAAACGGTGGCGCTTGCCAATAAGGAAAGCATTGTGTGCGCGCATGAACTCGTGCGCGAGGCGATAGCGCAGGGCGGCGGGATGCTGTTGCCCGTGGATAGCGAACAATCCGCAATATTCCAATGCATGTGCTCCGGCAAAAAAGAGGAGATAAAACGGCTTATTCTCACAGCATCGGGCGGCCCTTTTAGGAGCTATACGGCGGAGCGGCTGCGTGCGGTTACACTGGAGGATGCGCTAAAGCACCCAACATGGCGAATGGGTAAAAAGCTAACGCTGGATTCGGCCACACTGTTTAACAAAGGGCTTGAGATAATGGAAGCTAGTTATTTATTTGATATACCGGCAGAGCGCATAGAGGTTGTGGTGCATCCTGAATCGGTAGTGCATTCCATGGTAGAGTATGTGGACGGAAGCAGCATAGCACAATTGAGCCGCCCTGATATGCGGCTTGCAATACAATATGCGCTCACATATCCTAAGCGGATAAATGGAAACTTTGGTGCGATGGAGCTTACAAAGCAGGGGTCGCTAACATTTTTTGAACCGAATACAGAGCTGTTTCATGCGATACCCTTGGCATATGAGGCGCTGCGATGTGGAGGGATAATGCCAATAGTATACAATGCGGCAAATGAGGTCGCCGCAGGACTTTTCTTTGAAGGATCAATAGGATTTTTGGATATTCAAGCGCTTGTGGAATACACTATGGGAAAAAGCGGGCGCGGCAGCATAGGCTGCTTTGAAGACGTTTTGCAGGCGGATGCGCAGGCGCGCAGGCTTGCTGCGGGTTTCATCCCGCACGGAGGATGATATTTAATGGAAACTTTTTTATCGATAATCGCGGCATTTCTGGTGCTTACAGTATTTGTGCTTGTGCACGAACTGGGGCATTTTGGCATGGGGCGCATACTTGGCTTTGAGATACTTGAATTTGCCATAGGCATGGGGCCAATCGTGGCAAAAAAAGAAAAAAATGGCATTATCTATGCTATCCGCGCTTTGCCTATAGGCGGTATGTGTCGCTTTTATGGCGAGGATGAGGAAACACGCGATGCTGTGGGCTTCAATGATCAAAAACTCTGGAAGCGTGCGCTGGTAGTGGCTGCCGGACCTGTGATGAACATTGTGTTTGCGGTGCTGTTTGCGGCGATTACACTAATGGCCTACGGGGATTACGTGCCGGCGGTAGAGTCGTTTTCGGGTGAGAATACCCCCGCACAGGCGGCGGGCATACTGCCGGGAGATCTGCTGATAAGTGTGGATGGGCGCGAGATATCATACTTCAATGAGGCTACGCAGATAATAGGCGAGGCCAATAGCGAAAGATCGAGTGTGGTAGTAGAGCGCGATGGCAAGCGTATTGAGCTTGTTATAGAGGATTTTTACAATGCGGACGAGGGCTGCAATATGATGGGCGTGATGATAGGTGCGCAACGTAAGCTGTATGGCTTTTTCGAAGCGTTCGGTCATTCGTTTGCCTATGTGTGGAGCATAATAGTTGAAATGCTTTCGTTCCTTGGCGGTATATTTACGCGCGGCGTACAAAGTGGCGATGTTGTGGGCCCTGTGGGGACGATAAGCCTTATAGGCCAGGCGGTGCGCATGGGATTTGAAATGGTGCTGCGCCTTGGCGTTTTGATAAGCGTTAACCTTGCGATAATCAATCTGCTACCACTGCCGGCGCTGGACGGAGGGCGGCTGGTGTTTATGGGGATAGAGGCGGTGCGCGGCAAGCCTGTACCACCAAAGGTTGAAGGAGCTGTGCACTTTGTTGGGATAGTTCTGCTGCTGGGACTGATATTTTTCCTGTCGGTTAAGGATGTGATAGGGCTATTTGGAGGCTGATGATTTGAAAACAACAAAGCGGGTGCTGGTGGGCGGAATACCAATAGGCGGGGGCGCGCCGGTATCCATACAATCGATGACAAATACCAGAACAGAGGATATAGACGCAACCGTGGCGCAGATAGGCGCACTTACTGAGGCCGGATGTGAGATAGTGCGCATATCGGTATACGATAAGGCATGCGTAGATGCCATACCCGAAATAAAACGGCGCACTAAGCTGCCGCTTGTGGCTGATATTCACTTCGATTATAGGCTTGCAATAGGAGCTATGAAAAACGGTATAGATAAAATACGCTTTAACCCGGGCAATATAGGCAGCGAGCGCAACGTGCAGGAGCTGACCGCATGTGCGAGGGATATGGGCGTACCTATACGCGTGGGCGTAAATTCAGGCTCTGTAGAAAAGGATCTATTGGCGGAATATGGCGGACCAACAGCTCAGGCGTTGGAAAAAAGCGCCTTGCGGCATGTGCAAATTCTGGAAAAACAACATTTTTATGATACGGTGATATCAGTTAAGGCATCCGATGTGGCAACAACAGTTGAGGCATATCGCTATGTCAGCCGGCATTGTGATTATCCGCTGCACCTTGGCGTTACTGAGGCGGGCGGCGCTGATGCGGCGCTGGTCAAGGGCGCAATGGGCATAGGCGCGCTGCTACTTGATGGGATAGGCGACACAATACGCGTTTCCATAACAGGGGATGTGGTGCAGGAGGTAAAGGCGGCAAAGCTTATACTAAATGCGGCGGGACTGAGAAAACAGGGCGTGGAAATAGTGAGCTGCCCCACCTGCGGCAGAACGCGCAGCGATTTAACATCAATAGTGGATAGGGTGCGGGATGAGCTTGATACGATAAAAAATGGCAGATACCTAAAAGTTGCCATTATGGGCTGCGCTGTGAATGGCCCAGGCGAAGCGCGCGAGGCAGATATAGGCATAGCCTTGGGCGAAGGCAATGGGGTGATATTCAAAAAAGGGCAAAAACTGATGGCAGCAACGCTGGACGAGGCGGTGGCGGAGCTTATAAGACAGGCGAAAGATATGCTGGTATAGAAGGATATGGATCAAAGGATACAACGTATATTAACGGAGGCCGGCGCGGGGGATGCGCAAATCGAAAGCGTGCGGCTGTATAAGAACGAACAAAGACTCTCGGTAACTGTAAGGCCCGCGAGCCTTATTTCAGTGCGCCGGATGGAACAGATAAAGCATGGTTTTATGTGCCTTATGCCAGGCTGCACAGTGGAGACGGGCTTTGCTTTTCCGGATGCCGTAGATACGATGAAAAATGACTTTGATAAAATGGCAACGCTACTGCGTGCCTGTTGGTGCGACTATAAGCCTACGCTGCGCCCGGCGCTTGCGGGCTCAATATGGTCTTATGCGAATGGGCGCGTTAGCGTACGTGTTAATGAGGCGCTGCGCGCTATGGTGGATACCAACGATAACGTACGCGGTTTTGCGGAATATATTAAAAAACTGTACAATCTGGAGCTTTGTATCGATATCAGGGGCGATGAAACCATAGCGCTTCCGGCGGACGCAGCGCAGCATAATGAAGTGCGAGCAGACGGCGCCGATAAAACTGCAAAGAATAGTGCAGGAACCCAAAAGAGCGAAAAGACCGCCTGCCACGTGATAATGGGGCGTGAGATAAAAACAAATAAGCTGATGCGCCAGGTGGATGTCCAGGAAACCATGACAAGTGTATTGATTCAAGGCGAGATACTATCAATAGACGTGCGTCAGCGCGGCGAAGGCGGCTGCATAATGGTGGCTGTGATATCGGACCACACAAACAGCACGCCAATAAAACTGTTTCTTACATCAAATGAAAAGGGAGTGCACTCGCGTATAGAGCAGTGTAAAAGCAACGGCGAATGGCTTGTGGTTAAAGGCCGCTATAGCATGGATCAATGGCTCAAGCGCATGTGCGTATATCCAAACGATATAAATTACATACAGCCTGTGCGGCGTATGGACGATGCGCAGCAAAAGCGTGTTGAACTGCATCTGCATACCAAAATGTCAAGCATGGATGGGCTTGTGGAGGCAGCGGATGCGGTTAAAACGGCGGCGCGCTGGGGGCATAAAGCGGTGGCAATAACTGATCATGGCGTGGTGCAGGCGTTTCCGCAGGCTGTTAGCACTGCGGACAAGCTAAAAAAGAACGGAATTGATATAAAGGTGATACTAGGCGTTGAAGGGTATCTGTTGCCGGATTGCGAGCAAACGCCGGTATCGGGTATATTTGTGGCAATAGGGATAAACAGTACCGCAAGCGCTAAGGAAACATATATATATGAGCTGGCGGCGGTGCGCTTTGATAGGGAACACATAATCGAGCGCATAAATATTACGGTAAATCCCGGCGTACCTATCGATTCAAAGCTGCAAAAACGCACAGGACTTACGGATGATATTATAGCCGATGGAATACCGCTGCGCGAGGCGCTTAGCGCACTGCACAACTTTATGCAAGGCGCTGTGCCTGTGGCGCATGGAAAGGCGCAGTATAAGCTGATAGCCGACTATGCGGATAGATTTGGGCTAAACGAGGCTGGAAGATGTGTGGATACCGCTATACTTACACATTATCTTGAGAGGGAACTTAACGATACAGGACTGGAAGCGGCAGCAAAGGCGATGGGGATTAATACGGGTCCGCGCGCGGCGGATGCAGCACAGGCAACAGCGGCTCTGCTGCAGATATACATAAAAAAGGTTGAGGAGCGGGGCGCATCACTGCCGCTTATGGATTTAACAACGAAGGAGCATAAAAAGGGTCGCAGAAACAATTTTCACATAATAATCATCGCACAAAATCATGAGGGCCTCAAAAATCTTTACAGGCTGGTATCATATGCGCATCTTGAGTATCTAAAAAAGGTGCCACAGATACCCAAAAGTCTGCTTATGATGCACAGAGAGGGTCTTATTATAGGTTCTGCCTGTGAGGCAGGCGAGGTGTTTAGGGCCATACTCGAGGGTGTGGATCAGGAAAAACTCGAACAGGTGGCCGCGATGTATGATTATCTTGAAATACAGCCTACGGGAAATAACGAGTTTTTGGTGCGTGAAGGTATAGTTAAGGATAAGCAAGGCCTACAGGAGCTTAACTGCCGCATAGTTGAGCTGGGTGAGCAACTCAATAAGCCGGTTGTGGGCACGGGCGACGTACATTTTTTGGAGCCGGAGGACGCGATATATCGCGCTATACTCATGCATTCACGTGACTTTAAGGATGCTGAGCAGCAGGCGCCGTTGTACTTTAAAACCACAGACGAAATGCTAGAAGAATTTTCCTATCTTGGCGAGAGCAAGGCGCGCGAGGTTGTAATAGATAACCCCAATGCCATAGCTGACATGTGCGAGGTAATGAAACCATTTTTGGATGGCAAACGCACATATGCGCCCACATTTCCGGGCGCAAACGAGGAGCTTTCGGGTATGGCGGTAGCGCGGGCGCATGAGCTATATGGCGATGTGCTGCCGGATATAGTACAGGCAAGGCTGGATAGGGAGCTTAATTCAATAATTGGCAACGGTTATGCTTCGCTATACCTGATGGCGCAGCGGCTTGTTAAAAAATCGCTGAGCGACGGGTATCTCGTTGGCTCAAGAGGATCGGTCGGTTCATCGCTGGTGGCGACACTTGCGGGTATAACAGAGGTGAACTCCCTGCCGCCGCACTACGTTTGTTCTTGCCGCCACAGCGAATTCGATATTGACAGAAGCAAATACGCGTGCGGTGTGGATATGCCGGATAAGGTTTGCCCGGTATGCGGTAAAATGATGGGCAAGGCGGGATATGATATTCCATTCGAGGTATTTTTGGGCTTCAAAGGGGATAAAACGCCAGATATCGACCTGAATTTTTCAGGCGAATACCAGTCGGTAGCGCATAAATATACGGAAACAATGTTTGGCACAGGCCATGCGTTCCGTGCCGGAACAATATCAGGCATACAGGATAAGACTGCCTATGGCTATGTCAAAAACTACTGCGAAGAGCATGGAATACGCGTAAACCGTGATGAGATAGATAGGCTTGTGGCTGGATGCACGGGGGTAAAGCGCACCACAGGGCAGCATCCTGGTGGTATTGTAATAGTGCCGGAGGAAAATGATATAATGGAGTTTACGCCGGTGCAGTACCCTGCGGATAAGAGCGATACCAACACCATCACCACACATTTTGATTTCCATGCCTTGGACGACAGGCTCGTAAAGCTGGATATACTTGGGCATGATGATCCAACGGTGCTGCGTATGCTTGAGGATATCACCGGCTTAAATCCGCGCGGCATACCGCTTGATGATCCTGATACGATGCGCCTGTTTTCATCGGCAGAGCCGCTGGGGGTATCGCTAGATAAACTGTCATGCGATGTGGGCAGCCTTGCCATACCGGAATTTGGCACGGCGTTTGTGCGCCAGATGCTAATGGACACGCGGCCTACCACAATGGAGGAGCTTGTGCGAATATCCGGCCTTTCCCACGGTACCGATGTTTGGGTGGGGAACGCTCAGGACCTTGTGCGCGGAGGCACGGCTACGCTCTCTGACGTAATATGTACACGAGACGATATAATGAACTACCTAATCGCAAAGGGCGGTGACCCCTCGATATCGTTTAAAACGATGGAAAATGTGCGTAAGGGACGCGGGCTCACGCCGGATATGGAACAGGCTATGCGGGCGATTAATGTGCCGGATTGGTTTATGGCATCGTGCAAAAAAATACAGTATATGTTCCCAAGAGCGCATGCCGCCGCATATGTGATGATGGCGTTTCGTGTGGCATATTATAAGGTGCATTACCCTGCGGCGTTTTACGCTGTGTATTTCACGGTGCGTGCGGATGCGTTCGATCTTGCATATGCGCAGGGTGGCTCCGAAAAAGTGCTTGCAAACATAACTGCGCTGCGAAAAAAAGGCAACGATATAGAACCAAAGGAAGAGGATCTGCTGGCTATACTTGAGATTGTATACGAGATGAACCTGCGTGGGATAGAACTGCTTCCGCTGGATCTGTATAAATCTGCGGCAAAACGGTTTGTAATAGAGGATGGTGCGCTGCGCCCTCCGTTTTCATCGGTGGCGGGTGTGGGCGGCAATGCTGCTGAAGGGATAGCCGCGGCGCAGGCAACTGGCAAATTCACCTCCGTAGAAGATTTCAGAGCCCGCAGTAAGGCCAACAGTGCCGTCGTAAGCGCATTGATAGCCGAGGGCTGCCTGAGCGGATTGCCTGAAAGCAACCAAATAAGCCTTTTTTGAGCCGCTTTTGAGCCGCCTTAAACAATTTACTTGATTTATGTGTGCAACATGTGCTATGATACTCGCGTTGGACAGCAAAACGCTGTATTTGTGAGTAAGAGTGGGCGAAATCCCGCTCTTTTATTTTGAGGACGGAGGTTCCTGTGAAAACTACCGACAAAGTAGAAGCCATAGTACGCGCCCCAATACAGGCAATGGGCTATGAATTGGACGAGGTGGAATTCGTTAAGGAGCAGGGCAGCTGGGTGCTTACGATCTATATAGATTCGCAAAACGGTGTGACGATTGATGATTGCGAAAAGGTAAGCCGCGCGGTAGATCCTATGTTGGATGAAGCGGACCCGATTGAGCAACCCTATTATCTGTCAGTATCCTCAATAGGGATTGACCGCCCACTTAAAAAGGATAAGGACTTTGAGCGCAACATGGGTAAAAAGATGACCGTGAAGCTATACGCGCCGACAGATGGCAAAAAGGAGCTTTTCGGCACACTGGTATCGTATGCGGCGGATGCGTTTGAAATAGAGGAGAATGGCCAAAGGCAGTCCATACTCCGAAAGGACGCAGCGAGCATAAAACCCTATATTAGTTTTGAATGATATTTAACATAACACAAGGGAGAGTATTAGCATGAATTCCGATTTCATCGAAGCACTAAGTGCGATAGAAAAGGAACGCGGCATATCGGTGGATATCCTTATAGACGCATTTGAATCTGCGTTAATTGCTGCATACAAACGTAATTATGGCGCAAACAACAGCGTGCGCGCAATTGTAGATAGGGACACGGGAGAAGTGCAGATATTTGCCTCAAAGACCGTGGTGGAGCAGGTAGAGAATATACATGGAGAGATAACCCTGGAAGATGCCAAAAAGGTAAATGCACTCTATGAACTGGGCGACGTGCTTGAAGAAGAAGTCGACCCGAAGAGCTTTGGACGCATAGCGGCACAGACTGCCAAACAGGTGGTGGTGCAGCGCATACGCGAGGCGGAGCGCGGCGTTATATTTGATGAATACGTCGAAAAGGAAAATGAGGCGCTCACAGCCATTGTGCAGCGTGTTGAAAAGGGCGGCGTATATGTGGAGCTTGGCAAAACAGACGGGCTTATCGCGCCTAACGAAACCATACCGGGTGAGGAATATAATAACAACAACCGTATAAAGGTATATGTGCTGGAGGTCAGAAAAACCAACAAGGGTCCACAGGTGCTGGTATCGCGTACGCATCCTGGCCTTGTTAAGCGCTTGTTTGAGATGGAGGTACCAGAGATACAGTCCGGCGTGGTGCAGATAAAATCAATTGCCAGGGAAGCGGGCTTCCGCACCAAGGTGGCCATGCACTCTACGGATCCGCAAATCGATGCTGTTGGTGCGTGTGTGGGTCAAAGGGGTATCCGCGTGGAACGAATAGTGAACGAACTGCATAATGAGAAGATAGATATTATCGAGTGGGACAGCGATCCCGCCGTATATATAGCAAAAGCCCTCAGCCCAGCAAGGGTACTGATGGTATATATCAACGAGGATGAAAAGGCAACCCGCGTTATAGTACCGGATAATCAGCTTTCGCTTGCCATAGGCAAGGAGGGGCAGAATGTGCGCCTTGCTGCAAAACTTACCGGGTGGAAGATAGATATAAAAAGTCAATCCCAGGCAGAGCAGGCTGTGGACATGTATGACGAGGAATACGACGAGTCTGAAGAGTCTCAAGAGGTCGAAGACACGGATGAGAATACAACTGACGAGGGCGCGGAGGAATAAGCGCGCCGGGAGGTATGATGCAGCCTAAGCAGCCAAAAAAGATACCCGCGCGCATGTGCGTGGGCTGCCGCGAGATGAAGCCCAAGGCGGAGCTAATGCGTATAGTGCGCTCGCCCGAAGGCAAGATATCCGTGGATAAAACCGGAAAAGCATCCGGCAGAGGTGCATATATCTGCAAAAACCGTGCATGCCTTGAAAAGGCTAAACGGATACGCGCACTTGAGCGTGCGCTGGAAACACATGTGGATGAAACGGTTTGGCAGAGACTTGGCGAGGAGATGGGCTGCTGTGAGTGAAAACAAGCTGCGCAGCGCCATTGGTTTTGCAATGCGCTCAGGCAATTGTATATCGGGGGATTTTGTGTGTGAGCGGGCTGTAAAGGCCAAGAAAGCAAAGCTGCTGGTGCTGGACGAATTAGCGTCCGAAAGCACGGCTGCGCGCTATCGCGGATACTGCGAAAGAGCAGGAATACCATGCTTGACCATGCAGGATATGGGTCACGCGATAGGCAAGGATGGCAGGATGGTGGCGGTGATAACGGGTGACGGATTTGCCCGAATGATACTGGAAGCTAACGCAAATACTGACGGGGGTGTCGATTGATGGCAAAAACCAAGGTTATGGATTCCGCGAAGGAATTAGAAACACAGGCAAAGGAGCTTTTTGATAAAATCAAAAAGTCACACGACGACATGAACGAGGCGCTCCAGCAGGTGCGTCGCGCGGAGGGTCAGCTTGTGGAAAAAGAAAAGGCTGAGCGGAAGGAGCGCATTGAGCGCGAAAAGGCAGAGCGCCTGCGCGAGGTGCTTGCTCAGGAGGGCGATCTTGCTTTCCATTCCGAGCCTAGCGAAGCTGCCCCTATACAGGAGGCGCCTGATGCGGCAAATGATAAGGCTCAAACGCCAAAGCATGAAACGGCACAATCTGCCACTTCTGTGCAGCCGCACGAAATTTCCGAACCTGCGGTGCATGCGCAGATTACAAATACAGAAAAAACGATGAAGGAAACGTCTGCATCAATGGTAAAAGAAGTTAAGGTGGAACCAGTAGTGGCTCCTGTCGTCCCGGTTGCAGCAGCGCCGGCAACACCCGCAACACCCGCAACATTGAGTGCGCCTTCGGCACCGGTAGCGTCCGCAACACCCGCAACACTAAGTGCACCTGCGGCACCGGTAGCGTCCGCAGCACCGGTAGCGTCCGCAGCACCGGTAATGCCTTCGACACCTGCAACATCGGCAACGCCAGTAGCAGCGACGACACCTGCAACAAATACTGCGGCTGAAAAGCCTCAGAGCACATATCAGCAGCGCCCAGCAGGGCAGACTGGCTATCAGCAGCGCCCGGCAGGGCAGACTGGTTACCAGCAGACCGGCTATCAGCAGCGCCCGGCGGGACAGACCGGCTATCAGCAGCGCCCGGCGGGACAGACCGGCTATCAGCAGCGCCCGGCGGGACAAACCGGCTATCAGCAGCGCCCGGCGGGTGGACAGACAGGCTATCAGCCTAAACGCCCTGCCGCGCCAACAATAACGCCTGCCAAGGATCGTGTGAGCAACTATGATCCAAACAAGAACGTCTATACCAAGCCCCGTGACGATGACCGCAGGGTAAAATCTAAGAAGGCCATACTTAAGGAAGCCGTGCCACAGATCAATGTATGGGACGAGGATGGCATTGCCCGTAGACATAAACAAAAAAAGCAGCAGTTGGTGCGCAGACCCGAACCCGTCAAAATCGAAAAGGCAGTGATCACCACGGAAAACATAACCGTAAAGGATCTTTCCGAAAAGATAGGCAAGCCGGTGTCTGAAATAATTAAGAAGCTGTTTGTGTTGGGTATAATGGCCACCATAAATCAAGAGCTTGATTTCGATACCTGTTCACTGGTCGCATTGGATTACAGTATCGAATTGGAATATACGCCTACAAAGACATTTGAGGATGTGCTGCAGGAGCGCGAGGTAGTGGCAGATGATGTTGGCGATACAATAGCTCGCCCACCCGTAGTTACCATAATGGGTCACGTTGACCATGGTAAGACCTCTCTGCTTGACGCTATACGCGAAAGCACAATAACCGATGGCGAGGCGGGCGGGATAACGCAGCATATAGGCGCGTATACCGTTACCAAGAGCGACAGACAAATTACATTTATAGATACACCGGGCCATGAGGCGTTCACCTCAATGCGAGCGCGGGGAGCGCAGGTTACCGATATAGTTATATTGGTTGTGGCGGCGGACGATGGTATAATGCCGCAGACGGTGGAGGCGATAAACCATGCCAAGGCGGCGGGTGTTCCAATAATCGTTGCCATCAATAAGATGGATAAAGAAGCGGCAAATCCAAAGCGTGTGACGCAGCAGCTCACAGAGTATGGGCTTGTGAGCGAAGAGTGGGGCGGCGATACGATATGCGTACCAGTATCGGCAAAGACTCGCATGAATTTGGATATGCTATTGGAAATGGTGTTGCTGCAGGCGGATGTGCTTGAACTTAAGGCGAACCCAAACCGTATAGCGAAGGGTACCATAATAGAGGCGGAGCTGCATAAGGGCCGTGGCCCAATTGCCACCGTTCTGGTGCAAAACGGCACGCTGCATGTGGGCGATCCAGTGGTTGCGGGCACAACCTACGGCAGGGTAAGGGCTATGATGGATGATAAGGGCAGGCGCGTGGATGAGGCGGGCCCAAGCCAGCCTGTTGAGGTGCTGGGCTTCTCAGAGGTGCCGGCCGCAGGCGATATACTCAACGTTGCCGAGATAGATAAGTTGTCGCGTCAGGTGGCAGAGGAGCGCCGCGATAAACAGAAGGCGGAGCAGCTAAAGAACCTTTCAAAGGTATCGCTGGATGACCTGTTTACGCAGATCGCTGAGGGGCAGGTTAAGGATCTTAACGTAATCGTAAAGGCGGATGTTCAGGGCTCTGTTGAGGCTGTTAAATCAGCGCTTGAAAAGCTTTCTAACGAGGAGGTGCGCGTAAGGTGCATCCACGGAGGAGTAGGCGCTATAACGGGCAACGATATAATGTTTGCTTCCGCTTCAAATGCAATAGTGATTGGATTCAACGTGCGTCCTGATGCTTCAGCGCGTGTTATGGCGGAGCGCGAAAAAGTGGATGTGCGTATGTACAGGGTAATATACAATGCCATAGAGGATATACAAAATGCCATGAAGGGCATGTTTGCACCGGTGTTCAAGGAGGTGCTGCTGGGCCATGTATCAGTGCGCGGGGTGTTTAAGGTTACCGGCGTTGGCACTGTGGCAGGCTCATACGTGCTGGATGGTAAGATAATGAGAAATGCCGAAGTGCGTGTTGTGCGCGATGGCGTGGTAATACACGAGGGTAAGATAGCGTCCCTCAAGCGCTTTAAGGACGATGCGAAGGAAGTTGCCGCTGGCTATGAATGCGGAGTAGGCATAGAAAACTTCAACGACGTCCATGAGGGCGATGAAATAGAAGCTTTCGTAATGGAGGAAGTCAAGCGGTAATGCCGAACGTAAGATACGACCGTATGGCCGAGGAAATCAAAAAGGTAATGAGCGAGATAGTGCGGGAAATGAAGGATCCGCGTATCACAATTATGACCACAATAATGAACGTTGACGTGACCAACGACCTTAAATGGGCTAAGGTGCGCGTCAGCGTATACGACAAGAGCGACAAAGTGCGCGAGGAAGCCGTGGTTGCGTTAAACAACGCATCCGGTTTTATTGCGCGTGAAATAGGGCGGCGTATGGATATACGCTCGCTGCCTAAATTCAAATTTGAGCTTGATAATTCAATAGAATACAGCGTGCATATATCAAAGCTGATAGATGAGCTGAACAAGCCTAGAAAGCAGGATTAACATGGTGCGTACCCAGCTTTCGGCCATAGCCGATTTCATACGCGAGAATTGTGATTTTACGCTAATATCGCATATATCGCCGGATGGGGATACATTGGGCTCTGCGCTGGCACTGCTGTGCATCATTAAACGCATGGGTAAACAGGCAAGCGTGGTGTGCGAGGACAGCGTGCCACAAATATATTCGTTTTTGCCATATGCGGATTGCGTTATAACGCCAGATGCGGCAAAGCCGGGTGGTGCTGTAATATCTATTGATTGCGCGGATGAAGAACGCATGGGTGGGGCGATGCGCATTTTTTGCGCAGCTGAGCACACGGCAAATATAGACCACCATATAACAAACGCCTGCTATGCCGACTATAACGCGGTGGACGGGGAGGCTGCGGCTACGGGCGAGCTGATATATGAGCTTGCAGGCATGCTGCTGACGGATATGGATAAGCAGACGGCAATGTGCCTGTATACCGCACTTATTACGGACACGGGTAACTTTGCATACGGAAACACAACGCCGGATACGCATAGGACGGCGGCGGCGCTGCTTCAAACGGGCGTGGATACATACGATATAAATCGCCGTATATTCCGCACAATACCATACCAAAAGAAAAAGCTGCTGGGTATAAGCATAATGAATATGCAGCGCCTTGCGGATGGCAGGATAGGGATATCCATTATAAGCGCTGAAGATATGCAGAGTGTGGGCGCTTCAGGCGAGGATACAGAGGGTATAATCGACCATATACGTGATGTGGCTGGCGTTGAGATAGCGATACTGATACGCGAATGCGGAGAAGATACATACAAGGTGAGCCTGCGCAGCAAACTGTATGCCGATGTAAGCGCGATAGCCAAGCGTATGGGCGGCGGCGGACATAAACGCGCAGCCGGATATACTGCGCATGGGCGCGCGGAGCAGGTATACGCACAGACGATGGAATTAGCGCAGGCGGCATTGGAGGGGTAAAAATAGAGGGCATAGTAAACGTACTCAAACCGCCGGGAATGACGTCCAGCGATGTGGTTTCAGATTTAAGACATATATTTGACATGAAGCGCGTGGGACATACAGGTACGCTGGATCCGGGGGCTGCCGGGGTGTTACCTGTTTGCTTGGGTAGAGCAACGCGTCTTTTTGATCTGCTCGTGGATAAGCAGAAGGAATACATAGCCGAGCTGTGCGTTGGTGCTGAAACGGATACGCAGGATGCCTACGGTAAGGCGATAGCGGTATGCGATAAAACCGTGTCTGCTGACGAGGTAACTACGGCATTGGCGCGTTTTATGGGAGAACAGCAGCAGATAGCGCCAATGTACTCTGCTGTGCGCATAGACGGGCGACAGATGTATAAGATAGCGCGGGCGGGCGAGAGCATAGACGAGACAAAGCTGAAGGTACGAAGCATAACTATATACACCTTAGAACTGATACGTCAAAGCGCGCCAAACAGATTTATGATAAGGATAGTCTGCTCAAAGGGAACCTATGTGCGCACACTGTGCCGGGATATAGGCAATTCCATGGGGGTAAATGCCTATATGTCGTTTTTGCTTAGGGTAAGGAGCGGCAACTTCGAAATCGGGGATGCGTTTACGCTGGAAGAGCTGCGCGCAATGAGGGAAACAGACACGCTGCAAACGGCGTTAACAAGCGTTGAAACCGTGCTGGGGAATATGAATGAAGCAAGGGTAACGCTGGATGAAGAGAATTCCAAAAGGCTGATAAACGGTGCGCCGGTAAAAGTAGCGGGGATTACAGCCGATGGCGTTCAGCTTAGGATATACTGCAATGGCGAGTTTATAGGCGTGGGCAAATGCGAAAGCGATGGGCTGCGCATCAACATGTTTTTACGGGGAGACACCAATGGTTAATAAGCGGGTAATAGCGCTGGGTACATTTGATGGGCTGCACATAGGCCATCGCGAGCTTATCGGCAAGGCGATTGAGCTGGGACAGCAAAACGATATACCATGCATGATATATACATTTACAACACATCCGCTTACGCTGTTTAACAAGGCGCCGCGCCTGCTTATGAGTGAACAGGAGCGTATTGCGGCATTGCATTGCTTTAACTGTGAGGTTGAGGCGGTGGATTTTGACGCTGCTTTTGCGGCGCTTTCACCGCGGGACTTTGTTGTGCGGCTCATAAAAGAGTATAACATGGCGATAGCGGTGGCGGGCTTCAATTATTCCTTTGGCGCGGGCGGCACCGGCAACATAGATGAACTGCGCAGCCTTGGCGAAGAGCTTGGCTTTGAGGTATGCGAGATAGCCCCCGCCTATTTTGATGGCGGCATAGTATCAAGCAGCCGCATACGTGCTTGCTTAGAGCAGGGCGATATAGCATCGGCCAACTCTATGCTGACTGAAGAATACACGATGTGCGGCAGCGTTACTGAAAATCGTCATATAGGTCGCAAGCTGGGCTTTCCCACAGCCAACATAGTGGAGCAAGCCGATAAAGTGCTGCCAAAATGCGGGGTATATGCCACGCGTGCACGGGTGTGCGGCAAGGAATATATGTCGATTACAAATATTGGCAACAATCCAACGGTCAATGGGAAGATGACCACAATGGAAACGCATATACTTGATTTTGAAGGCGATATCTACGGTGAGTGGCTGAGCGTTTGTTTTGTGCAAAGGCTGCGCGAGGATGTGCGCTTTAACAGCATACAGGAGCTTGCAGCGCAGATAAGCGCAGATGCGCAAGCAGCAAGGAAAATACTGGGGAAAATGGATTAATCCATCGAATTTAGCGTTGGAATGCATGTTTACAAGCCCGAGGCTATATGATATAATCACTGGATCATAAAAGGATCCGATAGCTGCGTTTAGCGACGACTCCGACGTTCTACTCGGCTTTCGGGGATAAAAATTAAGGAGAAACTAAAATGGAATTGTCAGAAATGACCAAGCTAGAGATCATCGAACAATATAAGATTCATGAGGGCGACACGGGTTCTCCAGAGGTGCAGATAGCGCTGTTAACCGCGCGTATCAACCACTTAAATGAGCATCTTAAGCTGCACAAGAAGGACCATCATTCCCGCCGTGGCCTGCTGAAAATGGTTGGTCAGCGCAGGGGTCTGCTTGATTACCTAAAGAAAAAGGACATCGAACGTTACAGAGTTATAATCACAAGCTTAAATCTCAGAAAATAATGAACAGCAAAGCGCGAACCAGTCGGTTCGCGCTTTTTATTTGTAGTAAAATAATTGGCACTAATAGGTACTTTTGAAAAATAATAGTGCGCTTTGAGTACTGATAGGATATAATAACAAGGATATTAATAAAAGAATGAAGAAGGAGCATGAAGATGCAAAACAAATTTCAAATGGAGTTGGCCGGACGCACATTGACGGTTGAAACCGGCAAATATGCGGAACAGGCTGGCGGCTCATGTCTGCTGCGCTGTGGCGATACAGCGGTGCTGGTATGCGCAACAGTTGCGAAGTCAGCACGCGAAGGTGTGGATTTTCTTCCACTAAGCGTTGAATTTGAAGAAAAAATGTACTCAGTGGGCAAGATACCGGGCGGTTTCATTAAACGTGAGGGTAGACCTTCGGAGCGCGCAATTTTGACTTCACGCCTTATAGACAGGCCGCTTCGTCCGCTGTTCCCTAAGGGATTTTACAACGATATTCAGGTTGTCGCTACGGTGCTGTCCGTGGAGCAGGATGTTCAACCAGACATATTGGCTATGATAGGCTCCTCCGCGGCGCTTTCAATATCAGATGCACCCTTTGCAGGCCCCACCGGCGCTGTGAGCGTGGGTTATTTGGATGGCGAGTATATAATCAATCCGGATTCTGCGCAGCGCGAAGCCAGCAAGCTTAGCCTTACAGTGGCAGGCACGCGCGACGCGGTGATGATGGTGGAAGCGGGCGCGAGCGAACTAACAGAGGCCCAGATGTTAAAGGCCATACTGTTTGCGCATGAAGAGATAAAGAAAATTGTTGATTTCATCGATGAGATAGCTGCTGCGGCAGGCAAGCCAAAGCGCGAGGTTAACATATATAAGCCTGATGCGGGTTTTGTGGAGCTTGTGCGCGCATTTGCCGCCGACAAGGTGGAGTGGTCATTGGATACATTTGATCGCACTGAGCGCGAAGAGCGTAGCAATCAGATTAAACAAGAGACGATAGAACACTTTTCAGAGCAATTCCCGGATTCAGCGAAGGATGTTGACAGCATATTGTATACACTAACCAAGGAAGTGGTGCGCGATAAGATAATCAACCGCGGCATCCGTCCTGATGGACGCAAGTATGAGGATATACGCCCAATATGGTGTGAAGTCGGCATATTGCCACGTACCCACGGCTCAGGCGTGTTTACAAGAGGGCAGACGCAGGTGCTTACAATAGCCACGCTTGGTGCGTTGGGCGATGGACAAACGCTGGATGGCATAGGTGAAGAAGAATATAAACGCTATATGCATCAATACAACATGCCACCATATTCCGTGGGCGAAACCCGTATGATGCGCGGCCCTGGCCGCCGTGAGATAGGCCATGGCGCACTGGCGGAGCGCGCGCTGCTGCCCGTGCTGCCTTCAGAAGAGGAATTCCCGTATTCAATGCGCCTTGTGTCAGAGGTAATAAGCAGCAACGGCTCTACATCTCAGGCTTCTATATGCGCAAGCACGCTAGCGCTTATGGATGCAGGTGTGCCTATCAAAAAGCCAGTAGCAGGTGTGGCGATGGGCCTTATAAAGGATGAGACTAACGGCAATATCGCAGTGATGACGGATATACAGGGGCTTGAAGATTTCCTGGGTGATATGGATTTCAAGGTGGCTGGAACACGCGATGGAATAACTGCCATACAGATGGATATCAAAATAAAGGGTATAGACGAGCAGGTGCTTACCCGTGCGCTGGAGCAAGCAAGGCGCGGCAGAATGTATATATTGGACAAGATGTTGGAAACGCTGCCAACACATCGCGAGGAGCTTTCGGTATATGCACCGCGCGTATTGCAGTTTACCATACATCCGGACAAGATCCGCGAGGTGATAGGCACAGGCGGCAAGGTGATAAACAAGATCATCGCGGATACTGGCGTTAAAATCGACATTGAGGATGATGGCCGTGTGTTTATACTTTCGCCTGACGGCGCGGCGTCTGCGGCAGCCAAAAAGATGATAGACGACATAGTGCGAGATATCTCAGTGGGGGATGTGATACTGGGCAAGGTTGTAAACATACTTCCCATAGGCGCGCAGGTTGAAGTGAAGCCCGGTAAAAAGGGTCTTGTGCATATATCCAAACTGGCCAACCATCGCGTTGAAAAGGTTGAGGATGAAGTTTCCATAGGTGATGAGATACTGGTGCGCGTAATAGACATCAAGCCGGACGGCAAGATCGACCTTACCCGCAAGGGCCTTATCCCTGAAGAAAAATAAAACAGACTCGTATAGCTATATTCAGCAAAGCATAACCATCATGGCTATGCTTTGCTTGCATAAGAAGGGACGCAAACGAATACTCATGGAATAACCATATACTATTAGAGAGGTTGTTCCATTATGAGACAAAAGCAAAGGACAAAGGGGAGTATTGCAGTAGACGTGCTTCTGCTGCTGATAATGTGCGCGCTGTATTTTGTGACTAACACGCAGGATGCGCAGACGGTTATGGCGAGGGCGTATTATGCGCCAGTATACCGAGGACAGGCCGAGGATAAGGCAGCGCTGCAATTTGAGGTGAGTTGGAATGCGGCCGCAATAGAACCTATACTTGATACGCTAAAGGAAACCGGAAATCACGTTACGTTTGCAGTCAGCGGACAATGGGCGCAGGCAAACCCTGCACTGCTGGTGCGCATGGCATCACAAGGGCATGAAATTGCCACAATGGGCTATGATGTTGCATTTGATGGCAGGCTGTCCGCGGTAACGGAGGATGTGCAGCGCAGCATGAAGATAATAGAGCAACTGTGTGGATGCCCCGTTAGATTATATTATTCAGGCGATCGCGATGTTGCTGTGTCGGCGAGGGCGGCAAAAAAAGCCGGACTTACTCAGGTGCTATGCACGGTTGATCTAATGTGCGCCAGGGGCAGCGCAGAAGATATAATCTTGCGTGTATCGACTGACCCGATAAAAGGCAGTATAATATTGGCACAGCCTACAGCTAACGCGGCCGCTGCGCTAGGCGGTATAATTGCCGCACTTGACGAGAAAGGACTTGAAGTCGTTCGAACGAGCGACGTATTGCAGAATGGTTTTTTTTGATAAGTTGGATAACGGTGTAAGCATAGTTACGGAGTGTATGCCATCATTTCGCTCTGTGAGCATGGGCGTATGGATAGGCGCAGGCTCTATATATGAGGATGCCAATACGCGTGGCGCATCGCATTTTATTGAGCATATGCTTTTCAAGGGTACGCAGCGCCGTACAGCGCGTGATATCGCGGCTCAGATGGATGCAATCGGCGGCAACCTAAATGCGTTCACAGCCAAGGAATGCACCTGCTTTTATGCCAAGGTGTTGGACGAGCATATGGAAAAGGCGGCGGACATGCTGGCAGACATACTATGCTTTTCCAAGTTTGATGAGGATGATATGCGCCGCGAAAAGGGCGTTGTATGTGAAGAAATACTCATGATGGAGGATAGCCCAGAGGATCTTGTGCATGAGAAGCTGTGCGAATCAATATACACAGGTACACCGCTGAGCCTTCCTATACTTGGAACGGAAAAAAGTGTTTCGGCGTTTACAAGGGATGACCTGATGGGTTATATGGATGCGCATTATGTGTCTGGCAACATTGTGATTGCCTGTGCGGGCAACTTTAACATGGATAATCTTCGAGCTATACTGGCACAGAGCTTTGGAAGCATCAAGAGCGGCAAGCCACAGGCGGCGCCAAAGAGCGCAATACGCAGCGGCATTGATTTTAAGGCCATAAATAAAGATACAGAACAAACCCATATATGCATGGGACTGCCTGGCTACGCGACTGACAGCGATGGCCAATATGCGCTGTGTGTGTTAAATAACGCCTTGGGCGGCAGCATGAGCTCACGTCTTTTCCAAAAGATCAGGGAGGAGCGCGGGCTTGCATACTCTGTGTATTCCTATCCATCCTCATATGCGGATTCCGGCTATTTTACGCTGTATGCAGGCACGGGCGAGGCACAAACACAAAAGGTTTGCGAGCTGATGCTCGACGAGGTTAGATCAATAAAACGGGATGGAATAACGCAGGATGAGCTAATACGCAGCAAGGAGCAGCTAAAGGGAAGCTTCATGCTTGGGCAGGAGAGCACCTCTGCGCGCGCCAACGCGATAGGCAAGTCGTATCTTGCGCATGGCAAGATATATTCAGAAGAAGAGATTATGCAGCGCATAGAGCGTGTGAGCATGGATGATATAATGGGAATAGTTCCGTATGTGTTTGATTTTAGCCGTATGGCGGTAACGCTGGTGGGGCGCAACAAGGATACGGAGTCCATAAAAACGATGGTTACGGAGGGCTAAAGTGGATAAACTGGATATGATATTCGGGATGCAGCAGGCGCTGGATGAGGATATAGTCAGGCTACGCAATTTAGAGAATATTATGCCGGAGGAATGGATACAAAAGGATGTGCTGGCTATTATCGCTGAGCTTGGAGAGCTGTTAAACGAGGTGAATTTCAAATGGTGGAAGAATCCCAAGCCAATTGATGATGCCGCGATTAAGGAAGAGATGATAGACGTGCTGCATTTTTTTATAAGCATGTGCATACGCGCTGGGATGAGCGCGGACGAGCTGTTTGATATATATAAAAATAAAAATAAAGAAAATTTTGATCGGCAATATGGACGCTCTTTAAAAAAGGGCTATGAAGTTGTAGAATAGTATTGCTTTACGGATTAGATTGACTGGGCATAATGGCCGAAGGGGGGATGACATGGCAAAGGTGAAAATTAAGGGCAGATTCTATATTCTACTGATCGCAGTGGTCGCCGTTGCGTTGCTCGTGTGCCTTTTGGTGTTCAATAGGGGTACTGGCATGACGTCCAGCAATACTATAAATCTTGATATGAACACCAGTGCGGTGGTAATAAGGGATGAAACCGGAATATCAGTCGAACGTTACGACAGGGTGCTCTTTAAAGTGGCGGAAGGGGCGCAGGTGGAGGATGGTACTCCAGTTGCTGAGGTGTTTAAATGGGGCTACAGCGATGATATGATGACGTCGCTTATCACAATCCAAAAACAGGTGCTGGCAATGCAGATGCTGCTGCTTGAGGATGTGGAAAACCCGGATCTTGACACGCTGCAGCTTCAGATAGAAAAAAAAGAGGATGCGATACGCGCCGTTGTGCTCAAAGACTCTGGTGAAGATCTGCTTCAGCTTGAAAATGACCTTACGACACTTCTTAGTCAGCGTATAGAATACCTTAAAACCAATGTGCAGCCCACAGCGGAACTTAGCGATTTGTATACGGACCAAGAGGATAAGCAGCTTCAGCTGATGAACTGGAAGAGTGAGATAACTGCCAAACAATCCGGCAAGATAAGCTTTTATTTTGACGGGTATGAGCAGATACTTTCGGCTGAAAAGCTGGATGTGCTTAATGCGGATCTGATAAATACAGTGCTCAAGGGCGCCGTAAATACAACGGCTCCGGCGGAGGACAGGCTGTACCGTATGGTAAACGATCTGCATTGGTATATTGCATTTGTAACGCCTTATACCTCGCCGCTGCGCACAGTGCAGGGGCAGAGCTATACTGTGGTGTTCGATGGACATACGGATAGGCCATGCACCGGAACGGCAAAGGCGCCGCTTGTGCAGCCGGGTGGAATAGTTAATATTCTGGAGTTTAGCGAGCCAATAGATGAGCTTATGAGCGTACGCTGTGTAAGGGCAAACATAACGCTGTCGGCCTCGGGCATCTCAATACCGCTTGAGGGGATCAGCATGAAGGATGGTTTGCCGTATGTGGTAATTTCCTCCGGCGAGGAGAGCCGCAAGATAGAGGTGGAGGTGCTTGCCACAAACGAGCGTGAAGCGATAGTGCAGCCCCAAAACCCAGCGGATAGCCTGGCAGCAGGCATGAGGTTTAAAAAACAGAAATGAGCATAAGAGAAAACTATGAAACAATAATAGGCAACATTGCGCGCGCGGCGGAATCGGCAGGGCGCAACGCGTCGGATGTGCAACTTATCGCCGTTACAAAGTATGTGCCGGTGGAGCGAATCGCTGAGGTGGTAGCCTGTGGTGCAAACGCCGTTGGCGAGAACCGTGTGCAGGAGCTTTCTGATAAGCTTGATTTTTTTAATTCCAACGAATTGGATGTGCATTTGATTGGACAACTGCAAACGAATAAGGTAAAATATGTCATAGGTAAGGTAAAGCTTATCCAATCTGTGGACAGGCTTGCACTTGCAGAAACAATTGACCGCCTGGCCGGCGCTGCCGATGTGGTGCAGGATGTGCTGATAGAGGTTAACATAGGCGGCGAAGAGCAAAAGGGCGGCGTTGCAGTGGACGAGATGTCAGGTTTTTTAAGGGCAATTTCCGACATGAACAACATTCGCGTAAAAGGGCTTATGTGCATTCCGCCCGCGGTGGGTGAGGCGGAGGTGCGCCGCCATTTTGAGCGGATGCGGCGGCTGTTTGAGGGGATTTCGGATTGTGCTATACCGAATGTTTCCATGGAACAGCTTTCGATGGGCATGAGCGGGGATTACATGTCCGCGATAGCGGAGGGCGCTACAATGGTGCGCGTAGGTACGGCATTGTTTGGCGCACGAACCTGAGTGGATGCGGCATGGCGTATATATAGATCAGCCAGGCCGCCGGGTATCATATTTCTCCAAGCGCCAATTAGAAAACTAGTTGAATGGAGGAATAACAATGGCAGGATTTCTAAACAAATTCATGGATTTCATAGGGATCGAAGAGACTGAGATGGAGGACGACGTATACGCAGACGAATACTACGAACCTGCGGATACCGACAATGTGCTAAGCCTTGGCAATAGGGCAAAGAAAAAAACCGCGCCGGTCGGCAATGTTGTAAGTCTGCCTAGCGCCGGACAGATGAAGATGATTGTGTATCATCCAATAAGCTACGAGGATACGCAGAATATCATCGATAATCTCAAGAGCCGCAAACCAGTTATCGTGAATATGGAAGAGCTGGAAATCGAATGCGCTCAGCGCATACTGGATTTCATGGCGGGCGCCGTATATGCCCTCAACGGAACCATATACAAGATATCGCGCGGAATATTCGTTGTAGCCCCCACTAACTATGACGTTATTGGCAATGGCGATGCAGGCGCAAACGGTATAATCTGATTACACTCAGAAAAGCGCGCAGGCCCGCTTATACAGCCGGTCTGGCGCGCTTTTGTCAGGAAGAGGTAAGATTGAATAGGGATGATGTGATAAATAAGCGGTTCTCACACTCGTTCTACGGCTATGATATGCGCGAGGTGGACGAGTTTTTGGACGAATTGATAAGGGATATCGACGCGCTGTATAAGGCCAAGGAGCTTGATACGGTGCGGATAAGGACGTTGCTTACAGAATTGGATAAACGTAGCGTACAGGCGGGGCGCCCGGCGGCCGCGGAAAATACGGAAGCAAAACTGGATGCAGCGAAAAACACTTAATAGATGATTTTTATCCGCCCCTATTGCAGATAATACTCTTGTGCACAACGCACGGGAGTGTTTTTTTATGCCAAAAAATAGAACGTATTATGGAATATCACATGTGGCGGCAAAAACTGAACTGACGGCATATGCAAGGGAGCTTGCGCTGCTTTGCGTGCGCAGAGCACAGCGCACAGAACGTATGGGGTTTCCGCAGCTGAGCTATGACAGACGGGTGCTGATAGGTTGCTATAAGCGGATCCGCTCAAGCGCGGAGGCGACTCCGGCGGCGGAGATAATCCGCGAAGATTTCTATGTAATAGAAAAAAATCTGGTTATAGCGCATAACGAATGGGAAAGCCGCCGCCACCAACTGCCGGTTTGCGCCGAGGGCATACATGTTGGGCTGCCGCGCGCCTATAGCATTGCGGCAAACATGGTAATGCGCGAAGGGCCTATGAACGAGGCTAGACTTACGGCTTTTTTGGATGCATACCAAAGTGCAAGCCCGCTTACGATAGGTGAGCTGTGGGCATTGCCGGATATGATAAGGATCGCGCTGCTCAAGCTGTTGACGATAGAGTGCGAAGGGTGCATGGCCACGCTGCGCCAATATCAAAGGGCGGATGCCGCGGCACAATGGCTTACGCGTAATGACGCAAAGGCTTCGGCGTATATAGATTCGTTGCAGCCGCATGAAAATGCCGCGCTTGCCGACAGACTGGTGCATATGATGGAGGATGCGGACGAGTATCCGCTGTTGCAGCTGTTTTCAGAGAGAATGGCGTTTGCAGGTGTGGATGTTGACGATGCCGTACGCAACAGTAGGCGACAGGCAGAAAACAGTGCTAACCGCGTGCGCGATGCAATAGCGGGACTTAGATACCTGGATTCGCTCAATATAAAGGCTAGCTTCGAGCGGTTTTGCCGCGTGGAGCATATATTGCGCGAAGATGGGTGCTATCCCAATATGGATGAGCGCACTAAAACGTATTATAGACAGCACGTGGAGCGCATAGCCAGAAAAACCGGAGCGGGAGAAACGGTTGTGGCAAGCGCTGCCATGAAACTGACAGACGATAAATCAGGAAAGTGCGCACATGTTGGTTGGTATCTTTTTGACGCAGGGCAGCAAGAACTGCTTAAAACGCTTAGACCTGATAAAGGGTATATGAAGCTGAGCGACAAAACAAAACTCATAGCAGTTATTGCCGTTCAACTTATACTGACGTTTGGGCTGGTGTCGCTTGCTATAGATGGTGGATTAACAAATGTGTTGCTTACACTGCTTCCGGCATGGAGCATTGCGGGCAGCCTGAGCATGCGGTTATTTTCAGGTATGCGGGTGCGGATGGTGCCGCGTATGGCGGTGGATAAGCGAACGCCGATACCGCGAACGCTGGTGGTGCTGCCGGTGCTGATAAGCGGAGAGGGCAGCGTAACGGCTGCATTTGAGCAGTTGGAAACGCACTACCTTGCGGGCAGGTTGGACTGTTACTTTGCGGTGCTGGGCGATTTTGCCGATGCGGATACGCCTGCGAAGGAAGGGGAGAAGGCGCTTTTGAATATGGGCGCGGCGCTTACTGAAAAGCTTAACGAAAAATATGGGCGCCGCTTTTTTTATCTGCATCGCAAGCGCACGCTGAATGATGCGGATGGGTTGTACATGGGGCATGAGCGAAAGCGAGGCGCACTGATGGATATGTGCGCACTTATATGCGAAGAAAACACGGCTCCATTCCTGCTAATATCATCACCACTTCCGCAGGGCATAAGCCATTGCCTCACACTGGATGCGGATACAAAGCTGCCCATAGGGGTGCTGGGCGAACTTATAGGCGCGGCGATGCATCCGCTAAACAGGCCGGAAACTGACGCCATGGGCACAGTAGTAAGGGGCTATGGCATAATAGCGCCAAGGGTGCGCCCCATTGCGCACAAGGGCATGACGCGCTTTGCACGTATAATGAACGCGGACGCAGGGGTGCTGCCGTACTTGGGCAGCGGGGAATTTTTTCAGGATACTTTAGGCTCTGGCATATATTCAGGTAAGGGCATGTTTGATGTGCAGGTATACTATGGGGTACTGAGGGAACGCATAGCTGATAATACCGTACTCAGCCATGACCTTATAGAGGGATGCCTGCTAAATGCCGGATATATGGGCGATGTGGTGCTGTATGATACGGAGCCTGGTTCGCTGCTGTCGTGGTGGAAACGCGAGCATAGGTGGATACGCGGCGACTATCAGCAGATACCATTCCTTTTCAAAAGTGCGGGCGCGGATATGCGGATGGTAGATAAATACAAGATAATACTCAATCTGTTGCGTCCAATCGCCTTGCCTGCTGCATTGCTTGCGCTGCTGCTGACCCCTTATACGGGATGGGGCGCACATACTGCTGCGGCGCTGCTTATGCTGCTCTGGGGGCTTGTATGCGAAGGCGTGGCAGCGCTGCGTGAGCGGATTGTATCAAAGGGCATGGGGCAAGTCGGCATGGCTTCACTTGGATTTGCCGCCATGCGAGCGCTGCTGTGGATAGCTGTGCTTCCATATTCGGCATATAGGGCTACGGACGCTGTGGTGCGCACATTATACCGCATGACGGTATCACACAGGCATATGCTGGAATGGCAGACGGCTGCGCAGAGCGGAGGCTTGCCACATGGATTAATTGGATATTACAATTCGCTTGTTGTATGCCCGGTGATTGCAGCGCTTATGGCGTGCTCCGCTTTTTGGGGAGGAACGCCTGTATTATCAATCGTGTTGGCGCTGATATGGGGAATTGCACCGTTGATATCCAAACTGTTGGATAGAGCAAAGCCGCAAAGTAAAATATCGGATGAGCTAAAGGCAGGATTGATTGACGCTGCGCGAGCCACATGGGGCTATTTTGAAACATTTGCCAACGCGGAGTGCAACTTTCTGCCGCCGGATAATTTGCAGTTAGATCCGCCAAAGCCAACGGTAAAAAATACGTCGCCTACCAATATAGGCATGGGGATGATGGCGTGCGTGTGCGCACTGGATTTTGGATTTATCGGTGAAGTGGAGCTGATACATCGGATAGAACGGATGCTGTGCACAATAGAGAGGATGGAGAAATGGCACGGGCACCTGTATAATTGGTATGGTCTTAGGGAGCTTAACATACTTACTCCCAAATATGTTTCCACGGTGGACAGCGGAAACCTTGCGGCGTCGCTGATGACTGTGGCGAGCGCTATGGATGAACTTGTAAGCAGAGGAGCGCTCGATTGCGCCCAAAGGTGCCGTGCGCTTACACAGCAGATGGATTTTTGCGCGCTGTATGATGCGGACATGTCGTTGTTTTACATTGGATATGATTGCGAGGCGGGTGAGCTTTCGCGCTCGCACTATGACCTGCTGGCAAGCGAAGCGCGCCTTACAAGCCTTGTGGCAATTGCGCTAGGGCAGCTGGATAGTACAAATTGGTTTGCGCTGGGGCGGCTGCTATCAACGGCGGAGCGCTGTACGCTTATGAGCTGGAGCGGCACGATGTTTGAATATCTGATGCCGGTGATATTCACAGGCATTGTGGAGGGAACACTGCTGTACACAAGCGCGCTGGGCGCAGTGGAGGCGCAGCGCAATTGCGCAAAGGACAGGCCGTGGGGCATCTCGGAATCCGGCTATTTTGAATTTGACAGGTCGATGTATTATCAATACCGCGCGTTTGGCGTACCACAACTAAGCCTAGCTACCAACCGCGAGCGCGAGCGCGTAACCGCGCCGTATGCCTCGGCATTGGCGCTGATGGTGGATGCAGCGGCGGCAGCGGAGAATCTAGCACGTCTTGATTTTGCCATGGGGGAATACGGCTTTTTTGAAGCGGTAGATTACACCCCGGATCGGCTGCGTCCTGGCGCAGACTATGAGCTGGTCGAGAGCTTTATGGCACACCATCAGGGCATGGCGCTATGCGCGATGAATAATGCGCTAAACGACAATGCGCTGCAAAAACGCTTTTTATGCATACCACAAATGCGGGCGGCACAAACGCTGCTTGCCGAAAATTGCCCGCGTGGCGTGGCTATACGCGAGTTCGAAAGCGTGATAGAGGGCGAAAGGCAAAGGCATGAAGCGCCCAAACCGCGCGTAGCGGCAGGCGACACTGTTATCCCGGAAACGGTGCTGCTTACAAACGGAACATATACGGTGTTTATCGCGGATAACGGAACTGGTTTTTCCAAATGTGGCGATATAATGCTAAATCGATGGAGACCGGATATGCTGCGCGGGGATTCCGGCGTACACATGCTTATACGCGAGGGCGACAAGGTGTATTCCGCTGCGCCGGATATGACAGAACTGCCAAAATGCGCACTATTTTCGGGATATATGGCAAGTTTTTTGCGCGAAAATGGGGAACTGGAGAGCAGGCTGGATGTATGCGTATCGGCACGCCATAATGGTGAAGTGCGAAGACTTGCATTCAAAAACCGTGCGAGGCAGCCTAAAGAACTTGAGATTGGCGTATTTGCTGAGGTATGCCTTGCCAGTCAGCGGGAGGATCTTGCTCACCCTGCATTTGTAAAACTGACGGTAGATGCTTCACTGCATGGAGAAGTGCTGCTGTTCAGACGGCGTAGCGTGTCCAAGGGCGAGCAGTTTATGTACTGCGCGCTCAAGGGTGCTGGCAGGGTGGATTGCTGCACAGACAGATTGACAATGCCTGGGCGCGGGCGCGGCCTGCATGCGGCGATGCGTCAGATGTTGTTGCCAAACCAGTCGGTAGGTATGCCGGTAGAGCCTGGAATACATATGCGTACACAGCTTACTGTGGAGCCCGGAGAAGCTAAGCGCGTATATTTTATAATGGGCTATGCGGAATCCAAAGATAAGGCGCTTGCGGTTGCGGCAGAGCTTATGGGGCAGGCCGACACTGCGTTTGAACAGGCGGCAATGCAGCAGCGTAGCCGTGAGCAATCCGCTAAAGTCACGAGAACCGATACATTTGAACGCATGGCGGCGCGGCTTTTATACGGTGAAAAGAATCGCACGGATATGGTTAAGGCGGAAGGCGGCATTGCCGCGCTGTGGCGGTTTTCGATATCAGGGGATAACCCTATAGCCTATATGCGCATATCCAGATTGACCAGATTGCGTATGGTAAAATCGCTCTTGGAGCTGCATGAATATATGCTTGCGCGGGGTGTTGTGTTTGATCTGGTGCTGTTTGGAGATTATCCGCATGAGTACGCAAACGAGCTGCGTACGCGCCTTGCAGAGCTTATAGCGGTGCGCTGCAGGGATAAGACTCACGTGCACGTGATAAACGGTTTTGAGGCGAAAGACGCGGATTCTTTGATGCGCGGATTGTGTACCATTGAGATTGACGAGAGCCGCAGCCTGGATAAGCAGTTTGCGCCGGTGATAATCCCTAAGGCCGAGCAGATGGAGTATCCTAACCTAGGCGAATCGCGTGGGTCATTTGCAAAATCAGTAGGCGGATTGCGCCGTTACAATGGGTTTGGTGGATTCAACGATATGGATGAATATGTGATATCGTTGCGCGATGATGTAACGCCGTTGCCTTGGTGCAATATACTTGCTAACGATCAGTTTGGCACGCTTGTTACGGAGAGCGGAGGCGGATATACATGGAAGGGCAACAGCCGCCTAAATAAGCTTACGATGTGGCATAACGACCCCGTGCGCGACCCTAAGGGCGAGATGGTGCTGCTGACGGATACCGATAATGGCGTAAGCTGGACGGTTACACCGGGTGCGCCGCGTGATGCAGAATGCACCGTTACCCATGGGTATGGGTATACCGTGTATTCGTCAACCTCAGAGGAGCTTTTATGTGAACTGACCGTGTTTGTGGATGTGCAAGCGGCTGTGAAATATTCACTGTTGCGTATGCGAAACCCGATGACGCGCACCCGTAATATCAACGTTCTATACTGTGTAGATTGGGTATTGGGCGAATTTCAACATACCGAGGCGCTGTATACGCAATATGATGGCACACTGATTACACAGTCCTTACGCGAGCCGTCTGACGAATACGCGTATATTGCAATGCCGGGTGTGCAGCATGAATATTCGGCGGATAGGCTTACTGTTCTAAATGGAGGATGGACGGATGCAAAGCTAAACGGCAGAACCGGACAGGGCGGATTTAGTGCACTGCGCACTGGTATAACGCTGCACGCGGGCGAGGAACGTACGCTTCTGCTGCTGCTTGGGCAGGAGAGCAAGGAGACGCTTACGCAAATGCTAAGCATGACCTGCGGCGATGCAAAACGGGCGCTTGAGGATGTTAAACGGCTGTGGCAGAGCAGGCTGGGCGGCATAAGGGTAAAGACGCCGGATGAGGATGCCAACATAATGCTAAATGGCAGACTGCTGTATCAGGTGTGGAGCAGCAGACTGCTGGGACGCACAGGGTTTTATCAATGCGGCGGCGCATTCGGCTTTCGTGATCAGCTTCAGGATGTGCTTTCGCTTAAACAGGGTGATCCTGACTATGTGCGTGCGCATATACTGCGCTGTGCGGCAAGGCAGTTCCAAGCGGGGGATGTGCTCCATTGGTGGCATGAGCCTAATCGCGGAGTACGTACGCGCATAAGCGACGATAGATTGTTTTTGCCGTATGCCGTGGAGCAATATATTGAAGTAACCGGTGATGATGACGTGCTGGATGAAATCGTCAGCTTCCTTGATGATGCGCCCATACCGCAGGGCAGGCGTGACCTGTATGATGTGATGAGCGAGGGCGAAGCGAGCGCAACGCTGTATGAACACTGTGCTCTGGCTATAGATGCATCATTGCGCCTTGGCAGCGATGGGCTGCCACTGATGGACGGCGGGGATTGGAATGATGGTATGGACATGCTGCCTCAGGGCAGCCGAAGCGTATGGCTTGGATGGTTTTTATTGTATGTGCTGGATCGCTTCCTGCCCATAGCAAATGTGCGCTCAGATGAACGGGCGGCGCACTGGGCAGAGGCGACAAATACGCTTAGGCAGGGGCTGGAGCAAGCAGGCTGGGATGGCGCGTGGTATAAGCGGGCAATAACCCCGCAGGGCGCGCTGGGTTCGCAGCGCAATGCGGTTTGCAGCATAGATTGCATATCACAGGCGTGGGCTGCGCTGTGCGGCGGAGAACACGCGCAAGAAGCGATGGATGCGGTGATGGATATGTTGCTGGATGAGGAGAATAGAATAATCAGGCTACTCGCTCCGCCGTTTGCAGAACCGGATGGGGAGATAGGCTATATTAGCGCGTATCTGCCGGGGGTTAGGGAAAACGGCGGGCAATATACGCACGCTACGGCATGGGCGGCGCTGGCCATGTGTGCACTGGGACGCGCAAAGGATGCTGATAAGATATTTTCAATGTTGCTGCCTTTATCCCATGGAATGCAGCCGCAGCGGTATAAGGCGGAACCGTATGCCGTGGCGGCCGATATATATTCTGTGGGCAAAAATGCCGGCAGAGGCGGTTGGACATGGTATACGGGTGCTGCCGGCTGGATATACACGCTGGGCATAGAGCATATACTCGGCATAAGGCGCTATGGCGATACGCTGCATATCGCGCCATGCACCGAATGGGAAAGCTTTGAGGTGGAATACCGGTATGGCGGCAGCGTATATTGCATCAGCGTTACAAGGTCGCCGGATGCGGCAAATGAATATGTTATACCGCTTGTAGACGATGGTAGCAAGCATGAGGTGCAGGCGGTATTGCATAAGTGAGCGGTTTGGGATAAAGTAGTCCTATGGGAAATAAGCAACAAAATCTTATGCCGCTGCCAATGAGCACGGCAGAGCTTTCGGTACGCGGAATAACGCAGCCGGATTTTATATATATAATCGGGGATGCCTATATAGACCATCCCAGCTTTGGACCTGCCATAATAAGCCGTGTGCTTGAAAGCCATGGTTACAGCGTGGCTATAATCGCGCAACCGGATTGGCATGATACGCGTGACTTTATGCGCTTTGGAAGGCCCAGACTCGCCTTTTTGGTCAGCGCCGGCAATATAGATTCAATGGTAAATCACTACACTGCGGCAAAGAGACGCCGCAGTGAGGACGCATATACACCGGGCGGCATAGCGGGCAAACGCCCGGACAGGGCAACAATTGTGTATTCTAATATGGTGCGTGCGGCTTACCATGGCGTGCCTGTGATAATAGGGGGCATAGAGGCAAGCCTGCGCCGCTTTGCACATTATGATTATTGGGATGATAAGGTGCGGCGCAGCATATTGTCGGACAGCGGTGCGGACCTGTTGATATACGGCATGGGAGAGCGGGCAATTGTGGATGTGGCGGATGCGCTTGACGGTGGCCTTAAGGTGCAGGATATAACATATATTCAGGGCACCTGCTACATGACAAACAGCATAGATAATGTGTATGACTATATACTTACACATAGCTTTGAACAGGTTGCTTCGGATACGCGCAGCTATGCCGAGGCGTTTATGACGCAATATCGCGAGCAGGATGCACTGCGCGGGAAATGCATCGTTCAGCCACACGATAAAGGCTATATCGTGGTAAATCCGCCTGCGCTACCACTTACTCAGCAGGAGCTGGACGATGTGTATGAGCTGCCATATACGCGAGAAGCGCATCCGTCATACAATGAGCATATACCGGCGCTGGATGAGGTTGAGTTTTCACTTACCTCATGCCGCGGCTGCTTTGGAGGCTGCTCGTTCTGCGCACTGACGTTTCATCAGGGCAGGGTGATACAGGCGCGCAGCCATGCTTCACTACTCACAGAGGCCAAGCTTCTTGCGCTGCTGCCTGGATTCAAGGGGTATATTCATGATGTGGGCGGGCCTACGGCGGATTTCAGGTTGCCGGCATGTGATAAGCAGCTTAAAAGCGGCGTGTGTGCGGATCGCCAGTGCCTTGGCTTTGAGCGCTGCGAAAATCTGCGGGTGGATCACAGTGACTATGTGGAGCTGCTCAAAAAGCTATCTGCGTTGCCGAATATAAAAAAGGTGTTCGTGCGCAGCGGTATCCGCTATGATTATGTGATGTATGATAAGAGCGATGCATTTATGCGCGAACTTGTGGCCAACCATGTGAGCGGCCAGCTTAAGGTAGCGCCGGAGCATATAGACGATTCGGTGCTACGCCTTATGGGCAAGCCCGGGCGCGCGCTGTATGATAGGTTTGTGCAAAAATATATGCAGATAAACAAGAACATGGGTAAGCAGCAGTATATTGTGCCGTATTTCATGAGCTCGCACCCGGGCAGCGACCTTAATTCGGCCATAGCGCTTGCGCAGTATCTTAAGCGCACGGGACAGCGGCCGGAACAGGTTCAAGATTTTTACCCAACGCCAGGCACACTGTCCACCTGTATGTACTATACTGGCCTTGATCCGCGTGATATGAAGCGGGTATATGTACCAAAGAGCGCACGTGAAAAGGCGATGCAGCGTGCGCTTATGCAATATTTTCTTCCGCAATATCGTGATAAGGCGCGTGAGGCACTAATAGCTGCCGACAGGCAGGATCTGATAGGCTTTGATAAGGATGCACTCGTGCCGCCTGCCCAAAATGAGCACAGCCGCGCCACCACGGATAAAAAGCCGCGCGGTGATACAAAGCGGACAAAGGCATATGCGGGCATGGCGAAAACGCCACGCAAAAGGGGCTGATACGCATATAGGCGGCTGCTTTTACGCACTGTAAGCGTATAAGCATAAGCATATCCATTATTTTTTATGAGTAGTATAAATGTGATCAATTTATTTAATATATCTTATTTAGCCTTTATTTTCAGGGCATTTTATGTTACACTTTACAAGGTGCTTTGTCGTATTTTTATCAATATTGGTAATTCATGAATATCAAGGAGGAATAACTACATCATGGCCAAAGAAAATAGTTCCCGCACAGAGGAATTCAAGCAGTTGGACAAGGTCATTGAGCAATGGAAGGATGAGCCGGGCGGACTGCTGCCCATCATGCAGAAGGCACAGGAGATAATAGGCTGTGTCGACGAGCAGGTGCAGGGCTATATCTCCAAGAAAATGGACGTGCCAGTTAGCACAATCTATGGCATTTCCACATTCTATTCGCTCTTTACCCTTCAACCAAAGGGTAAGTACAAAATCGGCCTTTGCCTTGGAACGGCATGTTACGTACGTGGCTCTCAGCTTGTGCTTGACGAGCTTGAAAAACAGCTTGGCATAAGCGTGAATCAAACCACTAAAGATGGTATGTTTACGTTGGACGCAACCCGCTGCATAGGCTGCTGCGGACTCGCCCCTGCGATGATGATAAACGATGAGGTTTACGGCAGGCTGGTTCCAGACCAGATCCCAGGCATAGTGGAGAAGTATCGCCAAAGAGGTTGACGCCCCATGATGATGAAGGAGATATCCCTGCATATACTTGACATCGTGCAAAACTCCATATCAGCGGGTGCAAAACTGATAGATACGGAGGTGACGGTGCAGCATGCAACGGATGAACTTACGGTATCCATTACGGACGATGGATGCGGAATGGACGAGCAAACTGTGGAAAAGGTGATAAGCCCATTTACCACAAGCCGTACAACCCGCAAGGTTGGACTGGGAATCCCGTTTTTTAAAGCGGGAGCTGAGGCAACCGGAGGTAATTTCTTCCTCACATCAAAGATCGGATTTGGCACGCGGATATCCGCAACGTATGTGATTTCCAACATAGATAGGCCGCCGCTGGGCGATATGGCGGAAACCATGCTGACGCTTGCGGTGTGCAACCAGGGTATTGACTTCGTTTACAGATACACGGTGGATGAAGAACAGTTTATATTCGATACACGCGAGGTGCGCGAAGCGCTGGGGAGCGAGGTTCCTTTCAGCTCGCCAGAGGTAATGGGGTGGATGCGTGAGTATCTTATCCAGGGAATTAAAGAATTAAACGGAGGTGTTTGAATAATGAAATCCTTAAAGGAACTCGAAGAGATCCGTAAGAGAACATTGGAAACAATCAGTCTTCGCAAGAATCATGACGGCACGCGTATTGTTGTCGGCATGGCTACCTGCGGAATAGCGGCGGGCGCACGTCCTGTGCTGGCGGCTTTTATGGACGAAGTTTCCAAGCGTAACCTTCAGGACGTGGCAGTGGCGCAGACCGGATGCATAGGTATATGCCGTCTGGAGCCCATTGTTGAGGTGTATAAGCCTGATCAGGAGAAGGTCACATATGTTAAGGTCACACCTGACATGGTAGGCAAGATAATGACAGAGCATATCGTGAACAACAGACCTGTTGATGCATATACAATTGGCTACTATGAAGCCAACAACAAGTAAGGATTGAGGAGGTAAAAAATGGAATTTTTTCGTTCCCAGGTTCTGGTTTGCACCGGTACAGGCTGTTCTTCCTCAAACTCCAACGGAATTGTAGTCAAATTTGAAGAAGAAATAGCAAAGGCCGGGATTCAAAAAGAAGTTAAGATCGTGCGCACCGGCTGCTTTGGTTTGTGTGAAAACGGTCCTATCGTTATAATCTACCCAGAAGGCTCATTCTACAGCCACATCAAGGTGGATGACGTTACGCGCATCGTAAACGAGCATTTGCTCAAGGGACGTATAGTAACAGATTTGCTCTACAAGGAGAGTCTCACCGAAAACAACCAGATTCGTTCCTTGGACGAGGTGGATTTCTACAAAAAGCAAAGGCGCGTAGCGCTGCGTAACTGCGGTGTTATCAATCCCGAGGATATAAATGAGTATATTGCATTTGACGGCTATATGGCGTTGGCAAAGTGCCTTACCGAGTTGAGCCGTGATGATGTTGTAAATACCATAATGGCTTCAGGCTTGCGCGGCCGTGGCGGCGGAGGCTTCCCAACGGGCTTAAAATGGAAACTTGCTAAGGCGCCGGAGAGCGATGTTAAATATGTTTGCTGCAACGCGGACGAAGGCGATCCTGGTGCGTTCATGGATCGTTCTGTGTTGGAAGGCGACCCTCATGCCGTGCTGGAAGCAATGGCAATAGCCGGTTATGCTATCGGCGCACAGCAGGGCTATATCTACGTGCGTGCCGAATATCCAATAGCGGTAAAGCGTTTGCGCATCGCAATAGATCAGGCGCGTGAAGCGGGGCTGCTGGGCAAGAACATATTCAATACAGATTTCTGCTTTGATGTAGACCTTAGACTGGGCAGTGGCGCATTCGTGTGCGGCGAAGAAACAGCTTTGCTCGCATCCATAGAGGGCGAGCGCGGTGAACCCAGACCCAGGCCGCCATTCCCGGCAGTAAAGGGCTTGTTTGGCAAGCCAACATTGCTCAACAACGTTGAAACCTATGCAAACGTCTGCCAGATAATCATAAAGGGCGCGGAATGGTTCTCTGCAATGGGCACCGAAAAGAGCAAGGGCACAAAGGTGTTCGCATTGGGTGGAAAGATCAACAACACAGGTCTTGTTGAGATACCAATGGGTACAACGCTGCGCGAGGTAATCTATGAGATCGGCGGAGGCATACCTGGCGGCAAAAAGTTTAAGGCGGCGCAGACAGGCGGCCCTTCCGGTGGCTGCATTCCAGCAGAGCATATGGATATTCCAATAGACTATGATAACCTTATATCAATAGGCTCAATGATGGGCTCTGGCGGTATGATAGTTATGGATGAAGACAACTGCATGGTCAACATTGCAAAATTCTTCCTCGAGTTCACTGTGGATGAATCCTGCGGCAAATGCCCGCCATGCCGTATAGGCACAAGGCGTATGCTGGAGATGCTCGAAAAGATAACAGATGGCCGTGGCGAACCGGGAGACATAGAAAAGCTTGAGACGCTGGCCAAGAACATTAAAGCGTCGGCACTGTGCGGCTTGGGTCAGACTGCGCCAAACCCCGTGCTTTCGACCATACGTTATTTCCGCGACGAGTATGAAGCGCACATAAATGAAAAGCGTTGCCCTGCCGGCGTGTGCAAGAAGCTGCTTAGATACGTAATCGATCCAGCCAAGTGCAAGGGCTGTAGCCTGTGCTCGAGAAACTGCCCGGTAGGCGCCATCTCTGGCCAGATAAAGAGCGCTTTCACCATAGATACGGCGAAGTGCATAAAGTGCGGAGCTTGCATGGATTCTTGTAAGTTTGGTGCGATAAGCCGCAAATAAGCTAGTTAGATACAAACATCTCCTAATGAATTGCCAGGGCATATGCCCTGGCAGTTTTGATTGACAAATATTTCAAAAGGGAGTAAGTTACAACATTGTAAGGGCAATACCAAGTATATTTATTACATATATACGCGCACTTGCACTTAAATCGACAAAGGAGAAAAATATGCAGCTGTTTGTTTTTATTACCAACAGAACTGAAAGTATATCTCCAATACTTTCAGAGTTGATGGAAAAGGGTGTGCCGGGAGCTACGATTGTGGACTGTAAAGGAATGCTTAGTGCAATTAGCGAATCAAACGAAGAACCGCCACCAATATTTGGATCATTGCGCTATTTTATAAATCCTGAGCATGAGAGTGGTAAAATGCTTTTTATCGTACTCAAGGATGAGGATGTTCCAACGGTAAAGGATGTTATTCATAATGTGTCTGGCAACCTTAAACTGCCAAATACGGGCATATTGTTTACAATGCCGATAATGAGCTGGGAAGGGGTATCGCACAAGTAATATGCATGTACTTATATATGTTGGCGCCGCGATGATCGCGGGGCTGCTTTTAACGCGTGTTGTAAAGCTGATACATTTGCCAAATGTTACGGGATATTTGATCGCCGGCCTTTTGATAGGACCGTTTTGTTTAAACCTTCTTACCAAGGAAACGCTTCCAACATTGAATATATTGACATCTATCGCGTTGGGCTTTATAGCGTTCTCAATAGGTGGCGAATTTAAGCTGAGCAACATAAAGTTCATCGGCGGAAAAACGCTTATAATAACGATATGCCAAGCGATGGCGGCTGTGGTGCTGGTAGATGCATCACTGTGGCTGTGCGGGTTTGATCTTCCACTTGTGCTGACGTTGGGCGCTATAGCCACCGCAACAGCGCCTGCAGCCACGATAATGGTAGTGCGGCAATATAAGGCTAAGGGTGAGGTAACAAGCACTTTGCTGCCTGTTGTGGCGATGGATGATGCTATAGGGCTGATGATATTTTCGATTTCAATTGCCGTAGCGCAGACGCTTTCATCCGCTCAGGCGGCAAGCATGATGACAATGGTGCTAAAACCGTTGCTCGAAATAGCTTTATCCCTGGGTATAGGCGTGGCCATAGGCTTTTTGGTGGCACTTGCTATGCGATTTTTTCATTCGCGGGCCAACAGGCTATGTATAAGTATAGCCGCGGTGATACTGGGCGTGGCTATTGCAAAAACCTATGGACTTTCAGATTTGTTGCTGTGCATGGCAATAGGCGGAGCGATAGTTAATTTCCGTAGCGATGGTGAAACGATGTTGGATGGTGTAGATGCATGGACGCCGCCGCTGTTTATGCTGTTTTTTGTGATATCGGGTGCAGAATTGAATCTTGCGGTGCTGCCAACGGTTGGCATATTGGGGCTTATATATATAGTTGCTCGCGCTGTGGGAAAATACTTCGGGGCATACTTGGGTGCGTCCGCGGTGAAGTCGTCGCCAAATATAAAAAAATATCTTGGATTGGCGCTGCTGCCGCAGGCGGGCGTTGCGATTGGTATGGCGCAGATAGTGATGACGGAGCTTCCGGAATATGGGGCTCAGATACAGGCTGTGGTGCTGTGCGCTACGCTGATATATGAGCTTATAGGACCTGTGGCAACAAAGGTTGCGCTGATGAAGTCGGGCGAGATAAAGGTGGAAAAAAGCAAAAAAGCGATCAAACCACAAGCGCATAAATTATAGTATATGGCGAATATTAGGCTGCCTGAGCTTCACTCAGGCAGCTTTTTTCGTATGTTAAAAAGCAAAACTGCACACAATACCGCAATGAGGGCGAAGTATGGAAAGAAGATTTAAAAATATCATTATGGTACTGGTGCTTACGGCTTTGTTACTTGTGATGGCAATAGTTTATTTTGCCATGTTCACAGATGATAAAAACCCAAGTGCGGGTGCAAGATTTGTTATGTGTGAGGTGGCCTATGCGAGAAGATAAACGATCTGTAATTCCTGTGCCGGATATTAACGGTGATGCCGGTACTAATACCCCATTAAACCGCGAAACACGCTATAGGGGATATTCGGAGCGGCTGCACCAGCACAAGGAGGAAATAGAAGATGAGCAGCAAGCAAAAAACACCTGAACAAAAACGGTATCAGGATAAGGTAAACGAAAAAATACCAAAGAGCCGGGTTGGGATGCAATGTATAAGCGCATTCATTGCCGGCGGGGCTATATGCTGTGTAGGACAGGTGATAAATGACTTCGGTAAAACGGTGCTTATGCTTAGTGAGGATGATCTATCAGCTTTTACGGCTATTGTATTGGTATTTTTGGGTGCGTTTTTGACTGGCATAGGCGTGTATGACAAGATTGGCGTGTGGGCAGGCGCGGGCTCAGTTGTACCAATAACCGGGTTTGCCAATTCAATAGTGTCGCCTGCGATGGAATTTAAGCGCGAGGGCCTTGTTATCGGTGTTGGCGCAAAGCTGTTTTCAATAGCCGGGCCGGTACTGGTATACGGGATAAGCGCATCAATAATTGTAGGGCTTATCACATGCCTTGCTATGGGGGGCGCATAATGAAGCTTAAACGTTCAGGGAAGCAAACGGTCGTATTCAACACTCCGCCCATAATAGCCGCATCGGGCGTGATAGTAGGCGAGATGGAGGGTGCGGGGCCGCTTGGAAAATACTTTGATAAAGTACTAACGGATGATACCTGGGGTGAGGAAAGCTGGGAGAAGGCAGAGCGCAAGATGTTTGAGTATGCCGTGCGTTTTGCGCTGGAAAAAACAGGAAGCACAACAGAAGATGTGGATTGCTTGCTTGGCGGAGACCTGCTAAACCAAATAATATCCGCAAACTTTGCGGCAAGGGAATTGAAAACACCGTTTTTGGGGCTGTACGGTGCATGCTCAACGATGGCGGAATCGTTGCTGATAGGAAGTATGCTGATAGATGGCGGCTACGCAGACCTGATCGCCTGCGCGGCAACAAGCCATTTCTGCACGGCGGAGCGGCAGTATAGATTGCCGCTGGAGATGGGAGTACAGCCTACACCAACCGCACAGCGCACCGTAACAGGCGCAGGGTGTAGCCTATTAGCCGATGCACAGATTAAAATAACACGCCAATATGAATCTGTATGCGTAAGCGGTGGCACTATAGGAAGAGTTGTAGACCTTGGCATAACGGATTCAAGCAACATGGGCGCGGCAATGGCGCCAGCGGCACACAGAACGCTATGCGCACATCTTGAGGATATGGGGCGTAGCATAGCTGATTATGATGTAATTATTACGGGGGATCTTGGCAGCTTCGGCAGCCGCATGTTTATAGAGCTTTGCGATGAGAGCGGTGTGGATGTGAGCCAGAGGCATATGGATTGTGGAAACACAATATTTTCACCAGATCAAAAGGTGAATTGCGGGGGGAGCGGTTGTGGATGTGCCGCATCGGTGCTCAACGCATATCTGCTTAAAAGGATGGAAGCCGGGGATTTTGAGCGCGCGTTGTTCATGGCTACAGGCGCATTGATGAGCCCGACGAGCGGATTGCAGAGCGATAGCATACCTGGTATAGCGCACGCTGTTGTATTGGAAAGGCGGTGCATGGTATGAGCAGCTTAATGGATTATGTGTGGGTATTTGTTATTGGTGGGCTAATATGTGTGGTGGGTCAACTGCTTATGAGCTATACACGCATGACGCCGGCCAATATATTGGTGATATTCGTTACAGCAGGTGTAGTGCTCACGGCGGTGGGTATATACGAGCCGCTTGTGGAATTGGGGAAAGCAGGCGCCACCGTGCCACTGACTGGCTTTGGGTATGCGCTTGGCAATGGGGCGATTGAGGGTGCAATGGAAAATGGTATTATAGGCGCATTCACCGGCGGAATAAAGGCTACAGCGGGCGGTGTGGCGGCGGCAGTGCTGTTTGGCTATCTAGCGGCAGTGATATTTACCCCTAAAACAAAGAAATAATATGTGGCTTTTGAAATTTAAAGGGGTTCCACTAGTGGAACCCCTTTAGGTTATATATGAGCATACGCCTTTAACTCTAGTCGCGCGTGTATACAAGCTTGTATTCTTCCCAAAGCGGCTCGCCGGCCCAGCCATCCCATACGAGGTAGCGGGCAGGGTGCATACGATATGTAGTTTCGCCTATCATCTTTTTTTCAACGAGTTTACCATCTTTTTTATAGAGCATATAGGTGTCAAATACATAGCCGCGCTGCGCATCGTTTTTGAGCATCCAATTTGGATAAACAAGCGATGGATCCACGGTATAGGTGGGTTCTGTTGGCTCGACGGCGGGTTTTTCCTCGGAAAGCAGTTCGATTGTATCGAATTGCTCAGGGAAAGGAGCGCCATATATCTCGCAGTTGATGCGTTTGTTTTCAGTGTCTATCCACGTGAACACGTATACTGGGGATTGGGTATTGTTCTGCCATTGGAAATCTATCGTACCGGTATTTATTGTAGCGTCAAAGCCGCCATCAACATAGCTGAGCTTTTGGGAATGGGCTCTGCGGTCGGTCACCAAAAGGTCGCCTTTGAGTACTGCATTATAGAGCGTGGTTGATACCTGGCATACGCCGCCGCCAGGCTGATCCTCTGTGGCCGCACCGCCTTCAATTACGGCAGGCGCCATCTGCCAGCCGTTCTTTTCAGTACGGTCTCCAAGTATGGTGTTGCAGGAGAAGATGTCGTTGGGCTGTAGCACAGTTCCGTACATCAAACCTGTGGCCTTAGTCATATTATGCACGCGCGTCGCACGGCCGTAATGCCCCCTTGCGTATGAGGTGAATGCGCTACCGCGCAGCACAAGCTGCTGCTTAAGCGTTTCTATTGTTATGTCTGATTTTATTGGAGCCAGCGGCACATCTATTTTGCCGAAACTGCGCGCCTGTATGCGCTCGGAAAGGAGATTAGTAAGCGCTGGCACATCCACGCCATAGCCGTCTACTGCCTCAACAAAGTCAAAGCGAAGATCGCGCAGATCCGTAGTTGAGTTGTCCTTGGGCAGCCCTAGGTTTTGCGCCTTAGCGGCGTTGGTAGCGGAGTTAGTCTCAAGCTGTCTTACGGTAAAGGTAGCGGGGGTCGGCGCAGTATTAATGTCCTTTGCGAAGGAGTCAAGATATGCCGATATACTCTCTGGCGCAACTGTATAGTCGATGGTAAAGTTGCGGCCATTGGCCCTGATGTCTTCAAGTTCGGCATTAAGCGCATCAAGGTTGCCCTGGCGCGCAAAGCCCGAAGCTTCCTTTAGTATTGAGTCAGTGGTATACATTACATTCAGATTAGCGGCGGTGATGGTTGTGGGTACGCCATTACAAACAAGCTCGAAGCGCAAGTCGGCAACAAGCTGGGCTTCAACATCCGCGAGTGCGGCCTTTGCTTCATCCGTAGTCATGCCGCTGATATCAACATTGTTTACGGTTACGCCCTTATGAAAGGTTACTGAATTGATTATCTGTTCGTAACGCCCAGCCTTGAGCTTTTCGTTAAATCTGATAAATAATATGGTGGCACCTAAAATCAATACCACAGCAAGCAGCGCAACTATAATTCGCGCGCCTTTGCCCATAGGTTTTTTTTTATTGGTTCCGGTTTCCATATAAGCTGCATCTCCATATCTTCGAACATAAAATAGTTACGTGCCTGTTCAGATGGCACACAGTCCATATTATAAAGAATAAAGTGGTGCGTGTAAACATGAAAAACGATATATTAATAAATAATTAATCAATGGTGGGGCTTAAGCGATTGATATCACATGATTTAAGCAGTATAATATGCATGTTTTAAGACATAGAAACATTTTAAATGTAGGAGATTTAGATGAAAACACAAAGCATACGAACAATGGTGCTATATGCGCTGTTTATAGCAATTATATTTGTACTGGGGCTTACTCCGATTGGATACATAGCTTTGCCGATAGCCGCGATAACCACGGTGCATATCCCGGTGATAATAGGCGGATATGCGTTTAAGGTAAAGGGCGGCGCGCTGCTTGGCACATTCTTTGGACTCACAAGCCTTATACGCTGCTTTACAACGCCGGATGCCACCGCTGCAATAGTGCTTGGCACTAATACCGGCTTTTCGGCATATAACCTGCTGCTGATAGTGGCGATATTATTCCTGCCGCGCATACTCACCGGAGTGTTCTCGGCATTAACCTACGGCGTTTTGCGCAAGATCGACAAAACATCCGTGTTTGCCATGGGAATAGCTGCTTTTGTAGGTTCAATGACCAACACGGTGTTCTATCTTGGCGGGCTGTATCTGCTTGCATTTGAACAGACTGCGGCTGGATTCGGAGTACCGGGCGAGCTGCTGTTTAAAACGATAATGGGTGTGGTTGCACTAAACGGTTTGCTTGAGGCGGCGGCGGCAGTTATTATCTGCACTGCGGTTGGCAAGGCGCTGGAATATTACATTAAAAAGCGCAACAATGAACCGGCGCACGACAACAACTGACGGGAGAAAAGCGATGCTACTTGTTTTGGATATCGGGAACACCAACATTAAGACGGGACTGTTCCGAAATGGGGTGCTCATATATTCATGGAGACTGGCCACAAACATGAGCCGCACCTCCGACGAGTATGGTGTGCAGATGGAATCATTTTTCGGGCATCTGGGGCTGGAAACGGCTGAGGTGACGGGAATAATAATGTCGTCTGTGATACCATCGATGAACTATACGATAGAGCGTATGTGCGAGATATATTTTCACCATCTGCCGGTTATGCTCGTAAGCCCTAAGCTAAATCTGGGGATTAATATCAGCTATGATTATCCGGATCAGCTTGGTACGGACCGCATATGCAACAGCGTTGCGGCATACCGCACCTACGGAGGACCTTGCATAGCGGTTGATTTTGGCACGGCAACGAACTTTTGCGTGATATCCGAGCAGGGCAAGTTTATGGGCGGGCTTATATGCCCGGGTTTGATGATATCAGCGGATGCGCTTATCGATAAAACAGCGATGCTGCATAAGGTGGAATATATAAAGCCGCGCAACGTTGTGTGCACCAATACCAAGGATGCCATACAGGCCGGCGTGATATATGGGTATGTTGGTCAGGTAGACTACATAATAGGCCAGATAGAGCGCGAATCAAAAATGGATTTTAAGGTAATAGCCACAGGCGGCATGAGCGGGATGATAGCTTCAGAAACAAACACGATAGACACTGTAAACCCAACGCTTACGCTTGAAGGGCTGGCAATGATATACGAGCTTAACGCGTAAAATACTCCACCATATATGCGCAGCTGAGCAGCACCTGAAAAACGAATAACGCATAGCATACATTGCGCCGAAGATTATCCTTTCGGCGCTTAAATATTGATGCGCCAATAAGCGGTACTGCTGGTATTGCGCCTGCGTAAAGTACAAAGAGCACGTCCATGTTCTACCTCCAAATAATACTGAGCCGAGTTGTCAGAATGTTTATATTATTACAAGCATCCTACCATTGTGTGTGTTTTATAACAACCGTGGATTGCTGGAGTAAAAGGCATAATTTGAGATATCCTAAGATGTAAGATTGTGATATAATCTACAAAGAGCTTTGTTAAGGAGAATGTGCAGTATGATAAAACACGTGGTATGCCATAAATACAAAGATAAGTCGGAAGCGGATAAGATTTCGGCTATGCTAAATTCGCTGATGGGCAAGGTTCCGTCGCTTCGCAGTATGGAAACAGGTGTGGACGTGATAAACAGTGCGCGTGCATATCATCTGGTGTTGATAGCAACGTTTGACGATTTGAGTGGTCTGGATGCCTATTTAGAGCATCCGGAGCATATAAAGGTGCGCAGCTATATCCACACAGTGCTGGATAGCTCTGTATCTGTTGATTTTGAATATTGAGGTAATGGATGAACGAATTTAAGGTCGTGTCGCCATTTACGCCACAGGGAGATCAGCCTGCCGCTATAGATGCGCTGGCTGCCGGTGTGATAGCAGGCGATAGGACTCAGGTGCTGCTGGGAGTTACGGGCAGCGGCAAAACATTTACAATGGCAAAGGTGATAGAGCGTGTGCAGCGGCCCACGCTTGTTATTGCACACAATAAAACGCTTGCTGCGCAGCTTTGCAGCGAATTCAAGGAATTTTTTCCCGAAAGTGCGGTGGAGTACTTCGTAAGCTATTATGATTATTATCAGCCGGAGGCGTACATCGCCGCTTCGGATACATACATAGAAAAGGCTGCCACGATTAACGATGAAATAGATAAGCTGCGCCACAGCGCTACGTGCGCGCTCAATGAAAGGCGGGATGTTATAATAGTGTCGTCTGTTTCCTGCATATATGCGCTAGGCGATCCTGAGGAATATCTGCGCATGAGCGTATCGCTGAGGCAGGGTATGCAGGTAGATAGGGATGACGTGATGCGCAGCCTGATAGACATACAGTTCCAACGCAATGAGTTTGATTTTACACGCGGAACCTTTAGGGTAAAAGGCGACGTATTGGAGATATATCCGATAAGCTGGACGGATAAGGCGCTTAGGGTGGAGTTTTTTGGGGATGAGATAGAGCGGATAAGCGAGATAAGCGTGGTTACGGGAGATGTGATAAACGACTGTGCGCACGCGGTGGTATTCCCCGCCACGCACTATGCCACCGGGCGGGAAAAACTAGAGGCCTCGATAGGCGATATCGAGGCAGATCTTGAAAAACAGATTGAATACTTCAAGGCCGAAAATAAGCTGATTGAGGCGCAGCGCATCGAGCAACGCACCAACTATGATATAGAGATGATGCGTGAGATCGGCTACTGCCAGGGTATTGAAAACTACTCGCGCTATTTTGACGGACGCACCCCGGGTCAACCGCCATTTACGCTGTTGGATTATTTTCCAAAGGATTTTCTCGTGATGGTGGATGAATCGCACGTGACGCTGCCACAGGTGCGCGCCATGTACCGCGGCGATCTTGCACGCAAGCAAAATCTAGTGGATTATGGGTTTCGTCTGCCATCCGCATTTGATAATAGACCGCTTAAATTCGAAGAATTTAGCAGCAGATTTAACCAGCTTATCTGCGTGAGCGCCACTCCATCCGAATATGAAATGAATGAGGCGGCCAGGATAGCAGAGCAGATAATCCGCCCAACAGGCCTTGTAGATCCAGTGATAAGTGTGCGGCCTGTAAAGGGTCAGGTGGATGATCTGCTGGGCGAGGTGCGGATGATGGCGCAAAGAGGATATCGCACATTGGTCACAACGCTTACAAAGCGCATGGCGGAAACACTTACGGAATATTTGGACGGCATGGGGATAAAGGTGCGCTATATGCATGCGGATATACCCACGATAGATCGCATGGAGATAATACGTGATCTGCGCCTTGGCGAATTCGATGTGCTGGTGGGTATTAACCTTTTGCGCGAGGGATTGGATCTTCCTGAGGTGGGGCTTGTGGCGATACTCGACGCGGATAAAGAAGGATTTTTGCGCTCAACAACTTCGCTGATACAGACTGTTGGCCGTGCTGCGCGCAATGTGGATGGACGCGTTATAATGTATGCGGATAGGATAACGGATTCGATGCACAACGCCATACAGGAAACTGATAGGCGACGCGAGAAGCAGACCGCCTACAACAGTGAACATGGCATAACGCCGCAGAGTGTGCACAAGAGTGTACATAGCATACTTGAGATATCAAGCCGCAGGAAGAACGACGAAGGCGCGCTTACTCAGCAACAGCGCGCGGCACGAATAGTGCTACTGCGCGAGCAGATGCAGCAGGCGGCGGCTGAGCTGGAGTTTGAAGTGGCTGCAAAGCTGCGCGATGAATTGCTGGAGCTTACAGGCGAAGGCGAACGCGGGAAAAGAATAGCCCCTGGTATGCCAGGCAGTGCCAAGCCGTCACGTGGACGAAACAGAAAATAATATACGCGAATTAGCGGTTAAAAAGGATTACAATGCAGGATACGATCAGGATTAAGGGAGCGCGCGAGCATAACCTAAAAAACATAGACGTAACGCTTCCAAGAAATAAGTTCATAGTGTTTACAGGACTTTCGGGTTCGGGCAAATCCAGTCTGGCGTTTGATACGATATATGCGGAGGGGCAGCGGCGCTATGTGGAGTCGCTTTCGTCGTATGCGCGCCAGTTTTTGGGACAAATGGAAAAACCGGATGTGGATTATATCGAGGGACTTTCCCCGGCGATATCAATAGACCAGAAAAGCACATCAAACAATCCGCGCTCCACAGTTGGCACTGTTACGGAGATACACGATTATCTGCGGCTGCTGTATGCGCGCATAGGGATACCACATTGCCCTAAATGCGGCAAACGCATAGAGCGCCAGAGTATAGATCAGGTAGTGGATCAGGTAAAGGCAACGGGTGGCAAACGCATACAGGTGATAGCGCCCGCCGTGCGCGCAAGAAAGGGCGAACATGTAAAACTGTTAGAGCAGATACGCAAGGACGGCTACGTTCGTGTGCGCGTTGATGGGATAACGTATGATATAGCGGATGTGCCGCCACTGGATAAAAAATATAAACACACGATAGACGTTATAGTTGATAGGATTACGCTAAAGGATGGGATAGATTCCCGCTTGAGCGATTCGCTGGAAACGGCCTTTGCATTTGGCAGCGGACTTGCAAAGGTACTTGTGGACGATGTTGAAATGGTGTTTTCGCAGAACTATGCCTGCCCCGAGTGTGGGATTAGCATGGAGGAGCTTACACCGCGCATGTTTTCGTTTAATAGCCCATTTGGTGCATGTCCAACCTGCACAGGCCTAGGCATGCTGCTAAAGATAGATCCAGCGCTGGTGATACCAAATCCGGAGTTGTCGCTTAACCAAAATGCGGTAAGCGTAAGCGGTTGGCAGAGTGGTGCGGATGGGAGCATTGCCAACATGTATTTTGACGCGCTCAGCAAACAGTATGGATTTTTGCTGGATACCCCGTGGCGTGAGCTGCCGGAGGCCGCTAAGAATGCGGTGCTCTATGGTACCGGAGATGTAAAGCTGCATATATCCTATCAAAAAGAATTTGGCAGTGGCACGTTTGATGCGGCGTTTGAAGGCATAATCAATAACCTGGAGCGACGCTATCGCGAAACCCAGTCCGAATACGTAAAACAGGATCTGGAAGGCTATATGTCCAATACACCATGTCCAGAGTGCGCTGGCAAGCGACTTAAGCCGGAGAGCCTTGCCGTTACAGTGGGAGGCAAGTCAATATCGCAGGTAAGCGAGATGACGGTGCTGTGTGCTACGGAGTTCATTAATTCAATAGAACTTAGCGTAACGGAGGGCCTGATATCCGAACAGATATTAAAGGAGCTTAATGCGCGGCTGGGCTTTCTTGTGGATGTTGGGCTGGATTACCTTACGCTATCGCGAGGGGCAAGCACACTTTCGGGCGGCGAGGCACAGCGCATAAGGCTGGCTACGCAGATAGGCAGCGGATTAGTGGGTGTGCTGTACATATTGGACGAGCCTAGCATAGGCCTGCACCAGCGCGACAATGCACGATTGCTCACCACACTCAAAGGGATGCGGGATCTTGGTAATACTCTGATAGTTGTGGAGCACGATGAAGAAACTATGCTGGAAGCGGATTATATACTGGACATAGGCCCTGGCGCCGGCGAACATGGCGGCCTTATAGTGGCGGAGGGTACGCCACAACAGATAATGGAATGCCATGAATCCATAACGGGTCAATTCCTCACAGGCGAGCGTAGTATACCGATACCTCAGAAGCGCAGAACAGCTGAAAAATTTTTGTCCGTGCGCGGGGCGCGGGCAAACAACCTCAAGGGAATTGACGTGGATATACCGTTGGGCGTATTTACCTGTGTGACGGGCGTGTCTGGCTCAGGGAAATCCAGTCTTGTAAACGAGGTGCTAAAGCGCACACTGCTGCGCGAACTCAACCGTGCTAAACTGCGCGCTACAAACAGCTACGATAGCATGAGCGGGATTGAGAATCTCGATAAAATAATAGATATAGATCAATCTCCGATTGGACGCACACCACGGAGCAATCCGGCCACGTATACGGGGCTGTTTGATTTGATACGCAGCGTGTACGCTATGACGCCGGATGCAAAGCTGCGTGGCTATACAAATGGAAGATTTAGCTTTAATGTAAAGGGTGGCAGATGCGAAACCTGTCATGGCGATGGTATAATAAAGATAGAGATGCACTTTTTGCCGGACATCTACGTTCCGTGCGAGGTATGCAAAGGAAAGCGGTATAACCGCGAAACCCTAGAGGTGCATTACAAGGGAAAGAGCATAGCTGATGTGCTCAATATGACGGTGGAAGAAGCGCTTAGCTTTTTTTCGTCCATGCCTAAGCTTGTTCGTAAGCTTCAAACACTATATGACGTAGGGCTGGGGTATGTGCGGCTTGGCCAGCCATCCACCACACTTTCAGGCGGTGAAGCGCAGCGCGTAAAGCTGGCTACGGAGCTTTCACGGAGGGATACGGGAAGGACGCTGTATGTGCTGGACGAACCGACAACGGGACTTCATGTGGCCGATGTAGAGCGACTGCTGGCCATACTGCAACGGCTGTGCGAAAGTGGAAGCAGCGTACTGGTGATAGAGCATAATCTGGATGTGATAAAGACTGCGGATTATATTATCGACCTTGGGCCTGAGGGGGGCGAGCGCGGCGGCGAAGTGATCGCATGTGGAACGCCGGAGCAGATAGTGGAGTGCGAGAACAGCTATACCGGGCAGTATCTCAAAAAAGCACTTATCCGCAATGCTAAGCGGAGCCATTAATGCGATTTTAGGAATACACCATAGTATAAGAGTGCTTTAAAATAACCAAATGGGAGGACGCCATGCGATTCAATATGGAGCGCTGGTATAGCGCTACAGGGCAACGCTTTTCGGTGCGAAATTATAATGGAGAGCCTGAAAATGATGAAATAGCATCGCTGCAAAATACGGCAAGGGTGCTTAGTATGCGCGGCGTACGCATAGAGCTGGGGATGCATGATAAAGCATTTGATCAGGGGTTGCTTGGCACCAAGATGCAAGGCACAAGCTGCTTTGCGGCGTTCATATCAAATGGCGCTCTGCCTGAAAGTATAGGTTACATGGGTGAAGCGTTCATATTGGAATGCACAGCTTTGGGGCTTGGAACCTGCTGGGTTGGCGCTACGTATAACAAGGGCGTGGTAGCAAAGTGCGTTGAGCTGGCTGAGGGGGAGAGAGTTGTGTGTGTAACACCGATAGGCATTGCGAATGAGCGCTATGTGGGCCGCCCAAGGAAGATGCTTAGCAAGCTCACCGGGCTTACACAGGAGCGGCTCATGAGCCTTGCTGAGTGGCAGCAGCGCGCGCTGGAATGTGCGCGATTGGCGCCATCAGCGGTAAATGGACAGCCTTGGGAGTTTATTGCGGGTGAAAACAGCATAACCGTAAAACGCACGAACAACAATTTTGGCTATGGCGCGCTGGATTGCGGCATCGCAATGCTGCATACGGAGCTGGGAGCTGCGCACTGCGGTGCAAGCGGTGAATGGGAAAATACGCAGGACGGAAGAATGTTTGTTGTAAATAATGAATGATATTGCCATAACATGGCGGCGGATATATACTAAGCCATAGCGGATAGGCGGAGGAAGAACATGGAACAGCGCAGAGTATCAGAAGCGGTGGTACGCAGGCTGCCGCGGTATTACAGGCAGCTGCTTATGCTCAAAATTCAAGGCGTAGAGCGGGTGTCAAGTGGTAAGCTCGCCCAGCAGATGCGGCTTAACGCTTCACAGGTGAGGCAGGATTTTAACTGCTTCGGCGGTTTTGGTCAGCAGGGCTACGGTTATAATGTGGATGTATTGCTTGGCGAGATAAAGAACATACTGTCATTGAACCGCAAATACAAGATGATAATTGTAGGCGCAGGGCATATCGGCCAGGCGCTTGCCAGCTTTGACGGCTTTGAAAGGGACGGGTTTACGGTATGCGCGCTGTTTGATATAGACCCTGCCAGGGTGGGCGGCGAGGCGGCCGGGAAGCCGATACTGGATATGAATAACATGGAGTCATATATACGCGAAAACCATGTGGATATAGGCGTCATTACCGCACGCCGCAGTGCGGCGCAGGATATAGCTGAGGTTATGGCGCGATCAGGAATAGGCGGGATATGGAACTTTGCACCGGTGGACGTGGTGGCTGACGTGCCGGTTGAAAATGTACACCTTAGCGATGGCATAATATGCCTTTCGTATAAGATGGACAAACGCAGATAGCCTCAAACTATTACGCTACGGCATAAGCCGTTGGTAAATAAATTGCTAGGAGGAACAAATTATGAAATTCCGTTGCACCGTATGTGGTTATGTGCATGAGGGCGCAGAGCCGCCCGCATTCTGCCCGACATGTAAGGCACCCGCATCAAAATTCGTGCCTGTGGATGAAAGCTCAATGACTTGGGCCGCAGAGCATGTGCTCGGTGTGGCCAAGGGCGTAGATCCCAAGATAATAGAGGGCCTTAGGGCTAATTTTAACGGTGAGTGCACCGAGGTTGGTATGTATTTGGCGATGGGCCGTGTGGCTTATCGCGAAGGCTATCCAGAGATAGGCGCTTTCTGGGAGAAGGCAGCTTATGAAGAGGCTGAGCATGCCGCAAAGTTTGCGGAGCTGCTGGGCGAGGTGCTTACGGATTCTACAAAGAAGAATTTGCAGATGCGCGTTGAAGCTGAAAATGGAGCTACGATGGGCAAGGTGGAGCTTGCAAAGCTGGCCAAGGAGCAGAACCTGGATGCTATCCATGATACCGTTCATGAGATGGCACGCGATGAAGCGCGCCATGGCAGGGCGTTTAAGGGCTTGCTGGATAGATATTTTAAATAAGCGACACCACAATCGTGTGGAAGCTATCCGAAACACACAGGGATAATATATAGTTTGTTCGTCACTTGCAAAATGATGAAACAGAGTATATAATCAACTTCGGTAAATGTTGATATTTGTAGGAAAGAAGGTCGTGACATGATGAAACTTAGTAATGCAACGTCTGAGTGCGTCTGTGCGTGTGCGCGGCCTGTTACAATATCGCGATAGGGTAGAATTACCTGTGCTTCGATAACTGTAAAGCCATGGACATGCAGTCCATGGCTTTTTATCTGCGCTATGTGGGGGGAGAATATAAATTTGGAAAAGCAACATGACACACAAACCGGAAAACGTATAAATTATAAGCTGATCGGTATGATGATGAATGGAAGCAGTTGGTATCTTGTGCTATCTTCAATATTTCTTATCATAGCGGTGCTTGCGGCGTATTGCACACCGCTGGTGATAAGCTTTACGGTGGATTCCGTGATAGGTCAGGAGCAAGGCAATATGCCGGCGTTCATGCAAGGGGTTATGAATGGACTTGGCGAACGCGAGTTCCTGCGCAACAACCTGTATATTTGTGCTCTGGCTCTTATAGGCTTCACACTTATAAACGCGCTTGCTACGCTGCTGCGGCGCCGATATGTGGCGCTTGCAAGCGAGGGGGTCGCCAGGAAGCTGCGCAACGAGCTGTACTGGCATCTTCAATGCGTGCCGTATGACTATTATAAGCATGTATCAACAGGAGATCTGGTTCAGCGATGCACCTCTGATGTGGAAACCATACGCCGATTTATCTCAGTGCAGCTGTTGGAAATAGTCAGAACGCTTACAATGGTTATAATCGCCTGCTATATAATGTTTAGCTTGGATACAAGCATGGCATTGGTATCCGTAGCGTTGCTGCCGATATTGTGCGCGTCAAGCTTTATATATTTTTCAAACGTGAGAAAGCAGTTTGAGCTTTCGGATGAAGCGGAGGGTAAGCTTTCGGCTACATTGCAGGAAAACCTTACGGGCGTACGGGTAGTGCGTGCGTTTGGACAGCAGCGCAGCGAGGTGGATAAATTCACTGAGTGCAACCGTGATTTCAAGGAAAAGACGTTTAAGCTAATCCGTATGCTGGGTATATATTGGGGGTTAAGCGATGGCTTTGGATATATACAAATAGCGCTGTCACTGTTTGTTGGCATAATATTATGCGTGCGCAATGACCTAAGCCTTGGCAACCTCATGGTGTTTACAAGCTACACGGCTATGCTCACATGGCCTGTGCGCCAGCTTGGCCGCGTGCTTGCGGATCTTGGCAAGGCGTCGGTATCGCTTGGGCGGCTCGATGATATACTTGCACACGACAAGGAGGGCGAAACGGGCGCCGCGCTTACAAGGCCTATAAAGGGCGTGATAGAGTTTAAAAACGTCTGCTTTGGCTATGATGAGTATGACGATGTGCTCAAGGATATCACGTTTACGGCAAAGCCGGGTCAGACAATAGCGATACTTGGAAGCACCGGCAGCGGAAAAACAAGTCTTGTGCAGCTGCTACAGCGACTGTATACATGTACTGCGGGCCATATAATAGTTGATGGCATGGATGTGAACGATATTGACCATGCGCACCTGAGACGCAATATAGGCATAGTGCTACAAGAACCGTTCCTGTATTCGCGCACGATAATGGATAATATACGCATAGCAGACCCGCAGGCGTCTGACGAAGATGTGTTTGCTGCTGCAAGGGTGGCGGCGGTACACGATGTGATAATGGGCTTTGAAAACGGATACGATACAATCGTGGGCGAGCGCGGGGTAACGCTTTCAGGCGGCCAGAAGCAGCGTGTGGCAATAGCCCGTATGCTGATGCAGCATGCACCAATACTGATATTCGACGATTCGTTGTCTGCGGTGGATACGGAAACGGATGCGGCGATACGCGATGCACTCAGATCAATGAAGGACAATGCTACAACGTTTATCATAAGCCACAGGATCACAACGCTGTGCGAGGCAGACAACATACTGGTGCTGGAACATGGTATGCTGGTTCAGCAGGGCACACATGAGCAGCTGTTGCATGAGGACGGGCTGTATCGCCGCATAGCCGCCATACAGGATATGCTTGAGGTTGAGCTAAATGATGATATGGGGGGTGAGGGCAGATGAGCAGCGCGATAGTTGAACAGGAATATGATAAGAAGGTTGATTTAAAGGTTTGGAAGCGGCTTGTACAGTATGCGCTACACTATAAGCGAACTGTAGTGGCGCTTATCACGATACTTATAGCGGTAGCTGTGATAGATATAATCTATCCGCTTATGTCCAAATATGCCATAGATAACTTTATAGAGCAAGGGACTACGGTGGGGTTACCGGTATTTTGCGCCCTGTATGTGACATTTGTGGCGCTGCAATCCTGTGGCGTATACTTTTTTGTTAAGCTGGCGGGTAAAATAGAGATGAGCGTATCCTACGATATACGGCAGGATGCCTTCAAAAAGCTTCAATCGCTCTCATTTTCATATTATGATAAGACTGCCGTGGGATATCTAATGGCGCGCATGGTAAGCGACGTGGCAAGGCTTTCGGAGATGATAGCGTGGAGTATAGTCGACATGATGTGGGCGTTGGCCTATGTGGCGGGTGTGATAGCCGCAATGATGGTGCTGGATTTTTCTTTGGCGATGCTGGTGCTGGTGGTGATGCCGCCGCTTGCCATTATATCGGTTATATTTCAAAAGCGCATACTTAAATATCAGCGCATAGTGCGTAAGACCAACTCGCGTATAACCGGCGCCTTTAACGAGGGAATAATGGGTGCGATGACCAGCAAAACCCTTGTGCGTGAGGACATCAACACAAAGGAATTTAAGCTGCTCACGGGCGAGATGCGCAGGGCATCTGTTAAATCGGCTATGCTTTCGGCGCTGTTTATGCCGATAGTGATGTTTCTTGGCGCAATAGGAACGGGGCTGGTGCTGTTCAAGGGCGGTTATGATGTGATATTTCTTGGCGCAAGCTTTGGCACGCTAGCGGCGTTTATAAGCTATACAACAAACTTCTTTGAGCCAATACAGCAGCTTGCAGGTATACTAGCAGAGCTGCAAAGCGCACAGGCAAGCGCAGAACGTGTGGTAACCCTTATCGATACCCCATGTGATATAGAGGACAGCGCCGATGTGGTGGAGAAATATGGGGATAGCTTCTCACCTAAACGTGAAAATTGGGAACAGATAAACGGAGATATAGAGTTTAAAAACGTGAGCTTTGCCTACAAGGGCGGTGAAACGGTGCTGACGGACTTTAACCTATCTGTGCGGCATGGCGAAACCATAGCGCTGGTGGGTGAAACAGGCGCAGGCAAGTCCACAATAGTGAATCTGGTTTGTAGATTTTATGAACCCACTAGCGGAGAGATACTCATAGACGGCGTGGATTACAGACGGCGTAGCCAGCTTTGGCTTCAGGATCGATTGGGATATGTGCTGCAATCCCCACATCTGTTTTCAGGAAATATCCGTGATAATATCCGCTATGGCAGGAAGGACGCAACGGATGATGAAGTGTGCGCCGCCGCCCGCATGGTGCATGCGGAGGAGTTTATATTAAAGCAGGAGAACGGATATGATTCCGAAGTTGGCGAAGGCGGAGCAAGGCTGTCTACAGGTGAAAAGCAGCTTATTTCGTTTGCAAGGGTGATACTAAAGGATCCGCGTATATTTGTGCTGGATGAGGCAACCAGCAGCATAGATACCGAAACGGAGCAATTGATACAGAATGCCATAACCACTGTGCTGCAAAATCGAACCAGCTTCATTGTGGCGCACAGGCTATCCACAATACGAAATGCCAATAGGATACTTGTGATAAAAGACGGTGGCATAGCCGAGGTGGGTACGCATGCGGAACTGCTAAAGCTTAAGGGCTATTATTATGACCTGTATACAACCCAATTCCGCGAACAAGTAAGCGGCAGCATACTTCAATAGGCGGCACGATATGTCAATCATCGTCGTTCAATTATTTATGGGAAATAAATGAAACATATGATATAATCGTGCTGGCTTAAATATAATAATATAAAATAGGCGGAGGGTAATGAAAATGGAAACCAACGTTAACTTTGCTCCTGAGGATATCGAAAAAAACAAAGCCATAGCGGCTTTGGCAAACGTCCCAGGCCTTTTCTGGTTGCCTCTTGTTGCCGCGAAGGATTCACCATTTTCTAAATTCTACTGCAATCAGGGCTTTTGGCTGTTTGTTATGTGTGTAGCATCTTCAATATTAAGCTGCATACTCTGGTTTGTAGGCACTGCGTTGTGGATAGCGATGTTGGTATTCATGATAATCGGCATAGTTGCGGCATGCCACGGACAGGCCAAAGAAGTGCCTGTGCTGGGTAAAATAGTAGTATTCAAATAAAATATTTACGGCGTTTATGTGCGGCGCGTTCATAATATGCGCGTGCCGCAGCTATAACTAATTGGTTTGGGTTGGCATAACGGTAAAATCCCTTGACAAGCCGGAATATTATTAGTAAACTGTGTCAAAGTGAGTATATAGGCGTTGAAAAAGAAGAGTACGCTGCGCCCCGCCATAAGAGAGACCATTCCATAGGCTGAGAGGATGGCTGGTATACGGGCAAGCCGAATGTCGCTTTTGAGCCTTTGGAGCGAACAGAACATATTTTAGCTCCAAACGCATACGCAGCGTTATGGCGTTTGAGGTGGGGCGTATGACCGTTTTGCGCCCAACAAAGGTGGTATCGCGAGCTTCTTCGTCCTTTGAGGATGAAGGGGCTTTTTTTTATTTCCAAATTACAGGAGGCTCAACACAATGAAAGAAATGCCAAAAACCTATGACCATAGCGATGTGGAAAACCGTTTGTACGAAAAATGGGAACAGTCCGGATATTTCCATGCGGAACCTAACCCCGATAAACCGCCATACTGCATCGTTATTCCGCCACCCAATATAACAGGCAGACTGCACATGGGACATGCGCTAGACGAAACGCTTCAGGATGTGCTGATACGCTACAAACGTATGGCTGGCTATGAGGCGCTTTGGCTGCCGGGTACGGATCATGCTTCCATTGCCACCGAGGTAAAAATTGTGGAGCAGATGGCAAAAGAAGGTGTCCATAAGCTTGATATCGGCCGCGAGGCGTTTTTGCAGCGCGCATGGGAGTGGAAAAAGGAGTACGGCGGAACAATAGTTTCACAGTTAAAGAAACTTGGTTCATCCTGCGATTGGGCGAGAGAACGCTTTACAATGGATGAGGGCTGCAACAAGGCTGTTACAAAGGTGTTTATTGAGCTGTATAACAAGGGGCTAATCTATAGGGGCGACAGGATAATCAACTGGTGTCCAGTGTGCAAGACCGCATTATCGGATGCGGAGGTGGAGTACGAGGAGCAATCCAGTTTCCTGTGGCATGTGCGATATGACGCGCCGGATAAGAGCTATAGCATCACCTGCGCCACCACAAGGCCGGAGACAATACTGGGCGATACGGGTGTTGCGGTGAACCCCAACGATCCACGATATGCTGCATTGATAGGCAAAACAGTGATAATCCCGGTGCTGGGGCGCGAGATACCCATAGTGGCAGACGAATATGTTGAGATGGAATTCGGCACGGGTGCGGTGAAGATAACACCGGCGCACGATCCAAACGATTTTGAGGTTGGCGCAAGGTGCGGCCTTCCAAGCATACGAGTATTCACCGACGATGGAAATATAAACGAGCTGGGTGGAAAGTATGCGGGGCTGGATCGCTTTGAATGCCGCAAGGTGTTTGTAAAGGAGCTAGAGGAGTTTGGCGCGCTTGTGAAGGTGGAGCCGTATACGCACAACGTTGGAACCTGCTATCGCTGCCATAGCACGGTGGAACCGCTTATATCAAAACAGTGGTTTGTATCCATGAAGCCCTTGGCTAAGCCCGCGATAGAAAAAGTGCGCAGCGGTGAGATCAAGTTTGTGCCCGAGCGCTTTGAGAAGACATATTATAACTGGATGGAGAACATCCGCGATTGGTGTATTTCCCGCCAGCTTTGGTGGGGTCATCGTATACCCGCCTACTATTGCGATGCTTGTGGGCACACAATGGTGCAAGCGGAGGCGCCGGATAAGTGCTCAAAATGCGGCGCGCCGGTGCGGCGGGACGAGGATGTGCTGGACACCTGGTTTTCATCAGGTATGTGGCCGTTCTCAACGCTGGGCTGGCCGCAAGAAACGGAGGAGCTTAAATACTTCTACCCAACCAGCACGCTTGTGACGGGATACGATATAATTTTCTTTTGGATAGCCAGGATGATAGTGTTCGGGCTTGAGGTGCAAAATCAACGCCCATTCGATACTGTGTATGTGCATGGTATCGTTCGTGATGAACAGGGCCGCAAGATGAGCAAATCCCTAGGCAATGGTATCGATCCGCTGGAGATCATATCGGAATACGGCGCAGATCCGCTGCGCTTTTCGTTGATAACAGGCAACAGCGCGGGCAACGACATGCGTTTCCAGATAAAAAAGGTGGAATCCGCACGCAACTTCTGTAACAAGGTATATAATGCCGCACGCTTTGTGCTGATGAACATTGACGATGCTTTTGTGCAAGGCGGTATGCCGCACATTGAAATGAACATCCTTGATATTGCGGATAAATGGGTGCTACATAGGCTAAACACAATCGTTAAAGAAGTTACGGTGAATATCGATTCCTTTGATCTTAACCTTGCCGCGCAAAAGGTATATGATTTCATCTGGACGGAATTTTGCGATTGGTATATTGAGATGGCGAAGCCGCGCTTAAATGGCGATAATGAGGAGCAAAAGTTAAATGTGCGCGCTATACTGGTGAGAGTATTGTCGGATTCTATGAAGCTGCTGCATCCATTCATGCCTTTTATTACGGAGGAGCTCTATCAGAATCTGCCGGGCAGCGGCGAAACGATAATGCGCGCAGACTGGCCACAATACGATTCCAGGATGGAATTCCCGCAGGAGACGTATGCGATGGAGGGCATAATGGAGCTAATCAGATCAATCCGCAATGTGCGTGCTGAAATGAATGTTCCACCCGCCAAACGTGCAGCTATAACCGTTGTAACGGAAAAGGCAAACATTGCCGGGTGCGAAGCAGCCTCAGCCTATATAATGAAGCTTGCGGGCGGAAGCACGCTCAATGTGCAGACGGACAAAACAGGTATTGCCAAGGATGCGGTGAATGTTGTTTGCCGCTATGCGGAGGCGTTTATTCCTATGGATCAGCTTATCGATATGGCAAAGGAAGTAGAACGTACGGATAAGGAGATTGAACGGATGCGCGCTGAGATAGCAAGGGCTGAAGGAAAACTTAATAATCCGGGCTTTGTAAGCAAAGCGCCTGCCAATGTGATTGAGGAGGAGCATATCAAGCTTGCTAATGCAAAAGATATGCTTGCAAAGCTGGAAATCAGATTTGAGGAATTAAAAAGCAGATAAACATAATTTGATCTGTGGGTGGCTGTATGGTCACCCACAGATATTTTATTAAAACAGATTAAAAATGTTGAACGTTTCTATTCCCTCAAGATACGCTACGGCATTGCGGATATGCTCAACATTATCCAAAAGGTTAGCACCCTCCTCAACCTGTGCCAATAAAACCGCAGAATATATATGTGCTTCAAGCTCATCAATATCCTCGTGATTTAAAAATAGCTTTATGGGCTGCTTGGAACGATCAAAGCGTTCGCGCATAGCAAGGGTATCGCGGCGCGCTCTCTGCCAATCGCCCGATAACACAGCCTCCGTGGTGTCCTCGGCGGTGGCGTCAAGCTCCTGCGTCATTTTTTGCAAATAATGCCCGGGAAATATAAATAGCAAAAGCAGCAACACTATGGCTATAACAGTGCCTATGATATTTGCCACCGCAAAGTGTGAAGACCGCTTCATGCACCCTCCTTAATGGCAAGGTGATGTACCTTGCCGCCTGCTTTTTGCATAGTCTGTACATGCAGAGTACCATCGATAGATAAAAATGCAAACAGCACTGCGCTGTATGATACGCTGCAACGCGCTAGCTGATCCGTTAACCATTTTTCGCTTTTGCCGCATTGCAGCATAGATGTGTGCTGAATTTTTCCATCCTGCACCAGCAGGTACGGCGGCTCGGCAGTTGGTGCCGGTATGCGCAGCGCAGAATAGCTAGGCGTTTGTTTTTCTCCCTTTAGCAGCACGGATAGATCTCCATTGGTTTCGAGCACGGCAAATTCAACATAGCTTAATTCAAAAACATCCTTACCGCGGAGCTGCTCCATCAGATCGCCAAGCGTGTAGCGGGATACGCGAAGCGCATGCTCCACCACCACCCCGCGGCTTATTACAACCATTGGCTCACCACAGATGATTGAGCGCAGCTTTTGACTTTTGAGCGACATGAACGCCATAAGCTGTTGAACTAGAAACAGCGCGAGGATAGGCACTATGCCATACATAAGCGGTATACCTGTATTGGCGGCCGGCTCTGAGGCCAGATCCGCTATTAACAGAGTGACGATAAGGTCAAACGGCTGTAGATCGCTTATCTGGCGCTTTCCCGTAAGCCTGATTATACAAAATACAAGCAGATATAGTATTATTGCCCTAAGAAACAGAATGAACATTGCTTATCCTTTCCTACCGCAGATGTCGTTGTAGACGAGCCATATATCATGCGATATTATAGTGTGGATGGAAAATAAAAACTTTATGAGCGTTTATTGACAGTGTAGAGTGTTTCTGTTAGAATATACAGATGTCGGCGGATGCAGCTCGCTTGCATCAGTACCGCAGGAAAAGCGGAAAGGACATACGGAGCGTGCGCCTGTAGCTCAGCAGGATAGAGCAACGGCCTTCTAAGCCGTAGGTCTTGGGTTCGAATCCCTGCAGGCGCGCCATACGTGGTGGGTGTAGTTCAGCTGGATAGAGCGCCAGATTGTGGCTCTGGAAGTCGTGGGTTCAAATCCCATCACCCACCCCATTTTTTGCCCCCACGAACCAATAAGCCGTTGGGGTGTAGCCAAGCGGTTAAGGCACGGGACTTTGACTCCCGCAACGTAGGTTCAAATCCTGCCACCCCAGCCAACTCTCTGTAGAGAGAATCCGATTTTTTCGGAATATTTGACCCGTTAGCTCAGTCGGTAGAGCATTTGACTTTTAATCAAAGGGTCCGGAGTTCGAATCTCCGACGGGTCACCAGTTTTTACTTTATTTATGCGGGCGTGGCGGAATTGGCAGACGCGCCGGATTTAGGTTCCGGTGCCAACAGGCATATGAGTTCGAGTCTCTTCGCCCGCACCAACATGATGCGCAGCGGCTCGGTATGCGGGTATAGTGTAATGGTAACACATTAGCCTTCCAAGCTGAGATAGTGGGTTCGAGTCCCATTACCCGCTCCATGACAGATAAAACCGCCCATAATGGGCGGTTTTATCTTATTTAATCATCCCAGATGATATTAATGGATGTACCTAAACCCAAATGCTTAATTGCTCATGCTTTCGGCGTGGACGATTGTATTTCAGTATGCGCGCATCGGTCACATCCGGCTTTGCTGATCCCATGTGGTGGCAGTCCCGGTGCTCCGCCCAATCATTGGCAAGCCCTCCGGTGCGGCTACAGCATCATTGTGCAAAAAATTTATCCCCTTTCTAAACGGCCTTGGTTGGTACGGTTTCCGCCGGACTCCGTTTAGAAGAATAAAGTTTATGCTTTTTATATGTACTTAATCGGTTTTCACTATTTCTAGCCTCATCATCTGATATTGCAACATAATCCTGATTATTAATTACAATAGTTGATTCGAGATATCCGTGGCGCATAACACGACGCCAATATGCGCTTGCACGCTGTTGATAGATTTAGCCCCAATCGGTGTTGGCATTGTATTGCTGATGCTCTATTGGATTGGCATGGAACTGCGCATGGGTAAATATATCGTTATTGGCCGCATTCGTTGACTTAGCAGGCGGCTGCCAACATCATATGCGCATGTTTTGTGGAAATATATGCTTTTATTTGTGTCGGTAATGCGATATACTGTAAAAGGATATTTACAATATACATGTATATAATGAGTGTGCTTTCGTGTGAAAATAAAAAGACATAATGATATGCAATACTAAAAGGGATGTACACAGTGAAAAAAATCTCACGTAAAATTTTTACCATAATGATGTGCTGCACGTGCATAGCCGTGCTGCTGTTGGGTGCGGTCAGCGTAAGGCGAAGTGCGTCAATGGTGCAGCAGCTTGATGAGGAAATGCTTGCGTGGATGGCCAAATATTATGCAGCGGATTTTAGTCAAGAGCTGCAACTTATCCAAAGCCAGGTGGATGATCTTGGGTGGTTTTTGGAGGAAACTATCGAGCTTGACAAGTTAAAAACAGACAGGAACTATCTTGCGGAATACGAAAAACAGCTTGCGCCGCATGTGGAAAAGTTTGCAAGGGAGCGTACCAGCGGGATTGCAGGATGGGTTTATTTTGATCCTAAATGGTCTGATTCTCCGCATGACGTATATTATGTTGATGGCAATGATGACGGAATACCGGATAGACAGAATTATATCCCGTTTTCGTATTTCGATAATACTCCAACCCCAACAGATGATAAATACTGGTGGTATGGCCCGATCGAAAAAAAGAGCGGGAGCTGGTCTAACCCATACGAATGGAAATTGCGGGATAACCTAAGTGTGCAGGTAGTTTCGTACTCGCTGCCGGTGTATATTGACGGGGAGTTTATAGGCGTGGTCGGAACCTACTACCGCTTTAACGATATGTCTAATGATATTGCGGGCATACGTGCGTTTCAAACAGGTTACGCATGCCTTTTAAATGAAAAATTGGATATAATCGTATCCCCGAATTGCAAGTCTGGAACACGGTACAACAGCGTAAACCTCGCTACAGCCAACGGCGGTGGATTTTCACAGATGGCGGACGAGCTGATGAAAAATAAGAATGGGCTAGGCTACTACAAAAAAGACGGGGAAAATACGATTATTGCATACAGCCGCCTTTCAAACGACTGGATATTGACAATCAACCCGCGTATGGACGAGATGTATGCCGGCATGTACGATTTGATATTTAGGTTGCTGTTGGCCATAGCTGCTACGCTGCTTATTTCCGGCATAGCGGCATTTTTACTTGGCCGCAGAATAACGCGCCCAATTTTGACGCTGGCAGATGCGGCTGTAAAAATAGGTACAGGCGACTTTTCTGTGAGGGTAAATGTAAATACCAACGATGAAATAAATGTGCTGGCGGATTCTATGAACAGCATGACAGAGAATATTCAGCTTTTGCAGCACAATATGGAGCGTCAGGCGTATTATGATGAGCTTACGGGTGCGCGCACCATTGTAAAATTCAAGCTTGACGCGCAGGAAATTATCAATTGCCATGAGGACAGCCGTTTTACACTGATTAAGATGGACATTGATCAGTTTAAGCTGTTTAATGGGCTGCATGGTTTTTCGGAGGGCGATAGGTTACTCGTTACCATAGTGTCAGTGCTGATGGAACGGATGAACCAACAGTGTGAGATAATGGCGCGCATGAACGCGGATGAATTTGTTATACTGTTTACGGCGGAAAATGCCGAAGCCATAAAAAATAATTTCCAAGGTTTTATACAAGATGTAGCTGCGCGCATGGGCAACCTTAATTATGATCTTATATATGCCATGGGGCATTACGAGATCCCCAAGGGCGAAACTGATGTTCAGGATATGTTTGAAAAGGTTAACCTCGCGCACAGACTTGCTAAGAAAAAACCTGCTCCAAAGGTCTGCGAGTATGATAATGCGGTGCGGGCCATAGCCATACGCGAAAAAGAGATAGAGGCTCAGCAGACCATGGCATTGGAAAATGGGGAATTCATGCTGTATCTTCAGCCTAAATATTTGCTGGTGAATGAAACGATAACCGGGGCGGAAGGGCTGGTGCGCTGGAACTCCGCAATGCTGGGGATGATTTATCCAGATAGCTTTATCCCGCTTTTTGAAAAAAATGGATTTATTATTAAGATGGACTTTTTTATGTTTGAAAAGGCGTGCAAGGCCATCCGCGGATGGATAGATGCGGGGCTTGAGCCGATAGCTGTTTCTATCAATTTTTCACGTCTGCATCTGGGGAATGTTTCGTTTGTGCATGAGCTTTGTGTGCTGGCGGATAAATACGATGTCCCGCATTGCTTGCTTGAGATTGAACTGACGGAAACCGCCTTCTTCGATTATGGGGATATTTTGGTTCGGGTGCTGCATGAATTACACGATGCGGGATTTACACTTTCTATGGATGATTTTGGCCGTGGCTATTCATCATTAGGACTGCTAAAGAACCTTCCGTTCGATGAATTGAAGCTCGACCGAAGCTTCTTCATTGACGCCATGGATGAGGAACGGGAGCGCGTTGTGATCGAGAGCATTATCGGTATGGCGAAAAAACTGAACATCAAAACGGTGGCAGAAGGCGTGGAGGATGAAGCGCATGTGGAGTTCCTAAGGCTTTTGAGCTGCGATATCGTGCAGGGATATCACTATGCAAGGCCGATGCCAGAGGATGAATTCATAAAAAGACTTAATAAGATCCAATAATAGCCCGATATGGGCAACGACTTAGGCAGACTATGCCGCGCCCGTTTTATACGGATAAGGATTATTTTTATCCTGCGCGGCATTTTGCTGTAAGATTAATTGTATATCCGAGTCTTATATATAAGAGGAGGTGAAAATGTGACAGAGCTTGAAGAGATATATAAAACATATTTCAAAGACATATTTCTATATATAAAGGGTTTATCTGGGGATGAGAGTATTGCGGAAGAAATTGCCGACGAGACATTTTTTAAAGCAATGAAAGGGCTTGACGGATTTAAGGGGAATTGCGACATTCGTGTTTGGCTATGCCAGATAGCGAAAAACAGTTATTATTCGCATATTAGAAAACAACGGAAAATAGCCGATTACGTAGATGCAGAAACAATCGCCGACAGCTGGGATATGGCGCAAAAATTGGAGGATAAAGAATCCTCGCTGCGTATACATGAGATAATCCATGGACTTGGCGAACCGTATAAGGAGGTTTTCATGCTAAGGCTTTTCGGAGAGCTGTCATTTTCGCAGATAGCGAATGTTTTTGATAAAAGTGAAAATTGGGCTTGCGTCACATATTACCGCGCAAAAAGGAAGATTCAGATGCAAATGGAGGATATATAATGGATAAAATCACCTGTGATGTTATCGGGGATCTGCTACCGCTATATGCGGAGGAGATGCTTAGTGAGGATAGTAAGGCGCTGGTAAAGGAGCATCTAAATGGGTGCAGCGAATGTAAAAACAGATTAAGCAATATGCGCAAAAGCATGAAGGTGCCGCCGGATAGCGATAAGGCGCCGTTGGCATCGATCAAAAAAAAGCTTTTTAGAAATAAACTGATGGTAGTAGGCATATCGAGTGCGCTGGTTGTTGCCATGATGCTGCTTGGAATAATATATGTCACAGAGCCAATACCGCTAAAGTATGATAGCAGCATGGTTAGCTTAAGTGAGCTGGGCGATGGATGCATCCTTGTGAATGTGGGCCCGGAGACGGCGGGGTGGAATGTTTCAGAGTATCGTTCGGATGTCGTGGATGGCGATGAGATCGAAGAATATACGTACCATATTACGCTGTGGGATTCGCTTTGGAACAGATACGTTTCAAAGGGCAAAGAAAAGAGCTTTGTTTTGAATGGGGATGATGGCGGAGGGTACCGCAGCGTGAAGGCGATCTACTATTATTCCGTGGATCAGACGACGCCTGGCGTTTATAGTGAAACACACGGAAATACCGGCGATGTTTTGATATTCGGGAATGGCGAAGAAAATATAGTCACGCTGCCAAGATTGGCGTTGTCATACTATTTTTCACTTGCTATGTGTGTAAGTGCGGCAGGAATAGCCGCATGGATAATATTTAGAAAAAAAATCGCAATACGAAAAAACATTATACGCTTTACGATGCTGCCTATTGCATATATGGTTAGTCAAATATGTGTTAAGGGGCTGGAATTCGCATCATACACACTGCTGCGGGACTTTACGGGGATACTGCTGCTGATGCTTCCAATATATTGCGTACTCCTGATTGTATGCAGATTGCTTGGATGGACAAAGTGAAATAACAATATATGCGCATTTAAACGGCCCTTGGGCCGTTTTTTTGACAGCTTCTGATATCGAAAAACTTTTTTTGCGTACAAAAGCAGCGTATAGCAGTTTTTGCAACATTTCAAGCAATATATACAGTACACATTGTAAAACTGCTGGATTACAATAAGCAAAGAAACACAATGGAGGGGGAAAATTAAATGAAAAAGAAAATAGCCTTATTTATGGTTGTTATTATGGGGATAGCTTTGCTCGTTGGCTGTTCTGGCGGCCCGGTCACGGACGATAATGAAGATAGCGGCACCGGCACGCCGACACAGATCGCCTATGACGATGGATATGAGAAAAACGTGATGCGTATTGCGGGCGCCACAGAAATAGAAACTGCGGATGTGCAGCTTACTACAGAAGATTACATGGTCCCTCAGAATATTTACGATACGCTCGTAACCGTAAAAGCCACTGAAGGCGGCAGCTCGGAGCTTGTTCCATCGCTTGCCGAAAAATGGGAAATATCCGCTGATGGACTGACCTATACCTTCCATCTGCGCGATGGCGTATTGTTCCACAATGGTGAGACGCTTGAGGCAGACGATGTGCTGTATACAATTGATAGGATGCTCAACCCTGCAAGGCTTGCAAAAAATACCGATTGCATGAATATGATCGCCGGTGCGCAGGATATGCTGGATGGTAAAGCCACAACAATAGCGGGCGTGGGTTTGAATATAATCGATAACCTTACATTTGAAATAGTGCTAGAGCAGGCCTATGCGCCATTCCTGGCAAACTGCTGCGTGCCTGGGTTTTCAATATATAACCGCGAAGCCGGCGAGCTGGCAGATAAAGAGGGCGGTGGGATAACTGGCAGCCTGCTTGGCGTAGATCCTAAATTTACTGTAGGCACAGGCCCGTTCATGCTTAAAGAATGGGTGCTCAACGATCACATATATCTTGAGACATTTAAAGATTACTGGGGCGGAGCTTCGGCAATCGATGGCATACTTAGGTTTGTGGTTGCGGATAACGATACGCGCCGCATGATGTTTGATGCAGGCAAGATAGATATGCTTGATCTTGATGATTCCCGCGAGCAAATTGAATACTATCAGAACCTTACAGATTGGAATGGATATCTAGTCGAGGCTCCGCGCCTTGGAACGTATTATTATTCAATCAACGAAAGCATTGAGCCGTTCAACAATGTGTTGGTACGCAAGGCGATGCAGATGGCGATAGACCGTCAGGCAATACTGGATTCCATGTATTATGGCAAAGGCACTGTTGCAAACGGTATATTCCCGCCGGGATTGGTAGGCTATAATGCAAAACTGCCGGCAATAGAGTATAATGTTGAACAGGCAAAGGCGCTGCTCAAAGAGGCAGGCTATCCAGACGGCTTTGATATGGTAATATCCCAAAGCACTGATTCGCCAAGCACATTGGCTATAAATGAGATCGTTCAGGCACAGTTTGGCGAAATAGGCATAAATGTAAAGATTGAGCAGATGGACGAGGCGACGTGGTTTGATGTGCGCCGCACTGGTGAACTGGGTATGTACATGAGCAGCTGGTCGGCTGATTTCAATGATCCGGACAACTTCATATATACGTTCTTTAATCCCACCGGCACGGTTACACGCTCCTTTAACTATACCAATGCAGAGGCTATGGAGCGCATCGTAAACGCCCGCTATATAGTTGATGTTGATGAGCGTATAGCTGAGTATCAGGCGCTTGAAAAGCTTGTTATCCAGGATGATGCGGCGTGGTTACCGCTGTTCAACCTTGAGCATGTGTTTGCTTTCAACAGCAGGGTGCAGAATTATGTGCCTCATTGGGCAGGCTGGAGTGATAGCCGTTATTGGAGCGTCTCACTGGATGGCTAAGAGCCACAATAAAGGGTAATTAAAATAGCTGATTATCAGAAGACTGGGAGAGCTTACTATTCTCGCTCAGTCTTCTGATATATATCTCTGACGAAGGGACGGGTGACTACCATATAATGGTCAAATACATCATCAAGAGGATACTGATCTCAATACCGCTTATATTGGTTGTTGTATTGATAATCTTTCTGCTTTTGCAGGTGCTTCCGGGCAACCCTATAGCCATAATGATGGGTGAAAAGGCAAGCGATGCGGTGATAGAGCGGGTAACGGAGGAGATGGGATTAAACGACCCCGTGCTTACGCGCTTTGCAAGGTATGTGGGTAATGCCGTTCAGGGCGATTTTGGTCGCTCCTACAAGCTTAACAGGCAGGTATCCACGCTGATAGCGGAAGCGTTCCCCAATACCGTAAAGCTCGCAGTGGTGGCGGCAATGGTTTCGTGGGTGATCGGAATACCCGTAGGCATAGTTTCCGCAATAAAGAAAAACAGCCTGCTGGATCGTATTCTCATGGGCTTTTCACTTGCCGGAATATCGCTGCCGATATTTTGGGGGGCAATGCTGCTGCAATATATATTTGGCTATGTGCTGGGGATACTGCCAATATCGGGCTTTTCATCATGGAAGCATATGGTGATGCCTTCGCTGATATTGGGCTGGTCTTCGGCAGGCTCTATCGCGCGCATGACAAGATCAAATCTGCTTGAGGTAATGCGCAATGATTATATCCGCACGGCTCGCGCAAAGGGGCTTACGGAGCGGCGTATCGTGCCCAAACATGCGCTAAAAAACTCAATGATGCCGGTAGTAACGATGATGGCGATTCAATTTGCAAGTCTGCTATCCGGCGCTGTAATAACGGAAAGCGTGTTTGGTATAGGCGGTATAGGTATGCTGACGGTGAGCGCAATCAACAACAGGGATATGCCGCTGCTTCAAGGCGCGGTGGTATTTTCAACCGCAATAATAATACTGGGTAATATGGCGGCTGATATACTATATTCCTTCCTTGATCCACGGATTAGAGAATAGGCAGGTCAAAAGCATGAATGAAAATCACAACGACAAATTCAACCCAAGCATAAACCGAGATATTCCTCAGGACGCCGCTACGCCTGTGCATATGGAAGAAAACGCGGAGGCGGAGCTTGCTCAAAGCGATACGCTGTGGGATAAACTCAAGGATATGTTTTGCACTAATAAGCTTGCGCTGATATCCGCAATCATCATATTGATGTTTATATTGGCTGCAATATTTGCACCGCTTGTAGCGCCATACGATCCCAATGCGCAACAGCTTTCTGAAAGGCTGCAAAAGCCGTCGGCTGCTCACTGGCTGGGCACGGATGAATTTGGGCGGGATGTATTTTCGCGCCTAATATATGGTTCACGCGTATCGTTGCTGGTCGGCCTTCTGCCAACGCTTATAGCTATGACGATAGGCACGCTACTGGGGTTAATAGCGGGATTTTACGGCGGCAAGGTGGATTTTATCATAATGCGTGTTGCGGATGTGCTGCTGGCATTCCCATCGCTGCTGCTGGCGATGCTGATTGCATACACGATAGGCACCGGACTGCTTACAATATTTATTGCACTCAGCTTTGTGAGCTGGGCGGGAACGGCCAGGGTTGTGCGGGCGCAGGCATTGTCGCTGCGTGAGAAGGAATATGTGGAGGCGGGCAAATCCATAGGCGTAAAGAACATGACGCTGATATTTCGCCACATACTGCCAAACTGCATACCATCGCTGATAGTGCTCTTTACCATAAACGTACCAGGAAACATACTTTCCGAATCAAGCCTGTCTTTTCTTGGCGTCGGCGCACAGCCACCATCCACAAGCTGGGGACTGATGGTATTTCGCAGCAAAAAATATCTATCACAAACCCCGGTATCAACGCTTTGCCCAGGTGTGGTAATATTGATATTGGTGCTTGCATTCAACTTCCTTGGGGATGCGCTGCGCGATACGCTCGATCCGTATATGAAGGATTGAGGGGAGGCTGAATATGGAAAATCTGCTTGAAATAAGAGGACTTAAAACTCAATTTTTCACAAAAAATGGCGTAGTTCCTGCCGTAGATGGGATAGATATAGATGTACCATACGGAAGCGTTGTGGGTATTGTAGGCGAGTCCGGCTGTGGAAAAAGCATGACGGCTATGTCTATAATGCAGCTATTGCAGTATCCCGGCCGTGTTGCTGAGGGAACGATAACGCTTGAAGGGGCTAATCTACTCGAAAAAACCAGGGCGCAAATGGACGATATACGCGGCAACAGGATATCAATGATATTTCAGGAGCCGATGACGTCGCTTAACCCCGTATATACTGTTGGCAGGCAGGTGTCGGAAGCAATATTGCTGCACCAAAATGCGAATCCCGCCGAGGCAAAGCGGCGCACGATAGAAATATTCGAACAGGTAGGAATATCGGAACCCGAAAAGCGGTATAAATCCTATCCGCACCAGCTTTCGGGCGGCCTGCGCCAACGCGTGATGATAGGCATGGCGATGGTGTGCAACCCGCTTTTGATGATTGCGGACGAACCGACTACCGCGCTGGACGTGACGATAGAGGCACAGATCCTCCATCTAATGCGCAAGCTTCAACGGGAGAAGAATACCTCAATAATAATGATAACGCATAATCTGGGCGTTGTTGCGGAACTGTGCGATTACGTTTATGTGATGTATGCAGGCAAGATACTTGAACAGGCAAATATATACGAGCTGTTTAAAAACCCGCTGCATCCGTATACATCCGGGCTGTTAAGCTCAATACCTAAAATTACCGCAGAAAAGGAACGCCTGCATACCATACGCGGCCTTGTACCAAATCTATTGCAGCTCCCCAAGGGCTGCCGTTTCTGCCCGCGCTGCGATAGGGCGATGAAGATATGCACTATGCGCGAGCCGGAGCTGTACCGGGCGGGCGACGGGCACTACGCGCGTTGCTTCCTGCTTGATGATGAGGTGATGAAATGAACACAAAACTTGTTGAGCTATCAGGACTTACAAAGGAATTTAAGGCGTCCTCAAGTATGTGGTCGGGCGGAAGGGCCGTTGTGCATGCCGTTACAGACGTTAGCTTCAATATATATGAAGGTGAAACACTTGCGCTTGTGGGTGAATCAGGATGCGGAAAGTCCACTCTAGGCCGGCTCATACTTAATCTTATCGAACCTACGAGTGGAACGGTTAAATTCGATGGGCAGGATCTTTCAAAGCTGAAGCCGGAGCAGATGCGCATACTTCGCAAGCAGATGCAGATCGTTTTTCAGGATCCATATGCTTCAATCAATCCGCGCATGAGGATACACGATGTAGTTGCTGAGCCGCTAATAACACATAAGGTATGCTCCACAAAGGCTGAGGTTACAGCCCGCGTTGAGGAGCTGTTGCGCAAAACAGGTATACGCACTGAATTTATGTACAGGTATCCGCACCAGTTTTCCGGCGGGCAGCGGCAACGTGTTGGCATCGCGCGTGCGCTTGCGCTTAATCCGCGGCTTATCGTATGTGATGAGCCAGTATCCGCGCTGGATGTTTCAATACAATCCCAAATTCTTAACCTTCTTGGCGACCTACAGCAGGAGATGGCGCTGACATATCTGTTCATCTCGCACGACCTTTCGGTGGTGAGATACCTTTCAGACAGGGTGTGTGTGATGTTCCTTGGTGTGGTGTGCGAGATTGGAAACACAAAGGATATATATGTAGAGCCACTTCACCCATACACCAAATTTCTGCTTGAGGCGGTGCCAAAACCTGATCCTACAATGCGCAAGGAGGACAAGAGTATGCTAAATGGCGAGATTCCAAGCCCTGTAAACCCGCCATCAGGTTGCCGCTTCCATACGCGTTGCCCATATGCAACGGATGTCTGCTCTACTCAGGAGCCGCAGATGAAACAGGTAAAGGGAAGGCAAGTAGCATGCCATCTGTATGATTAAAGCGCTTATAGGTTGTAATGGATGTGCGCCAGATGTTATCATAGGCATATGAAAGTAAATAATGAAAGGCAAATGATATGAATCGTAAAGATATGGCGCTTGCCTCATCGGCGGCGGGCTGCAACTGTGCGCAATCGGTGCTTATAGCATACTGTGAGGATTTCGGCCTTGATGAACCCACGGCGCTTCGACTTTGCGAGGGCTTTGGCGGCGGAGTTGCCGGCAATGGTATGCTGTGCGGCGCGCTCTCCGGCGCTGTAGCGGTGCTGGGGCTTTATGCCGGAAGAACACAAGGGCAGGATGCAAAGCAAGCTAAGGCACGTACCAATATGCTGTGCAACAAGCTGCTTGCGGGCTTTAAACAGGAGTTGGGCTATGTGGATTGCAGCGCGCTGCTAGGCCACGATATCGCTACGCCGGAGGGCAGCGCAAACGCTATGAACAGCGGTGCGCGCAAACGCGTATGCCCAAGCTGTATAGCGCTGGCATGCGAACTGTTGGATAAGATATTGCAGGATGACTAAGATGCGTTTGCAAAAAAAGGTAGCGCAAACGCACTTAAGAAACACACGAAAATTCTGCCTGCCACCTCAATATGCTTGTAATACCGTACAGCTCACCTAAAGCAAGGCTGCCTAAAAGTAATTTTAGGCAGCCGTAAAAATTGAATCTGCCAGATTAACGCAATATCCGTGCAAAACACCTTCGCGAGCGCATCTCTGCTTGCTTTGATAATTTTTGACGATATAATGTAAATATAAAATGATATACGCATAGGAGGATATGTGTTGATGAAAGAACAAAAACCGTCCAAGAAGCCGCTGATCTATTATTGTATCGTGGCCGGCCTTGTAATATTGCTGCTAAATGCCATCGTGTTTCCATCCATAATGGAGGCGCAGGTGCATGAGGTGGGCTATGATGAATTTATTGACATGCTGGATGCAGGCACAGTAACTCAGGTTGGGCGCAGTGAAACCGAAGGGCTAATAAGCTTTATATCAAAGGATGAAGACGGCAAAGAACGCATGTATGAAACTGGAATATGGCCGGATGATAGCCTTGTGGACAGATTGCATGCCTCAGGGGTGAAATTTACCGAACAGATACCTACCCAGGCCTCGCCGCTGCTTTCATTTGTGCTCACATGGATATTGCCGGTGCTGCTGTTTGCTGCGTTGGGGCGTATGCTTGTGCGTAAGATGCAAGGTAGCATGGGCGGCGCTAACGCAATGACGTTCGGCAAGTCCAATGCAAAGATATATGTTGAGGCTCAAACCGGAAAAACATTTAAAGATGTGGCGGGGCAGGATGAGGCCAAGGAGGCATTGCTTGAAATTGTAGATTTTCTGCACAACCCGTCAAAGTATGCTTCCATTGGTGCGAAGCTGCCAAAGGGAGCATTGCTTGTGGGCCCACCGGGCACAGGCAAAACGCTGCTTGCAAGGGCGGTTGCGGGGGAAGCGCAGGTACCTTTCTTTTCAATATCAGGTTCGGAATTTGTTGAAATGTTCGTTGGCATGGGCGCGGCCAAGGTGCGAGATCTGTTCAAACAGGCCAGTGAAAAGGCGCCCTGCATCGTGTTTATAGACGAAATAGATACAATAGGTAAAAAACGCGACAACGGAGGCATGGGTGGCAACGACGAGCGCGAGCAGACGCTAAACCAGTTGCTTACGGAGATGGATGGCTTCGATGGTAAAAATGGGGTGGTGATACTTGCCGCCACCAACCGCCCAGAAACGCTGGATAAGGCGCTGCTGCGCCCCGGCCGTTTTGACAGGCGAATTCCAGTGGAACTGCCCGATCTGAAAGGGCGCGAGGATATACTTAAGGTTCATTCTGTTGATGTTAAAATGGACAAAAGTGTGGATTATAACGCGGTGGCTCGCGCGACTAGCGGCGCTTCAGGCGCAGATCTTGCCAACATCGTGAACGAGGCGGCACTAAGAGCTGTGCGCATGGGTAGAAATATCGTTACCCAGAGCGACCTTGAGGAGTGCGTTGAGGTGGTTATTGCAGGTTATCAACGCAAAGGTGCGGTGATATCGCCAAAAGAAAAGGAGATCGTGGCTTATCATGAGATTGGCCATGCTATCGTTGCGGCGCGACAGAGCGAATCGGCTCCGGTGCATAAGATCACAATCGTGCCGCGCACCTCAGGAGCACTGGGCTATACAATGCAGCTGGACGAAGGCGAGCGGCAGCTTATGAGTAAACAGGAGGCAAAAAATAAAATATCCACCCTTACGGGAGGGCGTACAGCAGAGGAGCTTGTGTTCGGATCAATAACAACAGGCGCAAGCAATGATATCGAACAGGCAACGCGAATAGCCCGCGCTATGGTGACGCGCTATGGCATGAGTGAACAGTTTGGCATGGTTGCACTGGAAACTGTGAGCAACCAATACCTTGGCGGGGATGCGTCTCTGGCTTGCTCTGCGGAGACAGCCACGAAGATAGATCAGGAGGTCGTCAATATAGTCAAGGAAGCACATTCGGTAGCCGTGCAGATATTAAAGGCAGATATGGATGCGCTGCACAGCCTGTCCCACTATCTGCTTGAAAAAGAAACCATTACGGGCGATGAATTTATGCAGATGCTCGGCAATGCTAAATAGAACTTAAAGATATCTCATTTAATATGCAACGCCCCCTGCCTCAGGCAGGGGGCGTTGCGATTTTACAAACATTTGATGTTTTGTGTATTTGTTTCAAACAGACGGTGGTTATCATAAGATCATTAAGATAATTAGAGGAGGAGAAAAATGAAGAAAGTATTATTGATAATGACAGCTTTGGTGATGGGTGCGATGTGTGTGGCAGGTTGCAGCAGCAATGCTGGTAACGATGAAATAGTGGTGATTTCACGCGAGGAGGGAAGCGGCACGCGCGGAGCGTTCATAGAGCTGTTTGGTATAGCGCAAAAGGATGAGAGCGGCAACAATGTGGACCATACCACACTGGACGCGGATGTAACAAACAGCACATCGGTAATGATGACGTCGGTGGCCGGAAACGAGAACGCCATAGGATATATATCGCTTGGGTCGCTTAATGATACCGTTAAGGCGATTGACATCGATGGTGCGCAGCCAAATGTGGATAATATCAAATCGGGTGAATATGCTATAGCCCGTCCGTTTAATATAGCTATGGGTGCCACAGCGTCAGAGGCGGTGCAGGCGTTTGTGGATTTCATAATGAGCGCAGAGGGTCAGACGGTAATAGAGGCAAATGGGTATATCGCAGTGCAACCTGGTGCGCCTTTTGCAGGCAGCACGGTTTCAGGCAAGGTTGTGATAGCAGGCTCATCTTCTGTAACACCGATAATGGAAAAACTGAAGGAAGCATATATCGCAATTAATCCCAATGCGCAGATAGAGATTCAGCAGAGCGATTCATCCACCGGTATGAACCTTGTAATTGAGGGTGCATGTGACATAGGTATGGCGTCAAGGGAATTGAAGGAGAGCGAGCTTTCGGCAGGGATTACGCCTACGGTGATTGCTATGGATGGCATAGCGGTGATAGTCAGCAACGATTCGAGCGTTACTACACTTACCAGCGAACAGGTAAGGGCAATATTCACCGGAGAAATGAGCGTATGGAGCGACATAGCTTGAACGGCCTGAATATCTATTCCTTAGCTGAAGGGGAAGGCATATGAGAAACTTTAAGGAAAGGGCGGCCAAAGCTGTATTTACGGCGGCCGCATGTATATGCATATTGGCTGTGGCGCTGATATGCGTTTTCCTGTTTGTAAACGGGCTGCCGGCGATGGCAAAGATTGGCGTCCTAGATTTTCTGCTTGGCAAAACATGGAGGCCGGGCAATGACATATACGGCATACTGCCTATGGTACTGGGCAGCGTTTATGTGACGGGCGGCGCACTAGTAATAGGCGTGCCAATCGGTGTGCTTACCGCCATATATCTTTCCCGCTTTGCGGGATCAACGGCAGCAAGGCTGTTAAAGCCGGCAGTGAGGCTGCTTGCCGGGATACCATCGGTGGTATACGGCTTTTTCGGTATGATTGTGATTGTGCCGCTGCTGGGTGCAAGGGGAAGTATGCTCGCTGCCTGCATATTGCTTGGCATAATGATATTGCCAACGGTGATAACCGTAAGTGAATCGGCGCTAAATGCAGTACCTCAGAGCTATTATGAGGGTGCGCTTGCGCTGGGCGCCACACATGAGCGTGCCGTGTTCAAAGTGCTGCTGCCCGCGGCGGGTTCGGGTGTTACGGCAAGCGTGATACTTGGTATAGGCCGCGCGATAGGCGAAGCTATGGCTGTGATGATGGTGGCGGGGAATCAACCACGTATGCCACAGGGGCTGTTGAAGGGTGTTCGCACGCTTACTGCGAATATAGTAATGGAGATGGGCTATTCAGCCGACCTGCACCGTGAGGCGCTTATAGCCACTGCCGTAGTATTGTTTGTGTTTATACTGGCGATCAACATATTGTTTGCCGTAATAAAAAGGAGGGCAAAGGTATGAGACACACAAAAAATGCCGCTGCACTGCTGCGCATACTGGTGTATGGAGCGGCTGCAATTACAGCTGCCGTGCTGCTGCTGATTGTAGGCTATATCATATACAAGGGGGTACCAAGGCTGTCGCTAAGTTTGTTTGAATGGAATTACAATTCGCTCAATGTATCGCTGATGCCGGCGCTGATTAACACAGTACTGATGACGGCACTTTCGCTGTTGCTAGCGGTGCCGTTGGGTGTGTTCGCGGCGATATATCTTGTGGAATATGCGCGGCGCGGCAGCAAGCTGGTAAAGCTTGTGCGCATGACGGCGGAAACGCTATCTGGCATACCGTCTATCATATATGGGCTGTTTGGAATGCTGTTTTTTGTTAACACGCTCAATTTGGGCCTTTCGCTGCTAAGTGGTGCGCTTACTCTAACAATAATGATATTGCCGCTTATAATGCGTACCACGGAAGAAGCGCTTATCGCAGTGCCGGATGCATACCGTGAGGGAAGCTTTGGCCTGGGTGCAGGCAGGTTGCGCACGGTGTTTAAGGTGGTGCTGCCATCTGCCGTACCGGGAATACTGACTGGCGTGATACTTGGCATAGGGCGTATCGTTGGCGAGACCGCCGCGCTTATCTACACGGCAGGTACGGTGGCGGAGGTACCGCAAAACATATTGGATTCAACGCGTACGCTGTCTGTGCATATGTATGCGCTGGCGAGTGAGGGATTGTATGTTGATCAGGCATATGCCACGGCTGTGGTTTTGCTGGTGATAGTGGTTGCAATAAACGCGCTATCCGCTGCGGCGGCGCGAAGGATTGCGGGGAGGTATAATGCATAAGTTTGAAATAAAGGATCTTAAGCTGCTTTATGGTGAGCTTGAAGCGCTAAAGGGCGTGTCGCTGAATATTGCGGCAAACGAGATAACAGCGTTCATAGGCCCTTCGGGCTGTGGTAAGAGCACACTGCTTAAAACGCTCAACCGAATGAACGATCTGGTGGAGGGCTGCCGCATAAGCGGAAGAGTACTGCTGGATGGAGAGGATATATACGGCGGAATGGATACAGCGTTGCTGCGCAAACGGGTGGGAATGGTGTTTCAAAAGCCGAACCCGTTTCCTATGAGCATATATGACAACGTTGCGTTTGGACCGCGCACACATGGACTTATGAACAAGGCCAGATTGGACGATGTGGTGGAGCGCTCGCTTAGAGATGCGTCGATATGGGATGAATTGAAGGATAGGCTTAAAAAGGATGCGCTGGGCTTGTCCGGCGGACAGCAGCAAAGGCTATGCATTGCCCGCGCGTTGGCGGTAGAGCCGGAGGTGCTGCTTATGGATGAACCCACGAGTGCACTTGACCCAATATCCACGCTGAAAATAGAAGAGCTTGCAGTGACATTGAAGCAAAAATACACTATAATTATTGTGACGCACAATATGCAGCAGGCTGTAAGGATATCCGATAGGACGGCATTTTTTCTGCTGGGAGAGATAGTGGAGTTCGGTGAAACCGAAAGGCTGTTTGATGTACCGCAGGACAAGCGCACGGAGGATTATATAACAGGGAGGTTCGGATGAGAAGCAAATTCGATGAACAGCTTCGCCTGCTCAAAATCGAGCTTACGGAGATGGGTGCGCTGATAGAGCACGCGATACAAAGCACATCAGATGCGCTGATACAGCAGGATGTTGAGGCGGCTAACAGGGCAATAGAGTTTGATCAAAAGGTGGATCAGAAGGAGCGGGATATTGAAACGCTGTGCCTTAAGCTGCTGCTGCAACAACAGCCTGTGGCACGGGATCTGCGGCAGATATCTGCGGCGCTCAAAATGATAACGGATATGGAGCGCATAGGGGATCAGGCGGCCGATATAGCGGGGATAGTGATATATCTTGCGGGCACGCCATATATAAAAACGCTTGAACATCTGCCACAGATGGCGGATGCGGCAATACTGATGGTGAGCAGCAGCATAGACGCATTTGTCGCGCAGGATGTTGAGCTTGCACGCAAGGTAATAGCTATGGATGATATAATAGACGACCTGTTTGATGTGATAAAGATGGAACTGATAGCGCTTATAGGCAAAAACGAAAACAATGGGGAACAGGCTATTGACCTGCTTATGATAGCAAAGTATTTCGAGCGCATAGGCGACCATGCGCAGAATATAGCCGAATGGGTAGAATACTCTATAACCGGTAAGCACAAGGCACTTGATGCATAGCGTTATGCGCCATGGGAGGTCATATTGATCTATTATGTAGAAGATGATAACAATATACGCGACCTGGTCGTGTATACGCTGAACCAGACCGGACTGCCCGCGATGGGCTTTGCCGAGGGTGCGGCGTTTTTGTGCGCATGTGGCGAATGTATGCCGGAGCTAATACTGCTGGATATAATGCTGCCGGGCGAGGATGGGATGTGCATACTCAAACGGCTCAGAAGCGACCCCAAAACAGCGGGGCTGCCAATAATAATGGTTACGGCAAAGGGGAGCGAATACGATAAAGTGACTGGGCTGGACGCAGGAGCGGATGATTATATAACCAAGCCATTCGGCATGATGGAGCTTGTGGCGCGGGTGCGCGCAATGCTAAGGCGCACCGTAACGGTACAGACTGACGATAACCTTAGCTGCGGCAAGCTTAGTATGAACACGAAACGGCACACAGTTAGCGTGGATGGCGAGTATGTGCTGCTTACGTATAAGGAATTTGAGCTGCTGCATTTTTTGATGCAGAACCGCGATATAGTGTTTACGCGTGAGCATCTGCTGCAAACGGTGTGGGATTATGATTATGACGGCGGCACACGTACTGTGGATGTGCACATCCAAACGCTGCGTGGAAAGCTGGGCTGCTGTGCGCAGCTGATACACACTGTGCGCGGAGTGGGATACCGGCTGGGGGACTGACATGAGAAGGCGCATATTTATCAGCATATTTATAACGGCGCTATTAACGATGCTGGCCACTGGTGCGCTGGTGCTGTTAGTGGTGTATGACCCAATAGGAGCGCAGGTGGCGCGTGAGGGTACTCAGGTATGCATAGCGCTGATGCTTGCCGCTATGGCGGTGGTTTTACTTATAGTGGCAAGGGCTATTGCAAAGCGGATAATAGCACCGATAAACGCCGTTGATCTGGACACACCAATGGATAATGATACATATGACGAGCTTTCCCCACTGCTGCTGCGCATAGAGCGACAGAAGCAGGAAATTCGTGCGCGCATGGCCGTGCTTGCTGAAAAACAGCAGGAATGGGGCGCCGTGACAAAGAACATGCGCGAGGGTATGGTACTGCTGGATGGCAATGCGGATGTATTGACGATAAATGATCGCGCGGCGGAGATATTTCGCGTTGATGCGGCCTTGTGCGTCGGCATGTCGATACTGATGCTAAATAGGGGAAGCGAGCTGCAAAGCGTTGTTGAGGGCGTAAGGCAAAGCGGAGGCGCAGAGTCGTTACTTGATCTGCGTGGCCGCACTTATCAGCTGCTTGCCAACGCTGTTGGTAAAAAAAATGGAATGGGCGGCATGGTAATACTGATGCTAGATATAACAGATAGGCAGCAGGCAGAACAGAGCCGCAGAGAGTTTAGCGCGAATGTTTCACATGAGCTTAAAACACCGCTTACCTCGATCTCGGGTTTTGCGGAGATCATGATGAATGGCCTTGTACGGCCAGAGGATATGCAGGGGTTTGCAGGCCGCATATATCAGGAAGCGAACAGACTTATGCTGCTTGTGGACGATATACTGCGACTATCGCGGCTGGATGAGGGCGATGGGCTCACGATGGTGTGGGAAAGCGTGGAGCTTGATTCACTGGCACGACATGTATGCGCGCGCCTTGCCAACGAGGCTCAAAAGCACGGCGTAATTCTTTTGACGCAGGGCGATCCTGCGCTGATAGAGGGCATACCGCATGTATTGGATGAATTGCTCTTTAACTTGTGCGATAATGCGATAAAATACAATGTGCCTGGTGGCAGCGTTACGATAAGCACGATTTGCAAACAGGAGACGGTTACGCTCACGGTAACGGACACAGGCATTGGTATATCGGCAGAGCATATACCGCATGTGTTCGAGCGCTTCTACCGCGCGGATAAAAGCCATTCCAAGGAAACAGGCGGGACGGGGCTTGGACTATCAATAGCAAAACATGCGGCACAGGTGCATGGCGCAAATATAAGCATCAGTAGCGAGGTAGGCGTTGGCACATCGGTAAGGGTGGAATTCAGGCGATAAGCGTGCAAAACGTATACAGATAAAAAATGCAGTGTAACAAAATATAATATATTGTGTTATATGTAACATTATATATTGACAGCTTGTACAAATTATGGTATTTTGGTGACGGATAAGGAGTTATCCCCACGAAAGAGGCAAAACCCGCGAAAACGGGTGACGCGAAGCTAAAGGGCCTACGGACGTAATGTCTATGGCAGCCAGTTGCCGAAAGCAAAGTATAATCCGATACCACAGATTTTTTTTGTGGGTGCGGAAGTACGATTTTCAGCAGCTTGGCAGATTAAAAGGCGGGCTGTTTTTTAATTTGTTGGCACTTCGTGTATAAACTCCGGCCCAACTAAAATCAAATGCAGGAGGAGTGCTCGAAATGAAAAAAAAGCTGTTTACTACCCTGTTGGTTGCTGTAATTTTGGTTATGTCACTTTCTAGCATCGCCATGGCGCGCGGCAATGAAGGTGCATATGCAAACTACAACAGCAACATCGAGATGATGACCGGCAACAAAGGTCATGCTGGCAGCATCGAGATGAAGACACTTATCCGTATGGTAGATCAAGCCAACAAGCGCGTTGAGGCACTGGTAAAGAATGCGCAAGCTACGCCATGGAATGATATAGCGTGGATGCAATTCAAGATTAAGCTTGTAATAACGCCGGTATTCATCTATGCTGATATTATCGGTGCAAAGGTCGTATGTGAATATGTGGAGTACTATATCGATGGACAGTATGTTATGGTGGATCCACTGCGCGTAGTGAACGTGTGATTTAGGTTTGTCAAGCAGGTGCAAAATTATGGTCGGCAAACAGCAACGCATACCTGAATCAATACGTAATAGTTGTTCAGGCTTTTTGAACAGTATTGCCTGCTTGCCGGGCGTATCGCGTATCATTCTCTTTGGCTCTTGTGCAAAGGGAACGCAAACGCGTGAGAGTGATGTCGATTTGGCGGTATTCTTCAGTTTGGATAAGCATTGTCTGCTGGACGAATATCGCCAATTGGTTAGGATATGCTCTAGTTCGGATATGGATATTCAGATACAGGCTTTTAATGAGGCAGAGCTGGATGATCCATGCGGAATAATAGAGGAGATTTTAGCATTCGGCATCGAGATATCTGTGCCTATGACGGCATAGATTGGCGCACCTGTTATGAACGGAGTCGTTTTATGGAAGGCATTTGTATAAGCCAACGGAATACGGATGGCCTGAACGCAGATTTTGCAACAAGCAATATCAGATTGCTGGCTAAACAGGATGAAGTGGAGATAATGACTCAGACCCTTATAGCGGGGGCTGCGGTGTGGTTGATACCTGCTGAGGATAGCCATACCATGGAGTTTTTTTTCATACACGAGGGCGAAGTGGAGCTTATGCTTGACGAAGGACCTGTACGCCTTGGACCGGGTGAATCATTTCAGGTGATGGGGCTTAAACAGGAGATAATACTTAAAACAAGCGTGGAGACAAAATTGCTCTATATCACAAACAGGCCGATGTTTGATTCTGTGTTCAGCTTTCAAAACGACCTTAAAAATCTACTGATTCAAATAAACCAAAAAGATAATTACACATATAGGCACAGTTGCAGCGTCATGCACTATTCGATGAGATTGTATGAAGGCCTTAAGGAATATTGCATGGGACTTTCACTAGATGATATTGTGATAGCTTCACTGTTCCACGATGTTGGAAAATGCTATATACCTGATGAGGTGCTGAAAAAAAAGTCGCAACTTTCCCGCAGCGACTATCGCGAGATAATACGCCATCCTATGAACAGTGCAAGGCTGTTGAAGCCGCGCTTCGGTGAGCGCATAGCCGAAGTGGCGTATAATCACCATGAACGCCTTGACGGGAGCGGTTACCCAAGGGGGCTTTGCGGCGATGATATAAGTTTTCCTGCAAAGATAGTTGCGGTTGCGGATGTGTTTGACGCTATGACGTCTGATCGCGGTTATAATGAAGTAAAGGGATTTATGGAGTCAGCAAAGGAATTGCAGGAGCTAAGCCAGCTATTTGATAAGGTGGTTACAAACAAACTGGTTGAACTGACTGAAAATGGAGTGCTGAAAGAAAATGGGGACTGCTTAAAATGAAGCGCATTGAGAAATATGGTTATTGGTTAATGCTTTCGGACTATGATCTTGGAACAATAGATGCGTTGATAGTCGGTAAACGCTGGGTATATGTTGCATTCTTATGCCAGCAAGCTGTGGAGCGTCAGCTCAAGAGCATGTACGTATACTACATGGATGCAGAACCGCCAAAGACGCATAATGTTAACTTTTTGTTCAGTAAGATAATTAATAGTGATGAATTTAAAAAAGAGGCCGATGTGGTCCGCTTTGAGGTACGCAAGGCTGAGTGTGAAGATTTTCTGGTGGATGCGATGTTCTATTATATGTCGGACTATCCATTCTCATATAAGAATATAAGCAGTCGTTTTGTTGACGAGGCGCTTGCGCTTGAGCTATATGCAAAGGCCGTGGATTTTGTGGCATGGCTTAGATCCTTCCAGCCGCAGGTGGAAATACCGCAGATACATCCCGGCAACTGATACGGATACAATTAAATAAATAAAACGTTTCTTCCCATTAGTCAAAAGCATAACCCGCGAAAACGGGCGACGCAAAGCTACAGGGCCTAAGGGTGCAAGCCTATGGTTGCCAGTTGCCGAACGAAGGACGCTTTTCTGAGGTACGATACATTGGACAAAGGGTATGTTCGTTGTGTTGTACGCGATGCAGGCATTTACGGTTCGGAGAGTTTTTTCCGGACCGTTTTGTTGTATTTCGGAGGATGATACCATGATAAAAGAGATATTGATAATAACTGGAAGCGCGGCGATTGGCGCGGCATTAAAGTACCCTATGATGCTGCTATGCGCGGTACTGCTAAAAAAGCGGGATATGGCGATCCAGCAGAAGCGTATTGAGCGTATCGGTCTGCCCATAATAATGGCCATTGCAGGCGGTTTGCTTGCGTGGCGTGCAGGATTATCGTGGAGATTACTGTACATGTTGTTGTTGCTGGTGGCCACAACGGCCATTGCGGTGATAGATGCGCACAAGCGCATAATTCCAAACGAGATGGTTATAGCGATAATGGCGCTAACGGCGGCATTCGGTCTGCCGGGACTGATAAGTTTTAAGCTCACATCCTCGCTGCTGGGCTTTGTGTGCTGCTTTATATTGTTTTTAACCCCGGTGCTGCTAAAAAAAAATGTGGGTGCAGGGGATGTTAAGCTGGCAGCAGCAATGGGATTTTGTACAGGTCTAACCGGCAGTATGTATGCCGTTGCAATTATGGGAGGACTTATACTGCTTTACACCGTTGCTCAGGATAACATTCCGCTGGCTGCGGCTGTGAAACAGATTATACCTATGGGGCCGTTTATAGCCGTGGCTCTGCTGGTGGTTCAGGCAGTATAGAAGGGGGGCGGTAACAAAACGATAATAGTATACTGTGCACAACATCAAGCAATACCAAACAGGGACGTGGTAGCGTCCTAAACCAACAACCAAAAAAATAATATAACAGGAGGAAACAAGTATGTTGAAGCAGTTTTTGAGGGATGAGAGCGGACAGGGCATGGTTGAATACGGGCTGATTATCGCGCTGGTGGCGATAGGTGTGATAATTGCGCTTACAGCCATGAGCGGTAAGATCAAGGATATATTCACCAAGACCGCGGAAAAACTGACTGTGCAATAAACGTTGAAAACAAAAGAAGGGGGCGTATACGCGATGTTCAAACGCATCTGGAATAACCAAAGCGGGCAATCCGCCGTTGAACTGGCGCTGACGCTCCCTCTTTTATTGCTGCTTATATGCGGCATGCTTGAGATGGGCTGGGTAAGCGCCAATAAGCTGACACTGCAAAATATAACGCGCGAGGGCGTGCGTGCGGGTATAGTGGCAACTAGTGCTGCAAACAACAGTGAGCTTGTTACCACGCGCATATGCGAAATGAAACCCGCATACATGAAAAATCAACTGAGCGTAACCGTATCATATACGAACATCTCTGATTTTAGAGCGGGGGATATAAAGGTTGTAACCCTATATAGGTTGCCTGCAATAACACCGCTTGCAGGGCTTTTTACACGTGACGGAGCATTTGGACTTCGGGCCGAATGCACTATGAAAATGAGTTGATTATGATTAGACATTTAAAAAAACTTAAAACCGAACAAACGGGGGAGACCCTTATTATAGTAGCGCTTGCACTGACGGCGCTGATAGGTATTGCCGCATTGGTTGTGGATATTGGCAAGGCATATGTGCGCACAGCGGAATTGCAGAGCGCGGCGGACGCGGCGGTGATGGCTGCGGGCTTGCAATTGCCTGTTGACGCGAATGATGCAATCGCCTTGCAGCAGGTGCGCGCGAGCGCCATTGAATATCTTGGTAAAAATGGTATAGATGATACATCCGGCGTAGAGGTGTATCTGGATGAACTTAAACAGGGGAGATATTTTCGCATAGGCGTACGTGCTCAAGCAACAACGCAGATGGGATTTGCACGCATATTTGGATTGAAACAGATAACATTTGCACGAGCTGCGGAGGCACGAACGATTCCATGCATAATGCTATCCGATGTCGTGCCACTGAGCGTGAAGGAGAGCGTGCTTGAAGGATTAATAGCATCAGGGGCAACCAAGCACGTGGTGCTAAAATACGGCAAAAAGACAGACGAGGTTGTGGGCGGATCTTTTGGCGCCATAGATCTTGATGGGGTTAAGGGTGGTGGTGCCAACGATTATAGGAGCTGGCTGGCGAATGGGTATCAGGGCAATCTGAGTGTGGGCGATACGCTGCCGGTGGAATCTGGCAACATGGTTGGGCCTACGCTTAGCGGCATCTCTACAAGATACAATTCGTGCGTACACAACAAAAGCTGTGGCGGCTGCAATGCAGAGAAATACGAGCCGGATTGCCCGCGCGTGATGAAGGTTCCGGTCGTAAGATATACAGGCTGTGGCAATAAATATGTTGAGATTGTAGGCTTTGCTGCGTTTGTGCTGGAGGATTATACAACATATTCATCTCAAGGGTACGTGATAGGTACATATGTGGATATGGTGAATGTTGGCGCTGCTGGCGGAGATCTGACTGGGACGGCGGAAAATTATGGGGTATATAGCCTAACGCTGAGCAAATGAGGTGATTGCATGAAAAAAATATATATAATAGCCGCTATTGCGGCGATAATAGCTGGCGTGTTGCTGTATGCCTATCTTGGCAAACTGGAAGATCAAGCCACAGTGGAGGTGCAGAGCGAAAGTGTGCTGGTTGCGGGCAGGGATATTCCTGCCTATACGCAGCTTACGGAGGATATGGTGACAGTTGCGCAGGTGCCGGATGGCAGCGCGCATGCGCAGGCGGCGCATTCCGCGGAGGAAGCCGTGGGAAAAATGACGGAGGGTCTAATACTTGCAGGCGAGCAGATATTGCCGGCAAAGCTAAAGGATATGGGCGAAAATGCAAGCGGGCTTTCGTATATAGTTCCACAGGGGATGCGCGCAGTTACGATAGCTGTGGATGAGGTGTCCGGGGTAGATGGGCTGATAAAACAGGGCGACTACGTGGATATTATCGCATATGCACCTACAGGATATCCGGCTGAGCCGTTTACAGCTCAAACACAGAATGGAACCACGCTGCTGGTGGCGCAGGATATACTTGTGGCCGCGCTGGATAGCGCGCTTACACAGACTGCTGCACAGGCAATTGAGGGCGCTCAAGAGGCGCCTAACACAGCAATATATGGATTTATGACGCTGATAGTTACGCCGGAGGACGCAATGCGAATTGTTGCGGCATACAGGAGTGGCGTGGTATCGGCGGTATTGCGCGCTACAGGCGATCATAAAAACAACAGGCAGAAGCCGCTCGCAAGTGATGACTTGCTGATACTTCCTTCATGAGGTGAATATGGATACGATCCGTGTGATGACGGCGGCATTTGCCGCCGAGGATAAACTGCTTGCTGCAAGACTGCTTGCCAACGATGCATTCAATGTGGTAGCGTCCTTACGGCCGGATAGCGATGGATTGCGTAAGGCCGGCACGTGCCAAGCGGATGTGCTGGCGCTTTGCACAACTAAAACGCCGGAGGCAGAATTTGACTTTGCAGAAAGACTGTATATGACGCGCGGAGATCTTGCGATAGTGTTGTTGTGTAGCGATACAACGCCTGCGGTCATACACAGCGCTATGCTTGCAGGCATCTCTCGTGTAATAGATGTAAATATGGGCGCTGATGCAGTAAAAACAGAGGTGTTCGCGGCTGCCAGCAGGGAGAAAAACCGCCAGAGTATACAGCATAGCGTAAGCACATACAGCTCCAAGATAATTCAATTTTTTTGCCCCAAGGGCGGAACAGGAAAGACCATGCTGGCGGTAAATCTTGCGGTAGCCCTTGCCGCGTTGGGCAAAAAGGTGGCACTGATAGACTTGAATCTGCAATTCGGGGATGTGGGCATATTCTTGGATATAGATAAGGGCGATACAATAGCGGATCTGGTCGAGGAAAATAATTTTGAGCTTAAAACATTAAAAAGCTATATGGTAAGGCATTATAGCGGCGTGCATGTGCTGCTTGCATCAAATGCGCCCGAATACGCCGAGCTGATAAAACCGCCGCATATAGAGTCGATACTTGCAACATTGCGCAGCGAATTTGATTATATCGTACTGGATATGACGCCAAACTTTTCAGATTGCGCGATTGCTGCGCTTGAGCAGTCCGATACGGTGTTTTTTGTTGTTACGCAGGAGATATCTGCGCTGCACAACGCAAAACGCAGCCTGAAGGTAATAGAGGCGCTAAACCTTATGGATAAGGTGCAGCTTGCTATAAATAAAGATGGTATATCCACTATATCAGTTAAGGATGTTGAGGGGATACTCGATCGTAAGGCGGTACTGATAGTGCCGAATGATCAAAAAACGGCGGTTCGCGCGATAAACCGCGGTGTGCCGGTGGTGCTGGGGGATAAGCGCTCAGCAATTGCGCAGGCAATATTGGAATTTGCTAAAAAACTTGTACGGGAGACATAGCAAATGGGACTACTTGAACGGATGGATAAACGCAATAACACGGTTGTGACAGGCGCCGTGCATGTGCACACGGATGAATTCAGCATGTTGCGTGACAAGGTGCACATGGAGGTTGTGGACGCCCTAAATAAGCGTGAGGATAAGCAGGGCGTGACGCTGTCGGAACCTGAAACGCGCGCAGTAATCGATGCCGCACTGGAAATGCATGGTCAGGGAGTAGCGCGGCCAGAGCGCAGCAGGATATCAGGGGAGATATACGATCAGATACGCGGGCTGGGACCGCTGGAAAAGCTGCTGGATGATCCAACAATAAGCGAGATCATGGTAAACGGCGCGAAGCAGATATATATTGAGAGAAAGGGTAAACTTACACTCAGCGATGTTACATTTATAGATGATGATCAGCTGCTTAACGTAATAGATCGCATTGTTTCACCGCTTGGGCGGCATATAGACGAGGCAACCCCCATGGTTGACGCGCGGCTGATGGATGGTTCTCGCGTGAATGCGGTAATACCTCCGCTTTCGCTAAAAGGTCCGTTGCTTACAATACGAAAGTTCTCAAAAAATCCGCTTACAATACAGGATCTTATCAACCTTGGCTCCCTCACATTTAAGATGGCCTCCTTCCTTGAAGCATGCGTAAAAGGCAGACTTAACATAGTGGTATCCGGCGGAACAGGCAGCGGAAAAACTACGCTGTTAAACGTGCTTTCCGCCTACATTCCCCATGATGAGCGTATAGTCACAATCGAGGATGCGGCAGAAATTCAACTGCGTCAGGAGCACGTGCTTACGTTGGAATCCCGTCCGCCAAACCTTGAGGGTAAGGGTCAGGTAGCAATACGCGATCTTGTAAGGAATGCGCTGCGCATGCGGCCGGATAGAATTGTGGTAGGCGAGGTGCGTGGCGGCGAAGCATTGGACATGCTTCAGGCCATGAATACAGGCCATGATGGTTCTATGACAACGGGCCATGCCAACTCTGCACGGGATATGCTTGCGCGCCTGGAGACAATGGTTCTTATGGCAGGTATGAATTTGCCCGTAAGCGCGATAAGGCAGCAGATAGCGGGCGCTATAGATATTATCGTGCAGCAGACGCGTTTGCGTGACGGAAGCCGCAAGATAACCGGAATAAGCGAGATATTAGGCATGGAGGGCGACGTAATAACCATGCAGGAGATATTCGTATATGAATATGGCGCTGAAGGGCGATTTCAGGGTAAATTTAGGGCTACGGGTATAAAGCCGCGCTGCTGTGAAAAGCTGCTTACAAACGGCGCGATGATAAAGGATGAATGGTTTAGCTGAATGCTGCTGTAAGGCTTGAAATGAGGTAACAGGTATGAGACTTCTGATTATTATACCCGCAATGTGTGCGGCGTTCTGTGCATTGAGCGGGATATTGTATATAGCCAAGCGCGGAAGAATAAATGAGCAGCGCAGATTGGCTATGCTGACAGACGGGGACATGGGACGAACTAGAGGCAGACGCATAAAAAGCAAGGATGGAGTTCCGCTGCGCAGACTTGAACGGCTGGCGGATGAGCTATACGTTGCGGGAATCGCGCTGCGAGCAGAGGAATTTATATCCATATGGGTGATAGTATCTGCGCTGATACCGACCCTGGCGCTGTTTTTAGGTGCTCCGGCCACGTTTGCAGTGGGTATGGTAGCACTTGGTGCGGCAGCACCGATAGGCATAGTGAAATTCAAGCGCAACAAAATGCTATCGCTATTTGGCAAGCAGCTTACAGATGCGCTTACGATAATCTGTAATGCACTCAGGGCAGGGCTTTCATTTCAGACAGCGATGCAAACAATATCAACCGAGATGGAGGAGCCCATATCCAAGGAATTTGGCCGCGTATATCGTGAATGCCAAATGGGGATGCCGCTTGAAACAAGCCTTAATAGAATGGTGCGGCGCACTGGCAATCAGGATTTAGAGCTTGTGTGCTCCGCGGTGATAATACAGCGCCAGATAGGCGGAAATCTTGCACAGATAATAGAGAATATATCGGGCACGATAAACCAGCGTATTCAGCTGCGGGGTGAAATAAAGGCAATGACGGCATCCGGCTCAATGAGTGGTTATATAATAGGTGCACTTCCGGTGCTGCTGCTGGTGGCGCTAATGCTGCTGAATCCGGGGTATGTGAATGTATTTTTCGTCACACAGGCCGGGCGTGTAATGCTGGTGATATCCGTGGTGCTGGAAGTGATCGGCTTTACAATAGTCAAAAAGATAATCAATATTAAATTCTGAAAAAAGGGGGCGGAGTTGTGCGAATAGTTGTATTGATCGCAGCATTTGCGGTGTTTTTAATATTTACTGCGTTGCTAAACGGACTTGGCCGCAAAAAAGATCATGAAAGACATCGCTTAGCGGCGGTGAAGGACGTGGAGCGCTGCTTTGGCGATGAGGAGTTGAAAAAGCCGTTTGCCGAGCGTGTGCTTAAGCCGGTTGTGGGAAAACTTGAGGATATGCTGCGGGCAATGGCCGGGAAAAACAAAAGTAAACGTGTGGACAAAAATATGGAAAAGCTCGAAAGGTCGCTACGCGCGGCAGCAATACCGCTTTCGGCGCAGGAGTTCACATTCGTTAAGGGCATGATCTCGGTGATATTTGTTTTCGGTGGTGCCGCATTGGCTTTTTTACTTAAGCTGGAGTCTATGCAAAGGCTGCTGATATTGCTTGTATGCATGTGCATACCCGTATTTGGGCCGAAGTACTATTTGAACAGTAGGGTAAAAAAACGCAAAGCGGCCATAGTGGCTGACCTGCCAGACGTGATGGATCTGCTTGTGGTGAGCGTTGAGGCGGGGCTGGGATTGGATGCTGCAATAACGAGGCTGTATGCGAAGAATAAATGTGTGGTTCTTACGGAGCTGATGGGTTCTGTGCGCGACGTGCAGATGGGTGTAGCGCGAAAGACATCGCTTAAGGAGATGGCGGATAGATGCGATGTAAAGCAGCTTACATCGCTGGTATCATCGCTCATACAGGCGGAGCAGCTGGGTGTATCGATGAAAAATGTGCTTACAACGCAGGCGGACAGGCTGCGTGTAGAGCGTAGGCAGCGCATACAGGAGAAGGCTATGAAGGCGCCTGTTAAAATGATGCTGCCAACAGTGGGCTTTATATTTCCGGTGATGTTTATAGTATTATTGGGACCTGCGGCAATGAGCCTGATGGAGGCGTTTAAGTGAGTGTATTATGAAAACAATACGGCTGTATAAGAACAATTTACATATTGCGGATGTATGGGATGCAAAACACTATTTTCAGCGGTTGCGCGGACTTATCGGGCATACGCTTGAAGAAAACGGAGGAATACTTCTGACCCCATGCAATCAAATACACACGTACTTCATGGGATATTCGATTGACGTAATATATCTAGATGGCAATATGTGTGTAATCAAAACCGAACCAAATGTGATACAAAGGCAAATATGTGGCGCGATAAAAGGGGCAGTGCATGTGCTGGAGCTGTCTATAGGCAGTATCGAACGCAAGAATATTGTGCCGGGCGACATACTGGAGGCAAAGCTATGAATTATGAAACAACTGCATCAATAACAGTTGATAATCTGCGTGCAAAGATAGAGGATGAGGCTCGCTTTAAGCGCGTGTTCAATGGCTATGAGCCCAAGGCGGTAAACGATTTGATAACTGAGATGAAAAAGTCGATTCAAAGCCAGAGCCGGGATGCAAAGACTGAACAGGATTCGCTGATGGCGGAGAGTGAAGCGCTTAAAAGCGAGCTTGCCGCGAAGAATAGCGTTATATTGGCGCTAAATACAAGCATAACCGGATATGAGACAGCGATACAGCTAAGGGATACGAAGCTAGAGCAGTATCAGAATAAGGAACGGGCATATACAAAAGAGCTAAATAAATATAATGAAATGATAATAACCCTACGCAATGAGCTGAACCGCAGACAAAGCGCCGCCGATGATATAGCGATATACCATAAGGAACGCGGCGAGCTTGAGGGAAGGCTTGCTGCGTTTAAGAACGGCACAGAGCAGGCTGAGGCGACAATAGCCCGCTTGCGCGAGGAAAATCGTACACTTAATGAAAAACTTGATGCGCTTGAGGGTGACACCAAGGCATTTAAGCTTAATATTATTGAGATGGTTGCGCACGCGAGCGCCATGCAGCGGCAGACGGCCGCAATGCTTGAGGAGCGCGTATGCCAGAGTCGCGGATTGATTGAAGCATGGAGCAGCGAAGTCGCCACACAGGCCGATGATATATGCAGCAAACTGGGATTTTAGCTTTATAAAATAGGCGATGCTGTTGACAACACACGAAGTCAGTAATACAATATCGATATAACCAACGAAAGGTGAATGATACAGTTGCAAAGTCAGGATAAGCCGATAACAATATCAAAGCAAGCGCTACAGCGTATGCCGTATTATATTCAGCATCTTAGAACTATGCATAAAAATGGAATAGCCATAATTGCGGCTCCTGCGCTTGCGGCGGCGCTGGGCCTTAACGAGGTGCAGGTGCGCAAGGATCTGGCGGCAATAAGCACCACAAAGGGAAAGCCTAAGACAGGGTTCAACGTGGATGAGCTTATTGCTAACATGGAAGAATTCCTGGGTTATAATAATATTGACGAAGCTATACTTGTAGGCGTTGGCTCACTTGGCAGGGCATTGATGTGCTATAAGGGAATAGCCGAGTGCGGGATGAATATTGTGGCTGCTTTTGATATAAATGAAGGGCTTGTGGGAAGCCAGATATGCGGCAAATATGTGTTTCATATGGATGAGCTGATAGAAATATGCAAACGGCTTAATGTGCGTATAGGGATAATCACAGTCCCTGCTGATCAGGCTCAAGGCGTATGCGACAAAATGGTGGAGAGCGGCATACTAGCGATATGGAATTTTGCGCCTTCACATCTGCGCACACCGGAAAACATACTTGTGCAAAACGAAAACATGGCCGCCTCGCTTGCGATGCTCTCGAAGCACCTTGGCGAAAAACTTACGAGATAGCGGCAGAGGAGATCAATGAATACACAGCTTTTTAAATATGCCGCCGAGGTCGCGCGTACAGGCTCGATAACGCAGGCGGCAGATAATCTATACATGGCACAGCCAAACTTGAGCAAAGCGATTAAGGAGCTTGAAGACACGCTAGGAATAACAATATTCAAGCGCACACCCAAGGGGGTTGTTACAACACCCAAGGGCGCTGAATTTTTAAGTTATGCAAAAAATGTGCTGCTTCAAATTGACCAGATAGAATCACTATATCTGCCTGAAAGCTCGGATAGGCAGCAGTTTTCAATATCAATACCACGGGTAAGCTATATTGCAACTGCGGTAACACGGTTTGTGTCAACGCTGGATTACATGCAGGAGATAGACGTGAACGTGCAGGAAACCAATGCTATGCAGACTATAAGCAACATAGAGGAGGGAAAGTTTGATCTTGGTGTGATAAGGTATAAACTGGCCTACGAAAACTATTTTATGGATTTTCTTGCACAAAAAGAAATTAAATATGAGCCGATATGGGAATTTGAATATCTTGCAGTAATGAACAAGGATCATCCGCTGGCGCAACGCGATGAGGTACTATACAATGAGCTAAAGGACTACACACAGATTGCTCATGGCGACCTGAGCGTGCCATATCTGCCGCCCAGCGAATTTAAACGCCAGGATTTTTCACAATGCGTAAATAAGCGGATATACGTATACGAAAGGTGTAGCCAGTTTGATCTGCTTACCCATGTGCCCAGCACATATATGTGGGTATCGCCTATACCGCAGGAACTGTTGGACAGATATGGCCTTGTTCAGCGCGTGTGCAAACTGGAAAATAACCGCCAGCGCGACTTGCTGATATACCCGCAGGGTTATGCGCTTGGCAAGCTTGATAGGCGATTTATGGATAAACTATACGAAGTAAAAAACGAAATAGCCTTTACGGAATATCGATAATGGAATATCGATATTCCATTTTTATATGACCGCGATGCGGCGTGGCGGATAAGTTGCAGCGAAACACACTAAAGTGAAGCAAACTTTCGATACCGGTATATCGATATAGGAATATCGATATACCGGTTTTATATTTCCTGAAATTACCGTTTTGCGCTAAACTTAAATCAATCAAGGATGATATGAAAAACCTTGGAAAAACTAATACAAATACAAATATAATTCAAGGAGGATATTAATATGGCAAGGTTCACATTACCAAGAGATCTGTATCATGGCAAAGGCTCGTTGGATGCGTTGAAAAATCTGACAGGAAAGAAAGCAATGGTTGTGGTGGGCGGCGGCTCTATGAAGCGCTTTGGCTTCTTGGATAAGGTAGTTGCAAACCTTAAGGAAACGGGCATGGAAGTGCGCTTGTTTGAAGGCGTAGAGCCAGATCCATCGGTTGAAACCGTTATGAAGGGCGCACAGGCGATGCGCGAGTTTGGGCCTGACTGGATAGTGGCAATCGGAGGAGGATCCCCCATAGACGCTGCAAAGGCAATGTGGGCATTTTATGAATATCCAAACATCACCTTCGAGTCGCTGTGCATACCGTTTAACTTCCCTACATTGCGCACAAAGGCAAAGTTCTGCGCGATCCCCTCAACCTCAGGTACGGCCACGGAGGTTACTGCTTTCTCCGTGATAACGGATTACCAGAAGGGTGTAAAGTATCCTCTTGCTGACTTTAACATAACACCGGATGTGGCGATAGTCGATCCTGACCTCGCGGAAACCATGCCCAAGAAGCTTACAGCACATACCGGTATGGATGCGATTACCCACGCCATCGAGGCATATGTATCCACGCTAAACAGCGATTATACAGACCCTCTCGCGCTTCATGCCATTAAGATGGTTTCTGAATTCCTTGTGGATTCATACAACGGCGATATGGCCGCACGCGATAGAATGCATAACGCACAGTGCCTGGCCGGCATGGCATTCTCCAACGCGCTGTTGGGCATAGTTCACTCTATGGCGCATAAGACAGGCGCCGCATACTCCGGCGGGCACATTGTGCACGGTTGCGCAAACGCAATGTATCTACCCAAGGTAATAAGCTTTAACGCAAAGGATGATACCGCCGCTAAGCGCTATGCCGAGATAGCAAAGATACTTGGGCTTGCGGGCAATAACACGGACGAGCTGGTTACGGCGCTGATTGCGCATATCAACATGCTCAACCGTAGGCTGAGCATACCCACCTGCATCAAGGATTATGAGGGCGGCATCATAGATGAGGCTGAGTTCCTTGAAAAACTGCCAAAGGTTGCAGAGCTTGCCGTGGGAGATGCCTGCACAGGTTCCAACCCAAGATCCATAACCCCGGCACAGATGGAAAAACTGCTCAAATGCTGCTATTACAACACCGAAGTCGACTTCTAATATACATACCAAATGCACACTGCCGCCCAAACGGGGCGGCAGTGTGCATTTGATTCAGGGTGTGCTTCTAAAATTGGCATTGCGCCGTACAGGCGCATCATACAGGAAAAAATACGGCCAGATTTAATCGCGTATTACTTTAGAAACACGCGATTATTATCCATCGCAGATCAGCTCGAATAGTGCCAATGAATAGACTTTTGCAAGTTCGTGGATGGCCACATCTATCGCGGGCGGTAAGCTATATATATGCTCGAATGCACCCATGCCGCCAAGCAGCAGATTAACGGCCGGCAAGGCGGCTTGCGGACTTATCAACCCCCACTGGAGCTGATCCATAATATGCGCATACAGCGATGCGAGCACCACATGCTCGCTTTTGTTTTTTATTTTTAAAAGCCGTGTGCGTGATTTGCCCGCATCAGCGCACATGCCCAGAACTGTGCTTTCGGTTATGCCAAACCTGCCCATGCGGCTGAATATATCCGCTTGTCGTGCAGCACATAATCCGGTTTGCAGAAACAGTGCTTCCTTAACGGCGGAAATTGTAGTGCGGCCAACAAGCTCACCAAGCTTACAGTGTTGGCCCGCGCATGTGAGCTTAACGGGCGAGGAAGGATCGCATATGATTGCTGTGCCGTCAGTACCGGATCCTGTGGCGATGCCGTTGGAAAATAGACTGGGAGCGAGCAGCTCCTGCAATGCGGCGGTCTTTGCCTCTGTGCAGGTAATAAGAGATCGCACAAGCGTATCCGGTGTGAGACTTGCATTTATGAAAAGCAGTATGTTGATTGTACCCGATGCGGGGTAAAATTCGCCGCATGATTCATGCCATAGGGCCGGATCTCCCACGCGGCTGCCGTTTATGTCTATGCCGGCTGTGACTATGGCTGTAACTGAGGTATCAAGATAGGTGTTTGAGACTATGGCTGCGTTGCACATATCCGCCGCGGTGGATAATCCGCATGAAAGTGCAGGATCAAGACCAAGCTCATCTGCGATAACGGCCATATGGCCGGAATAGGTGGCCGCCTTGAGCGGCGTATCCTCAACGCCTTCAAGTTTGCAATCCTGATTGAACACGCAAATTAGATCTTCGCGCAGGCCACCACCAAGCGGCGCTGTGCTAAGTACACGCCGCGCAGCGGCAAAGCTTACGACTATAGCCTTGTCCCTCCATAGCGCAACATCTCCATTTTCGAATTTATATGACCTCATCGCGACTTGCCTTCCTTTTGCTGCAACTCATATGCGGCGATGCCAACATCGTTAAACGTGTGCATATCATGGTAAACGCATAATGCCATGTCTATAAGTGGCAGCGCGCACACAGCGCCTGTGCCCTCACCAAGCCGCATGTTTGCGCTGATAAGCGGGCTGAGCGACAGGGCGCAAAGAGCCATGCGCGCTGCAGGTTCGGCGGATACATGGGTTGCAAACATGGCATGTCCGCAATTGGTGCATAGTCGCCTTGCAATCAATGCGCTGACTGCGCTTATGAAGCCGTCTATCAATATTGGCACACGATACAGTGCACCGCCTATGAATACGCCGGCAAGCCCGGCAATATCAAAGCCGCCCAATTTGTGCAGCACATCTAAAGCATCAGATGGATCGGGGCGGTTGATGGCAATCGCCCGCTGGATTGCGGATATCTTACGCATAAGACCATCGTCGGATAGCCCTGCACCTCTGCCGGTGACCTCATTAACAGGCAATCCCAGCAATACAGCCGCGATGGCGCTGGAGGTGGTGGTGTTGCCTATACCCATTTCACCGGTGGCCAGCATATTATAGCCTTGCTGCTTGCAGCAGCGTACAAGGTCTATACCGGTAAGTATGGCCTGTTCGGCCTGGTCGCGTGTCATTGCGGGACCGCAAGATATATCATGTGTACCGCTTGCAATGCGTCTATTGAGGATGTTGCCCGTTATCGGATGCAGCATACCCATATCCACTGCTATTACATCCGTATTCGCGGCACGCGCCATGCAGCCTACAGTGGAGCATCCACGCGAGATAACGTCCGCCATAGTGGATGTTACATCGGCGGTAGTCTGCGCTACGCCCTGCGCCAGCACACCATTATCAGCACACAACACCAGCACGGCGCGCTTATCTATCCTCACATCCGCCGTGCCGCAAAGCCCTGCAAGGCTCACAACCACATCCTCAAGTAGGCCAAGGCTGCCTAATGGTTTTGCAATCGCATTCCAGTGCGCGCGTGCCGATTCCATCGCGCTATCATCCTGAGGTGGTATTTGCTTGTTAAGCTCAACGATATCCATATAAAACTCCTTATACTGATCCGACATTTATGGCTTGATTGGCGTTAGCTCCATTGAGAAAGCATATCGCGCATCCATCCATATACATCCATTGAATACACCGCGTGCAGGTTATCTTCATTCAACACATCCGAAACGCTGCCAACGGCGGCGGTGTGGCCATGGTTTAGCAGCAGCGCGTCAGTGCCGTAGGCCCTTGCAAGGCTAAGGTCATGTACAACGGATATTACAGCGCGCCCAGGTATTTTAAGCCATTGCCGTATAAGCTCGAAGGTTTGCTTTTGGTACACAAGATCAAGGTGATTTGTAGGTTCATCCAGTATAAGCAGCTTGGGATTTTGCGCAAACAGCTGCGCAAGAAATGTCCTTTGTAGCTCTCCGCCGGATAGTGTAAGCACTGACTGGGAGCGAAGCTCCTTCATACCGGTAAGCTCCAGCGCATTCTCCACAATTCCAGCATCCTCATCGCTAATAGTATCGAATATACCGGGGCGGTATGCATAGCGCCCAAGCCTAACTATTTCCTCAACGGTGAAGGCATAGCCTACAAAGTGGCTCTGCGTTAGCACACCAAGGTGCTTTGCGAGTATATTAGGCTTGTACTTTGCAGCATTAATTCCGTCAATGCACACATGGCCTGTATATGGGGTACTCTGCGATATCGCATTTACTATTGTGCTTTTGCCAGCGCCGTTAGGGCCGACTATCATAAGCCATTGTCCAGCGGAAACAGAAAAACTTACATTGCTGAGTATTGTAAGGCTGCCGTAGCGCACTGTAAGGTGATTCACATCCAACATGCTCATGCCGCCTTTCGTGATTGATAGAATATATATACGAACACAATGGCGCCTATGAACGAGGTAACAACGCCTATTGGAAGCTCTAAGGGGTTTAGCAGTGTTCGCGCAATAAGATCAGCCAGCAGCAAAAAAACAGCGCCGGAAAATAGACTTGCAGGCAGCAAACGTGCATGGCTTGGACCCGTGATAATGCGCACCATATGCGGTATAACTAGCCCTACAAAGCCGATTGTGCCGCTGACTGAAACGCACACGCCTGTGAGCGCGGATACGCATATGAGTATAACAAGCTTTACACGCTTTACGTTTACGCCTAAATGCCGCGCGTTATCCTCGCCGATGGCAAAGGCATTTAGCTCGCGGGAATAGCGTAGAATCACGCCGCCAAACAGCGCCAGCGCGATTGACAGTGCAACCACGTTTGCAAAGCTGCTGCCGGATAATGAGCCCATTGTCCAAAACATGATGGGCTTTACGCGATCCCCGGCGAATGTGATTATAAGGCTGATTATGCTGCTAACAAACATTGAAAAGATTACGCCGATTAGTATTATTGTGTTTGTGGCAAGCGAATAGTCAAGCTTATATGCAAGAGATAGTATAATCACCAGTGAAATAAAAGCAAACAGCATGGCCATCAGCATTGTGCCGGCAAACGGTACGCCGGGCAGCGTTATGCCAAGGGCAATGGCCAACACAGCGCCGAGCGATGCGCCTGAGGATACGCCCAGCGTGGAGCCATCCGCAAGCGGGTTTTTCAAAAGCCCTTGCATGGCGCCGCCGCAAAGTGCAAGTGATGCACCCACAAGCGCTACGCATAACACGCGTGGAAGCCGGACAAAAACGATTATTGATTGCGAGACACCATCCGGTATAGGCTTTGAAAATATTGTGTTCCATATGGCCAAAACGGTATCGCCAACCGGCACGCCAACGCTGCCCGCGCATATGCATAGCAGCATGGCAGACAGAGTAATGGCTGAAAAAATCAGATATTCGGTGGGCGAAAAGCCCGCACGGCGTATTTTCACACTGTCACCTTCACAGCAAGTTTTATGAAATGTTAATTAGCAATCGGGATGCTCTGCATCCCGATTGCTAATTCAAGTTATGCCGCTGGGGCAAGCTCGTCGGCTTCGTATACAAACGAATACAGTATCATTGCGGCATCGGCAAGGCGTGGACCGGGGCGGGATATCTCATCGGAATCCGCATTTAGTACGGCGCCATTCTTAATGGCCTTAAGCTTCTGCCAACCGGTGCGCCCCATTATTTCGTCCACGGGGGTGGGGCCGTCTCCATAGTACATTGAAATGGTTACAATATAGTCGGGGTCATTTTCAAGCACCTGCTCCTCGCTGATCTGAGCCCAGCCATCTACATCGCTGAAGGCGTTTTTCAGGCCAAGCATGGCGGCAAGCTCATCCATGAACGTGTTGCTTCCGGCTGTCCAAAGGCCATATTCAAGCGGGGATACCTCAAAGTATACGGTCTTTTCGCCATTGCCGGTCACCTTGCTGGCGATATCGGCAAATGTTTTCTTCATGCCGTCTATAACGGCGGTTGCTTCTGCCTTTTTGCCGACTAACTCACCGATCATCTCTATAGCGGTATATACATCGGCTATGGTCTTAGCATCGCTAACTACCACCTTTATACCGGCGTTTTCAAGTGCGGCAATCTGCTCGGTGCTTTGAGCCATGGTGCTCATCAGCACTACCTGCGGCTCAAGTGCTATAATCTGTTCGATGTTCGTTTCATCGCCGGACTGGACTGATTTTACTTCAAGCGCTTCGGCAGGATAGTTGCAGTATTCACCGCGGCCAACCAGCGTGCTGCCGGCGCCAACGGCATAGAGTATCTCACAATCCGATGCGGTTAGCGCTACAATACGCTCTGCCGGTGCGGAAAGTGTGATCTCGCGGCCTGCCATGTCGGTCAATGCCACCGAGGTGTCGTCAGATGCTGCGGGAGAAGCGGATTGTGTCGGAAGCGGTTGCTTGACGGGCTGTGTACAGCCTGTAGCCAGAGCTGACAGCATAAGCAACGCAGTGAAAATAGAAATAAGTTTGATGGCTTTCATAGTAAATACCCCCTTCAAATATCAATGAATAGATTGAGAAGGAGCACAAAAAAGCTGCCCTCCCAAGAGTGAGGGGCAACCCAGTACGCACAGAAATATAATGATCTATGCAAGCGATATCCCATCCCCAGGAGTTTTGGTGTGTAAACAGGTTTCCCGACTTAGCATCATCCTACTTTGGCGCCTTCCCATCTACTGACAGTGACTTGTTGCCATTTCGTCCGCTTCACGGTTACTGGGATAGTCCGGAATTTGCATCCGTGTTCCCTTGGCGCATACGCGCCAGCACAATTTGTGCAGATACACAAGCTATTCATTTACACGCAGTATATCACCATGCATATTCAAGGTCAATATATATCAATATTATAAGCGTGTACTATGATTAATCTCACATTAATGACTTGGCGATCATGCTTAGAAGTTCAATATTCTTTTCTCTTGTTTTTATGCCTATGCGGAAGAAATGCGTGTCAAGCCCGGCAAAATTTTCGCATCTGCGTATGAGTATGCCGTGCGCCAACAGGGGTTCATACAGCGATATATCACTTTTTAACAGCATGAAGTTGGCATTAGAAGGGAACACGGTAAGGCCGAGCGCGCTAAGCCCATCCATTAGGAAGCTGCGTTCAGCGCGCACAAGCCGCTTTGTCCTCTCCTCCCATCCGTCAAGCGAAAGCGCCGCAAGTCCGGCGGTTTGGGCGGCGGAGGAAACGCTCCACGTTTGTGCCGCGCCCGCTGTGGCCGCAAGCAGGGTTATATTACTGCAAAGCATATAGCCGAGCCGCAGTCCTGCCATGGAGTATAGCTTGGTGAAAGCCCTGAGTATAACGAGGTTGGGATATTCAATAATCAATGGCAGATAGGAATTTTCATCTGTAAAATCAATAAAGCATTCGTCAAGCACAAGCAGCGTGCCGTTTTTATTGCAGCGCATCGCAATATCTTCGATAAGGCCACGAGGTGCAAGCGCTCCGGTGGGATTGTTGGGATTGCATAAGAACAGCATGTCGATATCTGGGGTAAGCGCATCCAGTATGCGATCTGTAAGGCCAAAGCCGTCCTGTTCGCGCAGCGTGTGATAGATGGTTTTAGCTCCTGAGAGCAGCGCGGCCTTTTCATATTCAGAAAAAGTGGGTGTGCATAGAAGCACGTTATTTGGCCTTAGGGCAAGACATAGCCTGAATATAAGATCCGCAGCGCCGTTGCCACACAGTACATGTTCGGCTTTTATATTGTTTTTATGGGCAATGGCGGCGCACAGTGTACGACAAAGCGGGTCTGGATAGGCGCAATAGCTATTGATATTTTGGATGATGGCAGCCTTTATTTCATCCGGCATGCCCAGCGGATTTAGGTTTATAGAAAAATCCAGCCGTATTCCAGCGGTGGAGTAGACGTCGCCGCCATGCTCATAGCGCAGCATATAAGCACCCCCTTACAAGCAATGCCAGCAGAAGTGAAAGTATTGAGGCGGTATACATCAGCTTGTGTACACGGCGGATATCGACTGGTTCGATGGGGCGTAGTGCGTCGCCTATAGTTGGTTTTTCATGCAGCTTACCAAAGTAATGCGCGTTGCCAGCAAGCTGTACGTTAAGTGCGCCCGCCGTTACGGCTTCGGTGTGGGCAGAATTTGGGCTTGCATGTTTTTTGCGATCTCGCCTGTATATGCGCAGGGCGTTTCCGGCGTCAAGGCCACACAATGCCGCGCCAAATATCATCAGCATGGCAGCGATACGTGCCGGAAAAAAATTTAAAGCGTCGTCTAATTTGGCGGCGCATCTGCCAAAGTCAATATACCGTTCATTCTTATAGCCAACCATGGAGTCCATCGTGTTTACCGCCTTATATAGGCACCCGAGCGCAGCGCCTCCAAGCATGATATACAGCATTGGCGCAATGCAGCCATCCGCGGTGTTTTCCGCAACGGTTTCAACAGCCGCGCGGGTTATGCCCGCTTCATCAAGTTCATCAGTATCCCGTCCAACTATCATGGAAACATCACTCCGCGCTTGCATAAGGTCGCCGCGCACAAGGCTTAAATATACCTTCATGCTCTCATCTTTGAGATTTTTTGTGGCAAGCAGCTGATAGCAGATCAGGCTTTCAATTGCCATGCCGAACCACGGTGAAGCGCTGTATGCAAAAAATAGCAGCGCAAAGGGCACTCCGGTGCAAATCAACGCCACAAACAGCATCAGCAGCACACCTCCAGCACGTTCGCCGCGCGGCGTATGGGGCAGTGCCTTTCTAAGCGCACATTCAAGGCGGGCAATAAGCCAGCCAATCATACGTATTATATGGGGAAAGTTATGCGGATCTCCAAGAAGCAGATCCAGAATAAAGCCTATCGCGATGGCCGCACTTGAGTAGATCAACATAACGCACCGCTAGCTATTGTGAGGCTTGAACCATCGTAATCACACAGCACAAAGCCACAATTGGGGATGTAATATTCGTAAAAGCTGCGCTTGGGCAAAGCAAACTGCTCCAATATGGCCATTATGCAGCCTCCGTGTGTAACGAACGCCGCGTATTCGCCAAGGACGGCATGGCGCTTAAAGGCACGGGCGCAGCGAGCTTTGAATTCAACTATACTCTCGCCTCCGGGAATGGCTGCGGTGCATCCGGATGCCAGCCATGCATTGTATGCGCTGTTTTCAGTCAACTCATCAGCCGTTTTTGCTTCAAACTCGCCAAAGTCGCATTCGCGTATATCATCTTCAATTGTAAAGGGCATATTGGGAAAAACAAGTGCGGCGGTCTGTCTGCACCTAAGATAGGGGCTAACCGTAAGCGAATCGGCATGCGGCAGCGCGCCAGATAGCAAAAGTGCGCGTGCTTGCTGCTCACCTAGCGCATCAAGTGGTTGATCGGTTCTACCTATATAGCGCTTTTCGAAGTTGCCACGGGTCTGGCCGTGGCGAATCAATAGTATCTTCATGCTGCAAACCCCGCCGCACATGTGCCGATAAGTATTAATAATTCAGCAAGCTGCAAAAAAAAGCCCGCCGTATCCCCTGTAACACCGCCAAATTGATTTAGCGCCACCGCGCGATAAATTATGCAGCATAGCATGCACAGCAGCGCACACAGCACACCAGCAAGCGGATGCAGCCATATCATGCTGGCTATGCACAGGGCAATAACAATTCCCATGGCGCTTAGCGCTGCGCACTTGTTAATATGCTGGGTGAAAGCATTGAGCATACCGCTAGTGCGCGCGCCGACGAGTGCGCAAGCACAGAATGAGGACAGTGCGCGGGAAAGCACAAACCCAATGCACACCACGGGCAACGCGGCTGAGCGGTATAACTGAGTATACAACCCAAAGCATATCAACAGATATGCACCACAGTAGATCACGGCGAATGCGCCGGCATGCGGGTCCTTTAGAATTTGCAGTTTAAGCTCTTTGCTTTTATGGGAAGCCAGCGCATCCACGGTGTCCATAAAGCCATCCATATGGATGCCGCCGGTGATAAGCAGTGGAAGTATGGTAGCCACTGCCGCAAACAGTATACTGCCAACGCCTATGCGTGCGCAGATATAGGACCACAATAACAGTGCGCCGCCTGAGAATATTCCAACAGCGGGCAGAAAGCAAATGGAATAGCGCATGTTGCGCTCAGCCCAGTCAAAATGCGGGACAGGTAGCACGGAATAGGTGGATAGCGCAATGAACAATGCTTTGATCAAACCGGTAACACAGCTCCCTTCAACAGCACAGGATTGCCGCCGTCAAGCTGCACTACGGTATCCGCAATGGCATAAAGCTCGGTATTTAATCGGTTAAGCTGGGTGACATAGGCACGCGTTTCGCCGCTGTAATCATCGGCGCAAAGCCCGCTGATGGTTACGGCAACTACGGGGCAGCAGCGCGCGCATAGAGCACGGATATCAGCTAATACTGCGTCAGAGCTATTGTCGCTTGCAAACATGGCGTTTGCAAGTAGATTCGAAACATCCTCAAGCAGCACTGCACACCCATCTTCAAGCTGCAAAGAGCTGATATTTTGCGTTTGCTCAAGTGTGATGAAGCCCATCCCCTCACGTTGACGCCGATGCTTGACAATACGCTCAAGCCCACCGCTTCCGTGTGGGATCATTGTGGCGATATAATAGCGTGTGCCGTCAAAGCGCACTGCGATCTTTTCCGCATACGCGCTTTTGCCGCTGCTGTTTTTACCTGAAACAAGAATAAGCATTTCAATCTGCCTTTTGAATTTTGATGCAAGTATATCATCCGCGCAAACAAATGTAAACCGCGCACAAACAAGCCGCATAAGCAATGCAATGCTACTTTTGCGGCGGCTAGAATACTATAGTATTACCGTTTCCCCTATAAGTGGGCGGTAGATATCAATTCCACGCGTATCTATTCCGCACAATATTTGCCCATTAAGACCATCAGGATCGGCGGATGGTTCTGGCAAATGGACGATAACGGCCGCCATGGGCCGTATTACATCCCTTATGATGCGAAATGCCGCCACAGTCATGGCATACGCAAAGGGAACAATCGCCACATCAGCGGTGACACCGGAAAAATTTGAGAGTATAGGCGAAGCATCGCCTGCTATAAGCAGTGATGGCGATGTACTTATTATGAACGAATAATGTTCGGTATTTGCATATTTAGCACCTATATGCCTTGTTGAAAACCGATATACGGCAATATCGCTTGTTATGCACACCTTATCGCCATACACAAAGCGTGACGCGTCAACGCCTGCAAGGCATAGTGCGTTTTGCACATCGCTGCCGCATATTACACGCGTATACCTGTGACGCTCAAGATAATCCACCGTAAGTGCCGCGTCAAAATGATCCCGATGCATATGAGTGAATATCAAATAATCCACAGATACATCACGGATGAGCCGCATGTCACTGCCGGTATAGGGCGGCACGGCGTCTGTGTGCAGCGCGTCGATCAGTATACGGCATTCATTTGCTTTTATCAATACCCCTGCATTGGACACATGTAGTATTTCCATATGGTAATTATAACATGATTTAAAAGATAATTTGAACCGTAAAGGCGTTATTTTTTTGGCAGATGAATACAACTGCCAAGCACATCAACAGCGATAGATAAGATTGAGTGCATGAGTGCATTTGTTGAAAAACATACGGAAGTATTGCAAAATAAATAAAAAATCAAAGCGCTCCGCAGATTAAATGCAGGGCGCTGGAATTTTGTGTGTGGGGGATATCAGCTTGATTGATCCGCGGATACCGGCGGTTGAGGTTTAGCCTTCTTGCGGCGCTTTTTCCTGCGTGGCGGCCATATGATGAGATAAAGCGTGGTAAGCAGTAAGGCGCAGGTGGTCGAGCAAAGTGCAATGAGCAGCGTGCGGCTAAGCGTGATAACGGAGACCTTATCCGGCGTATTCTCTGGCTGAGAGGTGGGCGCTGGAATGGGTGCGGGCGGGGCGATATACCGTTGCACTGACTTGTCCGCTTTGCTATAGATATAAAAACCTGTTTCACCGGCTGAATTGCGCGCATAAACAAGATAAAAAGCGTCGTCACTGCCGATTAGCTTCCATGCGGGGAGCTGCTTGTCGTTTAGCTCAAGGGTTGTTGCCTCGTAACCATAGGGTGGCATTACGCCATTATCAGGCTTGATAAGAGTGAATGAAGCTAGCACTGAACTTAGCGTGATATAGGGGTAGAGCGTATCGTGGTTGATATCATATATATAATAGCCGGCATTTTCACCATGAGCATCAGAAAGATAAAGCAATGTAGGGGCGTCGGTATCGGGGATGATAGCCCCGCCAACGAATTCGCCAGCATAACTTACCTGTTTGTCCGCATAGTTGGAGGGTAGAGTAAGGTCGGTCAACGAGCGCCATATATACATAGGCACGGTGGCGCCATCAACGTTGTTTGCGGGTACGCCGGTCTGCGAATAATCCACTGTAATAGGTGGCGGGGTGCTTTCATCATCAGTTCCTGATGCAAGGGGAGCAGTTCCCGTGACGGTGATATTCACTGCGCTCTGGGCTGTGCCAAGCGGCTGCTCATTATAATCTAGCGCACTATCAATTGATACTGATATGGGCGCTTCACCCGCGCTTATGGCAATAAATTTAACTACGGCGGTAAGGGATGGCGATCCACCCTTTTGTGCCGATACGATGCTTATGTATCCATCAGATGCGCCGCCAAGGCCGCTAACAAACGTGAGGATTGCAGGATCATATGAAAAAGCGCCTTGAACCGCGGCAAGGCCATCGCCTGAAACCACCACAGTAAGCGTAACATTATCGCCTGCCTTAACAGCTGTGGAATCCGCTTCTACGGACACCTCTGTTGCAAGGACTGTGGCAGTGGGTAAAATAGCAAAAATCAAGACGAGTATTAGCGCAAACGCCTTGCGCCGCCATACGGCACCTGGCAATGATAGGTTATTCATTCTGTGATACCTCCATGTTGCTCTATGATAAGCACATGCTGCAGATGCTTTTGCAGTCGCAGCGCGTCGATAGCGTCCACTGTGCCATCGTGATTGATATCCGCCGCAAGCAGATATGCGCCGGTAAGCCTTCGTGCGTTCAAAAGATGCTGCATCAGAGCATCCATATCGTCGGTGGTAATTTGTCCATCGCCATTTATATCACCGTACAGTATCACGGGAAGATCAAAATAAGAGGAACCATCGCCATATACAGTGCGCACGTAGCTGCCGGTAGAAACGAGTCCGTCGGTTTTTTGCGCACCATGTGATGAAACCAGATATATGCGCTCTCCAGCTGTTTTCAGACGGCCAATAAGCTCACTCGGCGACGTGCCAGGAGAGATGCCGCTTACACCGCTTTCTGAAATGATATAGGTGCTGCTTGTAAGCGTGGGCGCATCGGCATATGTGCCTATCGAGCAAAGCTGTGTATCGGCATAATAAAAGTCAAGCATATCGGCATATGGCTGTCCGCCTGTAGCGCGTTGCTGTGCGCCGCGTTGGCTCAGGCCGACTCCATGCCCATATCTGCGGTTTGTAAGAAACCAGCCAGGGTATTGGATATTATCAACGCTCAAAATGCCTTGCTCCGCGCCGCGCATGCGCAGTGTGCGCCCTTGCGAGTTGAATATGCCGGATGGGTTGGCGTCCGTCTTCACGAAATTGTTGAGATCTATAGTAAAAGTGAGTTGCCCCTCATGATTGGCGCTGTTTGCGACATTAAGGACTATATCGGCTTTTGTATAGATGCGGCTGGGCGCATCAAACTTTGATGTGTGAGCCTTGATACGCACAACGGAAAGCAGTTTTACAGCTTCACCGGCGGCGATGTTTGCGCCAGATTGCAGTGCGCTTAGCACTGGCCTATCCATAAGCCCCATAGTTTCATACGTGAATGTGGCGGGTATAAAGGATCTTTCCTCAAGGCTGGATGCGTTTTGCAGATCGTATATATCGTCCCTATGAACATAGTATGGGAGGTTGCTTTTCCACACATTCCCGGTAAGCTCAGTCTGTCCGCCGTTTGAGGCGGAATAATACGCCTGTATGATATCGCCATCGTATGTAAGCACCTGTCCGTGCGTTTCATCTACGGCGGAGATCGCGCGGGTATATTTGCTGACATAGCCATGGTAGACCTGATCTGAAGAGGTATCGCCTATATCATATGCGCGCGGCCCGTATGCTGAACAGTTGGATACCGCATAGCCGCGTGCACAGACAGCCTGCGCTTTGAGCGCTTCAAGTGGGAATGTGTTGCTCATCTCATAGGGGACTACACCATAGAGATATTGTTCTATTGGTAGCGTGTTGATCACGCGCACAGCACCATCTGAAGCATCAAACGTAACGTTTCCAAGGTATGCGCATTTGCCGTACTTATCGTTATCTATAACTATGTGTGATGAGGTTTTTGCATAATCGCGGTTGATAAGCGTTATAGCTGATGACGTAATCTCTTTTCCATCGCAGGCGAGTACAGGTCTATTGCCCTTGATAAAAACGGTGGCTTTACCGGATGAAACTGAAAAATCAGGGTATTGTGCTACGTAATAATCACCTGACACGGTAAAAGTGATTGAGGAAGCGGAGCCAACGGAGAGCAAAACACGTATATCTGTATGAAAGGCAGCCGCAAACACGGGCATCGCAAATGTCAATGCCACAATAAGGACGACTACTATTGTTATACGCCGAATATTTTTTTTCATTATTATACCCAAAATCTACAAGAATAAACCGAATTCGCTATATATTTCATGATACCTTCTATGATTGGGTCAGTCAAGTAGCCATGCTATGTATTCATGGTGTGTTCATATACATATAACATAAATAAAGCAGCGTCATTCAGACGCTGCTTTATTTTGGTGGGTCGTCAGGGGCTCGAACCCTGGACACCCTGATTAAGAGTCAGGTGCTCTACCAGCTGAGCTAACAACCCATATAAAATTATCAAAACCGGCTCATTCCTCACACCCGTAAGGCCAAGGTGGCCAGCTGAGCTAACAACCCATACAAAATTATCAAACCGGCTCATTTAAAACTACCAAAACCGGCTCATTCCCTCACACCGTAAGGCCAAGGCGGCCAACTGAGCCAACAACCCATATAAAACTACCAAAACCGGCTCATTCCCTCACACCGCAAGGCCAAAGTGGCCAACTGAGCCAACAAGCTCGTACTAAACTACCAAAGTGTAAAATGGAGCGGGAGACGGGGTTCGAACCCGCCACCTCCGCCTTGGCAAGGCGGCGCTCTACCGAATGAGCTACTCCCGCAGGAAAAGATTGCAATCTTTTTCGCACTTGGATATTGTAGCGCATACGAAACACGTTGTCAAGGGTAAACAAGCGGATTTTCAGCGCATTTTAGTGCATACAAAACATATGTATAATAACATTATAATCCGCGTATACGCACTTCAACAACGCGACCAACTATCTCTACATCTCCGCCTGTAACGATAAGTGGTTCATATTTGATGTTGGCGGGGATAAGTATCAGATGCTCATCCATCCATTTGACCTTGCGCAGTAGCACTTCATCATCAAGACGTACGACTGCAATCTGCCCATTTTCAACGCGGGATTGTAGCCGTATCAGCACCAGCGCGCCCTCGGGGATATATTCGCCGGTCATGCAGTCGCCTTCTACTTCCATATAAAAGTACTCGCCAACCGAAACATCATTTGCCGGCAATGGTATGTATTCGGTTATGTTTTCATTCGCAAGTATTGGCATACCGGCATGGACCTTACCAACAAGTGGCACGCCCACGGTATCGATAACCGGCATAAAGGCGGAGGATAGGTTGCCGGCGCTTTTAAACAGCGGGTTAACGCTGTCACGGCCCAAAAGATGATCCGCCGATACGTTGAATATGTTGCACAGCTTCATAAGAATTTCATTTGGCAATGACACACGCCCTGTTTCATATTTGCATATAGCGGCTTTTTGTACGCCGAGCATATGGCCAAGCTCGTCCTGGGTGATGCCGCGCTTCAAACGCAATTCCTTTAAACGATCCATGCAATCCTCCAACATATGTTTATTTGTATGCGGCTTTAATTCTTCGGTTTTCCCAGTGTTCCGTTGTCCCCCGGGTAGTTTTCCTTGAAGTGATCCACTTTGTTTAACATCAGCTCCTTTGGTATCCCGTTCGGGAACGCCTTGCAAGTGAGCATCCTGCTTTCGCCCGGCGTCTGAAACAGAGCGCACTTCGCGCATTGCGGAACCGTCGCCCTTATTGGCATTGTCAGCCTTTTCATTTCTTCTTCCGTTCGCATTAATTTCTATCTCCTTTTTTTCAATTATATTGTATCCTAAAAAGAAATACTAATCAAGCAAAATTTAGCAGGTAAAGTACCATAAATAGGATTGACAGTATCGGAATAAGATACTATAATCTGTTTACAGGCATAAAAGAGCAATAGTTTACAGGCGCGATACCTGAGTTATGTGCATAATGTATCCTAAAAAGAAATCACAGCATCTGAAAGGGGCTTATCATGAACTACTTTGGCTTATTTTTTACTTTTATGGTTCCGGGCATAATTTTGGGCATAATGTGTGCGTCTGTGTTGATGCGGCGTACAACGCGTAAAAGCAGGCAGACAGCGTTTGTGAAAAAGTCAAAGCGCAGGCTCTATGTGTGCGATCTTCGTGATGAGGCGGTAAGCAAGGTTGCTTGATATTGCCGCTTGATGATTGGCTCTATCGGATAGCGAGGAATATTGATAGTCAGGCTATATATTTACCGATTTGTAAACAATGCGCCATTAGTGAACAACCTCGTTAATGATGTTGCCCATAAAGTAGAATTAGAGTATAATCTTACGTGCAATATCACGGAGTTTTGCGTAATCGGAGCGGAAAATGACCGAAAATATGAGGTAATTAACGGATGAGAAAACAGACTATAAGGCGAAGCAAACGCATAGCACGTGCAATAACAATACTGGTGCTGTTCATAATCGCGCTAGTGCTTGCTATTTTGCTAATAACAAACAGTTGCCAAAGCAAAATGCCCAATGGCGGCCAAAAGCCGGGTATAGACGGGTGGTTTGGAGAAGATCCAACGGAAACGCCGGAACCTACGCCTGTGCCAACGCCAACGCTACCGCCAATACCAAATCCTGCGGCGGTAGACGGCACAAAGGCGGAAAACTTCGGATTACAGCCGGAAATGCAGCTTAACGGAGAATCAATAAGCAGCTATACGGCTCCAGCTGATCTGAGCTTTGGTGAAACAAACGAATATAGTAACATGGAAGGCGTTATCACATTCCGTGGCAATAATTTTAGAAGTGATCCTACCTACGGCACGGCGGGCGCTGTGAGTGAAAAAAAGCTTGAGGTGGTGTGGGCCAAGGATATTCCTGGAACAATAGCCAAGGGCAATCCAAGCGATGGATCATGGTTCGGCTGCGGCTGGACGGGCCAGCCATTGATAGTGCGTTGGCCGGAATCCACGCGCCGCGTGATGAATATATTCGACGGCAAAAAGAGCAAGGATGGATTGATTGAGGTAATATATGCTACGGAGAACGGATACATTTACTTCTACGATCTGAATGATGGAGAGTCCACCCGCGATAAAATAAACGGACAGTGGACGTTCAAGGGTTCAGGCAGCCTTGATCCGCGCGGCTATCCGCTGTTGTACGTTGGCGCAGGCGATGACGGCCCAAACGGTCATGCTCAAAACATGATATTCAGCCTTATAGACGGAAAGAAACTATACAGCTATGGTGCCGACGATCCGTTTGCGCATCGCTCATTCAAGGCGTTCGATGCTGCCACGCTGGTGCATGCAGGCAGTGATATGGTTACGTACGCATCGGAATCAGGAATAATATACCAGTTTAAACTCAACACGTTATATGACGAGCAAGCAGGTACGATAAGCGTAAATCCCACAGATATTATGAAGTGGCGCTATACCACGGAGCGCTCACGCAAGGGGCTTGAAAATAACACCTATTGGCTTGGCTTTGAATCCAGCCCGATAATCTGGCGCAACTACATGTATGTTTCAGATAATTGCGGCGACCTGTTGTGCATAGATACAAATACGATGCAGGTGGTGTGGATTCAGGATGTGCTGGATGATACCAACTGTACGCCTGTGTTTGAGGTGGATGAGAAGACGCGTACGCCATATATCTACATTGGAACATCGCTGCACTGGATGGCTGATGGCAACGATACAGGGTATATCCCATTCTGGAAGATAAACGGTATAACGGGCGAAATCGAATGGAAGTCGGAGCCATATCGCTGCTCTCGTAACAGCAACATTTCAGGCGGTATACAGGACACCGCGGCGATAGGCAAAAACAACCTCAGTGATCTTGTATTTGTAAACTATGCAAAGACCATAGATATAGATACGCACGGAATAATAGTTGCATATGATAAGAATACTGGTGCCGAAAGATGGAAGAAAAACCTTGACGGATATTCATGGTCATCGCCGATAGTGATGTATGACGATGTGGGAAATGGCTATGTAGTAACGTTTGACTCGGCGGGTAAGATGTATCTGTTTGACGGCAAGGATGGTACACTGCTTGATAAGCTGGAGTTGGAGGGCAACTTCGAGGCAAGCCCGGCAGCCTTTGACAACATGATAGTAATAGGGACGCGTAAATCCAAGATATATGGTATTAAGCTCAAATAAGTAATATAACAACAGCACCCCTGCATAAGCTTGCAGGGGTGTTGCTTTTATGTACGAGGAATTCAATCTTATAATGTCGGCATTTCTGCTGATAAGCGGGGTGTATTTTACATACATCACGCGCTTTGTGCAATTTTGCGATGCGCGGGGAATATTCAGATCTATGTTAGGGCGCGGCGTCAGGCAGCATAGCGGGGTAACACCGTTTGAAGCGCTGAGCACAGCGCTTGCAGGCTCTGTGGGTACAGGCAATATTGCAGGGGTGGCTTCGGCTTTGGCCATAGGTGGCCCAGGCGCGTTGTTTTGGATGTGGATAAGTGCGCTATTGGGTATGGCTACGAAGTATCTTGAGGTGGTGCTGGCAGTGCGTTACCGCACGGTAAACAAGCGCGCTGAGCGCGTGGGTGGGGCGATGTACTGCATTAAATATGGAATGGATAAGCGCTTTGGCTTTATGGCGGTGTTGTTCTGTATATTCGGCATGGGTGCAGCGCTGGGTGCGGGGAACATGGTGCAGGTGAACACCATAGCTGCGGCGGTAAGCGAGGCAACAGGAGTCAGTGCGCCTATGGTGGATATTACAGTAGGCGCGATTGTGGCCGTTGCTGTGGCGGTGATAACGTTTGGCGGACTTAATCGAATTACGCATGCAACGGCTATGCTTGTTCCATTTATGAGCATATTGTATATCGTTGCTACGCTGACTGTGATAATACCAAATATCAGCGTGCTACCGGAGATGTTTATGCTGATAATGCGCTCGGCATTCGGCACGCTTCGGCCGGCGGCAGGCGGAATAGCCGGCTTTACATTTATTCAAACCCTAAAGTGCGGAGTTATACGTGGCGTGTTTACGCATGAGGCTGGCATGGGCAGCAGCCCTATCGCCCATGCCTCAGCGGAGTGCACGGCAAAAGCGCAGGGGATGCTGGGTATAGTTGAGGTATTTGTGGACACTATGGTGCTGTGCACGCTTACAGGCTTTATGATACTTTGCTCAGGCGTGCCTATTCCATATGGTAACATGGACGCGGATGGGATGAATATTGCCGGTGCGGCGCTTGCAACGGCATTCTCTGGATTTGCACGGCCATTTCTTGCTGTGTCCATAATGTTATTTGCATTTACGGCGATACTTGGCTGGTCGTTTTATGGGGTACGGTGCGCTGAATTCCTTTTACCGGATAAATGGGTATGGGTATATCGTGCGGTGTTCATACTGTGCCTTATAATTGGTGCGCCTATGCGTGTATCCGCTGTGTGGAGGGTTGGCGAAACACTGGATTCGCTTATGGCGCTGCCAAACATAATAATGATGATGGTGTTGGGGCCAAAAGTGTGCGCGGCAGTGGGCGCAAGAGGGAAATTATGCTATAATAACCATGTATAATGCGTTTATTGTGCGCCATAAGGAACATATATCCGCCTTCCAACTCCTTTTGAAAGAATCGGGAACGATGGCTGAAATATCAAATCCCTTTTGAGATAATACTATAATAAACGTAATTTTGATAAGCGAGGGTTGTATGGCAGATAAGGTAAATGGGAATACGGACGGAATAAAGACGACGCTGCTCAATGAAATGGCTGCCTTGTATGATTATACGATGGATGCGAGCGAGTTTGCACCCTTTGAGATGCTTGAGCTGCTTGCAAGGTTTACAGCAAAGCTGCGGCGCGAAATATCTGTATACATATCGCGCGATGGACGGATAGTGGATGTGTCTATAGGGGATTCGGGCAAGGTGAATATGCCAAATATGCGGCTTTCCAGAAATGAGGACAGGCTTTGCGGGGTGCGCTGCATACATACTCATCCCAATGGCGATGGACGCTTGTCCGGAGTGGATATTGGTACTCTGCGCAGTATGCGGCTTGACTGCATGGCTGCGTTAGGTGTGAATGATGATGGCAGCATGGGCGCGCTGTATGCGGGATATCTTGGCGATATGTTGGGCGAAGAACGGCAGGTAATAATATTCGGGCCTATGCGCCCGTATAAGCTGCCGCAGAGCGAGCTGATCAAAGAGATACGCAATGCCGATACACGGCTTAAAAGCGGCACAAAGGCTGTGGATGAGGCAAGGCCCGAGCGCGCTGTGCTTGTGGGGATAGAGAATAACGAAGGATACGATACGATTGCAGAGCTTGCAGAACTTGCGGCAACAGCGGGCGCACAGGTGGTAGGGCGCGTTTTGCAGCGCCGCAGGGATGTGGATAATGCGACGTATATAGGCAGCGGCAAGGCTGAGGAACTTTCTTTGCTGGGTAGTGAGCTGGAAGCGGAGCTGTTTATATTCGATGATGAGCTTAGCGCAGTGCAGATAAGGAATCTTGAATCCATAATAGGCGCACGAGTGATTGACCGCACTGCATTGATATTGGATATATTCGCATCCCGGGCCCAATCCCGCGAGGGTAAGTTGCAGGTTGAACTTGCACAGCTCAAATATAGACTGCCAAGATTATTGGGACAGGGTACGGTGCTATCACGGCAAGGCGCAGGAATAGGTACGCGCGGCCCAGGTGAAAAAAAGCTGGAGATAGACCGCCGGCGTATTCGTAGCCGCATAACGGAGCTTAAAGAAGAACTCTATGAGATAGAAAAGCAGCGCGGTTTGCGTCGGGAACGTAGGGAACGCAATATAGCGCCGCTTGTTGCGCTTGTAGGGTATACAAACGCAGGCAAGTCAACATTGCTAAACGCGCTCACCAACGCCGGAGTTCTTGCGGAGGATAAGTTGTTTGCCACGCTTGACCCGGTTGTGCGGCAGGTACAATTCCCGCACGGAACACTGGCTTTGATTTCAGATACGGTGGGCTTTATCAACAAGCTGCCGCATGACCTTGTGGAGGCGTTTAAATCCACATTGGAGGAGGTCACGGCGGCAGATCTGATACTACATGTGGTCGATTGCTCGTCATCCTATTATGATAGTCAGATGGCAGTGGTGGAGGATGTGCTGCTTAAACTCAAGGCGGGAGATACTGCGCGCATAAACGTGTATAACAAGATAGATAAGCTTACAGAGCCACCACACGCTAACGGAGCCTGCCTAATCAGCGCAAAGACGGGAGAGGGTATGGAGGCGTTGCTGGATAGGGTTGAACAGATGTTAAACAGCGTTCGCACTACGGTGGAGCTCGTTATACCATATGATAAATATGAGGCAATGACGCTGCTGCGAACAGACGGACTTATATTGGAAGAAGTGCATCAGGACGGCGGTACACTCGTTAAAGCGCAGATGGATGATGCAACTATGTGGCGATTAAAACGGATACTGGGGGATGTAACCGATGGGAAAGACTAAGGTAATAGCGATAGAAGGCATAGACGGCAGCGGCAAGAGCGTGCAGTTTGCCATGCTGCATGATGCGTTGTGCGCGCGTGGACTTGATGTGGCCACGCGTGAATATCCGTGCTATGAAAGCTTTTTTGGCAGGCAGGTGGGTAAGTTGCTATCCAGTGCAGATGGGGTGTCGGCCAGCGAAGTGGACGGTAAGAGCATGGCGCTGTGGTTTGCCCTGGATAGGTTTGAGGATTTCAAGGACTATCATGATGGCGATGCTGACGTGCTAATCATTAACCGCTTTGTGCTTTCAAACGCAGTATACCAGAGCATACGCGACATAGATCTTGGTAAGCCGGAGATAGTGGATTGGGTGTTCGAACTGGAATATGGGCATTTTGGTCTGCCGCGGCCTGATGCCATAATCTTTTATGATGTGGATACCCGGCAGGCGCAGACGAACATTACCCAAAAGGGATTTAGAGAATATGTTGGCGACAGAAAAGATGTATATGAGGCTTCGCGCGGTATACAGCAGCGCGCGAGAGATAAATATCTTGAGTGTGCGGCACGCTATAGGGAGATAATAGTTGTGCCATGCATGAAGGCCGGAGCGTTCCTTGCTGTGGAGGCAATAGCCGCAGCGACGCTGGATGCACTTTATGCGCGTGGAATAATCTGAAAAACGCCTGCTCGGCTTATGTTATTATTTTATGGTTGACGGATATAACCTTGCCCATCAGCGCCTGCCATACGGAACAGTCGACAAGACCAGACGTTACCGATAGTGCGTTTTCGTAGCAGAAGCGACATAGCGCATCGTGTGTGTCCGTGCCGAATCGGCCTGTAAGAGCGATTGGAAAGCCTGAAAGGCAAAGCGCGTCCTGCAATAAATAAACATGCGTGCCGAAGCTTCCGATTTCAAGGAACGGATAAGAAAAATAACCGCACAAATCCTTTGCAAACAGCTCAGCGTGTACCCATCTGGGGGTCAGATAGTTGGGCTGCACATAATCAAAGAACTCAAAACACAGCTTGCGCAATATATGCAGTTCATTATCATCAAGTCCCTGCCCCATATCGAATGCTAGCCCGGCATAATGTGCCGAACCTGCCGGATGTGATCCGCTGGATAAATTGTGGAAACCAGTGGCGTATATGGGCATTCCGAAGGCTGCACAACAATCGTTATAGGCGACTAGCATCGATGCGTCAATCCATGCAATAAAACCACTGGGTGCATAGGAACGCGGCGAAAGACCGCGGCAGAAGCGGATGTTATTACTCGGCCTAAGCAGCTGAGGTGTATGGTTTGATGATTCGCATATAAAAACGTGCGCCATACCTTTAATGTATGGCGCACAAGCAAAACCTGTTCTGTGAAATAATACATTTTCTATATGCCTGGATCAATAGGAACGAGATTCCCTTCGCTGTCAAGGAAAAACTGGTTTTCGTCATAATACGGCGTAGGTGTTGGCAGCAGCCATTCGGGCGTGGGTGTGCGTGGCGGAAGCGATGCGCCAGGCGCAAGCTCAGGCACGGAGGAGCCAACCTCTACGGATTCGTAGATGAATTTATGCAACGACCATGCATTAGCGGGAAGGTCTGTAAGCAATACCATCTTGCGATCATAGCGACCGCTCTTGTACATATTGTCCTCAGGTATGCGGTGATGAACCAGGCCATCCACATTAAGATTTAGCGCCACCACACCTGCAAGCAGGATATTATCGTTGGTCATATTTGTTTCCACCATGGGTAGCAGATCGTAGAGTATAGCATAGCGGTTGGTGAGACTCATCCGCATGAACTTTGAATAGATGGTGTTGAGAACGTTAAACTGGCGCTTTGTGCGAACAAAGTCGCTGTCCATATGGCGTATGCGAGCATAACCAAGCGCCTGTTTGCCCGTAAGCTTAACATTGCCAGCTTGAGCAAATATGAACCCATCCCAAACATCCTCAAGCCCGCGCTGCCGGTTTAGACCCGCTATGCAGTCATTGGCTGCGCTTATTTCAGCATCGCTCATACGTATTGTAATGCCGCCCAAACGGTCGACTATTTTTTCAAACATCTTAAAATCCACCATAACATATTGGTTTATGTTGAGGCAGAAGCTTTGGTTTATTGTTTGCATAAGCAGATCGTATCCGCCGTAAGCTGGCGCGGCATTTAACTTTGCGTAGCCATGGCCGGGGATATCAACAAGCATATCGCGCATTATGGTGGTCAGTTTGAGCGAGTTATGCTTTTTATCGATAGTGGCTATCATCATCGTGTCAGAGTTGGAATTTCCAGAGTTACCCCGCCTGTCAGAGCCGATAAGAAGCACGTTGATGTACTGGGCATCGTTTAAACGGTTAGTTTCCATCGCGTTCAACACATCATCCGGCAAACGGGTTTGCGCGTATACATCGTTAAGCGGCAGCTCAGTATCGGGCCGCGGTGTTTTTGTGGGTGTGGGTGTGGCCGAAGGGGAGGGCGTTTCTGCCGATACGGTAATGGCCGGCGTGGGCGAGGCCGTAGGGACGATGGTGCCGGGACGTGTAAGCCTGTTTAACAGACCAAAGCCCAGTATGGCGATAACGATAATAAAGATTATTATTATCGAGCCAAGCACAATCAATATCAATGCCCAAATGGGCAGTTTCTTCTTTTGACGCGGAGCGTTTTCCATATGCATACACCTCTATAGTTTAGCGCGGCAGACGGCTGCGCTTGCACTTGCAGTATACACGCAGCACAAGTGCATGTCAATGCGCTTGCGGAGGCAGTGGTATTATTGTAAAATACAGGTACGAGGTGAAGATTTATGCAGGATCAATATGGCCATTTTGCAGATATTTATGATCCGCTTATGCGGGATGTGGACTATGAGACATGGGCGCAATACATATCGGCATTTATGCCGGAGGGGAAATTATATATAGCGGACTGTGCCTGCGGCACGGGGAAATTGGCTATAAAGCTTGCTGGGCGCGGACATATTGTTACAGGCGTTGATATATCAGAGAGCATGTTGGCGGTGGCAGGGGAGAAGTCTAGAAAGTGTGGCAAACAGATACTATTTGTGCGCCAGGACATACGTGCTCTTGAGCTTCACCGTCCCGTGGACGTGGTGACGTGCGCCTGCGATGGGGTGAACTACCTTACATCGACTGGGGATATGAAACGGTTTTTTAACGCGGCATTTGCGCATCTTAAGCCGGGGGGATTGCTACTGTTTGATATATCATCCAGATATAAGCTATTTAATATAATCGGAAACAACACATTTGCACAGGATGATGGCGTGCGCGCATATATTTGGCACAATGACTGTGACGAGCAGAGCTGCCTTATATCAATGCGACTAAGCTTTTTCGTCAAGGAGGGGGATTCATATAAGCGCTTTACAGAGCACCATCTTCAGCGCGCTCACTCACAATCCGAGGTTGAGGCGGCGCTAGACGCTGTAGGCTTTGAGGATTGCCACGCATACGAAGCATTTACTAAGCAGCAGCCCCAAACGCAGACGCAGCGCATACAATTCGTTGCGAGGCGGCCGCTATGAATAGGATATTAAGGCTGTATATGCAGGGTGATACGATAGTGGTTGCGCTGCGTGTATATATAGATGCGCGCGCGGGCGATAGCAAAATTGCCCGGGAAATGATAGCCGACGGTATCCGCCTTATTGAAAGCCACTCACCCTATCAGGTATGTGGAAAGAGCACAGCGCTAAAGGTTGAGCTTACGATGGCAGACAGGTTTGCTCTTGACTGCGTAAACGTTAGAGTATATGATAAAACGCCTATAGTACGCAGGATGTATGATCCAAGGGTAAATGTTTCTCGCGCGTATTTTGGGGCAAAATGGATAGGTCCGTTTAAGCTGTCGCGCTTTTTGATGCGCTTCCCAGATGTGTTTATAAATATTGCGGGAAGGGATATTACGCAACCGCTTGGATATGCGCAGACGTGTTCGGTGGTGCTGCACGAGTTTGGACATGTGCTGGGCTTTGCTGATAAATATAGGTATCGCGGCAAGGTGTGCGGAAAACGCAGCGAGGATGTTGCGGACGGTGATATAATGTACCGTACCGGAGCGTGCCAACATCTGATGGAATATCACATACTTAAACTGCGTGGATGCGCCCAAAAAGGAAGATTGCCCGTGACACGGGTTTGAGGTAAGCGCAAATGTGCATACATAATGATATAATGATAAGAGGACTGTTGGCGGATAAGTCAGTTAAACTTATTGCCATAGACGCAAAGGCCATATGTGAATGCGCGCGCAAGACGCACGGACTTTCACGTGTGTGTACGGCCGCACTAGGGCGCGCTCTGATGGTAACATGCATGATGGGTGCGCAGCTTAAGGGCGAAGGCGATAAGCTAACAACAATAGTCAAGGGCGAGGGTCCGGCGGGCAATATAGTGTGCTGTGCGCGGCCTGATGGCACAGTGAAGGGCTATATAGAAAATCCAAAGCTGGAGTTGCCATTGGGACCTGACGGCAAGCTGGATGTATCCATGGCTGTGGGCTGGTTTGGTGAGCTTACGGTAATACGTGATATGCATATGAAGGAACCGTACGTAGGGCGATGCAGCATGGTATCGGGCGAGATCGCAGAGGATTTTGCACAGTATTTTACTGTAAGCGAGCAACAGCCATCATTGGTTTATCTGGGCGTCAGGGTGGCGCCTGTTAGCGGCGAGGTAATAGCCGCAGGTGGCTTGATATTGCAGCCGATGCCGCAGTGTCCGGATGAGGTGATAACAAGGCTTACTAATGCAGCGGAGGGCATAAAACTGCTTTCGGGCATGCTGGAGGAGCTTACGCTTGAGGATTCGCTAGGTAAGCTACTCTCAGGGATGGATATGGAGATAGTACAGCGGACAGAACCGAGGTTTGAGTGCGATTGTAGCAGGGCAAGGCTGGAGCAGGTGCTAATAAGCATGGGCGAGAATGAGCTTTGCGATATGATACAAAAGGATCATGGCGCACAGCTTACTTGCCAGTTCTGCAATTCCAAATATGATTTTAACGAGATGGAGCTGAGCAGCTTGCTCAGCGAGGCGAAAACAGGAGATAACTGATGAAAAGGATGGAAAGACCGGCCGCAATGTTTGGCAGCAAGGTGCTGCCATTCGACCAGGAGGGGGATTTCTTCTTCAGGCGTGGCATGAACAAGCTGGATAGCAACAAGCTGCTGGACGCCATGGCATATTATCGCGTGGCGCTATCAAAGGACCCCGAAAATTCCGAGGTAAAGCTTGCCATAGCGGAAACGCTGACTGAGATGAACCGGTTTGAGGAATCAAATCGTATGCTATTTACGCTCTTTTCGGCTGAAAAGAGCCGCCCCAGCGAGTGCTATTTTGGCATGGGCTGCAATTTTGTTGGAATGCAAGAATATGAGCGCGCGAAGGACAGCTTTATACATTATTTAGAGCTTGATCCCGAGGGCGAGTTTATGTGCGAAGCGTATGATATGCTTGATGTGCTTGAAGATGGCACGCAGGAGGAAATAAACGAGGCGCGCTTGCAGCATACTGCAAGGGAGGGCAAGGAGCTGCTGGAGCGGGATGACTATGTAGGCGCGATAAAGGTGTTTAACGCACTTCTAAAAGAAGCGCCGGATCTGAGCTACGCACGCAACAATCTAGCGCTGGCGTATTTCTGCAACCGCGACTTTAAAAGCGCAACAGAGCAGGTGCAGCTTATACTTGCTGACGAGCAGGACAACATACAGGCGCACTGTAATCTTGCAATATTCTTACGCGCCGTAAAGGATAAAGAGGGCGTGGAGAGGGAAACGGAATTCCTGTGCCGGGCAAAAACAGACGATACAGATGATCTTAACCGTATGTCCATAACGCTGATGGAGCTTGGCAGATTTAGGGAAGCATATCCGCTTATAAAGCGTTTGTTCATGCAGATGCCATACGACACAGGCATAACGCACCGCCTGGCAGTGTGCGCATATGAGAATGGCGATTATTACAAGGCGATGGATTGTTACGATAGACTTATTAAGCTTGACGACAAGGATAGTGTGGCGCGCTACTACTGTGGAATTTGCAGAGCAGCCGCAGCCGGAGCGCATAAGCGGTGTGGATTTATGTTTAACTATCAGGTTCCCCTTGAGGAGATGCTTACAAGGGTGCATAGGCTAAACGAGCTGATCGGTAAGCCGCACAGTGAGCTGCTTGCGATGTGGAATGATGGCACTGAGCTGGAATCATTGATGCGTTGGGGAGCTGAACTTACTGAGCTAAGCGTTAAGCACGCAATATTGACAATGGTATCATCATTTGAGGATGAAAAGGCGGAGCTGTTTCTGCGCGATTTTGTGCTTCAGCGCGGCCAGCCTCCGGAGATGAAGCGTGAGGCGTTTGGCTTGTTAAAGCACATGGATGCAAAGGAACCATATCTTGGCTATATTAACGGCGAGCTTGTTGAGAGCCGGGTAAACCTTATACGCATGTTGCCGGATACCGTGCCGGATGCGTATCAGGAGGTAATAGAGGTGTGCTTTGCGGCGATGCAGGGCGAGCGCAGTGAGGATTGCTTGCTTGCAGCAGCCGACCTGTGGGGCGAATATGTTGGGAATCTTTCCGGCTTTGCGCGGCTTAGCGACCAGCGCATTATGGCACTGGCGGCAGCGCTGGAATATATAGTATGCAGAGAAAAGGACGAGAAGCTTACAAAAGCTTCGATGTGCAAAAAGTATGGCGTAACGCTGGTGCGCTTCAATAATGCGTTGGCGCAGCTTATGAACAGCCCCAATAAGGAGATATGATGGATTTTATCGCAACATGCAAGCTTGGGCTTGAGTCTGTAGTGGCAATGGAGCTGCGTATGCTTGGAATACAAAATGTGAGCGCATTTGATGCGCGCGTTTGCTTTTCGGGTGGATATCTTGAGATGGCGCGCGCCTGCCTATGGCTGCGTAGCGCGGAGCGTGTGCTGCTGGTGGTAGGCGAATTCCATGCGGCCACATTTGACGAATTGTTCGAGGGGACGAAGGCGCTGGGATGGAAGAACTACCTTTGCCAAAGCGCCATGATACATGTTAACGGCAAGAGCGCCAAAAGTACGCTGTTTTCTGTGTCTGATTGCCAGAGTATAGTTAAAAAAGCGATAGTGGAAAACCTCAAAACCGCATATAGAACCAATATAATACCTGAGAATGGTAAAAAGGTAATAGTTGAGGTGGGTATTTTAAAGGACACGGCTACGCTTACACTGGATTGCTGCGGAGCAGGACTATCACGCCGTGGATATCGCACGTTTAATGTGGCAGCACCACTATCCGAAACGCTTGGCGCCGCGATATTGCTGCTATCGCGTTATCACGCGGATGTGCCTCTTATTGATCCAATGTGCGGATCAGGTACCATGCCAATTGAGGCCGCTATGATAGCAAAGCATATGGCCCCGGGGCTCAACCGCGAATTTGCCGCGGAGGAATGGCCATTTGTGGACGCGGGCGTGTTTGCCGCTGCGCGCGAGCAGGCACGGGATTGCGTGATAGACGCAAAACTAGATATATTGGGCATAGATATTGACGCGCATTCAGTAGATCTGTGTAAGAAGCACGCTAAAAAGGCGGGTATAATGGTGGAGTGGGCGGTGGCGCCAGTAAAACAACTGCATACGGACAAGCCTGACGGGCTGCTGGTATGCAATCCTCCATATGGCGAACGTATGCTTTCACGCAGGGAGAGCGATGCGCTTTATCGCGATATGCACCATACCTTTGATGCGCTGCCAAATTGGGCTGTGAGCATAATTACATCCCACACTGATTTTGAAAAGATATACGGTAAGCATGCCGATAAACGTCGTAAGCTTTCTAATGGCGGAATCCCATGCACGCTGTATCAGTATTTTCGCGAACGGCATGAAGCCGATTAATTTGCAATAGTGTGCGCGCTTATCGCTCCAGAGGACAATGGGCTAGTCAATGCAATCAAGGTATCCGGCTACAGTATCTTTGCCATTGCCCTTGGCGTGATATAGTGCCTTGTCGGCCATGGATATAAGTGTTTCATAGCTTTGTGGGCGGCAGTTGTTAGCATAGGCAAAACCACAGCATATTGTGATTTTCCCTTTTGGAGCAGCATCAAACGGAATGTTCGCTGTGCGTATGGAGCTGACAAGCTCATTGGATACGGCGCCGAGTGCTTCATAGTTATGGGTATAGCTTAGCGCAATGAACTCCTCGCCGCCATAACGGAATATGCTGAGCGAGTTAGCCTTGGCAAATATGGCAAAGCGTTTGCCAAGCAGTCGCAAACAATCATCGCCTGCCTGGTGACCATAGGAATCGTTATACAGCTTAAAATAATCTATATCAACCATTATTACACCCGTTATTGGCGCACATGCGCCGGATTCGCTTGCTGCGAGCGTTTCGTATAGCTTGCGCCGATTGGGCAGCATCGTAAGGCTGTCGGTATCACGCTGGATGACCAATAGGCGTTGGTTGCTTATATCCCTGAGCTTGATGTTGGTAATCAGATGATTGATGAACATGCTCAAGAGCATAAAGCTGACGCAGTTGATCATATCTACCATGGCAAAGTTAATCGCTTTAAATATATAAGTGAATATGCAAAACGCCAAACCCGTAAGCATGACAAACAGGTTGGTATGCCATGGCCTGTCAAGTATTAGTAGCGGTATAATTACGAGTACTACCATGAATGTTGTGGCTGTGCCGTTTGGCGTGTTCACTATACCGAGTATGGTGCTGTAAACAAAGGCAGCGAAAAGAAACACATAGAACAATGGCAGTATGAATGCGGGCACACGGTATGCAAGCGTATTGCTAATTATAAAAATAAGGCCAAACATGCCGCAAAATATAAAATACAGCGGCATTAGCGGGAGAAGGGGGGGAATTACCAGACTGGCAAGCGCAAGCAATAAGCATAATGCGGTGGCAAGTGCGCTGGTTCTGCACAGAACGTTTAGATTAGCGATTTGAATATTGCAGCGGTTTTCTTTGAAAAAGGCTTTGTCAAATTCAGAATGAGCTAATTTTTTCAGCGAGTCTGCCAAGCAACACATCATGGTAATCCTCCTTAACCTATAGAATAGTGCATAAATTATTACCGTATTATAGCATGAAATATTGCAACAAACGACAAATAATTGCAATAAAGCAATTATAGCCATATGCGTATGGATTGAATGTTTGTAATGGCGATGTTGAAGGTTAAAACTGAAATGTGATATAATCACATACAACAGTGTACGAGCAGGGTATTATATAGATATTAAACAACAGGAGGGAAAGACGATGGCAGTCATTACGATAACTAACGAGAACTTTGAAGCAGAGGTACTCAATGCGGATAAACCAGTGCTGGTGGATTTCTGGGCGCCGTGGTGTGGGCCATGCCGCATGGTGTCGCCAGTGGTGGATGAGATAGCGGACGAGCAGGATGACGTTAAGGTGGGCAAGGTGAATGTGGATGAACAACCACAGCTCGCTTCACGCTTTGGGGTGATGAGTATACCAACGCTGATTGTGCTAAAGGGCGGCGAGGTAATGCACAAGGCGGTAGGTGCAAGACCAAAAGCAGACATATTGAAAATGCTAAAATAGCTGAATGAAAAGCGCCCTGATAGAAATTAATCAGGGCGCCAAATTTTCCAAGGTCATTTATTATCGTCGTGCTGCTGGCGGTTGCGGCGGTGCTCACGCCGGTTATGCGAATATATTGCGTGCGCGGTAACAGCGCCTAGCAGTATTGCACATACGCTGAATATGCACAGCAGCCATTTACTTATCTCATTACCAAGAAAATTCATAGCTGTGTTAAATCTGTCGATTATAAAGAATGTAAGGAACATGCCGCCAAGTATGATGTTGAGGTGACAAAGCACGCGCCAATATTTATGCGATTTCATAAATAACAAAAACCTTTCTATCCATGGGCCTGAATGAACCTGCCCAATGTTATTTAGCCGCTGGATCTGTGAAATAGATTATATCGCTGGACTGGCGGCCGCCCTTAAATGGCTTGTTGACCAGCTCATCCTGAAATACCATCATTGAGGATTGCCCACCATCAAGATTATACGCATCGGCGCAGCCAAGCTCATAAAACAGCATAGACAGCTTTTGCATAGTCATACCAGCGGAATAACCGGGCTGTCTGCCATCCACGGTAACAAGGCAATAATGCCCAGGCTGGTAATAACCGATAGCGGTGCGCGGATTTGCCCCCTCTACGGAGCTGTTGAATGTGGCAATGGGTTGTCCGTTAAGCAGCAGCTTGGGCCCGAAAGACCACGCCTGATAGGCGCCGCGGGCTATAGCTGCATCTATAGAAAAATCATCCTTTGCTATAGTCTCCATTACGCCATCGGCGTATACCACACACACATCTGTGGATATGCTGTTGCGGTAAACGTCGCCATTGCGTATAACCACGCCTAAATCCCTTGCACCATAGTAATCTCCGTTTACTGCTATAAGCGCATTGTTGTTGTGTGCCATACTAACGGGTTGTTCGTGTATGCCGCGCCCATATTCATCTTTGGCGAAGGCAGTCTTGAACGAGCTTATGTTGCGTATCCATACGTCGGCTACATAATAGGTTATGCTGTCGCGCTGTACTTGATTTACGGCTATGCGCACGGAGTCGCTCTGATAGCTGTGCACAGCGTTTGTACCGGTATCGTTGCTTGGAAATGTCTGCGAAAAATCACCAGTAGCGGGCAGAGCGGGTTCTGGCGTACTCTGAATAAGATCAGTTGGCGATAACTGAGCCTCAGGGGTGCTTTGAACGGTCTGCGTTATTATATCCTTTGCTCCAGGCACACTCTGTATTGGTCCGCCGCCTTTCATTGGCAGTACATGGTGGAACAACGAAAATACGCACAGGGCTACGCCGAGTGCAATTGCATCAAGAATAAGAAAAAGATAGCCGCGAAATAAACGCGGACGCTTTTGTGAATTCATTGGTCCCTCCGGCGCGATATAACCCGCCTTTATCTATAGAAATTGCGTCTCATAAAAAATGGACGCAGGAAGCATCAAACCCCATATCGCTCAATCATATAGGCATGTAATGATAAATGCTTTAGCGATTAATGAGAATTAAGTTAAAAATATGGGTAAATATGAATTTTCCGGTGGATTGCAAAGCGGATATGATGTACAATCTCATATGGAAAGGCGGTTCTATGCGTATACTCATAATCGAAGACGAAAAAGAAATAGTGCGCTTTCTAACGCTGGAACTGGATCATGAGGGATATATGGTTCAAGCGGCGTATGACGGACGCACGGGATTGAGTATGGCGTTGGAACATGAGTATGACCTTATTCTGTTAGATGTTATGCTGCCTGAGCTAAATGGGATGGAGATACTGCGTAGGCTACGCAAGGAAAAGGATACGCCTGTAATAATGCTTACAGCGCGCGACACTGTTATGGATAAGGTAACGGGGCTGGATGTAGGCGCAAACGACTACATAACAAAGCCATTTCATATAGAGGAACTGCTTGCCCGTGTGCGCGCCGCTACGCGCTCAGGCGGAACGAAAATATCTGGAATGGCGGGCAACGTGCTTAAGATAGACGATCTTACGCTGGATATCGCGCAACACACTGTGATACGTGCAGGACGGTATGCTGCACTAACCAAAACAGAATACGATCTGCTGGAATACCTTGTGCGCAACTGCAATGTTGTGCTTACGCGGGAACAGATATTGAATGTGGTTTGGGGATACGACTATCTGGGAGATAGCAATATAGTGGACGTATATGTAAGATATGTCCGTACCAAGCTTGGTGATACTCCGCAGAGCAGGCTTATTGAAACCGTAAGAGGTGTGGGCTATGTTATACGGGACCACACATAAAAGGAGCAAACTTTCCAAGCGGCTTACAGCAGCATACGCTATGCTGTTTAGTATTGTGCTGCTTGTATTATCCTGTGTGGTGTTTATGGTAGCCAACCATTTTCTTATGCAGAAGCAGCGCGAGAATATACTTAATATCAGTGGACTGGTGGCGAATCATATCGAGGAGGAGCTAAACGAGGGCGTTTCACTGGACAATGGTTTTTTGCTAAGCGAGCAGAACACGAATTGGGATCTTAACATGCTGCTTACAGATGAGAACGGCATAATGATGAGCAGTATGCTAAATTATAATATGGACGAAGCAAAATTGCCGGATATAAATGATGCGCCCAAGCTTATCTATTCACGCGATGGGCAGCTTATGATGTGCTATGAGCGCAGCATATTTAATGATTCTATGGCAATGGTGGGTAAGCTTTATCTGGTGATGAATATGCGTACGGAGCTTAGCTTCCTGAAGCTGCTTGGTGTGCTACTTATTGCCGCGAATGTTTTGGGTGCGGCTACTGCCGTGATCGTGGGATGGACGACAACGAGGCGTATGCTTGCACCGATAGATGATATGATATCCGCTGCGAGATCAATAGGCAGCAAAAATCTTGATGAACGGCTGAATGTTCCGCCACTGTATGACGAGCTGAGCGAGCTTGCGAGCACTATCAACAGCATGTTGGATAGGGTAGAACATGCATACAGGCAACAATCACGCTTTGCCGCAAATGCTTCACATGAGCTTCGTACCCCGCTTGCCATACTCCAGGGCAATGCCGAGCTTATAATGCGATGGGGCAGCCAGAACCCAACAATACTGGCAGAGAGTATGGAAAGCATACATAAGCAGATAAGCTACATGAGCAGGATAGTCGAAAACCTGCTGCTGCTTGCGCGTAATGATGATTGCGCGATGGATATGGACAAGGAGGAGTTCCATGTAGCCGAACTGATGCAGGATATAGTGCGTGAACAGACAGTGCTTGACGGCGAACATACCTACTCTGTTTCGGCTGATACTGAGTGCGCAATGTATGCCAACATAAGCATGATAAAGCAGATGCTGCGCGCGCTGGTAGATAATAGCGTAAAATACACGCCAAAGGGCGGTGACATAACGATTTGCTGCGAGCAGGACGAAAAACACATAAGACTTACGGTGATGGATACAGGTATAGGTATGAATAAGCGTGAGCTTGAACATATATTCGAGCGCTTTTACCGTGTGGATAAGGTGCGTTCCCGTGACACAGGCGGTATGGGATTAGGGCTGTCTATAGCGCAATCGATTGCGCAGCTGCATGGTGGCAATATATCGGCAGCTAGCGAGCCAGGAAAATGGACGCGGGTAACGGCCGAGTTTCCATATACGGTTTGATTATATTATAATAATTGTGTAGATATGTGCGAATGCATATAATGCGCATATGCTGTGAAAGGTTATAACGGAATGGACGTAGATGTACTGATACCGGCATATAAGCCGGATCACAGACTTGTGGAACTGGCAAATACTTTGATTGGTGAATGCCCATTGCTACTTGTGATTGACGATGGCAGTGGCGAAGAATTTGAGCAGATCTTTTCAGAGCTTAAAGCCATGGGCGTGGTTGTATTGAGCCATGAGCAAAATCTTGGAAAAGGTGCCGCGCTAAAAACGGGGCTAAAGTATCTTGCTCAAAACGGCAGCACATACGGCGTTGTCACTGCGGATTCGGATGGGCAGCACAGCCTTGAGGATATACTGCGTATAGCGGTGGCGATGCACGAGCATCCGGATGCGCTAATACTTGGTGGACGCGAATTCAAACAAATGCCGCTGCGCTCACGAGTTGGCAATACTATAACGCGCTTCTTTTTCAGGGCGATGACAGGATTGCGCATATCAGATACGCAGACGGGATTGCGCGGATTGCCGCATAGCATGTATCCTAAGCTCATTGCAACGGATGGCGAACGCTACGAATATGAGATGAATATGCTGCTTTCGCTAAAAGAATGGAACGATGATTATTTGGAGATACCGATCCAGACTATATATCATGACAACAACAGCGGTTCGCATTTCCATGCGCTACGCGATGGCGCAAGAGTATTCTCGCGTGTGCTAAAATACTCTGCCACATCGTTAATATGTACTGCGTTGGACTATGCTCTGTATTGCCTGATGCTCCTGCTTGTAAAACCACAGTACAGTTACCTTATCGCGCGCGTGATAAGCGCCTCGGTAAATTATCAGCTTTGCCGCCGCGTGGTTTTCCAGGTGAATCCGTCTGTATGGCGTGCGGTAGGATATTCCGCGCTTGCGCTGGTATCTATGCTGATAGGCGCAACGGGTGTAGGATTTCTCTCAGGCTGGGGACTTAACAGCCTGTTGGCAAAGATAGTGCTTGATACGGTGCTATTTGTGGTCAACTACATGGCACAAAAGTACATCATATTCAGGTGAGCTGCTAAGGAATAACGCAAACACGGACAGCTCCTCTCGTGTGCGCAGACTATTATTCATATTGCGGTTTATAATATCATAGGTTTTTATAGCCAAAAGCCCGGATTAATGGATCCGGGCTTTTGGTATGATACAGCCGCTTTTCTGCATCACAAACAATAACTTAGGTCAGCAATCGCCTATTTGCTTGATAGTGGCGGTTAAGCTTTGGTGGATATTTTCTTTTCGTTGTTGGCTACAACCTTTTTGATTATGAGCAGCACGCCAACCATTGCGGCTATAGCGAGCGGCAATACCAATGGGCTCTGGATGAGCGCTGCGACAACGTAGAACACAACGCTGACCAAGGCGACCAACACCGCATATGGAAGCTGGGTGGATACGTGGTTGATGTGATCGCTTTTGCCGCCGGTAGATGCCATTATTGTTGTATCTGATATTGGCGAGCAGTGATCACCCATAACAGCGCCGCCGAGGCAGGCGGATATTGTTATAATAAGCATTTGGCTCATGCCAGCGGGGAATATTGATACCACGATTGGGATAAGTATTCCGAATGTGCCCCAGGAGGTGCCGGTGGCAAAGGATATGCCGCAGGCAATCAGGAACAGTATGGCAGGCAAGAATATGCTTGCTGAGCTGTTTCCAACAACGGTGCTTACGAACACATCGCTGCCGAGCTGGTTGGTTATGCCGGAAAGAGTCCATGCGAAGGTAAGTATCAGTATTGCGGGCACCATTGCACGGAAGCCTTCAGGTATGCTGGCAGTGAATTCCTTGAATGTAAGAACGCGTCTGACCAGATAGAAAACAAACATGAACAGCAGCGCTATAAAGGAACCAAGTACCAGACCAACAGATGCATCAGAGCTGGAGAATGCGGTGATGAAGTCTGTGCCTGTGAAGAAGCCGCCGGTGTATACCATGCCGGCTACGCAGGTTATGATAAGCACTACAACGGGGAGAACCAGGTCTATGACCTTGCCCTTGAACATTGAGGTGTCTTCAACCGTAGCTTCACCATATGGGCGTGAATCTGTGGTGAACAGATCGCCGTTGATTTCGGCGTTGCGCTCATGCTTGCGCATCGGACCAAAGTCAAACTTACCCACGGCAAGCACAATCATCATGGTTATCGTGAGCAGAGCGTAGAAGTTATAAGGAATAGTTTCAAGGAACATTACGAAACCGTTTATACCGCTGGCCTCCGGTACAGAGGAGGTGACGGCAGCTGCCCAGGAGCTTATAGGTGCGATTATGCACACTGGGGCTGCGGTTGCGTCAATTATGTATGATAGCTTGGCCCTGGATATCCTGTGACCGTCCGTTACGGGGAGCATAACGGAGCCGACCGTGAGGCAGTTGAAATAGTCGTCGATAAAGATCAGGCAACCAAGTGCAACTGTGGCAAGCTGTGCGCCCATGCGCGTTTTGATGCGCTTGCTTGCCCATTTGCCAAATGCAGCGGATCCGCCTGCCTTATTCATAAGGCTTACCATTATGCCGAGTATGACGAGGAATATAAGTATACCAACATTCCAGCCATCACCAAGCTTTGAACCCATCACGGTGAATATGGTGGTGAGGGTATGCTCGATGTTAAAATTGGTATAGAACAGGCAGCCTGCTACTATACCAAGAAACAGTGAGGTATAGACTTCTTTTGTGATGAGTGCAAGTCCTATTGCGATGATTGGCGGCAACAGAGACCAGAATGTGCCGTACATTACGCTTGTTTCACCAGCGCCGTCATCTGCGAATGCAAACGCACAACAGAATACAACAACAATGAATACAGCCGCAACGAGCAGCTTTCTTACGGGAATACCAAACAGTCTTTTCATCAAACAATACCTCCAACGAAATGTATTATGAGAATTTGATATGCACAGGGAGCAAAGCGGAAATGATTCTTACCCCTGTCTTTACATATTATCAGGAATATAGTAAAGAATCTGTTCAGAAATGAATAGTAACATAAAGATAGTGACAAATATATGTTGTGATATTTTATTTCAGATGAAAGTACTATTTAGCTGAATTCAGCATTGATCACAAAGGAAGCCAAAATGAGAACACAGCTCCACCGTCCGGTGCATTTTTGGCGAGAAGAATTCCGCCGTGTGCCTTGATAATGGAAGCGCACACGGAAAGACCGATGCCCATGCCGCGTTTTGAATCCGAGCGGTCGCGTTTGATTACACCGCATCCGTTAAAATATTTCAACATATTATCTTCATCTATTCCAACGCCATGGTCGCGCACGCTAAACTCTGCCTTGTTCGCATTTGCTACGAGGGCAAGCTCTATGGGTGCTTCACCATGACTATGGTATACGGCGTTTTCAATTAGGTTTATCAGCACCTGCTCAATGAGGGTTGCGTCCATAGGCACCAGCAGCGGCTGATCGGGCACGCACGCGGTGAGCTGGATATCAGGAAAGCGTCTGCGTAGCTGACTGGCCGCTTCGGCGATTATTTCTTCAGCCATTTCCGAGGTTTTTTTTATAGGAGAGGATGCGTTTGTTATTCGGGTGGATGAAAGCAGGTTTTCCACAATGCGTATGAGCCATTGCGAATTTTCGTCTATATCGCGGTATAGCTGTCGCTTTGCATCATCGGGAAGACTCATCTCGCTTTCCAACAGCACTGAAATGGCACCGGATATGCATGTGAGCGGCGTGCGCAAATCGTGCGATATAGCCCTTAGCAGATTGCTGCGCAGCCGTTCGGATTCGATCTCAAGAGCTACACGATTGCGCTCCTCCATCAAAAGCTTTGCACGCGTCACTTGCTCACGATAGCGCGTCATCAGCGTACTTGAAAGGGTGGATACTATCAGCAGCGTAAGAAAGGTTATGGGATAGCCTGTAAGCGAGAAATTAAATGCCCAATATGGGGCGGTAAAAAAATAGTTCACGCCGAATACGCTTAGCAGTGCGGCTATATAACCATAGAAATAGCCAGGTGTAATACAGGCTACTACCAGCACGGCCAGCGTGTAAACTATTGATACATTGCTATTTTGGATCAGCATATCGCTGATCACCATCGATATTAGTGTTGCGGCAATCAGCACTCCAAGCGTTGCAAGCATATGCCGCATACTGAATCTGAAGCCTGTTATGCGCGATTTAATCCTGTGAAGCGTTTCCTTCATGGTAATTTGGCCTCCTTGAGGATGAGTGATACTTATTTTGTTATTGTGGCATATTTTTTGTAAAAATGCCATATGCGCAGCGCAATGATTTTTGTCATAGATATTTACTTACGCTAAACCATGGAGTATCATGTGGCTGTGTGATAAAATGGCATTAGGATATGCATAATTTGATTTTGAAAGGCAGGTGCGATAATTATGAGCAACACTCCACTCATTCTGCTCATTGAGGATGAAAGGGCTATAGTGAATTTCATGGATACTGTGCTTCTGGCAAATCAGTACCGCATGCTGCACGCGCAAACGGGGCGCGAAGCGATTGCCCTGATATCATCGCATTGCCCGGATGTGATACTGCTGGATCTGGGGTTGCCAGATATGGACGGGATAGATGTGATAAAAACCGTGCGCCAGTGGACACAGGCACCAATAATAGTGGTGTCAGCGCGAACGCGCGAAAAGGAAAAGGTAGATGCGCTGGACGCGGGGGCAGATGATTATGTTACAAAACCGTTTGGCACAGCGGAACTGCTTGCGCGCATACGCATTGCGCTTAGACATGGGGCGCAGAGCGGCGATAATGAAGCGCCTGCCGGAAAATTTAAAAACAGCGGACTTGCTATAGACTATGATGCGCGCCGTGTACGATTGGACGATGAGGAAATCCATCTCACACTTATCGAATATAAAATTGTAACGCTGCTTGCGCACCACATAGGCAAGGTGCTGACATATGATTATATCATACGCAATGTGTGGGGCAGCCGCCCTGTGGTAGATAACCAGATATTGCGCGTGAACATGGCGAATATTCGCCGCAAGCTGGAAAAAAACCCGGCAGAGCCAAAGTATATCGTTACAGAAACGGCTATAGGCTATCGCATGATAGATTATTTCGACGAATAATGGGTATTAAGTATAATACAGAGCAAAACGCGCATGGGTACTTTGTCACCCATGCGCGGTTTAGTTTAAAATATTATAGTTGCATTTAGCCGTTGCCATAGCCATCCGGGTTATTGTTTTGAAAATGCCAACTGTCAGCGCACATGTCATAAAGACTGCGCTGTGCCTTCCAGCCAAGCTCGGTATATGCCAATGAAGAATCCGCATAATATGCGGGCACATCACCGGGGCGGCGCGGCATAATTTGATAGGGGATTGCCTGGCCGGAGGCTTTGCGGTATGCTTCGATAACCTCTAGAACGGAGCAACCGATGCCTGTGCCAAGGTTATATGTGTAAACTCCGGGTTGATCCAGCTTCTGTAGCGCCGCAACATGGCCGGCGGCAAGATCTACAACATGGATATAATCGCGCACTCCCGTGCCATCTGGCGTGGGATAGTCGTTGCCGTATACAGGCAGCATTTCAAGTTTGCCAACCGCAACCCGGGCAATGTAGGGCATGAGGTTATTGGGTACTCCGTTGGGATCCTCGCCTATTCGGCCGGAGGGATGTGCGCCGACAGGGTTAAAATAGCGCAGCAACACAACGGACATATCCGCGTTGGCGCTTGCGATGTCGCGGAGAATATCCTCTATCATAAGCTTGGTTCGGCCATAGGGGCTTGTTACGTTGTTTGTGGGGGAGTTTTCGCGTATTGGCACTGTGGATGGAGCGCCGTACACAGTTGCGCTGGAACTGAATACAAGGCCATGTACACCATGGACCTGCATTGCAAATAGCAGATTAAGCGTGCTTAAAATATTGTTTTGGTAATAGAGAAGCGGCTTCTTTACGGATTCTCCAACGGCTTTTAAACCAGCAAAGTGGATCACTGCGTCTATATCATGCGCGTCAAACAGCCTGATTACGGCATCACGATCGCATAGCTCGCATAGTTCGAAGGGTATGCTGCGCCCCGCAAGCTCACATATCCTATGCATAGATTCAGGCTTGCTATTGGAATAATTATCCGCTATTATCACATCGTGGCCAGCCGCGACTAGCTCAAGCACGGTGTGACTGCCTATGTAGCCAGTTCCTCCGGTAACAAGAATGCGCATGCTTCATCCATCTCCTTAGCTGTTTATATTAATCAATTTAATGTAATTATGTGCGTCGGCGCTCTTTTATAATCACTACTAGTTTAACACGGAGTAATAGCTATTACAATCTATCCAAAGCGCTATTACACATATGATATAATCAACGCATGGCCACAGTCTGAAACTGATGAATATATAGAGAAACAGGGCTATAATAGGTTTTAACATATGGACGAAAATGGAATGAAGTTTTATTTTTGAATTGATATTGAAGTTGGACAAGCGATATGGTAGTATTAATATAAGTAAATCGTGACAATAATATTACATGATGGAGGCGATACCTTATAATGATTTTAAGAAGGCTTTGAGATGTATAAAAATACCGAAATGGTTGAGATAGGGCTAGGAATGCGAATAGCGACGTTTTCAAACAAAACGCCGTATTTTGGCGGACATTATGCAATCGGCTACAAGCATTGAGGACCATAGCATTTTCGGCGCCTGGCCAGACGCATTATGTTAATCATCATAGCTTAAGGCAATATAGTACGCGATTTAAGGGCAAATATATAATAGCGAGGGAAAAGCGCAATGTCTGATCGCACAAGGGAAATAGCTAAAATAATAGATAACGACAGGCTCGCGCACGGATATTACCTGATGCGGCTTGCATCACCGGTAATAGCTGCGCGTGCGAAACCAGGCCAATTTGTGCATATCAAGCTCCCTGAGAACAATGCCATTTACCTAAGAAGACCAATAAGTATCTGCCGGGCGGATGCCGCTGCAGGAACTATCGAGCTGTTTTATAAAACCGTGGGCAATGGAACAGAAATGCTCTCGGAGCTTACGAGTGAACAAACGCTGGATATGATGGGGCCGATAGGCACTGCTTTTCCGCTGGAGACTGGAAAGCGTCCGCTTTTAATTGCCGGCGGCATGGGCATAGCTCCGCTTATTATGCTTGTAGAGCGTATAAATAGGGATTTATGCTCACCTACTGTATATTATGGTGCGCACACAGCGAATGAATTGTTTTTCATAACGGATATAGGCAGATATGCAGAGCTGCATTGCGTATGCGATGACGAGGCGGGCGATGTGGTGAGCGCACTGCCAAAGGTCGCTTCAAATTTTTCATCGGTATTCGCCTGCGGGCCTATCCCGATGCTCCGCGCAGTGCAGAAATGGGCAGCGGCGCATAACGTGCGCGGATTTGTTTCTCTTGAGGAGCGGCTTGCCTGCGGCATAGGCGCATGCTCCGGATGTGCGTTCCCGATGCGCGTTGGATTGCGCCGCACATATAAAAAGGTCTGTGTAGACGGCCCCGTATTTCCTCTTGAAGAGGTGATTTTTGATGAGTGAATATGAAATAGGCGGACTTAAACTTAAAAACAGGGTGATGACGGCGGCTGGTACGGTGGGTTTCGGCGTTTCGTATGCGGATTATTATGATCTGGATATATTGGGTGCGCTGGTGCTGCGTAGCCTGACATTGAAGCCCAGAGATGGCAGTCCTATGCCAAGAATATGGGAAACTGCATCAGGCATGATGAACCGTGTAGGCCTGCAAAATCCAGGACTGGATAAGTTCATGAGCACGTATTACAGCAGCCTGTGCAAGCTCACAGTACCTGTAATTGCAAGCGTGTGTGGCGCTCCTTATGAGTTAAAAGAGCTGGCAAGGGCGCTAAATACCGCAGAGAAGATAAGCGCTATCGAGGTTAACCTATATACTACCTATGATGAATATCGCGAGTTGGGGTATTCTGGATATGCAAAACTTGTGGAGGATCGCGTTGGCGCGGCATGTGCGCACTTTACGCGCCCGGTATGGGTGAAGCTGATGCCGCAGGCAGGGGATATAGTGCTTACGGCCAAGGTTGCAAAATCCTGTGGCGCGTCAGCAGCGGTTGCCTGCAATTCATTTTGGTCTATGGCGGTGGATCCGTCCACGGGGAAATCACGCCTAAGCACGCGCGTGGGTAGCCTGAGCGGCCCGTGTATAAAGCCTATATCTGTGTTCAATGCGAGCAGGGTGGCTTCAGAAACGGGATTGGACGTGATAGGCGCCGGCGGGATAGCATGTGCTGACGATGCACGCGAATATCTGCTTGTGGGTGCAAAAGCGGTGGCAATAGGGTCAGGCTGCTTTTCCGAGCCGGAGCTTGTGAAGAAGATAATAGCAGAGATTGAAGGAGAAGATACCAGCGGAAAATAGCTGTGCTGCGAAGCCGGGATGCTTTGATCTTAGCTGATATAGTGCTATAATATAGTAGTGACGGCCTGTGCCGATAAATAATTTGGGAGATGCAATAATAATGAGTGAAGACTGTAACCATGATTGTTCATCGTGTTCGGCCTCCTGTGCGGAACGCAAAAAAGAAGATTTTATCGAAAAACCGCATGAGCTTAGCCATATCAAGAAGATAATTGGCATAGTCAGCGGAAAGGGTGGCGTTGGCAAATCGCTTGTCGCCTCCATGCTGGCGGTATTGTCGCAAAGAAACGGCCTTAACACGGCGATAATGGATGCTGATATAACTGGGCCATCAATACCCAAGGCATTTGGGATCAGCGGCAATGCGGAGGGCAATGAAGATGGGATGCTCCCTGTTAAAAGCAAAACAGGGATATCCGTGATGTCGCTAAACCTGTTGCTGGATAATGATACGGATCCGGTAGTATGGCGCGGCCCGGTAATCGCAGGGGTAGTGAAGCAGTTCTGGACGGATGTGATATGGGGCAATGTGGATGTGATGTTCATAGATATGCCGCCGGGAACGGGAGATGTTCCGCTTACGGTTTTTCAGTCCATACCGGTGGATGGCGTAATAATAGTTACCTCCCCACAGGAGCTGGTGGGCATGATAGTTGAGAAGGCGGTCAATATGGCGGGCATGATGAATATACCAGTGCTTGGCATAGTTGAAAACCTAAGCTATGTGCAGTGCCCGGATTGTAAATGCGTGATAAAGCCGTTTGGTGAAAGCCATATAGATGAAATTGCGGCGAAGCATGATATTAAGAGCATAGCCAGGATGCCCATCCAGCCCAAGCTTGCGGCCGCATGTGATTCAGGCATGATAGAGCTGTTTGATGGGAATTGGCTTGACGATATGGCGGCTATGATACAGGCGTTACCGGAGAAAAAAGACTAAAGCTGATTTGCTTAGATAAAAAGATAATGGCCCTTGCGCAAGAATTGCGCAAGGGCCATTTGTTATATCACGAATCCGCCGTTTGGGCTTACTACCTGCCCTGTGATGAACGCCGCTCCAGGCGAAGCAAGGAAAAGCAAAAGCTCTGCCACATCCTGCGGCGTACCAAGGCATTGCAACGGTGTTTGCGCCTTAAGCTCTAAGAGATCCTGCTTGGAAAGCTGCGCGTTCATATCGGTATAAATTACGCCGGGAGCGACGCAGTTAACCCGTATGGCCGATGGGCCAACCTCCTTGGCAAGCGCCTTGGTAAGGCCTATGAGCGCTGCCTTTGAGGCAGAATAGGCAACCTCGCAGGAGCCGCCTACAAGCCCCCATATTGAGGATACGTTTATTATGCAGCCGTGCTTTGCACTAAGCATCTGTGGCAGCACATGGCGTATGCAATTGTATGCACCTGTCACATTGACTGCAAAAACATCAGCCCAATCAGCCGGGGTTGTGTCAGTAAACAGCTTATCGCAGGAGATGCCGGCGTTGTTTATAAGCACATCTATACAGCCAAGCTTGTGGCTGATCTGATCAACAAGGCTTTGCGCAGCGCCATAATCCGAAACATCAGCCTGCACTGCCTCGGCCTGCCCGCCCAACGCGGCTATTTGAGCTATCAGCGAAAGCGCATCGGCCTTTGAGCGGTTGTAATTGACGCCAACTTTATAGCCTGATTTGGCAAAGGCCAATGCCGCGGCCCTGCCTATTCCACGTGATGCGCCGCTTATCAATACGGTATTGCTCATATATTGCATCCTCCTCCATTGACTATACGATATCACATCCAACGGAGTTTATCACTCGATTTTCGTGCCCAATGCACATTGTTGGTATCAAGGAAGAAAGCTGAGCTCACAGCAGTATGCAGGTGACAATGATTATTGCCGCTATGCCGGAGAGCACAGGGATAAGGTTCTTGCGCACAAGCTCCATCGGATTAACGCCACATATTGCGGCCACTGGTATGACTGCCCAAGGAACGATTGTGCCGCCATCCACCCAGATTGTGATTATCTGACCCATTGAGGCCAGCAGCTCCTTGTTGATTGGCAAAACATGCGCAAAGGTTGACGCAGTTACACCCACTAGTGGCAGCCCAGAAAAGCCGGAGCCATCAAGGCCGGTAACGACGGCAACGGCCGCTTCGGATATTACAATGGGTATCTTGGAAAGCGGTATGTTTTGGGCTAAATACTTACCCACATCGCTGAGTATGCCCGTTGCACCTTCGCCGAATACAGCCCTGGCCGCATCCTCACCGCCAAGGAAGAAAAACCCGGCGATCACTATCACGGGGGCAAATATTTGAATGCCGAAACTGAAGCCATCTTTGATATATTCGCCGGAATTATCAAGTGCGCGGGATATTCCGCCATCCATGCAGGCTGCGATTATCAGCAGCACCAGCGCGCTGCCGCCCACAAGCGCCGTAGCGTCGCCGCCCTGAAGCTTGAGCAGCAGCATCATAGCGATATCCGCAACAAACACCAACGGGGTGAGTATTGCCACAAACACCGCGGATTTGCGCGGTTTTACGCCATCAAGCACGGCAACAGGCGCACTTTTTTTGTGGCTTGGCAGCTTGCGCATATCCGCACGAAATAATATGAATGCGACGATTAGCGTTACGGCGCTCATTATTCCCCAAAGCAAAACGGATTGACCCATAAGTGCCGATACGCTGGTGTCTGCCGCTTTTGCAGTAATGGTTGGCGCGCCTTGAATGAAAAAGTCGCCGGACAGCGCCATGCCGTGCCCGAATATGTTCATAGCTACTGCCGCCCATATCACGGGAACTCCCGATTCAATGGCGAGCGGCAACATCAAAGCACCAACAAGTGCCACTGCGGGAGACGGCCATATGCAAATGGAAACGGCGAACATGATAAGACCCAGCAATAAAAACGTTATGCTGCGGTTGACCATATATCGGCTAAACGGCTTTATCATCAGTGCATCCGCGCCTATGGCGGAAAGCGCCTTGGACATGGCTACGACAAGCGAGATAACTGCGATTATCCCCCAAAACTCGGAGCCGGCCCATACCAGTGCGTTGAATAGTGCCTGAAGCGCGCCTATAACGCTGCGCGTCATCACAAACCCCATAATCAATATGCCCAATGCGCATGGGATAACTATGCTTTTTTTGCACGCCATTATCACAAGAAAGACTATGATGAGTATGAGGTATAGCACATGAATGAATGACAGTGACACCATGAATTTACTCTCCTATTGCTCATATAATTGACCGGATACCTCATACTATGTTTTATAGCTTTCATTTGATTAAGGAGAAACGCAGATGAACACAACATATAAAAAAGAATTTTTCCTTGGAAGTAACACAAGGCATGGCTTTTTTCCGTTGTTTGGCCAACTGCAAAGCGCCGGACCTGATTTTAAACTGTTTATATTGAAGGGCGGCCCGGGCAGCGGAAAAAGCACGCTGATGAAGCGTGTGGCGGCGCGGATGGAGGAATTGGGCGACGAGCTTGAGTATATACCATGCGCGAGTGATCCGGATTCACTGGATGCGTTGATTGACCATGACGCGCAACTTGCAATAGTGGATGGCACCGCGCCGCATGTTATGGACCCGCGATATCCGGGTGTATGTGAAACACTACTAAATGCGGGCGATGCATGGGATGAAACAATGCTTGCCGCAGACGGGGCGCACATAATGGAGCTGAGCATGGCTATTTCGCTTTGTCATTCCCGTGCTACGGCATATATAGCAGCGGCTGCTTCGCTGCTTGAAAGTAACAGGGTGGTGGCCGAAAATTATGTGGATCGCGATATGATAAATACCATTGTGCGCAACTTCTTTGATGGAATGCAGCCAACAGGAACGATGGGAATTGAGCGCAAGCGGCTGCTTAGCGCCGTATCCGTTGGAAGAACCGTATTTTTCAGTGAAACATTGATGGCGGTATGCCCGCGGCTTTTCGCAATACCGGATGAATATGGGGCGGCATCACATGCGCTGCTTACATGCTTACGCACTGTAGCACTTGCGCTGGGGCAGGATGTTATTTCCTGCTGCTGCTCTGTGCTTGGTCAAGATAAGCTGGAGCATTTGCTGTTGCCATCAATTGGCGTAGGTTTTACAACCGCAAATTCCTTTCACAGCATAATCGGGGGGGCGGCGGCGGTGATAGCCGCGCCAATGTTTCAATTACCTCAGGCCGTTGACGCCGCTGCAATGCAGCAGCAACTCATTATGGCGAAGCTACTTATTGCTGAGGCCGAAAAACAGGTTGCCAAGGCAAAACAACTGCATGATGAACTCGAGGCATTCTATATAAAGGCTATGGATTTTTCAAAGATTGAGCCGATGTTTGAACGGATAATCGCTCAAGCAATTGAACGAAGGGAACGATAAATAAAAAAGAAAGGGCCGCCTCAAGACTGATAGAGGGCGGCCCTAAAATACCGTATAGACAGTTTGTTGGATCAGCGGATTATTCCGTATCCTCCTGATATGGGATCACGGAACAAAGCTGATTCGGGCGGAGCAGACGTGAAGAGCGCAAAGCAGATAATAAGAGCTATGATTATTCCCCAGCCTAGCGCTGTGGATATATCAGAGCCAAGTTTATCGCCATTAACCAGACGAAAGCTGACATAGTACATTATCAGCACGCCGACGGCGAATACTGCTATGTCCGCAGCGAGGTAGTTTTGCCCGAATATCGCAGTATAACCATAGAACAGGATTACTATTGCCATCATTCCGGCCACAATGGAAACCGCTTTTGAAGGAATGAAGCTCGAAATTCTTTTTCCATATGAGATATATTCAATTAAAGAAAATATAAGCGCCGGTATGGCTATAAGCTTAAGGTGTTCCCATGTACTTTCGTTTACTGCGCTGAAAAATCCAACAAGAGGGTTTTCCTGTGACCATTGAAATGCAAAGTGCAACAATACTCCGCTGATCAGCGTGAACAGCGCTCCGGATATATGCCATGCTTTCATGTTCATTGAACTACCTCCGTTTGGATGTTATATTGTATGAAGGATTACACAGCGCTATTTGGGAAATAGGAGTAAAATTATTAATGCAGTGCGAAACGGCGCGCTAACACAGCGCAGTAGTCATCATGCAACAACAAATCGAGCATGGCAATAAGATTAGCATTTATTTAACAATTATAAAACATCAATGAGAAATTGTAAAGTCAAGACACATGACGATGGGTGCTGTTTTGTATGGCTTAGCGATGGGTTGTGATAGTAGTTTAACAATTTGCCTATAATAGTTATGCTGATGCGTATGAAAAAGCAGACGCAATTAAGCAGCGTAAGGCGGAATGATGCTGAATTTACGGATGTGAACTCCATACATATAGTATTATAGTATGGTCGGTTGACAAACATATTAATCGACCATATAATATAACTTATTAAACATGAGGAAGGAACATAGACATATCTTTATGGACGACGGCGACAGTAGCGACGAAGGGCAGCCCACTGGGATAACTAAGGTGATAGAATACATACGCAGCATGACCTGCGGTTCCCGCTTAAGGGAACGGGCTATGCTGCTTTTTGCGTATCCAAAATTTTTCAGTTTATGGATAAGTGATATACACAGATAGAGGATATGGTTGAGGAGGATTTACGGTTTGAAAGGCGACCCACTGTTATTACAGATGATTTTACAGGTGTTACTCATAATGCTAAACGCTGTATTTGCCTGCGCGGAGATTGCGGTAATAACCACAAACGATGCAAAACTGGCGAAACTGGCGGCTGCGGGTGATAAGCGTGCAGCGCGGCTTGCGAAATTGACAAGCCAGCCGGCACGTTTCCTTGCTACGATACAGGTAGCTATAACGTTGGCTGGATTTTTAGGAAGTGCGTTTGCGGCAGAAAATTTTTCGGATAGATTGGTAAGCTCGATAATGAAAACAGGAGTGAGCATACCTGTCGAAACGCTAGATACGGTTTCAGTAATTGTAATAACGCTGATACTTTCGTATTTTACACTGGTTTTAGGCGAGCTTGTGCCAAAACGCATAGCCATGAAGAATGCTGAAAAGCTTGCGCTTGGAATGTCAGGACTGATCTACTTCATATCCAAGCTTTTTGCGCCGCTGGTGTGGCTGCTTACGATCTCCACAAACGGGATACTCAGACTGTTCGGCATAGACCCTAACGCCGAGGACGAGGAGGTAACCGAGGAAGAGATACGTATGATGGTGGATGTGGGCAGCGAAAAGGGCGCCATCGATGTGGCTGAGCGCGAAATGATCCAAAATGTGTTTGAATTTGATGATATAGCAGTTGCGGACATACTTACGCATAGGACGCAGGTGGATATGCTATGGATGGACGAGACTGATGAGCAATGGGAAGAAACAATCCATGGAAGCCGCCATTCAAGTTATCCGATTTGTGCCGACTCTGCGGATAATGTAGTGGGCGTGCTGAATGTAAAGGATTATTTCAGATTGGCGGATAGGTCGCGCGAGGAAGTAATGTGCAACGCGGTGTCGCCTGCCAGATTTGTAATGGATACGTTAAAGGCGGACGCGCTGTTTAGTGACATGAAAAAAAGCCGGAACCATTTTGCTATAGTCCTGGATGAATACGGTGGAATGAGCGGAATCGTTACGATGAACGACCTGCTGGAAGAAATCGTAGGTGATCTGCCGGACGAGGAGGAGCAGCAGGAGACGTTTATCGAAAAGATTGACGATAACACATGGCGTATGCATGGCTCAGTTCCGCTGGATGCAATAACGGACGAGCTGGGAATCGAGCTGCCAAGCAATGAATTTGATACTCTTAACGGACTGGCGTTTAGCACACTTAACTGTGTACCTGAGGATGGCGCGCAGTTTGAGGCAAATGGCAACGGGCTTATAATACGCGTTACGCAGATAAAAAATCACCAGATAGTTGAGGCATTGGTTAGCATAGACAAAAAGGCGGATTGCGAGTTATAATGAAATAATATTGGGGGCAGGCTTGTCTTGCTCCTGTTTGCGCAGAACAATTATAAAGGAGAAACTCATGAAGGAAACAACCATACTTACAGCTGAATCGGTGACCGAGGGTCATCCGGACAAGCTGTGCGATCTGATCGCCGACCGTGTGTTAGACGAATGTCTAAAAGGCGACAAAAACGCTCGCGTTGCCTGCGAGGTGATGGCTACGGCTGGTAAAATAATTGTTGCCGGTGAGATAACGGCTGCAAAGATGCCTGATATAAGCCGCATCGTGCGCGACACGGTGATAGATACAGGATACACATGCGATTACGAAATAGAGGTGCTCGTGCACGGACAAAGTCCGGATATAGCGGGCGCTGTAAACCATTACGCCCCAAAGCATGAAGCAAGCTGCGCCGCGGATGCGGATATGTCACAACAGGATATAGGCGCAGGGGATCAAGGCATAATGTATGGTTATGCGGATAATGAAACAGACGTGTTGTTACCACTGCCTGTTGTGTTGGCACACAGGATAACAATGGGACTTACGCATGCAAGGCACGCGGGGCTTATTAAGGGACTAAGGCCGGATGGTAAGTCGCAGGTATCGGTGGAATATAAAGATGGCGTGGCGCACAGGCTGTCGGCTGTTGTGGTATCCTGCCAGCATGATGAGGATCTTACACTGGAGGAACTTCGCAGCGGGATAATGGAGCATGTGTTAAAGCAGGCGCTTGCCCCCCTTCCATTGGATGAAAAAACAATGTTGCTTATAAATCCATCAGGCAGATTCGTACTGGGTGGTTTTGAGGCGGATACTGGTCTTACCGGAAGAAAGCTTATGGTTGACACATACGGTGGAATAGTACCGCATGGCGGTGGGGCGCTGTCCGGTAAGGACGGCACTAAGGTAGATCGCAGCGGAGCGTATATGGCGCGCTATATAGCAAAGAACATTGTGGCGGCGGGACTTGCGAAAAAATGCACGGTGTCGTTTGCCTATGCAATAGGTAAGCCGGAGCCAGTGGCTGTGGATGTTGACACACATGGCACGGGAAGCTGTTCTGACAGCGCCATTGTAAGCGCACTAGGCGCTGTATTCAAGCTTTCGCCATCGTCTATAATAAGCACGTTGGGTCTGAATATGCCTATATTCCAAGGTACTACAAATTATGGACATTTCACAAAGCAGGAGCTGCCGTGGGAACGTACGGATAGGATAGGCGAATTGCAAAAGGCGTGTAAAAATGCTGCGCAGCTTGAAAAGCGCGCGTGATATAGCAGATGATTAACGTTATCGCGAGGTTGCTGCGATAATAGGGGCGATGCAAATATGAGCAGAGACGATAAGACCGGGCTTTGCACAGAGGAACTGATGCTGATGCTGCAAAACTGCAAGGATATAGGTGCCGTGCTGTGCGATAACGCTAAAAGTATAAACGACCCAGGCCTTGCTGCGCACCTTGCTCAGCTTACACAAAAGCATAATACAAGCATAGCAGAGGTAGCGGAGCGGGCAATACTGAGCCGCTCCTTTGCATATCAGGTATACGGTGGATATAGGTCGCCGGGCAGGGATGTACTGCTTAGAATGGCGTTTGCCATGCAGCTTTCCGTAGCTGAAACGCAGCGACTGCTGTGTATTGCACAAAAGGGTCAGCTATATCCACGGGTGCGGCGCGATGCGGCCGTGATATTCTGTATAAAAAACGGCAAAAACCTATTTGAGATAAACGATTTACTCATGTCAATTGATGAGCCGCCGCTGGTATGAGCGGGCAAACTATGGATCTACTAAACGAGTTTAAAAAAGAATATAGCAGCTCCGGTGCACTGGACATAAGCTTGCCTGAATCAATAACGCAAAGCTATGTCCTTGAGGCTTGCCTCAAGGATGGAAAAGAACGCAGCACCTACTTGCTGCGCGATAGATTTACAGGACAAAAAGCCGTGCTTAAGCTGTCCCAAGGCGGCGTGGAGAACCTTATGGATGAGTACGTCATACTTGCGTCTCTTGATAATGCAGCACTGCCGCGCGCGTTGCACTATTTTGAGTTGGATGGCAAAAGTTATCTGATACGCCAGTATTTAGAAGGCGAAACGCTGGATGAGTATGTGCAAAAACGCAATGGCTTGGATGAGCGCGAGGTGATAGATATATCAAAGCAGCTCTGTGATGTGCTGATATATCTGCATGGACAGAACCCGCCGGTAATACACCGCGATATAAAGGCACAAAATATCATATATACGCCGGATAAACGATGCAGGCTCATTGACTTTGGCATATCCAGGAGATTTGATGCGATGGCCGGCAAGGATACGATAGTACTGGGAACCTGTGCCACAGCTGCGCCGGAGCAGTTTGGCTACCGCCAAACCGACATGCGCTCGGACATATACTCGCTTGGCGTGCTTATGGGGTATATACTCACGGACGAGTTTGGTAGCGATGCTGTCACGGCTTCAAACGCGTCAGCCGGATTGAAAAAAATAATAGCAAGATGTACGCGCTTTGACCCTGCCGATAGATACCAAAGCATGGCGGCGCTGTGTGGCGCGCTAAAGCGACTTAAAACCAAGCGGATCACCCGCTGGCTGTCAGCAGGTGCGTTCGCAGCCACAGCGGCGATAATACTCATATGCGCGATAAAAACACCGATAGCGCCGGCAAACGCAGCGATCATAAATGCGGATATCCCTGCATATAAGGATGGCATGCGCATATATACCTTCAAAAGTCCAGAGCTACAGGCGGAGGTGTGCCGCCAGCTTGGTAAGGATGCGGACAGCATCACCTATGCAGATCTTGATACGATAACGGAAATAATGCTGTGCGCAGACACAAACCTGCCGGCATGGGGGGCATTGCAGTGCTTTGGCAGATCGGTGCAAATCAATGGTGATGAGTGCAGGCGCTATGGCACTATCTGCACGCTTGAAGATATTTCAGCCATGAAAAACCTTGATACGCTTGTTTTGTGCAACCAACAGATAGTGGATATATCCCCGCTTCGTGGCAGCGCCATACGGTACCTTGCCCTTTCGTGTAATAAAATAAGCAACATAGAGCCGCTTGCCGAATGCGCCGAGTTGCGCGAGGTATGCATAGGCGGAAATCCTATAAATGATGTTTCCGCGCTTTCAAGCGCACAAAATCTATATGGTGTTGATATTGGTGCGACCGATGTTGAGAATATAGGTCCGCTTGCGGGGCTTGATATAGAGTGGCTGGGGCTGTACGAATGCGAAAAGCTCAGGGATGTTTTAGCGTTGTCACGCATTCCCACACTGCGCAGACTGGGCATGAATAACGCTAATGAGGATATGCTTAAAACAATATGCACACTGGATACGGTTGATACGCTCATTATGTTTAACAGCGGCATAGAGGATGTGTCGGTGTTCGCAGGTATGAGCTCGCTTAAGGAGCTAAATGTATTCTCCAATAACGTGACAAATCTAGATTCAATTAAGTATCTGAGTAGCCTTGAACGTTTGGATGTAGGCGCAAATCCGCTTACCGACATATCGCCGCTTACAGTGCTTACCGGGCTTAAACAACTGAATATTGAACGCCTTAAGATAGAGGACTATTCGCCGTTTCTTGAACTTAAGGAGCTTGAGCGCGTGTTTTGCACAAAATTACAGATGACTGAGCTTAAGCAGGCACTGGGTGAAGTCCCGTTTGAAGTGCTTGAAATAGGATAAAAATTTTTATAATAAGTATGCAAACTGCATACCAATCAAAAAAATATATCTGCTAAACTACAACTTATCGCATATATAGCCTGTGCCAATGGCAGACGGCTGTTTTTTGTTATCAAATTAACGGGATGGTGAACGGGTATGAGCGAAGATATGGATAAGCTGTGCATGGGTTGTATGACCATATTGGCGGATGCGCACTGCGTGTGCAAAAAATGCGGATGGAGCAACAGCGCCGATCAAAATCTGCCGCATCAGCTGCCAAGTGGCTCCCTGCTTGCGGGGAAATATCTGGTGGGCAGGGCACTGGGCCAGGGAGGATTTGGTATTACATACATAGGATGGGATATCAACCTTGAGTTGCGGGTGGCTATAAAGGAATATTATCCATCGGATAGTGTAACACGGCAGCTAAGCACACGCACGGTTGCGCCGTATTCGGCGGGGAGCCGCGAGGTGTTCGAGGCCGGGCGTGATAAGTTTATAAGTGAAGCTAAGAGTCTTGCCAAATTCGATAATGTGCAGGGCATAGTAAGTGTCAAGGATTTTTTCCTTGAAAATGGCACTGCCTATATAGTAATGGAATATATAGACGGGCGCACATTCAAAGAATATTTGGATGCAAAAAGCACGCCAATGCCAATAGACGAGGTGCTTGCGCTGCTAAAACCAGTGGTGGAATCATTGCAGAGGGTACATGCCGCGGGGCTTATACACCGCGATATAAGTCCGGATAATATAATGCTACCGTTTGACGGCGGCGCAAAGCTACTTGATTTTGGCGCGGCGCGTGCGTTTAGCGCCAACGGTGAACGCAGCAGTACAATAAATATCAAGATGGGCTATGCGCCGGAGGAACAATACCGTACACGCGGCGCTCAAGGGCCATGGACAGACGTATATGCATTTTGTGCCACGATATATAAAGCGATAACGCTTGCAACTCCGGTGCAGTCGATAGAGCGTATGCCGGAGGATGAGCTGGAGCTGCCTAGCAAATTGGGTGCGAAGCTTTCAAACGCACAGGAGATGGCGCTGATGAAGGGCATGGCGGTGTTCTACAAGCAACGCAGCCAATCTGTTGCTGAGGTATACGCCGCGCTGCTTGACGCAGGTACGCCAGTGAAAGCGCCAACAATAGATGATAAGCGGACGACATGGGCGAATAATGCCGGACTCGGTGCGGATAACCAAAGGACACTGCCGTTTAATGATGCAATCGATAGAACAATGCCCATTAGAGAGCATGAGCTGCCAAGTCAGAAGACAAGCAAGGCGCTAAAAATATGCTCCGTGTTGCTGGCAGCGTCAGGCATGTTGCAGACATTACTGTTCCTGCTGGGGTATAGCAGGCCATTTTTTGATTATCCAAGAGCTATATTCAGATCCCCTGTAATGCCGGTATTCGGCTGCACCATGATTTACATATCATCGACGATGCTCATATCTGCGGGAGTGCTGGCGTGGCGCGCTGCAAATGGCAAGGGCGGCGCTAAGTTTGCAAGGTGGATATGCATAGTAGCGGCGGTGTTGTGTGCATTGCAGATACCCATTATGAACTCGATACTGAACTGAGATGGGGAGAAAATAGCTATGGATATAATATACTTACTTAACGACATCATGACGATATTTCCGGGGATAGTATTTGGTGTCGTATGCGCACTGCTGCTGGGAAAACATGTGAAGATTGGTGAAAAGGCGGGTGATGCGGCGTTTAATCGCAAGCTGTATATAGGCCTGGGGGTGGCGGTTGCACTGGCTTCACTGGTATGCGCTGTAATAATAGTCGGCAACTTCTACGGCACAAGAAAAGATTCGCTAAGCAATGAGCCGCAAACCACCGATGCGCCGTATGCGAATGTATCCAGTGATGAGCTGGCTTTAAAGGCGAATATGGAATATGCGGCGGGCAACTATAGCGATGCGCTTGCCTGCGCAACGGAGGGCTATGCGCGCGGCAACGCACAGTGCGCAAATGTGCTGGGGCACTATTATTGCGATGGCAGCGCCTGTGCGCCCAAGTATGAAGATGCAATAAGGTATTTCACCGAGGCGGGCGATAATGGGTACGTGAGAGCGTATATTGACTTAGCTTCGCTGTATATGAACGATTATGAAAGCATGGGCATGAATCAGGAGGATGCTGGTGCGCGCTGCTATGAGTTTGCAGAAAAGGCCTCCCAGTCTGGGCTGCCGGAAGTATATTATATGATGGCTATTTGTTGCAAAGAAGGTTTTGGCACGGATATGGACTGGAAGCGCGCGCTTGAGCTGTGTCAAGAGAGCGTCGAGCTTGGATATACGGATGCGCAGGAGGAACTGGATCATCTTAAGACATCATACCAGAATGCAAAAAATACGGGCCTGCGTGCGCAGAACTGTATTTATGCGGGTGACTATGACGAGGCAGTTAACGCCGCGGCTGAGTCAGCGCTATGGCAAGACCCTGAGGGCTGCTATACGCTGGGGCTGTGCTTTGAGAATGGTTATGGCGTGGATGCGGACAACGATGCGGCGCTAAAATGGTATCAGATTGCTGCTGAGCAGGATCACGTTGAAAGCATGATGCATACTGCAAAGCTATATTATTATGAAAAAAACGATAATAAAACGGCGAGTGAGTGGTTTATAAGGGCGGCAGAAAAAGATAACTATGAAGCAGTGTACTATATTGGTGAGATGTTCTGGTTCGGATTTGGTGTTGAAATCGATAAGCATAAGGCCTGCGAGTTTTTTGAGGTTGCAAACGATATGTGCCTACAGCAGGCGGGCGCAGAGTACTCTCAGGCGGTATCCAAAATGGATGAATACGGTTATTCATATTAGGGTGTATTCCTAAAATCGGAACCGTGCCGGACGGATGGTTTTTTGGGGACATCTATGTATTGCGAAAGTCAGAAACAGCGCTGCTATTACAAAAAAATCATGTCTTGCATCGGCAAAAAAAGCCATAAACCAAACGTACATTAAAAGATATGCAGCTAGGATAATATTTTATATGATGGAGGTAGGCATATGCAATCTACACAGCGTTGCCCAAACGGGCACTACTACGACGACACCCTGTATTCATGCTGCCCTTATTGCAAGGGCGAAGAAAAAACCTGCGCGCAAACAATGCCGTTTCGCGATGGACCTGAGGTAATGGCATCGGCTAACAGCGCAATTGATAAGACGATTCGCGTAATAGTGAAGGAAACGGGTATAGACCCAGTAACAGGTTGGTTGGTGTGCGTGGATGGCAGCGATAAGGGCTGTGATTACCGTTTACATGGCGGAAATAATTTTATAGGGCGCAGTCCGGAGATGGATATATGCATCAAAGGCGATGAATCCATTTCGGCTATGAATCATGCAAGCGTAAGCTATGATTTTCGTCATAAAAACTATTATATCGCCATGGGTACAGGTAAAGAAATCGTTTATGTAAACGATGAGCCGCTCTCTGGCACGAGGACGCTGATACGCTTTGACAAAATAGAGATAGGCGGAACAACACTGCTGTTTGTGCCGCTGTGCGGAGAGGACTTTAGCTGGCAATGATCCAAATAGGAAAATATGCCATTCCATGGTGGCTGCTCGTATGCGTTGCATTGCTGCTTTCAGCATTGGTTGCAACAGTAATATTGCTTGTAAAACGGGGTAAAAAGCACTCTATTATGGTGTGTGTGCAGCATGAAGGCAGAGCGGCGGGTGTGGAAGTGGGCAATGTACATAATATTGGCAGAAGGGACGAACAGCAGGATTCCTTCTATATATCCGACGTTATGGACGAACCCACTGTGCGCCAAAAAGGCGCACTTGCTGTGATAGCGGATGGAATGGGTGGCCTGAGCGGTGGCGCTCAGATAAGCAGAATCGTGACGGGTGCGTTCATGCGCGGCTTTGAAGATGAAAACATAGAGGATGCGGGACGGTTTTTATATGATACGACATTACATGCCGAACAGCTCGTTGAAGAATATATGAAGCAGACGTCTATAGACGGAGGTTCGACGTTGGTTGCGGTGCTGGTGCGCGAAGGCGGAATGCATTTTGTTTCCGTTGGCGATAGCCGCATCTGCATTCACCGAGACGGAAAACTGATACAGGTAAACCGTGAACACAATTTTGGGGCGCTGCTTGCGGAGCGTGCGGCTAGAGGCGAGATATCGTTTGACGAGGCCAGAGATAACCCCAAACGCGCAGCGCTGACCGCATACATAGGAATGGGCAAGCTTAAACAAATTGATAGAAGCCTCAAGCCTATACCTTTGCAGGCTGAAGATACGATATTGCTTATGTCGGATGGAATATTCAATACGCTGGATGATAAGCAGATAATGCGTGCCATAGATTGTGATGCTGCGGCCGCGGCCGTTAGATTGGAAAACGCTGTGCAGGATAAGGAAATTGACAGGCAAGACAATTTTACGGCGGTGGTATTGAAAAACATCAACGAGGTAGATAGATATGAGATGCAATAAGTGTGGTAGCAATATAAAGGCGGGTGAATCCGTGTGCCCTAATTGCGGCGCGAAGCTGCATTACGGAGGAAATACCGAGTTTTACGGCAAAGTTGCCAGCGCAAGCCTAACGTTTAAGGATGTGTTCGCTGATACTTTTAAAAGGCATAACAAGGGCGATGGGGCAAAGCTGTTTATGGCCGGCACACCGATTTCAACACCGGCAGAGCAGGATATGCTGGAGCAATGGCAGCGCCCATGGCTGTTTGTACGCATAGGCGGAGTAGGGGTGCTGTTTGTTGTGCTGATGTATATATTGGTGGCTATGGGCGTAAGCAAGGCGGTGCCGGCGCTGCTGTTTCTTGGCGGATTAGTTGTTCCGTTGGCAATACTCACATTTTTTTGGGAGATGAATATCCACAGGGATATTCCGCTCTACACGGTGCTGCTGGTGATATTCATAGGCGGCGCGCTTTCAATAGTGATAAACATATTGCTAAGGGGAGTAATAACGATTAGCGGCGCTATATTTTCGCCGCTATTCGAAGAGCCTGCAAAGGTAATTGCACTGGCGATATTCGTCAAAAAATTGGACTGTAAGCACATACTTGGCGGTATGCTTATAGGTGCGGCGGTAGGAACGGGTTTTGAAATTATTGAAAATGCCGGATATGTGTTTGAAAGTGAAATGCCTATGGCGCTTATGATGATGCGCAGCGTGCACTCGCTAGGCGGCCATATAATGTGGGCGGCTATGACTGGCGGTTCGCTAGTGTGGGCCAAGGGTAATGAAAAACTGAACGTACACCACTTTGGCAAGGCCTGCTTTCTGACATATTTTGCGATAGCCTTTGTGTTGCACATGCTGTGGAATTCAGGCATCAGCATAGCCTATCTGCCGATATTCGGCGATATATGGGCTGTTTTGCTGATTATAGCTGCACTGCTCGTGGTGTTTTCGTTGTTCAAAAAAGCACTGTCACAGGTGCTTAGCATAACGGATATTGCTCGCTTTAAGCATACTGCGCCGCCATGTGCGTGCAATGCGGCATGTGCCAGCAGAACTATAATAGCGCGGACAGGCCCGCTTGCAGGCGGTACATTTGAATTTGAGGATACTCTGGTGATAGGCCGCAGCGCGGATCAATGCAATATAATATTTCCGGACGAAACAATGGGCGTGAGCAGGAGACACTGCACGTTGCAAAGGCGTGAGCAGGATGTTTATATAATGGACAACGATTCCACAAACGGCACGTTCCTTGAAAACGGCAAACGGTTACCGGCGGATAGCTGGATAAAGCTGGATGGTCCCTTTTATCTTGGAAGCAAAACTAATATGTTTGATTTGCGCTGAGGGAGGCGGTTTGAATGACTTTTAGTGTGGCAAAGCGGTGCTGTTGCGGCGGTAAACGGTATAACGAGGATAATGTTGGCGTAACCATCACCAGCACCGGCTTTCTTGCCGCACTCGCCGATGGGTTCGGTGGACACGGCTGCGGAGCGGCGGCTTCACGGATTGCTATAGATTCGCTCAGTGCCGGCTTTTCGGCATGTCCATCCGCTCAAACAGGGTGTGTGGAGGCGCTTATGCTCAGAGTACACCACGCGGTTCTGGCGCGTCAAACCCCGCAAAGACGGATGAAGAGCACACTAGTGAGTTTGCTGTGTTGCACGAACGGCATTGCTGTGGCGCATGCGGGGGATTCGCGGCTGTATCTTTTTAGAAATGGCAGATTGGTATTCCAGACGATAGACCATACTGTGGCGCAGATGGCCGTATTTGCAGGCGAAATACGCAGCAACGATATACGCGCTTATAAGGATCGCAACAAGGTGCTGCGCGCGGTGGGCATGGAGGGTAAATTTATGGCAGAGGTGGATCATCCAGTGGATAAGGTGCGTGAGGGTGATGCTTTTCTGCTGTGCAGTGACGGATTATGGGGGCTCGTAAATGAAGATGAGATGATAGTTGATCTATGCAAGGCCGAAGATCCTGAGGCATGGCTGGACAGTATGCTGCTGCGCATAGGAAATAGAATGGATGCCACAGGTGATAACTTTTCCGCTGTTGCTGTATTTGCCAACTGATGCATACAAAGCTCGGCTTCGCATTTGTTATAGCGGGAAGCCAAGCTCATATCAATCCAGCCGATATACGATTTCGCCGTCCTCTATTCTGCCGTCCGGCACGAAGCCCATGCTTTCATATAGCGCCATAGCCCAGCTGTTGGAGGGCTCAAAGCTTATATATATGATTCTGTGCGCTGTATCCTCGCGTATCAGCGCAATAAGCCGGCGCATCGCTTCGCGTCCATAGCCCCTTGATTGGCAGGACTTGTCTATCATTACGCGGTATATCCAGTATTCTAAATCATCCTCATCCATGGCGTACATTACAAAGCCCACAGGCACATCACCATCATATACCGCAAGCGGAACACATTCCGGCTGCACCTTGGATTGTGCTAGGGAAAACGAATTGCTTGCAACAAATTCCTGTTGGGGCACACTAACAGAAAGCTTTAATATCGCAATGAAATTATTGCGGTCTATGGGTTTTAGCGTTATCATATAAATTCTCCCGATGATTTATCATAGTATACCATGATAAAATACATGGCACAATCCGGCGTATTGCTGCAATATGCATTTACAAGCTCAAAGCATTGTAATATACTAAGAACAAACGTTCCGATATGCGAAATGAGGCTTGTATGATACTGCATGTGGATATGAACTCGTTTTACGCAAGCTGCGCCGTGATGAAAAGTGGGGGCTTATACACGTTTGAAACGCCATTGATGGTTTGTGGGGATCCCAAGAAGCGACATGGCATAGTGCTTGCAGCCACATATCCGGTAAAAAAGACGGGTGTGAGGGCTGGTATGCCGCTGTGGGAGGCGAAGCAGCGCTGCCCAAACGCAGTAGTAGTGGAGCCGGATTTTAGATTGTATATGGATTATTCGAATAGATTTATGCATATAATCCGCAGCTATTCACCACTTATAATGCGCTATGGGATAGACGAGGCGTATATTGATTATTCGGGTTGTGAGCATATATTTGGCCCTCCAGAAACGGTGGCTGAGATAATACGCGAACGGGTAAAGCGGGAACTGGGGCTTACTGTGTCGGTAGGCATTGGCGAAAACCTGATAATGGCCAAGATGGGGTCGGACTATAAAAAACCAGATGCAATAACGTCGCTTAATAGAGAAAGCTGGAAAAAACTTATATGGCCGCTGCCGGCAAGCAACCTTATGTACGTGGGAAAGGCCACGGAGCGCAAACTTGGCGATATGGGTGTGCGCACAATAGGTCAGCTTGCGGGTATGAGCCTTGAACTGCTAAAGAGCATATTTGGTAAAAGCGGTGCGGATATGTGGATGCATGCTAACGGCATGGATAATACCCACATCAAATACGTAGAAGACCCACAAAAGGGCATAGGCAGCTCGATGACGCTGCCACAAGATGTTACAAGCACAAAGGATCTGCTTGCGGCATTGCTGCTGCAAACAGAAAAGGTAGCGTATAGGTTAAGGCAGGCAGGGATGCGCGCCAGGGTGATTGCCGTGCATGTGCGATTTGATGATTTAACCAGCAGAAGCTGCCAGACTACGCTTGAAAAGCCCACGGACATCACGCAGGAGATATATAACGAGGCGCGATTGCTTATCCCAAGGCTTATGATAGGCAGACCTGTGCGGCAGGCGGGGATACGCGTGGCAAAGCTTACAAGCGAAGGCGAGCAGATATCGTTGATGGATGCAGAGCACCGTGAAAAATTGCACCGGCTGGATGCCGCTACGGACGCGATGCGCGCAAAGTATGGAAGCGATGTTCTTATGCGCGGCAGCACAATGCGCTTTGAACAGGATGAGTTCGATGAATTTTCGCCGTTCGTGAAACGCTGATAAGCCGTAAATTTGCCTTGCAACTTCCATATCTTAATGGATTGATGTATAATAGGCGGGATAAATGGAGATGTGCCATGTATCCAATTTTGCTGTTTAAACAGGAGGAATCGCTATGACAAATCCCGATAGAGTGGCTTTTACCATATTCGGAAGGGATATATACTGGTATGGCGTGCTTATGGCGGTTGGCATAATAATTGCCGTGCTGCTGGCAATACGTGAGGGCAAGCGCAAAAAGCTGCCCGAAGATACTATAGTTGATCTGTGCCTTGTGATAATACCATGCGGTATCGTGGGCGCCAGGCTGTATTATGTGCTGTTCGAGCTGAAAAGCTATCTTGCAGACCCGATCAGAATGCTGTATATATGGGAAGGCGGCCTTGCCATATATGGGGCTGTGATAGGCGGCCTGTTGGGTGCGCTGATATATGCTAAAAAGAAAAAAATACGTTTCCTGCGCCTTACCGATTGCATTGCTCCTGGCCTTGTGTTGGCGCAGGCAATAGGGCGTTGGGGGAACTTTTTTAATCAGGAAGCGTTCGGCAATCCTGTTACAAACCCAAACATGCTTTGGTTTCCACTGAGCGTAAAGATAGAGATACCCCATTCCTTCAACGGATTTGTGGACGGCGTTCTGCATCAGGGAGTATGCACAAACCCGTATCATCTGGCCACATTCTTCTATGAATCAATGTGGTGTCTGCTTATATTCCTTTTTCTGTGGTTTGTTTTCAGGAAGCGTGCAAAGCACGATGGCGATGTTTTTTTGACCTATGCGATGTTGTATTCATTTGAACGTATGCTGGTTGAGGGACTGCGCGGAGACAGCTTGTGGCTTATACACCCGCAGACAATTGCATGGTTAAGCGGAGGCATAAGGGTATCGCAGCTGCTCAGCTTTATCATGTTTGCAGGTGTAACTGCATTCTTTATAGTCCGCGCCGTACGCGAGAAAAAAACAGGCGCGCTTATGTGGCCGGCGCCGCTATGCGTAAGCGCGGATACAGCGCAGACTGATTTGGAAGCTGAAAATAGCACCGATGCAAATGCGCCGCAGAGCGAACAGGATGAATGCGAAAAGCATGATGCCGAGGATGAAAAAGAGGACGATAATGAATAACGAGCGCAATCTTACGATGATGACCGATCTGTATCAGCTTACGATGATGTATGGCTATTACAAGTTCGACATGAAGGACAATGAGGCGGTGTTTGATCTGTTTTTTCGCAATACGCGTGAAAACAGTGCGTTTGCAATAATGGCGGGTACGGAATCCGCCGTTAATTACATAAACTCGCTGCATTTTTCGGAGGGGGACATAGATTATCTTCGTTCGCTTAAACTATTTGACGAGGGATTCCTCTCTGAGCTTAGGGCAATGCGTTTTACGGGCGAAATATACGGAATGCCGGAGGGGACGGTGGTGTTCCCATTTGAACCGCTGCTTCGCGTACGTGCGCCGATAATGCAAGCGCAGCTTGTGGAAACCGCATTATTAAACCTGGTCAACCATCAAACGCTAATCGCCAGCAAGGCATGCCGCGTGGTGTATGCCGCGCAGGGAGATGCAGTGCTGGAATTTGGCCTACGCCGTGCTCAGGGTCCTGATGCCGGTATACTCGGTGCGCGCGCAGCTATGGTGGGTGGGTGTGTCGCCACCAGCAACGTGATGACAGGTATGCTCTATGACGTGGACGTAAAGGGCACACATGCGCACAGCTGGGTGATGAGCTTTAAGGACGAACTAGCCGCATTCCGCGCCTATGCGGATATATTCCCCGATTCGTGTATGCTGCTTGTGGATACGTATGATACATTAAAGAGTGGTATGCCAAATGCGATAACGGTATTTGACGAGCTTAAAGCAAAAGGACATATGCCGGTGGGGATACGGTTGGACTCAGGTGACTTGGCGTATTTTTCGAAAAAGGCACGGATAATGCTGGATGAAGCCGGCCATACAGATGCGAAGATATTTGCATCGAGCGACCTTGATGAATACGTAATACGCGACCTTAAAGCGCAGGGCGCAAAAATAGACGTATGGGGTGTTGGCACAAGGCTGATCACATCCAACGACTGCCCGGCGTTGGGCGGCGTATATAAGATGAGCGCTGAGGTAGTGGATGGTGTGATGGTGCCAAAGATCAAAATATCCGAGAATATAGCAAAGATGACCAATCCGGGATACAAGAAGGTGCTGCGCTTGTATAATAACGCGAATGGAATGGCGCTTGCTGACGTTATAGCGCTGGTGGATGAGGAGATAGATGAGCGAAAGCCCCTTACTATATACCATCCGGAGCAAAGCTACAAATCAAAGACGCTTACAAACTTCAATGTGCGCGAATTGCTTGTGCCGTTGTTTATAAATGGCAAGCAGGTTTATGAACTACCCACGCTGGATGAGATATGCAAATATGAAAAGCAAGAGCTTGGCACTTTCTGGGAGGAAACGCAGAGGCTGCTTAACCCGCATCTATACAAGGTGGATATGTCGGATGGGCTATATGATCTTAAACAGCGGCTCATAATGGAGCAAAAGGTGCGGTATGAATCCTAAGCCACTGCTTGCGATATGGTTGCTGTGCGTGCTGATGCTGTGCGGATGTATCCGCACAGCGCCGCTGCTTGTGTCCGAGATTACACTTGCGCCAACAGCCGCGCCCACGATAGCGCCCACATCAACACCAACACCTGTGGCGACAGTTGCGCCAACCCCAATGCTAAATGATGCATTGGGCAACTTTGTGGCAGATCCGCAGCATTTCAGACAGTATATTACATTCAAAAACATACAGATATATGAGCAGTGCGATGATACCTTTATGGATGCAATAGCTATAAACGCATACCCGCAAAACCTTGTATGCGCGGTGGACGTTGTGTTTTATATGAAGGATGAAGAAGTAGCGCGCGCTAAGGTGCAAAGCCGCGATGCTCAATATCTGCTGACGCTTGTACCGGGCGAAAACACCATTTTCGCGCAGATCGACACGGACATGACGCTGACCTCACTGGATTTTAAGCTTATCTATGATGATAAGCTTGTGGTGCTGCCGGAATAATACACTTAATTTGGATTTTAGCTGCATTCAGCGCAGCATCAGCAGCGGCAATGGTGGATTTGCCGGCGCAGCCCTGTGAGAAAATTGCAATTGCCATAGTGTTTTCACCATAAATCAATGTAATAAATACAGGAGCGGCATTTATCAACAACCGCTCCTGAAATAAACCCACAAAATATGAAAGCCGTTATATCTCCATGCTGCCAGTGGTACGGGGGAAGGGCAGCACATCGCGGATGTTGGCGATCCCTGTCACATACATTATCATACGCTCAAAGCCCAGCCCGTAGCCTGCATGTTTTACACCGCCAAACCGCCTAAGATCCATGTACCATTCGTATCCGCTCATATCCATGCCAAGCTCCTCTATGCGGCGGGTAAGCACATCGTAGCGTTCCTCACGCTGGCTGCCGCCGATGATCTCGCCAACGCCGGGAACAAGCAGGTCTGCTGCGGCCACGGTCTTATTATCATCATTGACGCGCATGTAAAAAGCCTTGATATCCTTTGGATAATCCATAACAAACACGGGCTTTTGGTATATCTGTTCGGTTATATAGCGTTCGTGCTCAGTTTGCAGATCACAGCCCCACTCTATGGGGTATTTAAACTCCACACCGCTCTTTATAAGCAAATCCACAGCCTCGCTATAAGTGATGCGCGCAAAGTCGCTGCTAATCACATTTTGCAGCCGTGTGAGCAGGGTATTGTCCACAAAACTGTTGAAAAAATCAAGCTCGTCAGGGCAGCGCTGCATCACGGTTTTTATTATGTACTTCACCATTGCTTCGGCTACGTCCATATCGCCGTTAAGGTCACAAAAAGCCATCTCAGGTTCTATCATCCAGAACTCTGCCGCATGGCGCGCTGTGTTGGATTGCTCTGCGCGGAATGTGGGTCCGAAGGTGTATATATCGCGGAATGCAAGCGCAAACGCTTCGCCGTAAAGCTGTCCGCTAACGGTGAGGTTGGAGCTTTTGCAGAAGAAATCCTCTTCAAAATTTACGCTGCCATCATCATTGCGTGGGGTAGCATCAAATGGAAGGGTGGTCACGCGGAACATCTCGCCTGCACCTTCGCAGTCGCTGCCCGTAAGTATGGGCGTGTGTACATACAAAAAGCCGCGCTCGTCAAAGAAACGATGGATTGCCTGAGCAACCACACTGCGTACACGGAATGTAGCCTGGAATGTATTCGTGCGCGGACGCAAATGCTGTATGGTGCGCAAAAACTCAAGGCTGTGGCGCTTTTTTTGCAACGGATAATCGGCGTCGCAGCAGCCGAGCACCTCTATACGCAGTGCTTTTATTTCAAAGGGCTGCGGAGCGTTGGGCGTAAGCTCCAACATACCGTCGACCTCTATCGCACAGCCGGTGCCAAGCGCTTTGCGGATGGAATCATCTAGAACGCTGTTTTCATATACCACCTGCGCTGACTTGAAGCAGGAGCCATCCGTAAGCTCAATAAAGCCGATGCTCTTGCTTTCGCGTACCGTCTTAATCCAGCCGGACACGGTGATGCTGCCGGCATATTTTGCCGGGTCGTTTACCAATTCACAAAGCTTAACCACGCTGATACCCTCCGGAAAAACAAATATTACTGATTATTATATTCCAAATCATGCGCTTTTGCAAACCCGGAATCTATAATGCACATCAAACAACCTGAAAGCAGGAAACATATTTTCTAATTAAACCGCATATTTATCACAGATATGAGGTGAATTGCCATGTATATATCCCCCGTGCCATTGATGGTTATACGTGCGGATACGACCGCGCTCATAGAGGTAAACGGACAACGGCTTGGCGAATGCGGTGAGGATTCATTTGTTGCACTCCCGGTGAGTGATACGGGGGATTATTATATTTGTGCCATACCGCTCACACCGCTGCATTATCCAGTGACGAGGCGGCTGCGATTTGAGGGCGGGGCGCTTGCGCTGGTGCCTCAGGGAGTTACGGCCTGCGTTTGGCCTGGGGGAGTGTACGAGCTGACGGTGGATTGCGGCAGCTTCGATTTTGTAGGCGCTGCCATACCGCGCCCTGTGGATACACTGACAGATGGGGATATTACGCTCACGCTGTATTATGAGAACGGCTTAAAGCTTGTGGCAGAGCGGGAGGCTCACCCGCCCGCAGGCTTTTCACTTGGCGAAGCCACAAACGGCAGCATTGGTGCGCTAACATTTGGCGGCACAAGGCTGCTGTATATACGGGCCATAGGCAAAAAAGAGCGGCTGTTAATGCTTACAAGGAAACTGGATACGGTGCTGGATATAGAGGGGGACTTCGTGAGCGAACAGCCGGCGGTGATAGACGATATAGGCACGCTTATGGGGCATCAACGCCGCACGATATATGCCTGTGCATCGGGAGAATTTATCCCACAGCCGCCTGTAATTGGATTTTTTACGCGTGAATATGAGTTTCCAAAGGGTGGATTAATGTTGGCGACCGCATTTTGTGAGGCGGTGCGCGAGGGCTTTGAAGCGGAGGCTCAAAGCTATATGACGCAGGAGCTGCGCCTTGGCCTGGCATTCAAGGATGTGTGCGAATTTTTTGGCGATTTTGAGGTTGTGCAGCCACCACTTTCGGATAAAAGTGGGCGGTATATGGGACTGATTGCGCAGGATGGCGAGCATATAAAGTCTGCGCGGCTATATGAATTTGAGTTTAGCAATGGGCTTATATCCAATATTACAGAAGCTTGATCTCCATACAATACACAGAAAAAGAAGCATATTCTTTTTGCGCACTATGATGCATATTCATAACCATGGCCTGTATATAGTAGGTTATATTAAATAAATCGTGTAAAACGGAGGCATATATATGGAATACGCAAGCCGTAGAAGAAGGCGCAGACGGCAGGGCGGCGGAGGCGGCGGAAGGGCAGTGGTAGCGCTGATAATGATAGCAGCGATAGTCTATTTGGTATCCGCGTCTGCTGCCGGCACATGGATAGCGCAAAATGTGATGGCCCCGATATTTGAAGCGTTCGGCGGCATAGGCGGCGCCGAGAGCGTACCGGATGATGCGCAAAGCGAACAGGAAAGCGGGGAAGGCACAGACGCGCTGGCGGTCAGCCTTACGTCGGACAAGAGCTCAAAAAGCCTGGATATAACGCTGCCCGCAGTAAGCTGCTATATGTTGCAGATGGGTGCATATTCGGTGGAGGCCAATGCACGCTCGCAGGCCGAACAGCTTAAAACGCAAGGTGCGGCGGGGTATGTGATGGAGGACGCGGGAAAGTATCGCGTGCTTGCTTCGGGCTATATGGATGAGGCGGGCGCAAAGGAGGTAAAGAGCAGATTGGTATCCGAGGGCATGGATTGTACGGTGTTTGCAATGACGACGCAATCCGCAACTTTCAGGGTGACCGCCACGCAGGAGCAGATTGATTCCGTAAAGAGCGGATTTGCGGCGCTAAGCCGTGCGCACTCAGCGCTTTGTGATGAGGCAATCGCATTTGACAGGGATAAAAAAACAATAGCCGATTCCAAGGATTCACTTAGCGCCATACTGCAGCAAATGCAGGCGGATATGGCAATACTATCGACATATTCGGGCAAGAGTGAGGTCGTAGAACAGCTGATGCAGTGCTGCGATAATTATATCAGCGCGTTTAGCGAACTGACTTCAACAACGGACGAAAGTATGGTAGATTTTTCGTCAAAGTTGAAGTATACTCAACTATATACTACCGATGAATATGCAAAGCTGATGGAGGGTTTCTCCTGATGCATAATGAAAGGAAAAAGTGCTAATGAAAGCATCCGAGGTTGCCAGTGTATTGGGCGCAAAGGTCATCTGTGGGCAGAAGTTTTTGGATGAGATAGAGGTGGACTGGGCATTCGGCGCGGACATGATGAGCGACGTGCTTGCCTTTGTGTGTGAGCGTACGCTGTTTTTAACAGGCATGCTCAATGCGCATGCCATCCGTACCGCTGAGATAATGGACATACGGTGCATAGTATTTGTGCGCGGCAAGCAGGTTACAGACGAGATAAAAGAGCTGGCCGAAGAGCGCGATATGGTTATACTGGGCACGGAAAAAACTATGTTTACATCATGCGGACAACTCTATGAAGCGGGCTTGCGCGGCTGCCCCCAAAAATAGCATATGGGTGATATTCTTTTCAAAGAGGTATTTCAGGTGGAGCGCGGAAGCTTTGATACGGCTGGAGATGCTTCGGCCAGCATAAAGCGCACGCTAAAGAAGATGGGTGTAGATAACGCTATAGTGCGAGAGGTGGCCATCTCATCATATGAACTGGAGCTTAATCTGGTGATTCATTCAATGGGCGGTGAGCTGTCCGTTGAGTTCACTCCGGACAAGTTGTCGTTGATAAGCACAGATGTAGGCCCAGGCATACCTGATATAGATCTGGCATTGCAAGAGGGCTATTCCACAGCACCTGAGAATGTGCGAAATCTTGGATTCGGTGCAGGCATGGGGCTGCCAAACATAAAACGACATTGCCGCGAGTTTTTTATCGATTCCGCAGAAGGCCGCGGCACGGTAATAAAGGCGATATATAATCTTTAATTATGTGCATGACTCATCTAAAAAACCGCTGAGCCAACAAAAGGCTACCTAACATATTTCATGGAGGATAAGCAGTTGTATAAGCATTCAGTCAGGATAGACCAGCGCAGATGCGTTGGTTGTACAAGCTGTATCAAGACTTGCCCTACCGAGGCGATAAGGGTACAGAACGGAAAAGCGCATATACTGGACGACCGCTGCATAGACTGTGGGCGTTGCATGATCTATTGCCACCATCATGCTATGGTATCAGTTACAACCCCGATGAGCGCGCTTAATGAATTCAAATACAATATAGTGATACCATCGACTGCGCTGTACATGCAGTTCAAACAGCTCTATTCGCTGGATGATGTGTATTCGGCGCTATATGCCATGGGCTTCCATGCAATATACGAAGAAGCTAAGGCCGCTGAAATATTGGCTGAAGCGCTGCGCCTCCATATACGCACATCGGATGCTGTGTACCCGGTGATATCCACAAACTGCCCTGTGATACCTAGGCTGGTGACTACGCTGTATCCCAACCTGATAGATAATCTTTCGCCATTTCTTCCAACAAATGAGATAGCGGCGCGCATAGCACGCGTGGAATTTTCGGAAAATATGGGCGTGCCGGGTGACGAGATAGGAGTATACTACATATCTCCCTGCTCATCCCAGATGACGCAGCTGCGCACGCCGCTTGGCATAAAGGAAAGCGCTATGAACGGCGTGTTTGGTGTTAGGGAGATATATGCCCAGATAGTGGAGCATATAGGCAAAACGCCAGGTATGCCAAGGACGATACAATTTCCTGCCGGCGCATTCGGGCTTGGCACTGCTGTGATAGGCGGATTGAGCAGCGCAGTAGGTACGGAGCACTATCTTGCGGTAGACGGCACCCATGCATCGTGCCAATGCCTGGACGCAATAGAGAGTGAGCATATACTGGGGCTGCATCTGCTTGAAGCTGCTGCCTGTAATGGTGGCTGTGTTGGCGGGCCACTCAACTTTGAAAATCAGTTTGTGGCGAAAAATCGTACGCGCCGCCTTGCAAACTCACAGCCTAGACTGGATTTGGAGGCAGATGAGCATATACAAAAATACGTTAATTCCCCGCTGATAAGATACGAGACAGAGTTTAAACCGCATAACATAATGAAGCTGAGCGATGACGTGGTTGAGGCGATGTGCATGATGGATAAACTTGAGGAGATAACAAAAACACTGCCTGGGTTGGATTGCGGTAGCTGCGGTTCACCGACATGCCGTACATTGGCAGAGGATATCGTATTGGGCTCGGCAGTGGAGATGGACTGTATATTTAAGCTGCGTGACAAGGTAAGGCTTATGGCGCAGGAGATGGTGGATTTGGCAAGCGCGCAGAAGCGCGGATAAAATTAAAATGTTTTATGGAGGTAGATATGACGGTTAAAGAACTTTGTGCGCTTATCGAGGGTGAAGCGGCAACCGATGTGGGGATGGACAATGAGATAAAAGGCGGCTGCTGCTGCGATCTGCTAAGCTGGGTTATGGCCAAGGGGAGCGATGGGTGCGCATGGGTTACAGTACAAACGCATATGAACGTAATCGCGGTGGCCTCATTGCACGATATGGCGTGTGTTATCTGCCCAGAGGGAGTAGAACCGGAGGCGGCATCCGTGGCAAAAGCGGCAGATGAGGGGATAGCGGTGATAAAAAGCGCGCTGTCAGCGTATCGTATCTGCGGCATAATGAACCAAAATGGCATAGACGGCTGAATATGAAACTAGCGGTGGATCTGCATATACATTCATGCCTTTCGCCCTGTGGGGATGCGGAAATGACGCCCAATAATATAGTCAACATGGCATATATAAAGGGCTTGGATGTTATAGCGGTAAGCGACCATAATAGCGCACGCAATCTGCCTGCGATAAGTAGTGTGGCGGATGGGTGCGGTATACTGTTGCTTCCTGCGCTGGAAGTAGAGACACGCGAAGAGGTACACGTATTATGCTATTTGCCTAATGTAGATACGGCGCTGGCGCTTGGCGAGGAAGTATATAAAAGCCTGCCCGATATGCCAAACATGCCTGACTTTTACGGAGAGCAGCAGGTGATGGATGAGGACGATGCTCCATTGGATACGGAACCACGGCTGCTGGTACAATCCACCATGCTTTCGCTTGACGAGGTGACGGCATTGTGCCGGGCACACGGCGGCGTGCCTGTGCCGGCACACATAAATCGAACCTCTAACTCGCTTATATCAAGTCTTGGATTTATACCGCCGCAGCCAGTATTTACAACGTTGGAGGTATACAGCAAGTTGCCTCCGCCCAAGGATGATCTTTCACACTATCACGTGTTGTACTCGTCGGATGCGCATTATCTTGAGAATATGCTTGAACGCGAAAGCTTTATAAGTGTAAAGGAACGCAGCGTAGCTGCGATATTGGATTATTTAAACTCGGCGAAATAAAGTAGGCATTACCCCAGCTTAAGCTGTGATTACTTGACCTATATAAACATAACAGCCACCGATACTGCATACAAATGCATAGAGGAACAATTTACACACAAACCAAAGCAAATAACGATTGCTTTGGTTTTTGTTTAATTATTCTAATTACGGTAATAATGATACTAAAACCGAATCAGGGGGCTATACATAGCATGAATAACAACATCTATCCCGCCCGCGCCGGATGGCGGGCACAGGAGGAAGAACTGCTCTTCAACGAGGTGGAGCAGGGAAGAAAGTGCAGCCTTCCGCTCAAGGCGGTGTTTGCCTCGGTAGCCAAAAAAACAGGCAGACAGCCAAACAGTGTGCGAAACTATTACTATGCACGGATTAAATCCGATGATTCACTGGCAAAGAACGCACATTGCAGCGCATTTGTTCCATTTACACAAGAGGAGATGCGCGAGCTGTTGCGTACGGTGCTGCGTAAACAGGCGCAGGGTATGTCTGTGCGTGCGATCACGCTGGAGATGGGCAATGGTGATAATCGGGAGATGCTGCGATATCAGAACAAATACCGCTCGTTGATAAAGACGAACCAACAACTGGTGCGCAGCATTCAGGATGAGCTTGCAAACGCCGGCAAGGAGGTGTTTGATCCATATGCAGCGACAAGACGCACCTCTAAACACAAATCGGCCAGCCTTGTTGACGTGGTAAGCGCTGTTGTAAACGATCTGGGCAATGTGGATGGACTGGATGTAACTGCCTTTTTTGAAGGGCTTGGTGCATTGGCGCTTTCCGCAAGCCGAGGTGTGGGCAAGAACAAACCGGATGGAGGCATAACGGCTGAGCGGATGCATGGAATATGCGTGGAGCTTCGTGAACAGGTGCGTTCGCAGCAGAATGAGCTGTGCGCTCAAAGGGACAGATTTAATGCGCTATTGTCGCTGCACAGGCAGCTTATCAGCGTAAACCGCGAATTCTTAGGTATGACCGGTGTTACAAAGATGTCCTCATTGAGTGCATATATACGGGAATTGTCCAGAAATGTTGAAGATTGTGAGCGCCTGCTGGGTGAATACGTAAAATAGAATCTTGGAATAGAACTAAGAGCCGTGCGTACGGCTCTTTTTGTGTTGCAAATTAATGAACAATGTGTGTACATCGCTTGCGCAAGCTTCTATTATGCGCCTATAATATGGAGTATGTAGAAGTATGGTTCTATTATCGACATAAATAAATATATGCGTGTTGCATGGTATTGCACATAGAGTAGATTCGGAGGTCTGAAAATTGATAAAAAATACAAAGGGACGCTTTCTTGCATTGATGCTGGCACTGATTATGCTCCTCACGCCAATGCTGAGTGTTGCTACAGCGCAAGTGACATTGCCGCAAAGCACAGTTGAAACGCCTATTGCAGGTGCGAACCCAACTCCTGATGGCTCGGAGAACAGCGGAGGTGGCACAGGCGAAGAAGCGACGCCTACGCCGATACCGGAAACGACGCCTACGCCGATACCGGAAACGACGCCTACGCCGATGCCGGAAGTAACGCCTACGCCGATGCCGGAGGTAACGCCTACGCCGATGCCGGAAGTAACGCCTACGCCGATGCCGGAAGTAACGCCTACGCCGGTGCCGATGACTGCACAGCAGGTGTTGGATGCCAAGTTTGAGGTGTCGGGTTTGGTAGCACGGCTGAGGACGCTTGAGGAAGAGACGGATTACGTACCATACCAGGGTCTGTTCATGGCGGATACGCAGGAGCAGGCGATGTATACGGCGCAGCAGTATGGCGCAACGCTGTTGTCGTTCGATTATGGTATGGGTATGTTGGAATTTACACCGGAATACGGCGGCATACTTGAGGATACGCAGACAAAGCTTGATGCTCTGCCTAAGCTGTATCCAAACTTTATATACGCCCTAAGCGCAGATAGATTATCTACGGTAAAAAGCAGCGCGCCAGCAGCGCCCGAACCGGAATCAGGAGCAGACAGATGGCAACCTAACGACCCATATCTGCCGGGCGCGCCTGGAGCCTCAAACTGGGCACAATATCATCACAGCCTTATTGACTCGTTTGGCGCATGGGTAACTACGCGCGGCGATGCAGGAGTGCTGGTGGCTGTTATGGATACGGGCCTTGTAAGCGGGCATGTTGATCTTGATTACAGCAAGATTACGCGTGTTGATTGCTATAATGCTGATGCCAGCGATCCTAATGATAGACATGGACACGGCACTCATGTTGCGGGGATAATCGCGGCAACAGCGAATAATGGATATTGTGGCGCAGGCGTTGCGCCGGGGGTGAGTATAGTATCGGTAAAGGTGCTTGATCTTGGCAGCAATGGCAAATCAACAGGCACTACTCAGACCTTAATAAATGGATTGAATTATTGCTTGGGCACATGGAGCGATAGCAACCCAAACAATAATGTGGACATAGTAAATATGAGCTTGGGCATGAGCACATATGATGCGCTGTTTCAAGAAAAAATGAAACAACTGACGGATGCGGGGATATTGCTGGTGGCGGCGGCAGGCAATAGCGGCAGTGCGACATCCTTAATATATCCAGCTGCATATAGCGATGCTTTCGCGGTAGGCGCAGTTGATGCATCAAAGGATAAGACTTGGTTTTCAAACTATGGGACATATGTGGATATTGTTGCTCCGGGGGATCAGATAGTATCAACTAGCTTCTATCAGAATTCAAGCTATATCGAAAAGCTGTCCGGCACATCCCAGGCGTCTCCTATAGTGGCGGGCATTGCGGCGCTGGTGCTTTCTGTAAACCATCCGTTACATGCAATGCAGGGGCGTGCGCGGGTTGAAATGCTTAAAAACATTCTTCTTACCAGTGCATCACCGTCAAATTTTGCGAATTCTGCCAATGAAAAGCTTGGAATGGTAAACGCAAAAGCGGCTATAGATATGGTTGGCGGCATTAATAGGCCGATATTTGGCAAAGGCTCAGGCTGTATCTATGAATCAGATAGTATTACAATCAATGGAGCACAATCCAGCGATATATTCTATACGCTGGATGGTAGCAAGCCTAGTGCAAACGGCGGTTTGAGATATACAGGCGGCATAGCGGTTTCTTCCATATTAAATAGCTTCAATGCAGATACAAAGAAGCTTACAGTAAAGGCAGTGTGTGTTATAAACGGGGAAACTAGCGCTGTTGCCACGGTTACGTATACACTATGCAAAAAAACTTCTCAAGTTGTTATAACAGGCCCGCTTTGCGTGCTTTCAGGTGGTAGCATACAGCTTGCGGCACAGGTATCGCCTGATGATGCAACAAATAAAAACGTTTTATGGAACAGCACGGATACTACGGTGGCAACCGTTAATAGCACGGGAATGGTCAGTGCCAGAAGCACAAGTGCGCTTAAAACGGTTACCATAACCGCTATCGCGCAGGATGGCTTCAGCCCTGTTGCAACGTACACCATTAGCGTGCTGCCGTATGCTTCATCAATATCAATACAAAATAGTAGCACAGGCTTGGTCGTTTCAGGAAGCACATTGTATGCGGATGTAACTGATGGAGCATACAAAGTACAGCTGAGGGCGCTTGTCAATCCGCAGGGCGCACAGAGCAACGTAGCATGGAGTTCATCGAATACGGGCGTGGCCACAGTAAACACAACCGGTGAGGTAACGGTCATTAATTCGGGAACAGCCACAATAACGGCCAGAGCGACAGACGGCAGTAACAGAGCTGCCAGTGTAAACATAAAAGCCATGCAGCTTGTTAAAAAGATAGACATTAGCGGAGCGGATAGCATAGCAATTGGTAAGAGCGCACAGCTTACGGCAAATGTATTGCCAGTTGGCGCAGAAAACCGCACCGTCACATGGACAAGCGAAAGCACGTCAATAGCCACGGTAAACAGCAACGGCAGGGTGACTGTGCGCTCGAATGCACCAATAGGGGCACAGGTGACAATAACCGCAACAGCACGGGATGGCAGCAATGTGAGCGGCAAGTGTATCATAACTGTGATGCCTGTTACAACGGGCGTGATAATAAATTATAACGGAACGAATCTCACCTCAAATCAGTCGCTTGGATTGGGTATAACGGAGCAGCAGCCAAATCCGGAATTGCAGCTTGGCGCATACTGTACACCGAATACAGGCACATATATAGTGTCACAGGACGTGCAATGGTCATCCAGCAACCTATCGGTGGCCAATGTAGATGAAACGGGCAAAGTGATTGGAGTGCGAAATGGCAGAGCGGTAATAACGGCAACGGCTACAGACGGCAGCGGAAAGAGCGCGAGATGCACAATAGAAGTGGTAAAACA
>JAVVVD010000002.1:3957-270380 GCA_036652795.1 Clostridia bacterium | reverse complement strand
ATAGCATTTTTCCCTCCCATTCAAACCACGCCGGTACAGCCGGATAAAAACATCGTGGTTGTGCGGCGCACGCTGCGCAGTGGCATGAGGGGCGAGGATGTGACAGAGCTTCAAACACTGCTGATTAAAAATGGATATGCAAGCATAGTGGGGGAAGCGGACGGTGCATTTGGTAAAAAAACACAGAGCGCGGTAATGGAGTTTCAGAGCAAATATGGCCTTACGGCGGACGGTATAGTCGGGCCTAAGACATGGGCGGCGTTGGAGAGCGGAAATGATACGCCGGATGATACTAAACCAACGGAGCGGCAAACGCGATTTTTAAGCTATCTTACCGCACAGCTTGGCCAGATATATGTGTGGGGCGGCAACGGACAGGAGATGACGCCCACGCTAATCAAACGAATGGAGACGACAACGAAAAACGCGCAACGAGCCCTTGCGCTGTATGAAAAGCGCAAGGCAGAGGGTAAAGCGCCAATACTGGGCTATGACTGCTCAGGGCTTATATCCAGATTTTTGCAAAACGAAGGGCTGACCCAGTCAAAACGCAACAGCCGTATGCTGTATGAAATGTGCGAAAAAACAGAGCGTGATGCGCTACAGCCATTTGATATTGTGTTTAGGCATGATGGGGATAAAATATTCCACGTGGGAGTATACATTGGTGCAGGTATGGCGATAGAGGCCAAGGGACGCGACGATGGTGTTGTGAAGCGTACGTTGGACGCATCCGGAAAAAACTACTGGAATAGATTCGGCAGACTTGCACTTATATCGGAGCGATGAATCGCTGAATATACTATAAAGAGGGGCGAAGCAGCCCCTGATGAAAGAAAGGATAAAATATCTATGATGAATATAATAAAAGCAATACCCGCCATGATAGGCGGAGTGGCGGCATATCTATGGGGGCCATGGGATGCGCTGATAATCGTGCTTATCGTGGTTGTGGTACTGGATTATATAACGGGTGTAATCAGCGCGTCCATACGCAAAACGGTTTCCAGCAGCGTGGGCTTTACGGGAATACTCAGGAAGGTGTTTATATTTGCACTAGTGGCACTTGCCGCTATGCTGGATAAACTGATCCCTGCAACCAATGATGCGGTGCGAGCCGCTGTGATAATGTTCTACATTGCAAACGAAGGCATAAGCATACTCGAGAATGCGGGCGAAATAGGCCTGCCGCTGCCGCAGGTGTTGAAAAATACGTTGGATAAGCTGAGCAACAGCAACAAGACTAATAAGAACATCTAAACAAAAAGTGTATATGATAAACAGCGGCGTGCGGGCAGGACTTATCCGATACGCCGCTTTGCTTTGAAAGGGGAGAAATAACTGATGGATATCGAAGCGAAATATGCCAGGCTTATAATTGAGGACATGTACGAGCAGACTGGAATGAGCCTGGATGAACAGCGACGGCGCAGGGATATTATATTATCACAAGCGGGGCAGCTTGTGCCTGGAGAGAATGCGCTTGATGAATTGCACAGCGCTATTGTGCTAGGTATGCGGGCAGAGCCTGATATAAACTGGCTGGAGGTAAGTGATGAGGAATTTGAGTATCAAAAGCAGCGTATGCAGATAAACAAAAAGCGCCGGAGGTGATCTCCGGCGCACAGTGATTGCTACTGAATGCTATTTAGCAAGCCGTTCTTTCATGGTTTTTTCTACGGCATTGAGGATGTTTTCATAGCCGGTGCAGCGGCATAGATGGCCTGAGAGCAGCTTGCGCAGTTCATCGCGGGTATATTCCCTGCCGCTTTCAAGTATTTCTATGGCACTCATGATGAAGCCTGGTGTGCAGAAGCCGCACTGTATGGCTGCTTCGTCAATAAAGGCCTGCTGTATGTCTGCTAGCTCGCCGTTGGGGCCGAGCAGCCCTTCCAGGGTGCGGATGGACTTACCATCGGCCCATATCGCAAGGTATATGCAAGAATTGAAACACTCGCCGTCTATCAGCACATTGCAGGCGCCGCATTCGCCAACCTCACAGCCTTTTTTTACGGAGGTAAGGCGGTAATCGTTCCGTAGCATATCCGTAAGTGAAGCGCGAGTGTCCACCATGGTTTCGGTATATTTGCCGTTTATGGTGCATCTAACAAGCTGCATCTGCATCAAAATTCACCTCCGTTTAGCTTGATTGCGTCAGTAAGGGCACGCTTTGCAAGCTCCTCAACCAATTGCAGGCGGAACTCGCGGCTGGCTCGCCAGCTTGTGCGTGGGTTGACGTCTTCAAGTACCGCTTTGCCCAACGCTTCAATCGTATCTGCGCAGACCGGCTTGCCAAAGGCTGCGGCCTCGGCGGAGTGCGCGCGCAGGGGAACGGGTCCGGCTACGCCATAGGCGATGCGGGCGGCGTCTATAGTTTTCTTATCGGTAGACAATTTAACGTTAACAGAGCAGCCAAGCGTGGCGATATCCATAGCGTTGCGCATAGCATATTTGATATAGCGACCACTATAGCCCGCATAGCTTTCTTTGCTGATGAGGATTGCCGTAAGCAGCTCGTTGTGTTCAAGCGCCACCTTGCCTGCGCAGATGTAAAACTCGGCGATAGGAAGTGTGCGCACGCCGGCGGGACCTGTGATCTCCACCACCGCGTCATATGCGTGCAGTGTGGAGGCAGAATCCGCGCTGGTGACGCCGTTGCAGATGTTGCCGCCGATTGTGCCTATGTTGCGTATCTGCGGCCCACCAACCATATCAACAGCTTCGCCCAGCACATTGATGTACTGCCGGATTATCGGATCACGGGTGATATGCGAAAAGCTCGTGAGCGGGAGGATGCGGATCGTGCCGTCAGGCAACATGGATACGCCGCGCAGCTCGTTAAGCTTATAGATGCTAACCAGCTCACAGCCAGCAAGCTTACCCTCGCGCAGCTTGATGAGCACATCGCTGCCGCCGGCAATTATCCTTGCCTGCGGGTGGGCGCTGAGCAGCTCCAGCGCATCGGCAACGGATGCCGCTTCATATAATGCCTTGATATCATACATATGTTTGCCCTCCTATATAAGGCCTTCCTCTTTGAACCGCTCAAACAATATGTGCGGCGTAAGAGGAGCTTGATCTATGGCAACGCCAGTGGCGTTAAGTACAGCGTTGCGTATTGCAGCCGCACCGGAAACCGCCGGCGGTTCACCCAGCGCCTTTGTGCCAAATGGGCTGGTTGGCTCGAAATTTTCAACAAACTGCGCCTCAAGGTGCGGGTGATCCATCGTGGTGGAGAGCTTATAGTCAAGCAGATTGTTGTTAAGGGGTCTGCCCGTTTTTTCATCGAAGAGCAGCTTTTCACCCATACCATAGCCAATGGCCATACTCATGCCGCCATGCACCTGTGCTTCGGCAAGCTGCGGATTAATGAGCATTCCGCAGTCGTGTACGTTGATGATATTGACAAGCTTTACCCTGCACAGCGGAATATCTACCTCTACCTCGGCAAACGAGCAGCCGAAGGAATAAGCGTTGGATTTGCACTGCGTGGTGCTTTCAGCAGTAAGATGCTCGGATCTCTCAACGCTATACAGCGCTTGGATGGCAAGCTCGCCAAGCGTCATCAATATTTTACCGTCCGCAATGTGTACGATATTGCCGCAGATAATATCCAACTCGGACGGGAAAATGCGTGTCAGATGATGGGCATATTCAAGTATGCGTCCCTTTAGCAGCAGCGCCGTTTGTTTTACCGCCATGCCGCCCACATATGTTTGGCGCGAGGCATATGCGCTCGTACCAAACGGCGTTACATCTGTATCCTGAGTGGAGATGATGTGCACGCTTTCGAATGGAATCCCAAGCGTGTCGGCGGTCATCTGGCAAAAAACGGTGTCAGCGCCCTGACCGATCTCTGTTTCCGCAAGTTGCAGTTGCAGCGAGCCATCCTGATTGAGTATCATCCGGCAGGAGGAGGATTCCAGCGATATGGGCCACACGGCGGTGTTGTACCAGAATATTGCCATACCTACACCGCGGCGCACAGGGCCATTATCCTGCGCATATTCGCTGCGCTTTTTGTCGAAATCAAGGTATGCTTTGCCCTTTTCAACGCATTGCTCATGGCTGGGGAAGTAATTAACGTTTTTAGAAAAGCCATCGGTAAAGCCTACATCCATGAGGTTCTTTTTGCGCAACTCCCATGGATCGCAGCCAAGCATCTTGGCGATATCTTCAACATGGCTTTCCATGGCAAAGGTGATCTGCGGTATGCCATATGCGCGCATAGCGCCGGCGGCGGGAGTGTTGGTGAATATTGTGTATGCATCGGCCTTTGAGGCAGACGCCTTATACAGCTGCATGAACGCTCCAGCGCCCTTTGCCGCGATGCCATGTCCGTGTGAAGCATAGGCGCCTTGGTTTGAATAGGATTCAAGGCTGCGGGCAACAAACGTACCGTCAGGGCGTACATGCGTAACCATATGGAAGCGTATGGCGTGACGCACGCGGTTGTTGACAAATGTTTCTTCGCGCGTCATGTCCATCTTTACGAGACGGCCGCCAACACGTGTGGAGAGATATGCGCACAGCGGCTCATATAATGCATCCTGCTTGTTGCCGAAGCCGCCGCCGATATACGGTTTTATTATGCGCACCTGTCCCCATGGCATACCCAGCGCCTGACCTACCACGCGTCGCACGATGTGCGGTATCTGTGTGGAGGAAACCACAACGATCTTGCCTGCTTCCTGATAGGCATAGCAGATATGGTTTTCCAAGTGGCAGTGCTGCACGATGGGCGTGTCGTACCATTTGTCTATAACGATCAGTCCGGGCTCACTTATTGCCGCATCGTAATCGCCGTTTGCCATCTGCGTATGCGCCAGTATGTTGTTTTTAAAATCATCGTGAAGCTGCGGAGCGCCGGCCTTCATCGCTTCAAGCTGGTCAAGCACTATGGGGTATTCGTCATACTCAACCTTTATAGCGCGCAGCGCCTGATTGGCTGCTATTTCATTTTCGGCTATAACAGCGGCAACATCATCGCCGTAGTAGCGTACTCGGCTTGTGAGCAGCAACCTATCGGCCACATCCTGATGGTGCGGGTCTGTGGACCATGGGTGGCCCGCTGTGGGGAATTTGAAGTCAGGCACATCAAAGCAGGTTATGATTTTCACAACGCCGTCTATTTTTTCCGCCTGGGATATGTCTATGCTTTTTACAGTACCGTTGGCTATACTGGAACGGAATACCTTTGCAATAAGCGCGTTTTTATCGGCAAGGTCATCTGTATATTTTGCTCTGCCGGTTACCTTGTCAAATGCATCCACGCGCTTGACGCTGCTGCCTACGCTCATATGGACTTACCTCCTGTATGTGATGGTGTGTTATACTTCATACACTATTATATTATCTTATGAAAGTCATTTTGGAAACATCAAATAATCCCTTATCCGTAAGCCGTACCTGCGGAATGACAGGTAGCGCTAGGAAACTGAGAGTTACAAGCGGGTCGCTTTTGGCGCGAACGCCAAGGCTGGCAGCGGCGCTTATAAGCGCCTGCTGGCGGGATAGCACATCGTTTATAGGTGCGTCTGTCATTAGTCCGGCGATTGGCAGCGGTAAGCGCGCTATAACAACGCCGTGACTTACCACACAAAAACCTCCGCCGCAATCTGCAAGGGAGCCTGCCGCGATAAGCATATCCTCATCGTTATCACCAACCATCACAAGGTTGTGTGAATCATGCGCAACTGTGGAGGCAATCGCCCCGCCCTTTATATTGAAACCCTCAACAATGCCAAGGCCGATATTACCGGTGGCGTGATGCCGTTCGACAACAGCGAGCTTATTTAATCCATCGCCGGAAATGAATTCGCCATCCACACTCTTTGGTTTGCGTCTGGTGAGCTTTGTTACGAGCTGACCCTCAACAAGTGTGATTATCGGCGCTTCACCTGTAACAGGCAGGCGAAGCGATGCCTTTGTAAGAGGGGCTATATGCACGCTGCCATAAACCTCCTGAGGAATCAAAGGCATAGGCAGCGGTTTGTCCTCATAGGGTTTGCCGCCGATGAATACCTGACGTGCCTTGAAGCTTATTAGATCTTCAAACAGCACCATGTTGCCGCGATAGCCAGGCGCAATAGCGCCAAGCTTGCGCACGCCGTATGCGCGCGCCGCATTGTAGCTGGCCATGCGAACAGCTGCCACTGCGGGGATGCCTGCCGCTACCGCCATACGCGCAATGCAGTTGATATGCCCTTCTACACGGATGTTCTCAAGGTGCTTGTCATCTGTGCAGAACATGAGATTGTCCGTGGGCAGCTTTTCATACGCGATACGCGCCAGTATATCCTCTATACCGTTGGCTGCGCTGCCTACGCGGATTATGATCTTCATGCCGGTGCGCAGCTTTTCGATTATTTCATCGTAGCTTGAGCATTCATGATCGGTGGATGGGCCGGCGACTCGGTACGCGTTGAGTGCATCGCCGGATAGCATGGGCGCATGACCATCGATAGGTCTGTTTTCAAACAGGCGCAGCTTATCCAGCATATCCTTTGCACCGTTTATTGTAGAGAAGTAGTCCATCACCTCAGCAAGACCCAGCACACGGCCTTTTTTGGAGTAGTTTTCCATATCCTCCGCAAAAAGCTCCGCGCCGGAGTTTTCAAAGGGTGTAGCCGGTACGCAGGAGGGCAGCATGAACAATACCAGTAGCGGCAGATCATCTGTCATCTTGTACATCGCCTTTATTCCCGCTATGCCACATACATTCGCAATTTCATGCGGATCGGCGATCACGCTCGTAGTGCCATGGGGCAGCACAACCCGCGCGAAGGATTGCGGAACCACCATCGAGGATTCAATATGCACATGTGCATCAATAAAACCGGGGCATAGGTACGCTCCGTCCGCATTGATCTCATTGCTTGCGGAGTATTCGCCAACGCCTATTATGGTATCATCGCATAGTGCAACGTCAGATTTGATTATCTCATCTGTGAATACATTCACTACTTTTGCATTTTTGATTACCAGCGTGGCCCGTTTATTCAATGCCGCTTCTATAAGCTCATACTGCTTCATACCATGCCTCCTTATTTATAGAATTGTAAAAAAATATTACCAATAATATGATTGTTAATTTGACGTTGATTATACCATAATGTGTTTTACATATAAACCCCCAAATGCGTGTTCACAGAAGTTTTATACACATGCAAATAATGAACAAACGGCGGAGCTTTTGCCCCGCCGTAACCGATGATGTAATGTTATTTTATTTTACCCTTTTTTTGAGTGTTACAGCTGCCATGGTAACTGCTGAAAGAATCAGAACTATGCCAAGTACGCTGGCCGCATCGCCCGTATTAGGGATTGTGATGCTGCCTGAGTTTGCGTTGCCCAACACCACCATGAATGGTGAAAGCCCATTTGCGGTAACGGTAAGATCGCCGCCACTGCCTGTGGTTGCATGCAGGAATTCAACGCTCCCATTTGCCGTGCGGTGCATCACGGTCATCACCTTGTTGGCATATTTGGCGCCAAAGAAGAAGGTTACATCCGCTTTGCCGGTATACTTTTGTGATGGTGAAAGGCTGATGTCATATACGCACAACACGCTTTTGCCATCGCGAAGCTTATAGAGTGCATTGTATACCGTGCCGGAGGTAAGGCGCTTTGTGACTAGTGAGGAGCCCTTTTCAAAGTCGCCAGATGCGCGGATTGAGCCGTCCTTATTGGTGGCTATGTGATCATAATCCGGGGTGGGGGGGATTGAGCCGCCGCCGGAGATGCGTATGGTAAGCTGCTGCTCTGCATATGCATTATCGTTTGCAGCCCTTACGCTGAAGGTATATGTACCAGAAGCCGTGGGAGTGCCGCTGATTATACCGGTGTTGCCAAGCGAAAGCCCTGCGGGCAGTGCGCCTGAGGATATGCTCCATGTGTTGGGGGCGCCCGATACGGCAATACCCTGATTGTAGGCTTTTCTAAGCGTGCCGCCAGGCAGGGAGGTGGTGGTAAACACCGGAACCGCGGGAGCTTGTGCTGCCGTTGTAATAGTAAGCTTTACAGGAACATTGCCTGTGATTGTGGAAGATGCGGCAAATACCTTGCCGTTGTATGCGGTTACGGCTGTGTCGGCCGATACGCTCGCACTTACGCCGCCGGCAAGATCCAGAGCATTGCCCTTTGCATCGCCTGCGATAGTAACTATGTTACCGCCTACCCCGGTGAGAGTAAGCGCACCACCAGTGGCGCTTATACCGTTATGCCCGCTTATGCTGCCGCCGCTTACTGTGGTTACACCTGCCTGCACGGTGATAGCCGCGCTTGCAGCGCCGCCGGTAATCGAGCCGCCGGTAATATTGAGCGTGCCACTACTGAGTATTGCGCTCTGTGCACTGCTGCTTATTGCGCCGCTTTTAATGTTTAGTGTCGCACCACTTTTAAGCTGGATGCACTGTGTGTCGATCGATGAAACTATTCTTCCCTTGCCGGCGCTATCCACAATGCTCAGAGCACTGCCGCCGTTTAGCATAAGAAAGTTAGCGTTATTATCCACCGTAAGCGTATGGCCATTAAGATCCAGAGTTACAGCTTCACTAAGCGTCAGCTCGATACCGCCAGCTAACGTTTGATCGCCATTGAGCTTAACTGTGCCGTCACCCATATCAGTCGCTGTTGCAAATGCCGCGGCAAAATCGGACGCCGTTGCAACCCCAGTGCTTGCAAGCGCCACAGCGGGAAACACCATAAGAACCATTATCAGCGCGAGCAGCACTGAAAGCGTTTTTTTGTTGACCATAATGATACCAACCTCCGTCCAAAGATCATTACTCTTTGTTTTATTCTATAATACGAGTATATTCGCCATACTGAACGAAAGCAATTAACGCGCTGTTAACAAGATAAGAACAAATTTGTTGCACTTTAGCGTGCTTGACACGTATACTGCTTGTGCTATAATGAAGCTGCGGCTCATATAATCCCGCAATTATGGTGCGGGAGTTTCTACCGGACCGCCATACGGTTCTGCTATGAGTGCCATGCGCGTATCCTATATTGGTGTCGCGTTGGCACTTTTTTTCTTTTCTTAAAACGGAGGTAAGCATAATGAAGACGCTAATCAGCAACGGTATTGTAGTCAATGCAAACGGCAGTAAAAAAATGGATGTACTGGTGGAGAACGGGTGGATAACCGCCGTTGGGGAAGGGCTTTGCGCACAGGGCGCAGAGCTTATAGACGCCGCCGAGTGCTATGTGTTTCCTGGTTTTATAGATACGCATACGCACCTTGATCTTGACACGGGCTCGGCTGTGACTGCGGATAATTTTGCAACTGGCACTGCTGCGGCACTGTTGGGTGGTACAACTACGGTGCTGGATTTTGCCACGCAGGATAGGGGGGGGACGCTGGCAACGGCGCTGAATACATGGCATAAAAAGGCGGCCGGCTCAAGCTGCAACTATGGGTTTCATATGGCTATCGCCACATGGAATGACTGTGTTGCGCAGGAATTTAAAACAATGGCGGATGAAGGCATTGTTTCATATAAAATGTATATGGTATACGATGCGCTGCGCGTAGATGACGGAACCATATATTCAGCGATGAAATACGCAAGGCGCTTTGGCGCGCTGATAGGTATGCACTGTGAAAACTGGGATGTGCTGCAAAGGATGATAATTGAGGTGAAAGCTAATGGATTTACGGGGCCACAGGGGCATCCGCTATCACGCCCGGCTGAGGTGGAGGCGGAGGCGGTAGCAAGATATCTGCGCATTGCGCAGCTTGCGGGTGCGCCGGCGTATGTGGTGCATCTGTCCACAGCCGAGGGCCTCAACGAGGCGCTGCGTGCGCGGGCGCGCGGACAGAGGGTGTATCTTGAGACATGTCCGCAATATCTGCTGCTTACAGACGAGCGGTATGCGCAGGCGGACGCGGGGAAATTTGTGATGAGCCCGCCGCTCAGAAAGTCCACTGATAACAATGCCCTGTGGCATGCGCTTATGTGTGGCGAGCTGGATACGATAGGCACCGATCACTGCTCGTTCACCATGGCACAAAAGGCGATGGGCGCGGATGATTTTACAAAAATACCAAACGGCGGCGCAGGCCTACAGCATAGAGCGCAGCTTATATATACATATGGCGTTAAGGAGGGCAGGCTGAGCATGGAGCAGATGGCTGGATACCTATCCACAAACGCCGCAAGACTTTTCGGCATGCCGGAGCGCGGCGAGATAGCGCCTGGTAAGGCGGCAGATATCGTTGTGTGGGAAAACCGGGAGGGGTGCATTACGGACACGAATACAGCACATAATTGTGATAACTCCCCGTTTGCGGGCTTTAAAACATTGGGCGCGGCGCGTGATGTGCTGCTTAATGGTCAGCATGTGGTGCGTGACGGCCAATTGATTGCTCGAGGGATGGGGAAATACATACATCGCAGCAGGTGTTATCAGGAGTAGAAAATATGCAAATAGGTTGTATATTGATGGCGGCGGGTAACGCAACCCGCTTTGGAGAAAATAAGCTGGCGGCGGAATATCAAGGCAAACCGCTGTTTGTACATGCGTTGGATGCCATACCGGACGAGGAACTATACCGCGTGGTGGTGGTTACCCAGTATGACGAGATACGGCTGGTTGCGGAGGCGCGCGGCTATAAAACGGTGATAAACAGATCGCCTGAGGACGGTATAAGCCATACCATCCACCTGGGTATGGATGAGCTTATGGAGGCGGACGCCATAATGTTTCTTGTGGCGGATCAACCAAGGCTGCGCCGCGAGAGCGTGCGGCGGGAGGTTCAGTTTTTCTGCGATCATAAAGATAGCATCGTGGCTATGGGCAAGGATAAGCGGCGTGGGAATCCGGCGATATTCCCCAAGGAGTTTTTTCAGATGCTGCGCGAGCTTGACGAGGATGCGGGTGGCAGCGAGGTAATACGAAAATGCGCAGACAAGCTACTGCTGTATCAACTTAAGGATGAGGTTGAAATGTTTGATGTTGACAGCGTAAAGGAACTTGAGGAGCTTAGGGCGCGATAAGAGATCAACCATATCCGGTGCATATGGAAAATGATTTGCTGGAGGTAGGTATAGGGATGAATAGTATTACAATATTGAAGGGCAACGTTATGTTTGCTCCTGAGCTGGGCGGCTTAAATTGCGTGGAAAACGGATATATAGTGGCGGAGCATGGGCGGATTATCGATGTTTTTGCTGAATTACCCGGGAAATATGCCGTTGCAGAGATTGAGGATTTTGGCGATGCGCTGATTACTCCGGCGTTCGTTGACATGCACCTGCATGCGCCACAGTATTCGATGGTCGGACTGGGAATGAATCTACAGCTGCTGGACTGGCTTAATACCTATACTTTTAAAACAGAGTCGCTATACGGCGATGCGGGCTTTGCGCGCGAGGCGTACGGGCAGCTTGCGGCAGAGCTTATTAGCAAAGGTACTACGCGCGTTTGTATGTTTTCAAGCTTGCACCGCGACTCTACGCTTATATTGATGGAAGAATTGGAAAAAGCGGGCGTTACGGGCTATGTAGGTAAGGTGAATATGGATCGCAACAGTCCAGCGGAATTGAGCGAGAGCACAGAGCAGAGCAAGGCTGAAACATTGCGCTGGCTGGAGGAGTGTGGCCGCTTTAAACACATAAAGCCTATAATTACACCGCGTTTTACGCCATCTTGTACGAATGAATTGATGGAATGGCTGGGCAAAACGGCAGGGGTGCGCGACCTGCGTGTGCAGTCGCATCTTTCTGAAAACCTGGCTGAGATGGCGTGGGTGCGCGAGCTGCATCCTGATTGTGAGCGATATTGGCAAACATACAACAAATACGGATTGTGGAAACACAATACGGTGATGGCGCACTGCGTGCATTGTGATGCGCAGGAGCGTGCCGCTATAAAACGAGCCGGCGTGGTGGTGGCACACTGCCCAGACTCAAATCTTAACCTTATAAGCGGTATAGCACCCGTGCGCACAATGCTACGCGAGGGTATACGCGTTGCACTGGGTTCGGATATGGCGGGAGGGGCAATGCTGTCCATGACACAAACCGCCACAATGGCGATACGAGTCTCTAAATTGCGCTGGTATGCTGATCACACGGAGGATTTTCTTACTGTTGCGGAGGCATTTTATCTTATCACCACCGCAGGGCAGCAGTTTTTTGAAGCGGGGCCGGGCTTCAAGCCGGGCGATATGCTTCATGCCGTTGTGCTAAGCGATAAAAAGCTGCCAAAGACCAGAAAGTTAACAAATACCGAAAGGCTTGAACGGATTGTCTATCTTGCACAGGAAAGGGATATTACCGCCGTATACAGCGAGGGAAGACGCGTTAAGTGATTGAAATTAACGCTGCAAAAAATATGGCGGCCTACATGCATATCTGACATTATACAAAACCGGCGCAGAGCGAAACCGCTCTGCGCCGCATTAATTAAAAACTTCGAAACGAATAAGGCTAGTTTACGCCATATCCAGATAATCTCCACGCTTGTAATCATATACTGCAACGTCTGAATATGTGTCGATATTTTCGAGCACCTTGCCGGTGCCTATTGCAACGCAGGAGACAGGGTCTTCCGCAAGGTAGCAGGGTACCTTTGTATGCTCAGTAAAGAAGCGATCCAGTCCATACAGCAGCGATCCGCCGCCGGTCAAGCATATGCCGTTTTCGGTTATATCGCTGGAAAGCTCGGGCGGGGTACGCTCGAACACGCCGCGCATACATTCAAGTATAAGCTGCAAAGGCTCGTCCAGCGCCTCTATCATCTCGTTGGAACCTACTACTATCGCCTGGGGCAGCCCCGATATAAGGTTACGGCCTCTAACATCCATAAACACCTGCTGCTTACGGGGATAGGCTGAGCCTATACGCATCTTGACCTCTTCAGCGGTACGGTCACCTATGAACAGGTTGTGCTTTTTGCGCATGTAGCGCACGATGTGCTCGTCAAATCTATCGCCTGCGGTTTTGATGGAATCCGATACCACGGCGCCGCCAAGCGAGGTTATGGCTATGTCGGTAGTGCCGCCGCCGATATCGATTATCATATTGCCGCGGGAATCGCCAATGTCTATGCCTGCGCCTATTGCTGCGGCGATAGGTTCCTCGATAAGATAGGTGTGTCTTGCGCCCGCTTCCTCTGTAGCATCTATTACGGAGCGCTTTTCAACTTCAGTTACGCCACTGGGAACACATACGATAACGCGGGGCTTGAAAAACACATGCGTGCCAACAACCTTTTTAAGAAAGTGGCGCAGCATACGTTCGGTGATGTCATAGTTGGATATAACGCCATCGCGCAATGGGCGCAGTGCAACTATGTTGCCGGGGGTACGGCCAAGCATGCGGCGGGCTTCCTCGCCTATAGCGAGTATGCGGTTGGAGGACTTTTCAAGCGCCACAACAGAGGGCTCGCGCAGGACTATTCCTTTGCCCTTCACATATACGAGTATACTGGCGGTACCTAGATCTATACCAACGTCGTTAAAATCAAATATTCCCATTATTCGCTCCCTTAAATTATTCCGCAGCAGAGTAGAGCAATCCACGCGGTATTCTATCACACACTATGAGTAGATTAACTGTTTTATTGTATCATTGTATCATAATGTGGGCAATAGTGAGCGCAGGGAAATTTGAACATTTTATTAAGCTGCATTTATTAAATATACCAAATGCCGCAAACAATCAATATCCTTAATAAAATCATCCCATATTCATCAACGTAAACAATAGCGCGACATAACAATTTTAATCGGCACAGTCCGCATGATTTTAAAACATGCCAAAGGCCAGGCGTGTTTGTTATCTGGCTAAATATTCACTTACCTTATTGTTTGCCTCATAGGACAGGCGCTCCTCATCCAGGTGCACAAGCCTCCCGTGGCGCACTGTAACGCGCCCGCCAACCACTGTATAATCCACGGCGCCTTTAACGCCAACCGTGCCAAGCACATTACCGGGATCAAGGCAAGCCCCAGCAAGCTCAATGCGCCTGCTGTCAATAAGAAACAGATCGGCGCACTTGCCTTGAGTCAACTGCCCTATGTCGCTTCGGCCGAGCAGCCTGGCACTGCCGCGTGTAGCCATTTTAAGCACATCATAGCCGCTGGGCGCGGTGCTACTGTAGGTAAGGCGGTGCAGCAGGTAGCATACACGCATCTCCTCAAGCAGATTGCTGCCATCGTTGCTGGCGCTGCCATCAACGGCCAAACCGACCGGTACGCCCAGACGCAGCATATCAGGTATGCGCGCAACGCCAGAGGCCAGCTTCATGTTGGATATGGGGCAGTGCGCCACGCCGGTTCCGGTGCGGGCAAGCTCAAGCAGTTCGTCATCGTTAAAATGGATACCATGCGCATACCACACGTCCGGCCCGACAAAATCCACGGATTGCATATACTCAAACGGCCTCATGCCGAATTTTTCTATTGTAAAGCGCTCTTCATCCCGCGTTTCGCATAGGTGGGTATGCAAACGCACACCATAGCTCCTTGCCAGCGCTGCGGATTGCTTCATTAGATGCGCCGTAACGGAAAATGGAGAGCAGGGCGCAAGCACAATCTGCCGCATAGAACCAAACGAAGGATCATGATAGGCGCGGATTAGCCGCTGGCTGTCATCTAAAATATCATCCACGCTTTGCACAACGCTGTCCGGAGGAAGCCCTCCGTCCTTTTGGGAAAGACTCATGCTTCCGCGCGAGGCGTGCATACGTATGCCCAGCCGCTCTGCCGCCGCAAACTGGGCGCCTATCAGATCCCCCGCGCCCTGCGGGAATACGTAGTGATGATCAAAACAGGTGGTGCAGCCAGTTTTCATAAGCTCGGCAAGTCCAACCAATGAGGATAGGTGTATCACATCCTCGTCAAGATTTTTCCATATCTCGTATAGCGCTCTTAGCCAATCAAACAGCTCCATACCCTGTACCTGAGGTAGATTGCGCGAAAATATCTGATACAGGTGATGGTGCGTATTTATGAGACCGGGGTAACAGAGCATGCCGCTGCCGTCTATCACCTCGTCGGCCTGCTGGGGCACGGCGCCGCCGATCATGGCGATTACACCATCCTTAATCAGCAGATCAGTATCATTGACAATGCGGTCTGCGTCGTCGCAGGTGATGAGTGAACGAAGGTTCTTGATGAGCAGCGTTGACATGCGGCCACCTCCTAAAAATCAATATATTACCACGGCCGCCTGCCGCAAACAAAGTGTTTTTTCCAATATGGGGTCAGGTAGCTGCGGCGCACGACCTTGCCATTGCCGCTCGACGCGTCTATCATAGTGCTGCCGGATATAACGATACCTACATGACCAACCTTTGTGAAGGCATCGTCATAGAAGAATATTAGATCGCCCTTTTTGAGCTTGTTGATATCGGACAGCTTATCCCAATCGGATACGCGTGAATAACCTGCCGCGTTATAGCGGGTGCGGTTGGAGCCGGCCTGCTTTAAACAGTAATACACAAGGCCGGAGCAGTCGAAACTGTTGGGGCCGGTATGGCCTAGAATATACTTTTTACCAAGATTGGCGCTTGCGGTTTTAAGCATTTTATCTATGTTGGCCTTGACCCTAGCGGCGGCCCGCTTATCCGGGCTCATCTTGGCCTCGGGCGAATATAGCAGATCAACGGTTTTTTCACCGGCCAGTCCATCGGCGGATAGCCTGTTGGTACTTTGAAAGCTCTTTATTGCCGCCACAGTTTGTTCACCATAATAGCCGGTGACAGCTTTCATATAACCAAGGTCAACAAGCTGTTGCTGCATTATGGTAATATCCTCGCCGCGCATACCCTCTTTTACGGTATATTTTGGCGCGTCATCCGCATATATAAGGTTAAGCGTTATCAAGCCCGCAACGCCATCCTGCTGCATTTGTTCACTTGAATTGAAGGATACCTGCCGCTGAAATTTACGTACTGCATCCTGGGTGGCCGGTCCGAATAGCTGTGTAGGCTCATCCAGTTCAAGATAGCCAAGCGCTATAAGCCGTTCTTGAAGCTTTGTTACCTCCTCGCTTTCATCGCCCTTTCGCAGAGTGGGATCGGGTGTGGGCGTGGGCGTAGGGGCGATTGTGGGAACTGGCGGCGGAGTTATGTCGATTATATTTGCGACGGTAGCCGCATAGGCCGCGGGGTCGCCGGGAGCAATATCCAAGGTTTGGGGCTGGGCGGCCTTGGAGCGCAGCGCTATGGGCAGTATAATGCCGGCAGCAAGCAATAGGAACATACTGGAAAACACGATTTTGCCACGTGTTGTAAGCCTTCTATAAAACAAATTGAGCTTTTTAAAGAATAGACGAAGTTTTTTTAAAAAAGTACCGATGTTTAAATTAAATCGCTTTTTGCGCATCAATACGCCTCCACAGTTCAAAAATAAAATTATTACTTCAGTGATTGTATAATTCTAGCTGCTCTGAGTGTTTATTTCAATGAAAATTAAGCATATGTCTTACTTTATTTACAATATCGTGTAGAAATATAAAAATAAAGCGTCCGCCGTTGGGAGACATACTGAACACATATGTATTGACATATAAGTTATAATTGGTTATCATAATTAATGATTAAGGTATATATAACTAGCTATCCTGCCTATTTGCGCGGATCAATCAAACAATTAAATAGCATTTTAACACTCTCAAAAAATCAGGCATTATTTTAGGACTGGAAGTGGATTAATGACAGGCTATGTAATCAAAAGGATACTCATGGCAGTAGTCACGCTACTCGCCATAGCGTGTATCACATTTTTCATCATGGACATGGTGCCGGGCGGACCGTTCCTCAGCGAAAAAAGTCCAACGCCTGAGGTGCTTGCCGCACTGGAAGCTAAGTATGGTCTGGACAAACCGGTGGGCGAGCGCTTAGTCAACTACCTTAAGGATCTTATGCATGGGGATCTTGGTGTATCGTTTAAGATGCAAAAGAATAGGCCGGTGGTTGACATAATCAAAGAGATGTTCCCGACATCGGCAAAGGTGGGTGTGTTTGCCTTGCTTAATGCGGTAATAATTGGCATACCTATGGGATGCATCGCCGCGTATAGCCGTGGTAAATGGCCGGACAGTGTGCTGCGTGTGGTAATGACGATAGGCATATCTGTGCCGGGATTTGTGGTGGCAACTGTGCTGTTGGTTGTGTTCGGTGTGAAGCTGGCCATACTGCCCACGATGGGGCTTAAAGGCTGGGAAAGCTATCTTATGCCGTGCTTCGCGCTCTCTTTCTATCCGATGTGCTATGTGGGTCGTATGACAAGATCCAGCATGCTGGACGTAATCAACGCCGACTATATACGTACCGCGCGCGCAAAGGGCTTGCCTACGCATAAAATTGTGCTCAAGCACGCACTGCGCAATTCGATTATACCGGTTATCACATATCTTGGGCCGCTCACCGCATACATACTTACTGGCGGATTCGTGGTTGAAACGGTATTCACAATAGCGGGTCTTGGCCGATATTTTATACAAAGCATATCCAACCGCGACTACCCTATAATAATGGGAACTACGCTGTTCTTGGCGGCTTTCGTGGTGATGATGAATCTTGTGGTGGATTTGCTCTACAAGGTGGTTGACCCGCGTATTAGTTTTGAGAAGGGCGGGGAGTGAGTATGAGCAAAAAAGGAAACAATTACCAGATGTTCCATGTGAATGTAGATCCAATAATGGAGATGAACAATAATTACGCTCCACAGGCGGAGGATTTTGAAAAGGCGACTGCCGAGGAAAAATCCGAGTTCATACGCCATGAAAAGAGCGTATCATATTGGAAGGACGCATGGCGAAGAATCAAAAAAAATACTGTTGCTATGGTAGCACTGTATATTATAATTGCGATAGTGCTGTTTGCATATGTAGGCCCCAGCTTTGTGGAATATGATTATTCTACACAGATTCGTGGCGAGGAGAACTGGCCGCCTTTTTGGGAGAAACCAAGCGATAGCCTCCTTGATAAGGCGCAGGAAAGCAACATCACGTTCAGCAAATGGACGCATCCGATTGGAACGGATAACCTTGGCCGCGATAACCTGGCAAGGCTTATGTACGGCACGCGAATATCCATGGTAATAGGCATTGTTGCAACGCTGATAGTGCTTGTTATAGGCGCTATATACGGCTCCATAGCGGGCTATGCGGGCGGTGTTGTGGATAATATCATGATGCGTGTGGTAGAGGTGATATATTCCGTCCCTGATATACTGATTGTGCTGTTGCTGGCAACAAGCTTAAAGCCGGCGCTTCAGGACTATGTAAATAACAGTACATCGATATTTGCGGGTCTGGTTAACAAGCTTGGGCCCAACCTTATATCGATATTCATAACATTCGGACTTCTTTATTGGGTAGGTATGGCCCGTATAGTGCGTGGGCAGGTGCTTATGCTTAAGCAGCAGGAATACGTTACTGCGGCGCGCGCGTTGGGAGCGAGCAACACCCGCATAATCAAAAAGCATTTGCTGCCTAACTGCGTGGGGCAGATAACCGTTACAACCTGCTTGCAGATACCATCCGCCATATTCCTTGAATCCTTTATGTCATTCTTGGGTATAGGCGTTTCAGCGCCGCTCACCAGCCTTGGCTCGATGGCCTCAGATGGCTTGAGCGGAATATACTCATACCCGTACCGGCTCATAGTGCCCTCGATATTGTTGAGCCTTTTGATACTCTCGTTCAATCTCTTCGGTGACGGTCTGCGCGATGCGCTTGACCCGAGACTGAAGAAATAAGGGGGGCATGACTGTGGAAACGAATAAAAGCAACAAGCTGCTGGAAGTAAACGATTTGAGAGTATCGTTCTTTACACCTGCGGGCGAGGTCAAGGCAGTAGGCGGCATTACGTATGATCTGAACTACGGCGAGGTAATGGGTATAGTAGGCGAATCCGGTTCAGGCAAGAGCGTGGAAGCGTTTTCTATAATTGGGCTTTTGCAAAGCCCGGGTAAAGTAATAGGCGGAAACATATTATTTGGCGGCGAAAATGTGCTGGAATACGATGATAAACGCATGCAGGATTTTCGCGGCAGCAAGGTAAGCATGATATTCCAGAACCCTATGACCTGCCTAAACCCAGTATACACGGTGGGCAACCAGCTTATTGAGGCGCTTTTGTGCCATTCTAAGATATCCAAGAAAGAAGCGTACGACCGTGCGGTTGAGATGCTTGAACTGGTGGGCATACACGAAACTAAACGCCGCATGAAACAGTATCCGCACGAACTTTCCGGTGGAATGCGCCAGCGCGTTATGATAGCTATGGGTCTTATATGCAGCCCTGAGCTGCTCATAGCGGACGAACCGACCACAGCGCTGGATGTGACGATACAGGCGCAGATACTGGAACTTATGAAGTCCATACAGAAAAAAACAAAGATGGCGATTATATTCATCACGCATAATCTGGGCGTGGTGGCGGATATATGCGATAGAATATCCGTTATGTATGCAGGTAAAATAGTTGAACAGGGCAGGGTGGATGATATATTCTATAACCCGGCTCATCCCTATACGCAGGGTCTACTGCGCTCGATGCCGCGAGTTGATGCGGAATCGTATGAGCGATTGATACCAATAGAGGGTACGCCCGTGGATATGCTTAATCCGCCGACGGGTTGCCCATTTGGCCCGCGCTGCGAACACTGCATGAAGCTGTGTCTAAAGCAGAATCCGCCCAACATAACCGTGGGGGACGAACACAGGGCCGCCTGCTGGCTGCTGTATGAGCGTGACGGCAAGGAGGTAAATGCATGAGCAACAATAACGGCAATCTCGTTGAGATACAGGGACTGAGGAAGTTTTTTCCAATAAAGAGCGGCATGTTCACAAAAAAGTATGTGCAGGCGGTTGACAATGTATCGCTAAGCATACGCAGAGGCGAAACGCTGGGTCTTGTGGGTGAATCGGGATGCGGAAAAACCACGCTTGGCCGCACGCTGCTGCGCCTGTATGAACCCACGGCTGGTAAGATAATATACGACGGCAAGGATATCACAAATGCACATATGATGTCCTATCGCCGCAAGATGCAGATTATATTTCAAGATCCGTCCGCTTCGCTGGACCCTCGCATGACTGTGGGTGAGATAGTGGGCGAAGCGATCGATATCCACAAGCTTGCGGCCAATAGAAAGGCGCGAAGTGAGAGGATAAACTTTATACTTGATCAGGTAGGCCTCAATAGCGAACATTCAAACCGTTATCCGCATGAGTTCTCGGGTGGTCAGCAGCAACGTATAGGCATAGCGCGAGCGCTGGCGGTTGAACCTGAGTTCATAGTGTGCGATGAGCCTATATCGGCGCTGGACGTATCAATACAGAGCCAGATAGTAAATATGCTCGAGGATATGCAGCAGGAACTTGGCCTTACGTATCTGTTTATTGCGCATGACCTGTCTGTTGTGCGCCACATAAGCAATCGTATAGGCGTTATGTACTTGGGCAATCTTATGGAGCTTGCGGAAAGCTATGAGCTTAACCGCCACCCCTTGCACCCATATACGCAAACGCTGCTTTCCGCAGTGCCTGTCCCTGACCCCAAGGTCAGCCGCTCAAGGAAGCGTATAGTGTTGGAGGGTGATGTTCCAAGCCCCATAGATCCGCCTACGGGCTGCCGTTTCCACACCCGCTGCCCTTATGTTATGCCTATATGCAGCGAAGAAATACCGCAATTCATAGAGGTGGAGTCGGGGCATTTCTGCGCCTGCCACCTGATGAAACGGTGATTTACTAAACATAAATCTATTCTGCGGTGCGCGAACCGCTGTGGAATGGTTTTATAAATATTTACTCAGCAATGGGTAAAATATAAAAAAGGAGAAAACAACAATGAAGAAAATATTTGCGCTTCTGATGGCCCTCTTGATGATAGCAGGGTTGGCCGTTGGTTGCCAGCAGGCGCCTGCTGATAAACCGGCAACGCCTGATGAAGGCACAACTACTCCTACAGAGCCAACTACTCCTACAGAACCTGCCGCACTGGATCTCGTAGTCAACTTTGCCTCCGAGCCCCAGACAATTGACCCCGCCCTCAACAGCGCTGTTGATGGTGCAGTCATGCTGCAGCATCTGTTTGAAGGCCTGTATAAATGGGTTCCAGGCGATGGCGAAGCACAGAAGGCTGGACAGCCCGCTGCAAATGCTAAGCTTGCGCTTGGACAGGCTGCGTCCGTTACCGTTTCGGAAGACAACCTGGTTTACACCTTCACTCTGCGTGATGACATCAAGTGGAGTGATGGCAAGCCCGTTGTGGCAGGCGATTTCGAGTACGCTTGGAAACGTCTTGCTGATCCAGCTACCGCTGCTGACTATAACTACATGATCGAAATGGTTCTTAACTATTCCGATATCGCAGCCGGCAAAAAGCAGCCGTCAGAGCTTGGTATCAAGGCCCTCGATGAAAAGACCCTTGAAATCAAACTGGCCGCCGCATGCCCATACTTCGATGAAATCTGCGCGTTCCCAGCCACATTCCCAGTTCGCCAGGATACAATTGAAGCTGCAAAGGATCAGTGGACTTTCTCCATCGATACCTACATCACCAATGGACCATACAAGATGACCGAGTGGGAGCATAACTCATTCATCCTCATGGAGAAGAATGAGAACTACTATGATCTCGCTATTCTTGGACCTAACTCCATCAAGTTCGCGCTGATGGATGACGCAAACGCAATCTATGCCGGCTTCCAGAGCGGCGACCTTAACTTCATTCAGGAAGTCCCCGTTGCTGAAATACCAGCTCTGCTGGATTCCGGCAAGCTGAACATCCAGAAGTACATCGGAACCTACTATGTCTGCTTCCAGACCCAGAAGGCTCCATTTGACAACCCCAAGGTACGTGAGGCATTTAACCTTGCTATCGACCGTAACTACATCGTAAAGCAGATCACCCAGACCGGTCAGGTGCCTGCGAACGGCTTCGTTCCATACGGCGTAAATGATGCTGCCGGCGCTTCAGGCGACGATTTCCGTACCGTTGGCGGCGCTTACTTCGATCCTTCCGAGGCGGCCTATGAAGCCAACTGCGAGAAGGCACGCGCGCTGCTGGCAGAGGCCGGCTATCCCGAGGGCAAGGATTTCCCCGTTGTTGAGTATCTGTATAACACCAACGAGAACCACAAGATGATCGGCGAGGCGCTGCAGAACATGTGGCAGACTCAGCTTGGCGTAACAGTTACGCTCAACAACCAGGATTGGGCAGTATTCCTTCAAACACGTAAAGACGGCGACTATTCAATCGCCCGTAACGGCTGGATTGCTGACTACAATGATCCTATGTGCTTCATCGATATGTGGGTAACAAAGGGTGGCAATAACGATGCACAGTATGCTAACCCCAAGTTTGACGAGCTGATCAAGGCAGCCAAGCTGTCCAGTGATCCTGCTGAGCGCATGAGCCTTATGCACCAGGCCGAGGATATCCTCATCGGTCAGGATAAGGTGCTTGGCCCAATCTACTTCTATACCGACAAGAACATGAATCAGGGCTTCGAAAACCTGTGGTTCACGTCTCTGGGCTATTACTTCTTCATGTATGCTACCCCAGTTCCCGTTGCTTAATCTGATTTAAGCGATAACAAACTGATGCATACGTTGATGCAGTAAACAAGGGCGGCGCCGCTTATGCGGACGCCGCTCTTTGCATAAAATAATATTGCGGCATACAATATTTGGTAAGCGGAGGAGAGTGAAACGATGAAAAGATCAGCAGTTTTTATGGTTACAGCGCTCGTGCTGATTTTACTTACGGCTTGCAGAGAGAATTCGTTTTTGCAGCCTGCACCTATGGCCACTCACAAGTTAGATGCAAGCGAGCAAACAGATGGCGCCACTTGGCAGGAGGTTGATCCGGCAAAACCCATATATGCCGATCTGAATGGCGATGGTATACAGGAAGAAATACGGCTAAGCTTGGATGACAATGAATGCGTTGCAGGTATTAACTTTATCATCGGGGGTACGGCGTCCAGTGTAAAAATTGACAATCCACTATACGGCGTAAGTTGCCATATAGCGGACACACTTGAGGATGATAAGAGCGTAGAATTCTACATTACAGGGGATATGGCTTCGGACGATTATGTGACGTATATATATCGCGTTAAGGATGGCAAGCTTGAGTGCGCCGATATTTACGGTATTGCTACAATGGAAAACATTGGCAGCGGAACCGTGAGCGTTAATGAGATAATCGATGTGCTCGGAACATATAGCGCCGTTTGCAAGTATGAGCTGCAAGATGAATTTGCGTTTGTCCGCAGCACGCCATATACGATAGAGCGTAATAAAGATGACTGGAGCGACCGTAAGATTGTGGTAAAAAAGGACGGCTTACCGGCAAAAATAACGGATGAGGATATGGAGCTAAAGGACATTACGCTGCCAATAGGTACGCAGCTTGCGCTCACAGAAACAGACTGCAACAGCTATGCATTGCTTCAACGTGAGGATGGCGTGGCGGTGCTGATAGAAATATCAAAAGAAGATGGCGGGTGGGGCTGGAGCATTGGTGGTATAGCGGAGGAAGAATGGTTTGAAGAGCTGATGTATGCAGGATGAGTATGATAAAAAAACGCTAAAATGCCGCAGAGCTATTGTGCGGCATTTGCATATATAGTGGATCTTTGGCGCTTATTCGTCTTTGCTTTGTGCGCATATCCTTTCCTCCAGGTCATTGAGGTACACCCAACGATCGGTCTTTAAACTTAAGTTCGATTTGAGCGTCTCCATCTGCGTCAAAAGCTCCTGCAAACGGACGTAATCGCTGGCAGCCTTTGCGATATCCTGCGCACATACTGCGATAACGGCCTCCAGTGCCGCAATATCGTCGTCGATCGTCTCAAATTCGCGCTGTTCTTTAAATGTGAATTTAAGCCTTTTTGCTTTTTGCGGGGCATCGTTTTTGGTGGACACAGAATTATCAGGGCGCGCTATGTCATCCCTATCATCGGACTGTCGCACCGTAGGCCGCTTTTGGGAATAGTCGGTATAATTGCCGCTGTAACACGTTATTTTTCCGCCGCCGGATACCTCGAAAATCGATGTGGCTATCTTATCCAGAAAATAGCGGTCATGCGATACGGCAATAACAGCGCCCGGAAAAGATTCGAGATAGTCCTCAAGTATCGTGAGCGTTTCAATATCCAAATCATTGGTAGGCTCATCTAAGAGAAGAATATTTGGGGCGGCGATGAGAATGCTGAGCAGATAAAGTCGCCGTTTTTCACCGCCGCTGAGCCGCTTTATCGATGTATATTGCAGATCAGATGTAAACAAAAATCTTTCAAGCATCTGAGAAGCTGAAAAGGTGCCTTCATCAGTCTTAATTTCGCTTGCTATCTCACTTATAAAGTCATAAACACGCATGTTTGCATCCAGCTCCCGGCCTTCCTGCGTGAAATACCCTATTTTAACCGTGGAACCCACATCTATACCGCCTTCGTCCGGCTTCAATTGCCCGGAAATCATGTTTAAAAGTGTGGACTTTCCTACTCCGTTCTTTCCAACGATACCTATGCGGTCGTTCCTTTGAATATTATAAGAAAAATGGTCTATTACAGTGGTGCTGCCAAACGCCTTGGAGATATCCGCTAGCTCTATCAGCTTTTTTCCAAGGCGGCTGGAAACTGTAGCCATTTGCACGGCATCGTCAGTTGTGGGCGCTGATTGATCCTTAAGCGCGTTATATCTGTCAATACGCTCATGGCTCTTTGTGCTACGCGCCCTGGCGCCGCGCATAATCCACTGATATTCCTTTCGTAAAATCGTCTGCCGCTTTCGCTCGCTTGCTTCGTCCATCTCGGTGCGCTGTGCCTTAAGCTCAAGATATTTCGAATAGTTTGCTTCGTAGGTATAAAGCTTTGTATGCGATAGCTCTGTAATACGCGTGACCACCCGTTCAAGAAAATAGCGATCATGTGTAACCATAATAATGCCGCCCGAAAAGCGGCTCAGCCGCTGCTCAAGCCAAACGACCATCTCGCTGTCAAGATGATTTGTAGGCTCATCGAGTATCAGCACATCGGATGGATGGATAAGCGCAGCGGAAAGTGCCACACGTTTGCGCTGGCCGCCTGATAATGTTCCGATTTTTGCGCTGTAGTCGGTTATTCCAAGCCGGGTAAGCATGGACTTGACTTCATATTCGTTGATTTCGCGAAATTGCGGCGTAAACTCCGCAAACACCTGTTCAATCACTGTAAGGTCATCATTCATTATGGGGTTTTGCGAAAGATAGGATATCTGTAAATTATATCTTATGGCAACGGTCCCAGCATCAGACGGCTCTAAACCGGCGAGAATTTTGAGCAACGTGCTCTTACCGGTGCCGTTTAAGCCGATGATACCGATGCGATCCCTTTCGTTAAGATAAAGCGAAACATCCTGCAACAGCTGCTTCGCGCCATAGTTTTTAGAAATATGTTCTGCGGATATTAGCATTATTTCTCCTTATTGATCGCTCATTTATGCAATGGCACGTATTTTGCAGCCAAAGACGGAATCGAATCCATTATACCACATGGACTGGCGCTGAAACTACTGCGCTGAATGTGGTCGCATATGGCTGTATCCGGGATGCTGGGCTAAGCCGTGCGCCTTATCATAAAAACTGTTCGTAATACGAGCAAGCTGCCTATTAAAAATGTCCACGCAAATACGAGCCAAGAGGTATCAAACGGCAACGGTATAGTGCCGCCAAAAAGTGTAATCAGGATCGTGCCCGCAGAAATCAAGATAGCATATGGCAGCGCCAACTTAAAGGCATTTTTCAAAATATCGCCCTCGATGCGCGCGGCATTTGGAAGCAGCGTAAGTATCAGCGCCGGAAGTGCCTCGCAAAAAATCGAATATATCGAAAGTTGCATTGGCTCGAACGGATAGCTGATATTTAATAGAGCGCAAAGAAGCGAGAGCAGAAAGGAAAAGCATGTCTTTGTCAAAAAAAACGCAGCCACGCGGCTTATGTTGTTTATTACGCGCCGCCCTTCACCTACAACATTTGGAAGCGATGCGAAGCTGTTGTCCATAAGCACCAGCCGCGCCACACGGCGGCCCGCATCACAGCCTGCCGCCATGGCGATACCGCAATCTGCCTGCCGTATGGCAAGCACATCGTTAACACCGTCGCCAAGCATAGCCACAGTGTGGCCGGCAGATTGAAGCGCTTTAATTATCTGTTGCTTTTGATCAGGTGATACACGGCCGAACACCGAATATTTGCCGGCTGCTTCGCTGATATGCTGGTCGCTAGTAAGCATTGTGGCATCCACAAACGCATCCGCATCCTTCATGCCGGCCTGACGAGCGATGGCGGCTGTAGCGTTTGCGTTGTCGCCGGATAAAATCATAAGGCGCACGCCCTGCCTTTCAAAATAGCGCAGCGTGTCACCGGCTTCGGGGCGTATCGTATCGTAAAGGGATATGGCCGCAATGGGCGTAATAGAGGCGGGCAACGAATCGCCAAGCGGCTCGTTGGAGCAGCCAAACACTATAATATGCCTGCCATCCTGCTGCGCACGCAGGATATCAGGAGGGATTTGGCTAAGCAGCTTATCGGGGGCGCCCATCAAAACGGTTTTTACATTGCTAAACTGTGCGCCGCTCCATGCCCGCTCAGATGAAAATGAAACGAGCTTCACAGGGGATTCACCTATATAGCAGGGAAAATGTTGTTTAAGCGCAGTAAGCACATTGTTTTCATCCTCAAATGACCAAATGAGCATCCGTATCATATCTTCAGCGGCAGACGACAGCCCATCTGGTGATAATGGGATGATGCTGTCCACGCCCATATGGCCTTGCGTCAACGTGCCGGTTTTATCCATGCAAAGCACGTCCACGCGCGCAAGCGCTTCTATACCGAAAAGCTGCTGCACAAGCGTATGACGCTTACCAAGGCGTATAACGCCCAGCACAAGCGATACGCTGGTAAGCAGCACCAAACCCTTTGGCAACAGTCCTAGCAGCGCAGCGCTGGTTGTGGTAACTGATAGCTCAATCCCTATGCCGTTTATCACATAGCTTTGATAGAATAGTATCGCGCCAAGGGGAAGTATGAACAGGCTTGTGAAGCGAACAAGCTTATTGAGCGAATCCAGTATCATGGAGCGATTCTTTTTTGGTTGGCGTGCTTTAGCAGTGATGCTGGAGGCATAGCTATTTTCGCCAACGCGCTCTGCTCGCGCCACGCATGAACCGCCCGATACGAAGCTGCCGGAGAGCAGCGCATCACCTTTGAACTTTTTTATTGGATCAGCTTCGCCTGTGAGCAGCGCTTCATTTATATCGGCAATGCCGTCCACAACCGTGGCGTCGGCGCACACCTGATCGCCGCGTGCCAGGCGCATGAGATTGCCACATTCTAATTCTTCGGGTGTTATCTTTATATCACTGCCATCGTCACAAATTATAGTAACATGTGGCGCGGTAATAAGTGAAAGCTGCTCCACAATATGCTTTGAACGAATATCTTGGATTACGCCTATGGCTATATTTGCCAGCACAACAAAAAGGTACAGCAAATTTTCATACGCGCCAACTGCCGCGATGCAAACAGCTATCGCGAAGTTGAACGCATTGAATGGCGTGAATACATGGTTAATGATAATTTTAGGTATTGTATTTCCTATTTTCCCTTGTTTTTTTCTCATAATAAAAGCATATATCATTTCGATTGCGCTGTATAGTTAGCTCAATAAAAGAAACAATTGCCTCCGATCGTTTTATAATACTTGCGTGCGGATGACCATACCTTTCCCTTTGATGAGGAACGAAAATACATCACACCGTCCGGAATTACGCGCAGGCCGTCATTGAATACCTCGCGTGCGGCCCTTAGCGCCTTTTTGCTTGGAACAGACGTTGCAAAATCATCGGCGTTTACCACCGAAAATTGGTTTTTGCGGTAGACCTCGGTTGCTACGCTTGTGACGCCGCCGCCGTATTTTTTGGAGCGACAGCGATTATATAGCACATTCGCAACGGCGCGGTATCCGCTTAGACTCCCTGAGGTGGCCTCGGCATAGGCAAGTTGAGCTACAAGGTATATATCTTCGTCACTATAATTACGCTTGGGCCCTTGTGGAATTTCCGGCTTTTTTGTGGGCGTTGGAATTTTGCCCAAAGCAATAAAATCCGTCAACATAAAGCCGATATGCTTTCCATCATGTGAAGCAATGCGGCTCCATGCTTGCCCATCGCGTGTAACGGTGCCGGTTAGCGTGATAATATCATGATAGGATATAACACATATGATTGGAAATTCAGTTCCAGGGCCTTCACGCAAATTCACATTGTGCCCAAGAATATAGCCGCTCTTGGATTTAACATCCTCAACGATATAGGCCGGCATCGGGGTGGGGGTTGGCGTAGGGGTAGGCGTAGGGTCAGGGGTATGCACCGGTGTAACAGCAGGGGTGCTCGCTAACTCCGGTGGAAGCGTGATCTCTATTACTGATGGCTGCACATCAACCTTGGAATCAGGTGGTGAGGCGCACCCAACAGCCAGGATGAGCGGAAGCAGGCACGGCAGAATCCATAACTTCAATTTCATAGCCTAAATTCCTAAACTTGACCACTGACGAGCTCTATAGTCTCATAGCGATTATCGTTAGTATAGAGCTGAATTTTGCACCTGTGCTTTATATGGCGCATAGCAATAAAGCCGCAGAAACTAAAGCATAAGCCAAATGCGATAAGCAGCAATTCGCCTATGCTGCCAGCGAGAAAACCCATGGTGGGATTCATCTCACCGATAAAAAAGAATATCACAAATATTGAGCAAATCACAAGGGCGAGCCGGTATAAAAACCTTAATGGTTCGTGGTTTAACATTTATATTCCCCCTCTATAAAACAAATTATATTACTTGACTATATGCTAGCTGCAACCGCAAGGTTACATGGGATGATAGCTAGACAATCAGTCGACTTTGTATGTTTAATTCTTACCATATATCCGCTCTATTATAACATATGCAAAATGTATAGTATGTTAATTTATCGATACAGCAATGAGGATATTTGCAGTTTGTATGCCTGATAAAAATGTGCAGCCACTATATGTGTGAGTACATTTTAAAAAATAATACCATGCAAAAATGATGATTTTAAACAAGAAAGATTATAATTGCGTTATAAAACCCCGGATATCGTAGCGAAAGCGTCAGCAGAGGCGTACAATTCTAGCTGATATACCCAAGGCGCTTCAAACGAAGATATTGACCGATGCGGATCAATTTGAAGTTGAAGCGCATGGGTTGAAAAATCGTGATCCACTATGATGGACGCTCGCGATTTAATTGACAGGTGAATAAAGTACGATAATTATTGCAACGGAGGTATATTTATGTGGATATTATTTGCGTTTGGTTCTGCAATATTTGCGGGTATTACTGCAATCCTTGCAAAATGCGGGATTAAGAATACGGATTCAAACTTGGCGACGGCAATAAGGACTCTGATAGTGCTGATATTTGCGTGGCTTATGGTGTTTATAACGGGAGCACACAAGATGATTGGCAATATAGGTGCTAAAACGCTACTTTTCTTAATTCTATCTGGACTTTCGACCGGGGCGTCGTGGTTATGCTATTTTAAAGCCATGAAACTTGGCGATGTGAATAAGGTTGCACCCATCGATAAATCAAGCGTTGTATTGACAGTGCTGCTTGCCTTTATTATACTCGGCGAGCCGGTAACAGCCTTTAGCCTGATAGGAATTGTAGCAATAGGTCTTGGAACGCTGCTGATGATACAAAGGAAACAAACTGAAGAAAAAGCAACCAGCCGGCGCTGGTTAATCTATGCCATACTCTCGGCGGTGTTTGCGGCGCTGACGTCCATATTGGGCAAAATTGGCATCCAAGGGGTAGATTCAAACTTGGGCACAGCAATTAGGACGATCGTTGTGCTTATCGCCGCTTGGACAGTAGTATTTATCACAAAAAAACAAGGCGATATTGCAAAGCTGGATAAACAAAGCTGGATATTTCTATGCCTGTCAGGTATTGCCACGGGCGCATCATGGTTGTGCTACTACCGCGCCTTACAAGATGGACCTGCAAGCATAGTCGTTCCGATAGATAAGCTGAGCATAGTGCTCACGATAGCGTTCTCATGCATCTTTCTTAAGGAGAAGCTTACAAGAAATGCGCTGATCGGATTGGCGCTGATTGTGGCAGGAACGCTTGTTATGCTGATTTAGATATGCCTTATGTTGCGGTTAAATACAGCGATAAGCACATGCTTCACGAATTGGCGAAGGTATGCTGATGCTAGGCGTCAGGCGCAATTGTGAAAAAACAAGTGTAATCAATTAAGAAAGGGCGGCTAATAATAAGCTGCGCATTAGATTATTGCCCAACAACATCGAGCTATTAGGCGGAGAAATATATCTTGGCAATATTTTGTAAAAAAACCCATGAATATAACTCCACTTGTGACAAATACTAACTCTACAGCAGAAAAATGGAGGGTGAAGTATAATGAAAGCGACAGGCATCGTAAGGCGCATTGATGAGTTGGGCAGGGTAGTAATACCCAAGGAGATCCGCAGAACGTTAAGAATACGCGAGGGCGACCCGCTGGAGATATTTACAGATAGAGAAGGTGAGGTAATACTAAAAAAATACTCACCGATAGGCGAGCTTGGCGATTTTGCAAAGGAATATGCAGAGGCGCTGCATCTATCTACTGGACATATCGCGGTGATATGCGATAAGGATACAATTATCGCGGTATCGGGCGGAAGTAAGCGCGACCTTATAGATAAGTCGGTACATGAGGATATAGGACGGTTTATGGAGGGGCGTACGCGCGTGGTCGCAAACGCAGCTCAGGGCGATGATATACCCAATGTGGTGAACGAGGGCGAAAGCTATACATCGGCAGCCGTAGCGCCCATACTTGCCGCAGGCGACGCGATAGGCGCGGTTTTATTGCTTTCACGTGAAAACGTAACGATGGGCGCAATGGAGCTAAAGGTATGCGAAACCGCAGCACACTTTATGGGTAAACAATTGGAAAATTGATATAAGGGGCAGTGTTGGTGTGTGAACACGCACTTTATATATAGTAGCAAATAGGGCATATGCGCTGTGGCATATGCCCTAAATTATTGCTGGCTTTTCAAGCTCAATCATCAAACAAATTGCCTATAGCTGAAAGCAGGCTGCCGGCAGAGGAGGTTTTTTTGCCCTTGCCTTTTCCGCTTAACAACAATTCGGCTATATCATCCAGACCAAAACCATCGTCATCACCGCCTAAAAGATTGCCAACAAGTCCGCCGAGCCCATCGGCCTTTGTGCCGGTTTCCTGCGTTTTAGAACCCATAAGGCTCAGCAGGGCAGGGGCAAGCGATGAAAGTATGTCGGATACCTGTTTGTCTGAGGTGCCGGTTTTTTTGGCGATGCCGGTTTCGATTTTTTCCTTGCTGCCGCCAAGCAGATGCCCTAGTATCTTACTGCCGTCATTGATATCGGCTTTTTCAAGGAAAGCACCAATATCGCTGGTATCATCGCCCGCGTGTGAGGTAAGCGCGCCAAGCAGCGATTCAGCGCCCTTTGAGCTTGACGCATTGCTACGCATACCTTGAAGCAGCATAGGCACAGCCGCATTGATTATGGTTTCAACCTGTTTTGGTTTTGCGCCTGAGGTTTTGCTAAGCGCCTTTACAGAATTATCATCCATCAGTTGCTTTGTAAGCTCATTTTTAAGATCCATAGGATTTACCTCCAAATTTCATTTCTAAAATTTTCATTTAAAAAATTTAATTATATGCTATTGGTATTATAGGCTAATGGATTTTATAAGTCAATAAACGCCAGCATACCCATAAATATGGGAATATATGAACAAATACTTAATACGCCGCTTTTCCCTACACAAGCTATACCATATATGGTAGAATTAATAAATATATTTAAAAACAAGCTGTTGCCTGACGGGCATAAAATCACGATCTGATAAATATAAAAGGCAAGGGGATACATATGCGAAGGATACTGTCGCTGGTTCTGTCGGTGCTGATCTTAGCTGCACTGATGCCAACGGTAACGACGGCTCAGGCTGCAACGGATTACAGTTGGATAAAGGTGAAGCTTACAACAAACAATGCTACCGCCATCACGATGTATGTACGGGGCGATTACTTTATAGCGGAGAACGGAGCAAAGTTTTCAGGCGGCACGCTTACAGTGCGCGCAGACGGGACAGACAGTGTAACGCTGATACATTCAGAGCTTGGCGAGATATACTCTGGCAGCTCACTGTCCATTAGGCGGGCAAATGTGGAGCGCAGCGCGGGATATATATCGCTTAACAGCCGCTATTATCTTGGGCATTTCAACATCAGGGCAACAAGCAGCGGCTATATACAGGTTGTAAACGAGGTGCCGCTCGCACACTATCTATATGGGGTTGTGGGGTATGAGATGAGCGATTCATTCCCCATAGAGGCGCTTAAAAGCCAAGCGATAGCGGCCAAGTGCTACGTGCTTACAAGGATGAATGTCAATGGCGAATATTATATAGGCGATACCTCTGCGGATCAGGTGTATAAGGGCTACAACAGCAGCTACTCCAATGTTATAGCCGCAGTGGATTCAACGCTTACAGAGGTGCTTACATATAATGGGGCGATACTGTCAACATATTATGCGGCCTCAAACGGAGGCGAAACCAATTATCCCACATACGCATGGTCAGGTCAGGGCAGGCCTAATGGAGGGTATGGAGTAAGCATAGATGATCCCGATATGGCAAACACATGGAGCAATAAGGAAGTAGTTCGCATTCCAATGGGCAATGTGCAGAGCTCTGGCAACGATAGCGCAATAATGGCGTTTTTGCTGCTAAAAGCGCAGGCCACGCTAAATGATTCCAATGTAAATTACATCGACACAATATACTCGGCACAGACAAGCTCGCCTGCGTTTAAAGGAACAACTCGCAACCTTACAAAGGCCACTGTAAAGATGCGCGTATTTGCGTTGGACTATGATAACAACATCAGCGCGCAGTACGATGATGTTGAGGTCAGCTTTAAGCTTGCAGAACTATATACATATGGGGTGGTATCCAATGCTTCGCTGCGCGTATATTGGGGCGAATATAACAATGATAAAAGCATGTATTATATTTACCATGCTCGATGGGGTCACGGCGTGGGTATGAGCCAGCGAGGTGCGCAGCAGCGCGCTAGCAATGGCGAAAGCTATAAACAGATACTCAACTTCTATTATCCTAATGCAAGCTGGGCTACGATAAATGTGAACTCACCAACGAATCCCGTGAATAACAGCGAGATGCCAACGGGTGAGTTTGTGACGGCTGTTACTACAGGTAACGTTAACTTTAGAAAATCGGCAGATTCTTCGTCCAAACGGATATGCACAATACCGACCGGGACGCAGGTGCAGGTATACAGCCGCGCTAATGGCTGGGCGTATGCTGTGTATGATAATCATGCCGGTTACATATCCGAGGATTATCTCAAATATACCGCCGCCGCACCAACTACAGCCCCCGGCCAGATTATGTCATATGGCAACGTTACGGGCAGCGGTGTTAAACTTCGAAAAGGCCCGGGCACAAACTATGGCTATATTGCTTCGCTGGCTAAAAATACAAAGGTGGACGTGTTGGGACTGATAGGAAGCTGGTATAAGGTAATAGCAAATGGAACAGAGGGGTATATATCATCATCCTATATAGCGATAACGGGATACCCAACGCCAACGCCGGATGGCGGCGTGATATCACCGGATAATACGCCAACGCCAACGCCGGATACGGGTATGCCGCCGGTGATAGGCTATGGCGAGGTAACGGGCACAGGCGTGAACTTCCGCAGCGGTCCAGCGGTTAGCAATCTGAGCTTTATGAAGTTGCAAAAGGGCACTAAGCTATCGCTGTTTGGAACCATAGGAGATTGGTTCTATTGTATGGCAGATGGCAAAATAGGCTACATCAGCGGCGGATATGTTAAAGTAACGGGCAACGCCAGCCCCGCGCCAACGGTTTCTCCTGGAACCTCACCAACTCCGTCAGCAACTCCGGGTACGTCAACACAGACCGGCATAATCACAGGTGTGGGCGTAAACTTCCGCAGCGGCCCTTCCACAGGCGCAAAATCGCTGGGCAAGCTTGCCAAGGATACCGGATTGGGTATGATAAGCACACATGGCGACTGGTGCTATGTATTGATTGGCAGCCAGTATGGGTATGTATATAAGGATTATGTAAAACTCACGGGCATCTCTGGAGGTAATACGGATGGGAAAGGCAAGGGCGTAACAACCGGCGGTGTAAACCTTAGAAATGGCCCATCCACGCAGTATGCATCGCTGGGCATACTGGCAAAGGGGACGCAGTTGACTATAACAGGTTCAATAAATGGCTGGTACAGCGTTACAACGACTGCGGGTAAGTCGGGGTATGTGAGCGGCAAATATGTAAGCATCACGCAGGCTCCGGACGGCGGAGGTAAGCCTGGTGCGGGGGAAAGCAATCAGGCTATCGGTACGGGTATGATTACCGCCACGGTGAACTTCCGTGAAGCGCCGTCTACCTCATCCAAAAAACTGAGTCAGTTTAAAAAAGGCGTTACGGTTACACTGTATTCGCTCAAAAATGGCTGGTATGAGGTTGAATACAAGGGTGCGCGCGGCTATCTCTATGCGGAATACGTTAAGCAGACCTCCACAATTACTCCGCCGCCTGGCACAACCCCAACAGCTTCTCCAACGCCTGTTCCTGGCACAACAGCTTCACCAACCGTGCCGCCAATCGTTGTTGGCACGGTAGTGCCTGCGCAGGGCAAGGTGATATCCCGCGTGAATTTCCGTAGCGAGCCGTCAACCAGCAGCGCTGTGTATAGAACGCTGGATACTAACACACAGCTCACTGTGTTTGGCAAGTGTGACGAATGGTACTATGTGCTGCATGAAGGGAAAACGGGCTTTATAAACAAGCCATATCTCACAATAACAGGCGCCGGTACCACAGGCGTACCAGAGGTGAGTGCAAGCAGCGAGATGCGGATGGCAACAACAAATATACCGATGGATGTATACAGCAATGCAAACACCAATTCAGCTGTGATGAAATCACTGGAAAGCGGTGTATCGGTAATGATGCTTTATGAACTAAATGGATGGTGCTTTATAAAATCGGATAAGACCTATGGATATGTTAGATTGACGATGAATTAGAAAATCTCTGGTTTCAATGATATACTATGCAAAAGTTAAAGGGTTCAGTAATGAACCCTTTAACTTTATCTGTACAATATCTTATTCCATTTCGTTGATTACGCCCACAAACATGGGTATGCCATTGCGGGATATAACGTATATGAAAGGACGCGTGAGCAGCATTTCAGCATGTCCGTCCGATGGCGCATCGCTACCGTCAAGTAATAGCTCCGTATAGGTGGCGGCTTCAACTCCATTTTCATTAAGTGATACCCTGCTCTGTTGCAGTGCGCCGCTGAGGAATATATCATTATCGCTTAATGCGGAAAAATCAGCATATTCAGGCGAAAGCGCATCAGTTACCCCCATTTCGCCAAGCATGTCAGTAAGCTGCAATGTGGAAGCGTAGTCAAGATTGGGAATCTGCCAGGTGATGCTGCCAAAGACATCGGCGGGTGTGAATAGCGCCGCACGCAGCAACTCACGGTCGCTTATTATATCGTATGGAGAAACGCCTTCGTCGGGCAGTATAAAACGGATTTCACCATTCTTAAGCCCAAGGCTCGCCGCCGTAAAGCTGTCATAATCGAGGAAGCCGCCCGTGACCTTGCTGTTCATGAATTCACAGGTGGTAGTGCCGCCGTCAGCGCTGGCGAAATCACCATCCTGCGTATTGGCCTTATCAAACTGCGTCTTCCATTCATCCTTATAATATATTGTATTGAAAAGCAGCATCGCAGTATCCGGCGAAACCTCAAAGGCTGCGCTGTCGCTGCCGAGCATGCCATTTGTGTGCTCGGATATCCATTTGGAGATATCAGCCGTATACTTGCTGCCAAAGAAATCCGTGGTGAAGCATTCGGTAAAATAATCTTTGGCAAGCTTGTCCGTTGTTGCTTGCTTGAAGGAGAATGCGTCACTCAGCCATGCGGAGTTATACAGGGCGCAGTTGCTTGCGGCATCATTGCAGGAGAGCAGTTTGTAGAGTGCTTGGGTGTTGGCGGCAAGTGAATCCTCTGGTACGCCAAGCGTAGAAAGAAGCTGTGCCTTGGTTTCGCCGCAAGCGCATTCAGTAAGCATCGCCAGCGCAAAATACAGGCTGGCAGGGGAATACAGCTCATTTTCCAGCTTGCTTTCAGACATAAGTGTGCCTGCGGAAAAAGCGGAAAAATCCTCTATAGCGCTAAGATAATCCTCGGGAATTGTAATTGCGGGTTGGTCGGCGGGTGTTGTAGGTGTGGGGTAGTCAACATCAGTTATTGCCTGATTATTATCACTAGGTCCTTGCGCGCAGCCAAACAACATCAAAGCCGCTAGAAGCAGCGGCAGAATTTTGAGCTTTTTCATTTTTGCTCCTCCTTGAAGTTAAGTTTTTCTATTATATATGACTCAATATAAGCCGTTTAGGTTGCATCATATTTCAGCAGTTCAACGCCTGAGAGCTTAAAAATTTCAAGCGCGAATTCATCGGGATAGCCTTCGCCGTATATCACCATGGATATTCCGGAATTGACTATCATCTTGGCGCAAATTACACACGGTTGGTGTGTGCAATAAAGCGTTGCGCCCTCGATTGTAAGCCCTAGCTTTGCTGCCTGTATTATGGCGTTTTGCTCCGCATGTATGGCATAACAAAGCTCATGCTTTGTGCCGCTTGGAATATTCAACTTACGGCGCATACATTCGCCGCGTTCGACGCAGCTTGTTATTCCGGCGGGCGCGCCGTTATACCCAGTTGTCAATATACGTTTGTTGCGCACTATTACTGCGCCTATTTTTCTATTGTCCTGGTAGCAGCTTGACCATGAGCCTATAGTAGCCGCTAACTGCATAAAACGCTCATCCCACTTATCAAATTTGGCCATCATAATTACCTCCACGATTGGTTAACCCAGTATACCATTCGCGCAAAATTATGTAAATTGCGAAACAAATGTGAAAATCTGCTAAGACACTTGAAATATCCGCATGATTGCGTTATTATAACACCGTTGTTAGCACTCTTGATGAATGAGTGCTAATGCTACAAAGCACACATAATAACTTAAAATATCAAGGAGGCACAAACATGAATCTCAAACCACTTGCAGACAGAGTAGTATTAAAGAGCGCAGAAGCTGAAGAAACCACCAAGAGCGGCATAATTCTTACCGGCAGCGCTAAGGAAAAACCGGTCATGAGCGATATCGTTGCGGTAGGCCCGGGCGGCAATGTAGACGGCAAGGAGATCGTTATGCACGTCAAGGTTGGCGATAAGGTGATATTCTCAAAATATGCCGGCACAGAGGTCAAGCTGGACGGTGAGGAATACATCATTGTGCGTCAGAACGACATACTGGCAGTAGTAGAATAATAACAGAAATAACGGAGGATATTGATATGGCTAAGCAGCTCAAATACGGAGAAGAAGCACGACGCGCACTGGAAACTGGCATGAATGCACTGGCGGATACCGTCAAAATTACGTTGGGGCCAAAGGGTCGCAATGTGGTACTGGATAAGAAATACGGCTCACCTATGATCACAAACGACGGTGTTACTATCGCAAAGGAGATAGAGCTTGAGGATCCGTTTGAAAACATGGGTGCACAGCTTATTAAAGAAGTCGCCACCAAGACCAATGATGTGGCCGGCGATGGTACTACCACAGCTACACTGCTAGCGCAGGCAATGATCCGTGAGGGCATGAAGAACGTGGCGGCTGGTGCAAACCCAATGGGTCTTAAGCGCGGTATAGAGGCGGCTGTTAAAGAGGCTGTCAACGGCATTAAGGATCTGAGCAAGCCGGTTGAAAACAAGCAGGCAATCGCGCAGGTTGCATCAATCTCAGCGAGCGATGATAACGTTGGCGCACTTATAAGCGATGCTATGGAGAAGGTCGGCAACGATGGCGTAATCACGGTTGAAGAATCCAAGACCATGAAAACGGAGCTGAATATCGTAGAAGGCATGCAGTTCGATCGCGGCTATGCTTCGGCATATATGGTAACGAATACCGACAAGATGGAGGCCGTGCTGGAGAACCCGTATATACTCATCACCGAGAAGAAGATAAGCAATATTCAGGAGATACTGCCACTGTTGGAAACTGTTGTTCAGCAGGGCAAAAAGCTGCTCATCATTGCCGAGGATGTTGAGGGTGAGGCGCTTGCGACACTGGTAGTAAACAAGCTGCGCGGAACATTCACATGTGTGGCGGTTAAGGCACCTGGATTTGGCGATAGGCGCAAGGCAATGCTACAGGATATAGCCATACTTACCGGCGGCCAGGTAATTTCTGAGGAGCTTGGTATGGACCTTAAGGAGACAACGGTCGATATGCTGGGCAGTGCGCGCCAGGTCAAGGTTGATAAGGAAAACACAACAATCGTTGAGGGCGTAGGCGATCCATCAGAGATAAAGGCTCGCATCAACTCCATAAAGGCACAGATAGAGGAGACTACCTCTGATTACGATAAAGAAAAGCTGCAGGAGCGCTTGGCCAAACTGGCTGGTGGCGTTGCGGTGATCTCAGTAGGCGCGGCCACCGAGGTTGAGATGAAGGAAGCTAAGCTGCGCATAGAGGATGCACTCAATGCTACACGTGCGGCTGTGGAAGAGGGCATCGTGCCTGGTGGCGGAGTAGCGCTTGTTAACGTTATGGACAGGGTGCGCAAGCTTGCCGATAACGCCGAGGGCGACTATAAAACAGGTATTGCCATCGTTGTGCGCGCTCTGGAAGAGCCGGTGCGCCAGATAGCTGCAAACGCGGGACTTGAGGGTTCTGTGATCGTTGAAAACATAAAGAAAAACAATAAGCCCGGCTATGGCTACGACGCCAAGAACGATGAATACTGCATGATGGCCGAAAGAGGAATTATCGACCCAACAAAGGTTACACGCAGTGCACTTCAGAATGCGGCAAGCATAGCGGCTATGGTGCTCACCACCGAAAGCCTTGTGTGCGATATCCCCGCTCCCGAACCCGCAATGCCGGCAGGCGCAGGTATGGGCGGCCCTGGTATGTATTGATCAAAACAAAAAAACTGCACATAAAGCTGAGGCTGTCCGAATGGACAGCCTCAATTGTTTTGCTTTTAAATTTTAGTAAATTATTTGCCCCAAACGTTGCCGGACTTATCGGTGAACTTGCCCGTGCAAACCTTGAAAAAATCTATCATCCAACCGATGCCGACACAGCCAGCTGTTAACAGCCAGATAATACCTGTTCCGGTTTTACCGGCCATAAATCTATGTACACCAAGGCCGCCTAAAAAGAATGTGACTAAAATTGCACTTGTTTTACTCATAATATTACTCCCCTAATTTAATATTGCAGGACATTCTGCCAATTGACTTTACAATAAAAGTTCATTTTGAAACCAATTTTGGTGTGAATGGTAGCGATTGATGGTGTGAATGGTAGATGCAGACATTATAGGGATTTGCAGATGGATGATGCGGTCAGATGATGCGGAAAGATGATATGGTTTTGCAAATTTCAACATATTCTGATATACTATCTCCGTCTGGGATTATATATATATATAGTATATGGTTGGGGGAATAAAATGATAACAATAAAAGAAGTAACCACAAAACGTGATTTAAGAAAGTTTGTGGATTATCCCAATGTGCTATATAAGGACGTGCCCCAGTACGTGCCGGCCATGTATGGGGATGATCTTGATGATTGGGATAGGAAAAAAAATCCAGCTTTTGAGTATTGTGATGCAAAGTGTTTTCTGGCTTACAGAGATGGGCAGATAGTGGGGCGAATAGGCGCCATAATCAGCCATAAAGCGAATGAAAAATTTAAGCAGAAGCGTATGCGCTTTTCACAGGTAGACTTTATTGATGACGCTGAAGTAGTGGATGCGCTGTTTGGCGCAGTGGAAGGGTTGGCGCGCGAAAAAGGATGTACGCAAGTGCATGGACCACTGGGATTTTGCGATCTGGATCGCGAGGGCATGCTGGTTGAGGGATTTGATCGGCGCGGCATGTATATAACCTACTATAATCACCCGTATTACAATACGCACATGGAACGGATAGGCTATGCAAAGGACACCGATTGGGTGGAGTATCTGATAAAGCTGTCGGATCAGGATGAGGCGCTGGATCGGCTAAAACGTGTTGCCGAGAGGGCAATGCAGCACGGGAGCTACCATCTTGCCAAGGTAAAACATAATTACGAATATAGGAGCTACGTTGAGAAGGTATTCCGACTGGTAAATATTGCCTATGCGGATCTGTATGGTGTGGTAGAGCTTACGGAAAAGCAGATAAAAAAGTATTCAAAAAAATTCATACCGCTGGTCAACCCGGATTATGCGTGCTTTGTTATGGATCAAAACGAAGACATGGTGGCTTTTGGCGTTGGCGCTCCATCGCTGGCAACGGCGCTGCAAAAGAGCCATGGCAGGCTAATGCCGTTTGGGTGGTTAGGTGTACTAAAGGCGTTGAGCAAACCTAACGATACTGAGGATATGTTGCTTGTTGCCGTACATCCAGACCTTCAGGGGCTGGGAATAAACGCGATAATACTATGCCATGCGCTGGAGAGCGCATGCAAAAACGATGTGCTATTTGGTGAAACGGGCCCGCAGCTTGAGTATAATGAAAAGGTTCAGGCACAGTGGAAGCTGTTTGACAAGGAGCAGCATAAGCGGAGACGCTGCTATATAAAATCATTATAGGCATATTGATAGCTTATGTTGGCATGAATTCGAATAATAATCACCACTGTGCAAAGACTAGTGCATGGCGGTGATTTTTTTATGGGCAAAAATATGAATATGCGCGGTATAGCGGCGGGGATTGCCGCAGGCCTGTGTAACGGTTTGTTTGGCGCAGGCGGTGGCATGGTGGCGGTAATAGCGCTAAAGGATATGTGCGCATTCCCGGCGGAAAAAGCCCATGCCAGCGCCATAAGCATTATGCTTCCGCTTACCGCCATAAGCGGTGCAATGTATGCAATGCAGGGCAATGTGGACTATCGGGCGCTATTGTTTGTGGCGCCGGCGCTGACGCTTGGCGGATTTGTAGGGGCAAAGCTGGTAGGCAGGCTGAAACGGCTGTGGCTTAACCGTATATTTTCGGCGCTGATGGTAGCGTCTGCGATATGGATGCTTATATGAACTGGCTGCTGTATGTGATATTTGGCTTTTTGGCAGGCGTGGCTGCCGGAATGGGTATGGGCGGGGGGACGGTGATGATACCCGCACTGACGCTGCTATGCGCAATGCCTCAGCATGATGCGCAGGGTGTAAACATGCTTGCGTTTTTGCCGGCGGCAGTTGTTGCGCTTATAGTGCACAATAGGGCCGGCAGGCTGGATGTGAAGGAATGCATGAGTGTAATCATATCAGGCGCTGTGGCTGCTGCTGCCGGCGCTTTTTTAGCATCTATGCTGGCTGCACCATGGCTGCGCCGTGGCTTTGGAATATTCCTGCTGCTTATTGCGGCAGTTCAATTCGTAAAAGGTGAGCGTGATAGCAGAAAATAAGACAATATAATATATACTTATTAGCATTATCCTAAGGCTGTGCATCATAAAAAGATTGTGATATAATAAAGTCCAAAACAAATCTACACATCTATATAGTGATAGGCAGGTGGAATGAATTGCCAAAGTATTCTTTCCGTGGTGGTGTGCATCCCATGCATGATAAGCATGAGGGCAAGGATCAAACGAGAGACGTTCCGATACGTTCATTTGTATCTGACACGGTGGCTATCCCAATGGCCATGCATCTAGGAGCGCCAAGTAATCCGGTTGTAAAAAAGGGAGATTATGTTAAGGTAGGCCAATTGATAGGCGAACCGATGGGTGCCTTAGGCTTGCCTGTGCATGCGAGCGTTTCAGGTCAGGTGACGGAGGTGGCTCCCAAGGCTTCGCTAGGTGCGGCGCCTGTAATGACGGTTACAATCAAAAATGACTTCATGGATACATGGGTCGAAAAAAATGGCCTGGGCAATGTGGAAACGGCAGATCCTGCATTGATAGTGCCAACCATAAAGGCGGCCGGCATATGCGGTATGGGCGGCGCAACATTTCCCACGCATATCAAGCTGATGGTAGGCGAGGGAAAGTATTGCGATACCATCATACTAAACGGCGCGGAATGCGAAACATACCTTACCTCTGATTATCGTCTGATGATCGAAACGCCGCTGCGTGTGGTGGATGGATTGCGCGCTGTGATGCGTGCGCTCAATGTGGAGCGCGGTGTTATCGCAATAGAGGATAATAAACCTGAAGCAATTGCAACAATGCGCAAGGCGGCTACAGGTCGCGACGGGGTTGAAATCAAGGTTTTGCGAACAAAGTACCCACAGGGCGGCGAAAAACAGCTTATAAAGGCGATAACAGGCCGTGAGGTGCCAAGCAAGAAGCTGCCGCTGGATGTGCATACGATAGTAATAAATGTGGCGACAGCAGCGGCAATTGCCGATGCTGTGGTGGACGGAATACCACTTATAGAGCGCGTAACTACGGTTACGGGCTGTGTGATGAAGCCATCCAATATGCTGCTGAGGATAGGCACGATTTTCCAGGATGTTATAGGTGCGTGCGAAGGCTATAGTGAGGAGCCGGGTAAGATAATCGCCGGCGGCGGCATGACTGGTCCTTGTGCGCCAGATAACGATGCGTCTGTGACAAAGGGCGGTGGCGGCATCGTGGTGCTTAACCAAAAGGATGCGCGCAGTGTTGCAGAACAGCCATGCATCCGATGTGCGCGTTGCGTTGAGGTTTGCCCTATAGGGCTAAACCCATATCGTATAAAGCATTTTTGCGACAGGGGCGATCTTAAGGGTGCGGAGGCCAACTACGTTATGGAGTGTATAGTATGCGGCTGCTGTTCATACACATGTCCATCGCGCCGTTGGCTTACAGCGTCATTTAAAATCACTAAGGATGCGATAAGTGCGCAAGCAAGGAGGAACAAGTGATATGAAGCTGTATCTTTCGACTGCTCCACATATCCGCTGCCCTGAAAACACCACAAGGCTTATGGGCGATGTAATAATCGCACTGTTGCCGGCAACTATTGCGGGCGTATATTACTTCGGTATGGGGGCGGCAGCCGTAATAGCTATTAGCATAGCCAGCGCCGTACTCTTCGAGTTCCTTTGGCAGAAGCTAACAAAACAAGCGGTACGCATTGGCGACCTTTCCGCAGTGGTGACGGGGCTTATATTGGGACTTAACCTGCCGCCGACATCGCCGTGGTGGATGCCAATAATCGGAAGCGGTATTGCGATAGTATTGGTAAAACAGCTCTTTGGCGGCATAGGAGATAACTTCCTAAACCCTGCGCTGGCTGCGCGTGCAGTATTGCTGACGAGCTGGCCGGTTCGTATGACCTCATTCGTGCTGCCAACAAAATTGCAGACGGTTGACGCTGTGGCTTCGGCTACGCCGCTCGCCGGATATCCGGCCACTACAATGGACCTTTTACTGGGCAACGTGCCGGGCTCCATTGGCGAGGTGTGCAAGGCGGCGATACTGCTGGGATTCATCTATATGCTGATACGCCATGTTATAGCGTGGCGTATACCGGTGATTATGGTGGCCTCCTACGCGCTATTTGCGCTGATATTTGGCAATGATGTGCTGGTGGGCGTGCTTTCAGGAGGATTGCTCTTTGGTGCGGTGTTTATGGCAACTGACTATACAACAAGCCCAATGACCCAGCGTGGACAATATATATATGCTGCGGGATGCGGTTTGCTCGTGGCGGTAATAAGGAATTTTGGCTCATATCCGGAGGGCGTGACGTATGCGATATTGATTATGAACATCACAACTCCGCTTATAGACAAATACGTAAAACCAAGGCTGTACGGAGAGGTGAAAGCAGATGCGAAACAATAAAAGCATGGCCGGTGTGTTCCTAAACGGCGTTGTGACGGAAAACCCGACATTCCGTCTGGTACTTGGCACATGCCCAACGCTTGCCGTTACCACAAGCGCGATAAACGGAATAGGTATGGGTGCTGCCGCTACATTTGTGTTGGTAGGCTCTAACGTGGTTATATCGCTGCTGCGCAACTTTATACCTGACAAGGTGAGGATACCTGCATTCGTGGTAGTCATCTGCACGTTCGTTACGATGGTGCAGATGCTAATGCAGGCGTTTGTGCCGGCCCTATATGAAAGCCTGGGCATGTTCATTCCGCTGATAGTGGTCAACTGCATAATACTTGCCCGTGCGGAAGCATTCGCAAGTAAAAATTCCGTTGCTGCAAGCGCTATGGATGGCATTGGCATGGGTGTTGGCTTTACGCTGGCGATTACAATAATAGGATGTATAAGGGAATTGCTGGGTAACGGTACATTGTTTGGATTTAACATACTGGGAATGGGTTACGATCCGATGCTAATAATGATACTTGCCCCGGGCGGCTTTATGATATTCGGGCTGGTGCTTGGGATAGTCAACCTAATTACAGAGCGCACAATGGAAAGAAAGCGTAAGAGGGAGGAGCTTCACGCATGAGCGATATATCTAAAGTACTTTTGTTCATGGTCAGCTGTGTACTGAGCAACAACTTCATCTTCTCCCGTTTTTTGGGATGCTGCCCCTTTTTGGGTGTTTCGACCAAGGTGGAAACCGCGGCGGGCATGGGTTTGGCGGTAACGTTTGTTATGGCATTGGCATCGTTGTTTACATGGCTGATGTATAATCTGGTGCTGATTCCGCTGGAGCTGAAGTATCTGGATACGATAAGCTTCATATTGATTATTGCCAGCCTTGTGCAGCTTGTTGAGATGTTTATAAAAAAGAGCAGCCCCAGCCTGTATCGGGCATTGGGAATATATCTGCCACTCATCACAACCAACTGTGCGGTGCTGGGCGTTACCATATTAAACATCAATAGCAGCTATAATCTGCTGTATTCAGTACTTAACGGCGTATTTGGCGCGTTGGGCTTCCTGCTGGCTATAGTGCTGATGGCGGGTGTAAGAGAGCGGCTGGAAACCTCAAAAATACCCCAGGTATTCAAAGGCTTCCCAATATCGCTCGTTATTGCGGGTCTAATGAGTGTGGCGTTCATGGGCTTTTCTGGCATGGGCAACTAAGGAGGACATAAGCAAATGGAAACTTATATCCCTGTAATATTGGCGCTTGGCATATTGGGCGTTATGGGTCTTATATTTGGCGCTGTGCTTTCTGCCGCCGACAAAAAACTTGCCGTGCATGTGGATCCGCGCATACAGCAGATAAGGGATTATCTGGGCGGAGCTAACTGCGGGGCGTGCGGGTATGCGGGCTGCGATGCATTTGCGGACGCAGTGGTACGCGGCGATGCAAAACCCACAGGTTGCCCTGCCAGCGGATCGGATGCAGCGGAGCAGATTGGCCTTGTGATGGGAATATCGGTTGAGCGAAGCGAGAAGGTGGTTGCTCGTGTGATATGCCAAGGTACATCGGGTATAGCCAAGGATCGCTATGATTATGATGGCTATCGCAGCTGTGTTGTAGCCGCGTCAATAGCGGGCGGGCCAAAGGTGTGTAGATTCTCCTGCATAGGGCTGGGCGATTGTGCACAGGCATGTGCGTTCGGCGCGATAAATATGGAAAATGACATTGCGCGCATAGATGAGAAAAAGTGTGTTGGGTGTGGCAACTGCATCGACAAATGTCCGCGTAGCGCAATACGACTGCTGCCAACAGATCATAAAGTGCTGGTCTTGTGCCGCAACAGCGATACGGGTAGAGATGCGCGTGATGCCTGCATGAAGGCATGCATCGCCTGCTCGCGCTGCGTGAAGGAATGCCAGTATGACGCTATAATAGTGGAGAATGGATTTGCTCGCATAGATGCAAACAAGTGCACAAGATGCGGTGCGTGTGCCAAGGTGTGCCCGTGTGGCTGTATAGTGGATTTTGACGCTGTAGAATAATAAACACACTTAAACAAATCAAAAGTAGTCCGCCTCATTTTTACTGTGAGGCGGACTACTATTATATTGCGTCCCATCTGTTGAACATAGCGCAGAGCCTATCTGATTCTCCAACAAGATTTTTGTACATATCAAGTATTGGCTTGCACGATGAGGAGACTGCGGCCATTATATCTGCATACTCGGCTATCGCAAGCTCACATATGCGGCGGGGGAATCTGCCACATTCCATCTCATCGGTAAGTATGGCTATAACGGCTTCATCCGAAACGCTTTCCTTGTAGCTGCGCTTGCCACACAGCGCACTTATTACGTCGGCAACAGCGATTATCTCCTCAGGCTCGCTCATCATTGCCGCGGTGAGCCCCAGAGGATAGCCGCTTCCGTCTATGCGCTCATGGTGCCGTGAGGCAAGCTCGCATACATCATGGTCAACTATAGACGATAGTATGTTTCGTGTATTTACAACATGCTCCTGCATTATTGCATATTCCTGCGCTGTTAGTTCGCCGCGCTTCTCAAGTATTTCAAGCGGAGTGGAAATCTTGCCTATATCGTGCAGCATGGCGCCGTAGAATATCTTTGCAAGGGTTTCACCACGATAGCCCAAACGTCGGGAAAGCTCAACGCTGATGCTTTGGGTGGTTATTGTATGCGCAACGGTGTACTCACTGCGAAAATCAATGGAGCATACCATCATAAACAGATATTTGCCTATCTGAGAGATTGAAAAATTAAGCGAAGCGAAGTAATCCAGCATATGACCTGCAAAGCTGCCGTCGCGGAGCTTGTCAAGCAGATGCAGCTTATGATTGAGAGCCAGAAAGTTATCCACTTGCTGCGGATGAAATATTTTGCCGCTTTGCTCACGGATATATTGCTCGGGAAATTTATCGCTGTTGGGGAACGCTGACGCCAGCAGGTCAAGCTTATCGCAAAGATGTATCAGTAGCGCGGCTGATTTGTGCTTAATGGACATATGCTCAAGCTTGTCATATCGTGAGTGATGGTATAGGACTGCCTCAGAGAACTTACCAAGCGGAGAAAGATGTTTTAAAAACAGATAGCCGTATATCGAGTGATTTATGACATCACCCATTTCGAATTGAGTCATGCGGTCTATTTCCTCGGTTTTATATGCCCCGATATCGTGGAAAGCGGCTGCTATGCAGATGTCTCCGATTTCGGATTGCGATAGGTCTTCCAGTGTAAGCATATTGTATACAAGGTAAGCCACTCGTTCACCGTGGTCTATCAGCCTCTTATCAATCATCCTGAGAGTGCGCTTAACTATGCCTATGGCGTCGGCAGTTGTGAGAATGGGGGTGTATGTTTGTTGGGTAAACATGTTGTGTCCTTCTCCGGGATGTAAATAGATATACTTATTAGTATCCTCTTACATAATAACACAAATATGGTTAAATGGATGTTATTTGGTGTAAAAAAACAGGGCGTACCATACTGTTGGCCGCGGCGTCAGGGAGATTGACAGTTTGGCTTGTTAAGAAGATAATGGACTTTAATTGAAGGGGCGAGGTTACGTATGAAATGGTAGGGAGATTGACAATTTGGCTTGTTAAGAAGATAATGGACTTCAACTGAGGGGGTGAGGTTACGTATGAAATGGTGGAGTAAGCTGATAATGGCAGTGGTATTCGCTGCTATATTTGTTACGATAGGCATAATGGTGTTTAGCCTTGCGTCAATGAAAAAGGCATCGGATTATTGCATGAATTTGGGAATCAGCATGAGTGCTGCTCAAGCCACTAACGGAGTGCATATCAATGAAGACGGAAAATACTATCAGATAAACGAAGATGGCTGCCGCAAGCTATACTACTTCCTTTCAAGTGCACCCAAATTAACCCTTGCCAGGGGGGATGTTGATGGTGAGAGCATGGAAATTTTGATTGGCGATGATACGCTGCGTATGGTGCATAAGGGGAATAACGCTGATGACGCGATAGTCTACTTTGAATGTATGGACAAGACGTATAAGTTCTCGATATCGGTGTATCAGCTGTGGGATAAGTTAAAGATGTATACAGGGGCTGAATATAGGGTGGCGGATACGATTGCGCAGTGAGCGATATATAAGGCGCCGTGAGCATTCAATATGCTTTTATACTGGTATTATTAATCATGCCTGATCTCGTTAAGATAGTTATATATTGTATAGCGCGAAACGCCAAGCCGTTCCGAAACATATGGTACGGCTTTTTGTATGGAAAAAATATCGTTATTGTTTAGCATCGACACTATCTGAATACGCTCCGCCTTGGTAAGCTTATCAGGAGATTTACCAAGCATGGAGAGACAATAGTCCAGTGCATCGTTCAGCTTTTGATCGGTAAGCGGTGCCGCATCAAAATCCTTATCTGTTTTCATTATATCGCGCAGCACATTGGCGGCGGCAAACATCGTAGTTGTATCAAAGTTAACGCCAAGCACGTAGTGATAATCCTTGCCGATATAGTTGATCGAGGTGGATTTTATCCTTCGACCATCGTGCATGACAACCATGGTGTTAACGTAGTCGTTTGTGGGCACCAGCTCCTTGCAATCATATGAGGAAATAAAGCCGCCATATATCGTAGCGGCGGAATCTACCGTGCGCCCCGATACGTGCCCATTGTATATGGCAGCTATTCTGCAATCAGCGCTGCTGAAATCGTGAACCACTGTCTCGCAGTTTCTGCCGAATGTTGTCGCAAGCGCCTCTGCTGTGCGGCAGAGTGCATCCAGAATGTCGTTGTCCAAGGGGCGACCTCCTTTTTTGTTGATTTTACTACGCTATAGAAATGCAGTCAAATGATTTGTGGAAAAAGCTGATAAAATGTTGAAATCAAATTGACAGTATGTTGAAGCAGTAATATAATTTTAGTATTGATTAAGTCTACAGGTCGAAAAAAACAAGTCAAAATAAACAAATTGAAATCGGAGGGTGCAAGATGAAAGCAAACAAGGACTTCGCGCGCGACGGCATAATGGCAATGTCGCCCTATATCCCTGGCAAGCCAGTTGAAGAGGTTCAAAAGGAATATGGGCTGAGCGACATAATAAAGATGGCGTCAAATGAAAACCCGCTGAAAACCTCACCTAAAGCAGTGGAGGCAATGAAGGCCGAGTTGGAAAAGAGCTATATGTATCCCGAGGGGAGCAGCCCTGCTGTGCGTGAAGCGCTCTCCGAAGCGCTGGGTATAGATAAACACAACATACTGGTGGGCAACGGCGGCGATAACGTGATAGCCATGATATGTGAAGCATTCGTTAATGAGGGTGAAGAGGTAATAGTTGGCGACCCATCCTTCAAAACGTATGAGCTGGCTACCACGATAATAGGTGGAAAGCTGGTGCGTGTACCGCTTAAAAACATGACTATGGATCTTGATGCCATGCTTGCGGCGGTAACGGAGCGTACAAAGCTGATTTTCCTGTGCAACCCGAATAACCCCACAGGAACAATAGTACGCCGCAGCGAGGTAGACGTGTTTATGAAGCGTGTGCCGGATCATTGCATCGTGGTGTTTGATGAGGCATACTTCGAATATGTAAGCGATAAGGATTATCCCAATGGGCTTGATTATGTCAAGCGTGGCGATAATGTTATGGTAATACGCACATTTTCTAAGGTGTACGGGTTGGCGGGCAACCGTATAGGCTATGGCATTGCGCCGGATCATCTTATGGATGTATTCTCACGCGTTATGCCGGCGTTCCCGGCAAACCGCATAGCTCAGGCGGGTGCTGTGGCTGCGCTGCACGACAAGGAATTCTTGCATACTGTGCTCACCACAAACGCACAAGGCAGGAGCTATCTGTGTGCAGAGTTTGATAAGCTGGCCATGCCGTATGCCGAATCCCACTCCAACTTTATATTCGTGGATGTTGGTATGCCGGTGTCGGAGGCGTATCCAAAGCTGCTATCCCGCGGGATAATAGTTCGCCCTGGCACACCGTGGGGTTATCCTACATGGTTCCGCATTACCATTGGCACTATGGACGAAAACCGCAAGCTGATTGCGGAGCTTTCAATGTTGAGCAAGCAATATGGGAGGAATGTATGAAGCGTAATATAAGCGGAAATGAGGCGGTGGCTCTAGCTGCCATCAACGCGGGTGCGAGCGTGATAACCGGATATCCAGGCACACCGTCCAGCGAGGCGATAGGCAGCATATGGGGTAAAAGCATCCCTGGTGTTGAGGTACAGTGGAGCACCAACGAAAAGGTCGCACTGGAGATTGCGGCAGGCGCGGCATGGGCGGGTAAGCGGGCGCTGTGCACAATGAAGATGAGCGGGATTAACGTGGCGTATGATTCGCTAATAAGCATTGTGTATTCCGGCTGCGAGGGTGCGCTGGTGCTGTATGTGTGTGATGATCCAGGCGTATCAGCAGGTATGCCGGAGCAGGATGTGCGTGGTTTTGCCAAGATGAGCGACATACCTGTGATAGATCTGCACTCAGTTGAAAGCTCATATACACTGACGCAGTACGCGTTTTCACTATCCGAGCGTATAAAGTCGCCGGTAATGCTGCGCTCTGTAACAAGTGTGGCATTATCTCATGCACAGCTGGATGTTGCGGGAATGACACCGCCGGAGTCAACCCAGCCTGTACTTATAAAGGATATAACTAGGTTTACAAAGGCGGGCGCAAAGATATGTATGGATCAGCACGCAAGCCTTATTGCAAGGCTGGAGAAGGCCAAGCAGCTGATTAAAGCGGACGGCGTAAACAAGCTGTGTATAAAATCAGGCGCATCAATAGGCGTTATCGCGGCTGGTGTGGCTGCATCGTATATAAATGAAGGCGTTTCCTTGGCGCGCAGGCACACAAAACTGGACGATATAAGCACGTTGGCCGTTTATACAACAATTCCATGCCCTACGGATGAAATCCGCGAGCTGCTTTCAAACTGTGATACAGTGATCGTGATCGAGGAAAACGAGCCGTATATCGAGGATGTGGTATATAAGGAAGCATATAAGCTTGGCAAAAAGGTGCGCATAATCGGTAAAGAAACGGGCGAGCTTTCCCGCATAGGCAGCTTTGATGCAGGCACTGTGGCTAAGGCGCTGCTGAATGCGGTAGGCGTAGATATACCGGCGGCGCTTACAGAGCGCACTGGTGCGCAGCAGTATTGCGCGGCAAGGCCGATAGGCGTATGCGCCGGCTGCCCACATCGCGGCGTGTTTATGAGTATAAATGCGGCGGTAGCGGCAGCTGGATATAAAAAGGACGAAGTGATGGTAACCGGCGATATAGGCTGCACAATACTTGGTATGAGCCCACCGTTTAACACGCTTTGGACAGAGATCTCAATGGGCGCTAGTATACCTCTGGCACAGGGCTTCAAATACGCAGGCGTGGATGCTCCCGTAATTGCGACAATAGGCGATTCCACATTTATTCATGGCGGAATGCCAGGCTTGGCTAATGCCGTATGGAACAATGTGGATATAACCGTGATAATAATGGATAATGGTTGGACTGGTATGACGGGTATGCAGGTTAACCCGGGTACTGCAAGCGAGTTCCAGTGTAGCAGCGAGAAGAACCGCTTGGATATAGCCAAGATAGTGCCCGCGCTTGGCGTAGAGCATTTTGCAACGATTGATCCGTATGATACCGTGGCGATGAGCGCATTGATAACGGATATGCTTAAAAAGCGCGGAGTTAAGGTAATATTGGCACGGCGCGAGTGCGCCATACAGGCGGGCCGCCGTAAGGTAAGCTATGGCAAAATCAAAATTGATACGGCCAAGTGCACACGATGCAAGGTATGCATACTCAAAACAGGCTGTCCAGCGCTTGTATTTGATGGCAAGGACGTCACCATAGACAAAAAGCTCTGCAACGGCTGCGGAATCTGCCGGGATCAATGCAAATTTAGCGCCATAACTAGGGAGGACTGAGCAATGAAGCTTGATGTATTTATCGTTGGAGTAGGCGGACAGGGTGTACTCACAATAGCGGAAATAATTTCACAAACGGCGTTGGCTAAGGGAATAAGCTGCAATTACTATCCCACAAAGGGTATGGCGCAGCGCGGCGGGTTTGTAAAGGCGCAGCTACGCTTGGGGGATGTGGATGGTGGACCGGATATAAGCCTTGGCGGTGCGGATGTGGTAATCGCTATGGAGCAGTGCGAAGCGTTAAAGGCCATAGATTATCTTAAGCCGGATGGCGACATGATCGTTTATGGTTCCAAATTCATGCCGACGGATGTGATGATAGGCCGAGCGGATTACCCAAGCGCCGAGCTTGTAGAGAAAGAGGCAAGAAAGCGCACAAAAAACTATTGCTACCTCGACACATCGCTGCTGCCGGCGGGCGCGGCGGATAATATCTTCCTGCTTTCTGCCGCACATAAAAAGACGGCGCTCAAATCATTATTTTCCGCGCAGGAGCTGGAAAGCGCAGTTCACGCGCGCTTTGCAAAGGGCGTGGAGCGTAATACCGTTTCATTTGCAGGAGGGCAAAACGTATGAATGCGCTTGACAAGCTGCTATACCCAGATGGCGTTGCCGTTGTTGGTTCCGCGTCGCCGGGCAAGCTTGGCGCGGTGCTGGCAAATCGCATACTTGAGGGCGGCTTTGCCAACGTGTACTGCATAAATCCCAAGGCGCAGGCCGTGGAGGGCGCTAAGGGTTTTTCGGCTATAACTGGTTGCGCTCAAAAGGTGGATATGGTCGTAATTGCAAGCCCTGCCGCTACGGTGGCTAATGCGCTGCGCGACGCGGGCCGCGCAGGGGTCGGCGCCGCAGTGATAATCTCATCCGGATTTTCCGAGGCGGGATATCATGAGCTTGAAACAGAGGTGAATCAGGTTGCACGTGAGTTTGGTATACGATATATCGGACCAAACTGCGCCGGCCTTGTCAATACGGCTTGCAATCTTACCGCTACGTTGGAGGCGGCGCCGCAGCGCGGACGCGTTTCGATAATATCGCAAAGTGGCGCAATAGGCGGTGCGTTCATGGCCGCTTCCACCAGGGAGGGGTTGGGCATAGGTAAGTTTCTCAGCTTTGGCAACGGCTCGGACCTGAATCAAAATGAGCTGCTACGCTACCTTGCTGAGGATGACGATACGGACGTTATCGCCATGTACATAGAAAATGTAAAAAATGGGCACGAGTTTATGGAGGCACTCAGCTATGCCGCATCTAAAAAGCCTACGGCTATAATTAAATCGGGTCGTACCGAGGGTGGCAAGCGCGCGGCGCTCTCACACACGGGCGCACTGGCGGGCGCGGACGCTATATATGATACGGCGTTTGCACAATGCGGCGCGGTGCGCGCGGCATCGGTTGAGGAGCTGATAGACGTATGCAAAGGAATGGCCATAAATACACAACTGCATGGAAACAGCGTTGCGCTCATAACGAATAGCGGCGGCCCGGGCGTGCTTACGGCAGATGCCTGTGATGGGCTTAAGCTGACCACACCCGCACCTGATGATGCGCTTAAAGCATATTTAAAGGGTGCGCTGCCGGCATTTGCGGGCTTGTCCAACCCATTTGACGTTACGGTTGAGGGTACGGCTGAGCAGTACGGCATGGCACTTGCGGCGGCGCTGGATACCTACGATGCGGCGGTGGTCATATATGTTGGCACGCCATATCTTGCTGCGCTTCCGGTAGCGGAGGCTGTAGCGCGCTCGGCAAAGGAAGCGAATAAGCCGGTGACGGCATACTTTGAGGTCGGTTCGGATATAAACCAGGCGATACGGCTGCTAAACGAGGCGGGTGTACCATGCTTTACGTCAGGGGAAAGGGCAGCTCGTGCGCTGGCAGGCAAGTGTAAACTGAAGGTAAGAGAGCGTGGCGGCGTAAATATAGCGCAAAAGCCGCTGGGGTTAAGCGTTGTGTTGGAGCCGGATGCGATGCGGTTGCTTTGCGCACAGGGCATACCAGTGCCACCGCATACGCTTGTTAAAAGCGGAGAAGAGGCCTGTGAGGCGGCGCAGAAGCTTGGCTATCCCGTGTGTATGAAGATAGTTTCAAAGGATATAATACATAAATCCGACGTGGGAGGCGTTAAGCTTGGAATAGGCGATGCGGCGGCGGCGCGCAGGGCGTTTGACGAGCTTGAGCGTGTATGCGCGGGCAAATCTTTTTCCGGCGTGCTGGTATATCCGATGCTTAAAAAAGGCGACGAGCTGATAATAGGGCTTACACGGGACCCGCAGTTTGGACCGGTTGTGGCGTTTGGCATGGGCGGCGTATACACGGAGGTGTTCCGCGACGTAGCGCTGCGCATAGCGCCGCTCTCAAAGGATGAGGCGATGGATATGATACGCTCCGTCAAGGCATACAAGCTGCTTGCCGGTGCGCGCGGCAGCGAAAAAAAGGATATAGACGCACTTGCGGATATCATTTGCAGACTTTCGGAGCTGATGTTCATCTACGACGAGATAGACGAGGTGGATTTAAATCCGGTGTTTGCCTATGCGCACGGCGCTGTTGTTGCGGACGCACGTATACTGCTTAAAAAATAACTATGGCAATCAGGCTGCTCCGTATTTTTTGCGGAGCAGCCTGATTTGAGTTTATAATGTACTTACCTGACCATCTGATTTACCATTTCACTATCTTGTAATACACGCGCGCCGTTAAACGGTATACAATAAGGTATAGCAACACGAATATCAGGCATACACCTAAAATACAAGCTAGCACCATCCCCCAATCATACACCATAAACACCCTAAGCATCTGTGCCATTATCCGGCTTGCGAACACTGTGTGCAGCACAGTAGTAAACAGCGGGATGAAGAACATCCACAGCACCTGGCGGTTGATTGTCGCCTTTACCTGCGCATCATCCATGCCGACCTTTTGTAGTATTGCGAAGCGTTCTTTATCCTCATAACCCTCGGTGATCTGCTTGAAGTAGATAATAAGTACTGTTACCGCAAGGAAGAGCAGCCCAAAGAACACTCCCATAAATAGCAACCCGCCATATAGCGCATAGCCTTCCTGACGCATACTAAACACGTCTGAGGCGTTAAACCCCTCATTAAATGTGGCGCGATGCAATTCGCGCAAGCCGTCTATAAACGCTAAGCAGTTGTGCTGCGTACCATCCACGTCAAACATGAAAATTCCGTTTATCCATATAAGGTTTGGAACATCTATAATTTTTGCTTCAGGACTTACGTAGTTGCTATTAAATTCAATATTCTCCGGCAGCTCGTATATGAGCTTGGATTTATCGGCGGATATTGTCACATCGTATTCGTCTGCAAGCACCAAGATGGCTTTGTCAAAATCGCATATTGCGGCTTCGCCATTATTCTCGTCAACGGATATGGTAACATCAAACGGGTGAGATCCGGCTATCATTTCCTCCTGACCAAGGTACAGCGCCAACGTGCCTGAAACGGTAACAATTAGCATTGTTGAAAGTATGCATATGGTAGCAAGGCTGCGTGCGTTTTGCTTCATGCGGTGCAGCATGCCCGATATTGAAACAAAGTTATTCAGCTTATAGTACATTCGCTTGTTTGCGCGCAGCAACTTTAACAGCGCTATGCTACCGGACGTAAAGAGCGTATAGGTTGCGAATATCACCAGTATCACCAGTAGAAAAAATGCACCTAGCGCTATATGGGGTGAATCGATGCTCCACGCGAAGTAGTATGCACCACAAATCGCTATAAGGCCAAATATTGTGAATGGGATCATAAGCGGGCTTTTGACTTCGCCCTTTTTTTCGCTGTGCAAAAGCTCTATCGGACTTGATATACGTATTTGCCTCAGATTAATCAGCGAAGTTACAATGAATACCGCTACAAATACTAAAAGCGATATGACATAGGCAAACGGGGAAATGATAAAGCTGCTGCCTACAGCCGTGCGCATGATCTTGAGCAATATAAGAAACAGCAGCTTGCCAAAAACAAGCGCGATAAGTATCCCACACAATACGCCGGCGCTCAGCGTAATCAGGTTTTCAAGCACAAGCACACGGCCAACATCTCGTTTTTGAAGTCCCAATATGCCATACAGTGCAAACTCCTTTTTTCTTCTGCCGATAAGAAAATTGTTGATATATACCATGAAGAAAAAGGCGAATATGCAAAACACCACAAGCCCCATATTGAACATAGCAGCGGCCGTTTTGCCGGATGGCAGATTGTTTAGCCCATCCGAAAACATCAACCCAGCGATAAGCAGTATAACGCCGCTGATAACCCCTGTAGCGATGATATATGGTAGGTACGTCAGCTTATTCCTGCGCACGTTGGCCCATGCCAGCTTAAGATAGAATGCCTTAGCCAACGTCCGCACCTCCAAGCACGGATAGATTGGATACTATCCGATCGAAAAATGCGCGGTTGGTTTCATCGCCGCGATAGAGCTGAGAAAACAACTCGCCATCCCGTATAAATAGCACACGGGAGGCGTAGCTAGCCGCCATGGCACTGTGCGTTACCATCAATATCGTTTTACCGGCCTGATTTAACTTGGAGAAATTCTCCAGAAGATTGGTGGAGGATTTGGAATCAAGCGCACCCGTGGGTTCATCGGCAAGTATAAGCCGTGGGTCGGTTATCACTGCCCTTGCTACTGCCGCACGCTGTTTTTCACCGCCGGATACCTCATATGGGAACTTGTTTAAAACACCGGATATGTTAAGCATCTGTGCCACAGGGGCAAGCATGGCTTCCATCTGTACAAATGGCGTCTGACTGAGCACCAGCGGAAGCAGTATGTTGTCCTTTAGCGAAAAAGTATCCAATAGATTAAAATCCTGAAAAACAAAGCCAAGGTGCTTTCTGCGGAATTCAGAAAGTTCACGCTCGCGTATAGCGCAAAAACTTTTTCCATCTAGTAGCACATCGCCGCTGGTGGGTTTGTCGAGTGAGGCAAGGATATTGAGCAGTGTGGTTTTGCCGCTGCCTGACGCACCCATTATGGCAAGAAATTCGCCTTCGCTTACTTCAAAACTGATGCTCTTAAGCGCTGTGCATTGCTGCATACCCAGCTTGGTGTTAAATACCTTTTTGATGTCATTAACCTGTAAAAGTGGCATTATAGACCTCCGTATAACGTAATACAGACATTATAAAAAAATGAAGATCGTATCGCCATAGAAAAGACTTACGATTCCAGGCCGTTCCTTACATTGTTGTCACATTAGCCGTATCACATGAAGCGGAATGTATCGGCATCGGGAAAGCGCAGCGTCACGGCCGTGCCTTTGCCGACTTTGGAGCGGACAAGAATGTCGATAGAGAGCGCCTCAGCCGTCCTTCTACAAAGATACAGACCAATGCCGCTTGCTCGCTCGTCGATGCGGCCATTATAGCCGGTGTAGCCTTTTTCAAATATGCGCGGCAAGTCCTGTGCGCGTATGCCTATGCCGCTGTCCTCTATCACAAGGCTTGCACCGTCCATATATATTGTGACGCCGCCATCGTGGGTATATTTAACGGCATTGGAAAGCAGCTGCTCAATGATAAAGGCAAGCCATTTGCGATCGCTTATCACATCATCAGCGAGTGGCTGTATATCCACCGACAGCTTGCCGTATACGAACAGCAGCCCATATTTTTTTACGCTCTCATGCATTACGCTATTTAGGTCGCAATGTTCTATAACCAAATCTGAGCTTATATCAGTAAGCTTTACATAGCGCAGTGCAAGCTCGGCGTAGCGCTCTATCTTAAATAGCTCCTGACGGATAATGCCGGCCTGGGAATCGTCGCGGCTTTGCAACACAAGCTTTAATGCGGAGATAGGGGTTTTTATCTGATGTATCCATAGCGTATAGTAATCCATGCTATCGCTGCGGGCGGTTTTAATCATCTGCTTAAGCTCGCCGCATTTGCGCTCAAGCTCACATAGCAGCTCTGTATAGCATAGCTCCTGCGCATTGGAAGGCTCTGGCAGCTCAAGCACCAAATTAGAGTATTGGCGTGTAAGCTTGTCCAGTGCTTTTAACTTTTTAATGAAGCGTGTGCCGTCCACAAGCAATATTATAAGCAGAAAAAAGCTGAGTAGTTCCACCGTATACCATGCAAGCTGCATGTTTTGCTCGCCAAGATATGAAAGAAATAGCACAAAAAATACTGAAATAATATAGAACAGTAGGAGTATCAGGCGATATTTAAGGTATGCAAGCAGCTTATTCATCTATGCTGTACCCCAGCCCCTTGTGGGTGGATATGCAATCAGAAAGCGCCGCGCCATCAAGCGTTTTGCGCAGTCGATTGACGTTAACTGTGAGCGTGTTATCGTCGATAAATTCATCGCTGTCCCAAATTTTAAGCATTAGCTGTTCGCGGCTGACGATAGCGCCTTTGTTGGCAAGCAAAAGTTGCAATATGCGCGCTTCGTTGCGCGTAAGCTCAACGCGCGATCCATCGTCTATTATTAAACATGCGGCGCCGCAATCAAAGTGCGCACCGCGCAGCGTAAGACGTACGGAGGCTTCATAATCGTAGCTGCGCCGCAGCATGGCTTGTATTTTGGCGATTAGCACATCCATTGCCACAGGCTTGGTTATATAATCGTCTGCCCCCATATTTATCGCCATCACCACATCCATATTGTCAGCACGTGACGATAAGAATATAACGGGAATGTTGGATTTTGCGCGCAATTGTGAGCACCAGTAATAGCCGTTAAAATATGGAAGCGAAATATCCATTAGCACCAGGTGGGGATCAAACACGCTTATCTCATCCGTTACATTTTGAAAATCACGGGCTATATGCGCTTCAAAACCCCATTTGGCGAGGCTCTCACTTATCTCAAATGCGATTACAGCATCATCCTCAACTATCATCACACGATACATGTATTGACTCCTTTGTTTTGACGCCAGATAGCGCCATTTCAATTATTAATATTATATCACAGCAAAAGCCGATGGATAAGCAGAGCAATATGCGAACTATGGCGATATGTGGGAATTATCTTTCTAATTTGTATATAACTATGTTATTATTATAATGTTTAGTTATAACGTTATTGCTGTGGCGGTTGCAAGTAGCATATGGAAGGAATGAAGAATAACTTATGAAAGAGTGGCCATGTAACACAATGCAAACTGAAATACTTCCTGACGAAGCGTTGTCTTTTATAAACGACAATATTTCCGGGGGTATTGTGTGCACATATCTTGATGAAGATTATACTATATATTCCATAAATGATTACATGCTCAATATATTGGGCTATAGCAGCGAGGAGTATTTTAACGCCACAGGTGGTAAATATATTAACAGCGTGTATCCTGATGATAGAAAAAAAGTTGATGCCTGTGCTATAGGCACGCTTAGCAAGAGCAGCGATAGCACGGATATCTATCGTATGCTGACAAAAAACGGAGAGATACGGTGGATAAGGGATACTTCAAAAAGAATCATTGCAACGGATTCAAGCTGCATGATGATCTGCCTTTGTGTTGATGTAACAAAATCGCTGGAGCGGCAAAACGAGCTACAGATGCGCAATGACATATATAACGATATCATATCATCTCTGCCATGCGGCATATGCAAAATGATTGCCGATGAGGAGTTGACGATATTATACGCAAACGAAGCGTATCACCAGATGTTTGGGTATTCGGAGGAGGAAGCTAAAGCTGCCGGCTTTACAAGCGGTATGTTTACGGTATGTGAAGAGGATACACAGAAGGCGCATGAGGCGGTGCGCAAAGCGATAGCGGGCGGTGAAACACATTTTGAAATCGAACTGCGTCAACTGCACAAATCAGGCAAAATGCTCTATATACTTGTTAGATGCAATTATATGCCGGAGCTTGGGCAGATAAACTCTGTGGTATTGGACGTTACGGATCGCAAACATATGGAGGAGCAGCTGCGCATAAGTGAGGAAGAATACCGTATCGCTACAAGGCATAGCAGCAAATACGCATTACGCTATGATGTATCCAGTAAAAGGGCATATCTGTCGGATGAGCTGATGGAGCTGATAGGACTTCCGGCTATTATTGAGAATCTTCCATATAGCATGTTGGATATGCTGGCGCCTGAAAGCAGAGATGCTTATATGCGACTATATGAGGAGATTGCCGCAGGCAAGCCCGAAGGAAATTGCGTGATAAAGCGGAAAAATAAGATGGGTATGTTCGCCTGGTATAAGATGGATTATACCGTTATATTCGATGAAGAAAAGATGCCGCTGCGCGCGGTGGTATCATATGAAGATATTACAGAGCTTCGCGAAAAAGAGCTGGCCTATGATAAGTGGCAACAGAATTTTGCCATGCTGCCGGATGAAAGCACAAGCTATTATGAATTTAACCTCACTCAGGATATTTGCGAAGCCCAAAAGGGATCACTGCTATATCATGAGTGCGAGATGAAGACAAGCAGTATGACGGAGATGGTCGCATTTGAGACCAGGCATTTCATGTACCAGCCCGACAGTGCTGTATACTGTGAGTTCTTTAACAGAGAGCGCCTGCTTGCAGCTTTTTATAGTAAGGCTACACACGATTTGCTGGAATATCGCAGAAAAAAAGAGGATGGTTCAATATGCTGGGTAAAGGGTAGCATACAAATGGTGCAATATCCATATTCATCAGACGTAAAGGCATATGTGCTGTTTGAAGATATAGATGCGCAGAAAAAAGAGGCGCTGCGCATGAAGGTGCGCTCAACAGAGGATGCTCTGACCGGCGCGCTCAACCGTGCAGCGTTTATTGAGCAAACGGATGCGCTGATGGAGCTCAGCTCAGATCAGCAGCATGCACTGATTATGATAGATATAGATAAACTAAAGCAGGTGAACGATACGCTGGGCCATATCCAAGGCGACAATGTGCTTAGTGATATGGTACAGAACCTTAAATCAATGCTGCGCACGGACGATATAATAGGTAGGCTAGGCGGCGATGAATTCATGCTATGCCTGATCAATGTACCGCATGATGGTGTTGTGGATAAACGGGCGAGGCTGCTTGTAAAGCTGATCGAAAAACAACTTACGCCAGAAATATCGGTGTCTGGCAGCCTTGGCATTGCAATCTATCCGAGGGATGGGAAAACATTCAATGAACTGTACCAAAATGCAGACATAGCCCTGTATAATGCAAAGGCGCAGGGAGGAAATAGGCATATGTTCTATCATCCGGATATGGCTGGTGGAATCTGGAGCCCAAGTTACACACCAATAGATGATACAGGCGACGTGCGTCGATATAATGATAATGCAAAGTATGTAGATGGGATCGTAAGGGATAATAATGAGCTTTTGCAAAAACAGAACAACGATGAGCGTTATCGCATAATAATGGAAAAGTCCGGCACGGTGATATTTGAGCTTGATTTTGTTACAGGCGCATTTTTTGCCAGCGAGGGTTTTAAAGAATACACATTTACTCAGCAGGAGATATATGAATTGCTGCGTGGCACATATACGGGAGATTCAATACACGCAGATGACAGAGTGCTGGTTAAGGATGGTTTTATAGCGGAAGCCTCCGGGAACAGCAATGAACCACGCATTACGCTGCGCCTTAAAAAAACGGATGGCACCTATGAATGGAGCAAGCTGGGGGTTATATGCGTACGCGATGACGATGGAAAAACGCAGCGTGCGATAGGCGTGATTAACCGCGTGGATTTTATGAAGGAGAACGCCGGCATCCAATTGAATGCGTTGATGAACTATATGGCTGGCGGCGTGCTGATGTTTGAGGTGGATACGCCCATACATCCATTTTATATCAGCCCGAGCTATTATAATATGGCTGAAACAAATCAGGACGAATTTGCAGAAAACAACAATGATCTTTCACAGCTTGTATACTACAAGGATAAAGAAAGATTCGATACGGCATTAAAGGAGGGCGCAAAAACAGGCCAGCTTGTGGACATCGTTTATAGGAACATATTCAGTGGTGGCGGTATTGGCTGGCGGCATATGCGCGCTGTGCGTATACCCTATGGCGGTAGCGATAAGCCTGTGCTGATAGCGGTGATAACGGATGTTAGTGAGCTTAAACAAACCGAACTTGCCTATAAATTAGAGAAAGAGCGCATTCAGATCACATTCGATCTATGTTCGGTGGCCTCATACGAGTGTGATATAAGCGAACATACAATATATCGCTCCCGTGCGGCCGTAAAAAAGTATGATATTGGGCCGGAAAAAATAGTGGACATGCCTGAATCTGCAATAAGAAACGGCGGCATACATCCTGACTCAGCGGACGATATACGCAGATTGTACGATGATATATATGCAGGCGTTGAAAACGGTAGCTGCATAGTGAAAGTACGCAAAACCGATGGCAGCTATGGGCTGGTGAGGACGTCATATAAGAGTGTATATGATGAGGATGGTAAACCATACCGCACCGTAGGCATAAGTGAAGATGTTGCAAACGTGGCAGAGGCGCGGTTGAAGTTTGAGCACGAGGATAAATTAAAGTCGGTTATCGCTGGTGATTTTATATCTGTAGTCAAGGCGAATCTATCGTGCGATACGGTGGAATATACATATGTGAACGATATAACGGATGATGAGCTAAGTAGACTGAAAACCTATACAGAAATATACAATTTCGGGATAAGAATGATGCAAAACCTTGAAGAGTGTGTTGTTGCCGAAGAAAAGCTAAGCCTGGGCGCGATGAAAAGGAGCTTTGCTGGTGGTAATGAATGGATAAATATGGAATACCGCCGCAGGGATTCTGCCGGCAGACTGGTATGGGTGGCGCATAGAGCGCACATGATGATTAACCCGGATAACGGCGATCTATATGGGTTTATATATCAGCGCAATATAGATGATAAGAAAAGGTTTGAGCTGGCGCTTCCAATTAAGGCGGAGCGTTCAATGACCAATGGCTTGTATACGGCTGCAACCATGCGCGCATTTGCACAGTATATGCTTGCCGAAACAATTGGGCTAAAGCGCATGGCCATAGCTGTGTTGGATATTGTGGATTTTATTAAACTACGCACGCAGCTGGGGACTGCAAGCATGGATAGTATGCTACTGGCGATATCACGCAAGGCCCAGATGCATCTTAAAAAAAGCAATTTCATGGGCTATATGGGTGAAGGCCGGTTTATGCTGCTGTTTACAGATGTACCATCGCAGGCTTGGCTACAGAAGGATATTGAGGAGCTGATACATATACTCAAGATACCTATGCTTTTTACCACAATAGAAGAGGCCTACGCAAACTACCGCATTGGTTGCGTATACCAGATGGATGAAGGGTGGCAATTTGCTGATATATACGCCGATGCCATTATAGCGCTGGAATCGATAGGAGATAAGGACGGAGATACTCTGCGCTTTTTCGATAAAACGATGCACGAGTGCGCACCTGAGGAAAAAGGAGTAACGGAGCACAGCAGGGGTGTGCTAGCAATACTGGGCGGAGATGAGGATACGGTTGAGGCGTTCTTGGATTGCACATCATCGCTGCTAACGGCGGATACATTGGATAATGCCATGGCGGGACTATTGAGGTACGTTGGGGAGTATTATAGGGCGGAGAGGGCATATATTCTTGAGTATGATGGGCAAAAGCACACTATCAACAATACATATGAATGGTGCGCAGACGGAGTAAAGCCGCAAAAAGACTTAATTCAGAATGTGGATGAATCGGATCTGCCGTTGCTGCAAAGGGCGCTTATAAACGAAGAACCATTTGCGGTGGGCGATGCTAAGACATTTCTCATGCATAAGGACCCTGAAAAATACACATTACTTCGTAGATGTGGCGTTGAATCGATCTACTGTATGCCATTCTCAATTCCAGGATCGCCCAAAGGCTTTTTAGGGGTGGATAATCAAAAGGCGCACAGAGAGAGCGATTCGCTTGTCAGAGCTATATCCTATTTTGTAATCAGTGAGATACAAAAGCGCCGCGCAATAGAGCGGCAAAGCTATCTTAATCGGCATGATATGCTAACAGGGCTTTTGAATCGCGAAAGCTATGCGGAATATTGCACCAGAACCAAGCCGGAGTCGCTTTCGTCCCTGGGTGTGCTGGTTGTGGATTTAAACGGTTTGCATAATTTTAATAGAAAATATGGCAATGTGTACGGCGACAATATGCTGGTGTACATATCGGGAATTCTCTTGAAGTATTTTGCACCAAATGAAGTTTATCGCATGGGTGGAAGCTCGTTTCTTGTGCTGTGTGCAGGAGCACCCTATGATATGTTTATGGATAGGATCGCACAAATACGCAATGAAACACATTGCAATTATCAGGGCTGTTATTCATTGGGCTGCACATGGACGGATATGGTGCAGAACTTTGAAAAGCTGATAGATGATGCAGAAGAAATGATGATGGCGTCTAAGCGTGAAATGCAGCATATGACGCAGATATATGAAAACCGCTTTAAAAAGGATGATATAACGGAAATAAAAACAATGTTAAGCAATGGCCAAGTGCATGTGTTTCTTCAGCCAAAGGTCACCATAGCGGATGGCAAGGTATCTGGCGCAGAGGCGCTTTCAAGGATAATACTGCCAGATCGCGGTATGATAATGCCAGCAAAGTTCATACCAAGACTTGAAAAGATAGGCCTTATTAGATATATTGATTTTTTTGTGCTTGAGGAAGTGTGCAAGCTGCTGGAGCGTTGGAAACAGCAGGGACGTACGGATATGGAAATATCGCTTAACTTTTCCAGGGCGACATTGCTGGAGCCTGGCGTAATGGAATCTATGCTGGACATAGTTCGCAGGTACGATATAGACAGGCGCTGCATTGAGATAGAAATAACTGAAAGCTTAGGTGACCTCGAGTGGGAAACTATCACACGAATAGGGCGCAGCCTAATGCAGGTGGGCTTTAGGTTATCCTTGGATGATTTTGGCTCCAAATATTCAAACCTGTTCATCCTTTCTACGTTGGATTTTAGTGCGATTAAACTGGATAAGAGCCTTGTTGATCATGTGGTGTCAAACAAGATGTCGTGTTCAGTAATAAAAAGCGTGGTGGATCTTTGCGACCAATACGGTATGGCTGTTGTTGCAGAGGGTGTGGAAACACAGGAGCAGCTTGACAAGATAAGAGAACTGGGCTGTGGGTATGCACAGGGATACATTTTTAATAAGCCAATACCGATAGCTGATTTTGAACGCGCCTATATATAATATTCTCGCTCCGTTGCGGTAAGGATATGCCACTATTGTATTTTTGAGTGTATACCGCCGTTAATCCGCGCGCCAATAGCTGGTGCGAAAACTGAAGTTAAACGACATAAAATATAGTAAATACTGTTGAGGATATCATTAGCTTTGGCTTGCGTCAATTGTGACCACCCGCCGGAAGCTGATGATATTTTCATTATTTTGCCTTGACAATGTAGTCTATAAGTTATAGACTACACATATGGTCTATGATATATAGACCAAGGGGGAATTATGGGTATATATAAGCTTACAGAAGCCGAAAACCGTTTTGCGGAAATAATATGGGGCAATGCTCCGCTCTCGTCAAGCGATTTGGTGAAATTGTGCGAGCATACGCTGGATTGGAAAAAATCCACCACATATACGGTGCTAAAAAAGCTGTGTGAAAAGAGACTATTCTGCAACGATAACGCAACGGTAAACGTATTAGTAACAAGGGCGCAATATGCTGCACAAAGAAGCCATGTTTTTGTTGAGGATTCATTCGGCGGATCACTGCCGTCTTTCTTTGCGGCATTTGTTAGCGGAAAGCAACTCTCTGAAGCGGAAGCGGCTGAAATAAAGCGGCTCATAGATGAGCATGTGGAGGGGTAATGCGGGAAGCTTTTATTGAAATACTAAACATGAGCATCACGGGTGGCTACGTGATTCTATTTGTGCTGCTGGTGCGGTTGCTGTTAAAGCGGATGCCAAAGGCGCTTTCCTATATGCTGTGGGCCGTGCCGTTTTTGCGGCTGATACTGCCATTTTCAATAGAAAGCAGCTTTAGCCTTGTGCCAATGGCGGCAAAACCGATATCGCAGGGCATATTGCTTGCGCCTATTCCCAAAATCAACAGCAATATCCCCGCCATAGACAATGCGATAAATAGTATCTTGCCAGCGCCAGCTATTGGCGCAAGCATGAATCCGTTGCAGCTGATCACGTTTATCGCCGGCATAGTATGGCTTGTTGGAGCCGCGGCGCTGATGATATATGGGGTAACGTCCTTCATAAGGCTGTCACGCAGCCTAAAAGGGGCAACCCATGAATCAGGTAACATTTATATTGCTGATAATCTTCGAACGCCGTTTGTCATGGGTTTGATAAAACCAAAGATCTATCTGCCTAATGTGCTTGGCGGCGAGGAAAGGCAATATGTATTGCTACACGAGCACATACACATTAAACGGCTTGATTATGTATGGCGACTTATATCCTTTATGGCGCTTTGCCTACACTGGTTCAATCCGTTGGTATGGATTGCATATATCATGACAAATAGGGACATGGAGTTTTCCTGTGATGAGGCGGTGATAAAGATGCTGGGCAGCAATATAAAGAAGGAGTATTCCTCATCGCTGCTGTATATGGCATCAGGTATGAAGCTAAGATTGGGAATGCCAATTGCGTTTGATGATGGCAATGTGAAAGGACGGGTAAAAAACGTGTTAAATTATAAAAAACCAGCATTTTGGATGATAATAGTGGCGGTGCTAGCGGTTGTGATAGTTGGCATCGGCTTGCTGTGCAGCCCCAAGAATAGGCGCCTAAAGTATAATACCGCGATGGGTGATGGCCCTACGGCAATCTTTATGGCAGGGGAGGGCGGCAAGGCAAAGATGAGCGGCGTAAATGCCCGCGTGCTTGAGGTTGATGTAGCAAATATGGTGCTAAGCGTAGAGGACATCGATGGAAACGGTGTGCTGGGAGATCGCTGTAATGTTAACTGCAAGGAAGCGGTGCTTGTTAAAATCATAAATGAGCAGCCTGAGGAGATGAGCATAGCAGAGCTTGCTGTAGGTGATGAGATAATACTTGCTATCGGGGATGTGGAAGAAAGCTATCCAACCCGTACAATGGCATATTTTGTGCAGCTTTCGTCCCATGCTTGGGACAGACGGCCAATGATGCGCATCAATGGGAAACTCTATTATCTCATTAGCTTTCCAGAAAAAGTGAATGTTGATCCATCAAAGCTTGAAGAAATAGGTGAGATCAGTTCAAACGTACCTCAAAGTGAGATTCCAAGCGATAATATGCAGTCGAATGAAAATATACTTGGCGCTAAAATATATGAATACGGCGATAACGTTATTGCCAAGATAAACGGCGTATACTGCCTGTATGGGCAGCTCAATGGGGATGGAAGCGCTATTTCAAACGCGTTTTCGCCTGAGATAATCAAGCATATACTTGCGGCTTTCCCTGCTGATTGCACACCGGAGCAGGGCGAGGAGGACGGGCTTTTTGTGACGGTACACGGTAAGGTGAAGGGCGATACAAAAAGAATCATCGATACATTTCTAGCGCATGTAGAAAAGAAGGAGCCTTCGCAGATAATCATAATGCAGCATACCGTTGAAGGCGATCCGATATTTACGCACATAGTCCATGATGGCAGCGTTTTTCAGGTGGTGGAGGATGCTTCGCGGGATAAGCTCGGCGGTGAATCCACAAAGACGCCGTATGTTACGGTGGGTAAGTATCTGCGCACATTCAACAATGGGGCTATGACGTATATCTATCTTACGGACAGTGCTGATGTAACATTGGAATATGCGCAAAGCGGCAGCACTGAATACGGACTTTGCAGACTTATAGTAGGCTATGAAAGCTGAATATAGAGCTACAACTATTCAGCTGGCTTTGAAAATATCTGTATTATGTTTTGATGCCCTCTGATTACGGCTATAAAAACCCCCGCCTGACGGCGGGGGTTTTAGTGATACTGGCTATACTGATAAAGCAACCCAACTTAAGTGGTAAATTTAGATGCGTGAGGGGCAGCGCAAAATGTTCATTTTGCTTTGTGTAAAGATGAAATCGTATTGCGCATAGCTGGTTTTCCCCATAGCAACGCCGCTTTTTTTAATTTGCTTAGAGTACGTTTTACCATAGCCAATGTGCGGGGAATACAGCACTATCAAAGTTATGGTTCTTCCAGCGGCAATGCAAACTCGTCCGTAACGATCTCCTCATCCACGACTTCTTCTACAGGCGCAGAAATAAATTTTGAAAGATATGCGTCTTCAGGAAGGCCAGCCAGCAGAGCGGGCAGATTGATGATAATGCCGTCCATATTATACGGTAGCTTTATTGTAACGCTACACATTACCGCATCTCCGCCTTTTTCCTGCGTGATTTCAAGAACCGCCTTGAACGTCTGCCCCATGCAGGAAGCAAGACCACGGTCTTCACGCTTTTTGTCATACAGCTTAGCGACCTGTTTATCGTTAACATAGGCCACCACCTTATAAGGGCACTTATAAGTTTGTCCGTTATATTCGGTGGTCTTGTTATCAAGGTACACCGTGTGACCTCTGCCTACGATGAGCATGACGCCTGCGATGATGAGGAGAAGGAGTATCGTCAGAGCCCTAAATATAAATGCGCGCTTTGATTTCATTTCTTTTCCTCCAACTGCTGATCACGTTCCAACTGTTGCCCCAGCCTGCTCTTTAGTCTGCGTTTTTTAGACTCATACATGGCCAAAGCACAGGTGATGACACCATAGGATGCAAACACGCGGAAGTATTCGCCGATCATGGAATCGCCAGTGATCTTTGTGCCTGCCGCGGGTGCCACAATAAACATTAAGTGGAACAGCGTTACCCCAAGGAACACATTTCCGATTGAAGCTTTATCCGCCGACGCGCCGCCAACAAGCAGGGCCGCGATGCAGAACATGCCTATTTGCGAATGGGAGCTATAGGTTGATAGGTTGCCCATGTTTTGCAGATAGAGTATCATACCGAAGCCGGCAAGCACCGTGGACATAATAACGGATATGATTCTTGTTTTATCCACATTGATACCGGCGTCGCGCGCAACCTGCATATCCTGCCCGACGGCTCTCATATCCTGTCCAAGCTTGGTTTTTCTAAACCAAACGATGAACAGACACAAAAGCCCGATAATGATAAATGTCAGCACCGGAATTTTGATTCCATTGATATTGATCGCTATCAGATTATCAATGCATTGCCTCATATTCAGCAGGCTTACTGTATTGCGGATGCCATAGCCACGGGGCAGCCTTACAGACGCATGGATGATAGGGATGATTGGCCCCATCATGTAAAGCACAACCAACTGGTAGAGACCATTGATGAAATAGCTGATGATAAAGCTCGTAATCATCTCTTTGCCCTTGGTAAGGTTCAAAATTTTACCGCATAGAAGTCCAAGCAGGATGGAGATTGGGATTGAAAGAATCATCGCGAGAACAACGCCGGGGATACCGTAAATTTGCCAGTCAGCGACTAAAATCAATCCGATTTCTCCGGCCATTGCGCCAAGTGTCATAGCGAAGTTCAAGCCCATGCCGGCTATAATTGGGATAAGCAGGCAGAGAATAAGAAAGGTATTTCTCCCCATTCTCGTTAGGATTTCATTGATTAGATAGTTCGTAGAAAAGCCCGAAATGGGTATGCACACCGCGCAGATAATTACGAACATGATTGGCACGGAATTGTTGCGCACAAACACACCGGACTGCTTCAATAAATTTTTTTCTGTCATATTATTATTCATTTTGATCCCTCAGTCTTTCTCGTCAAAGCATATAGGATCATACCATTTGAGACAATAATTCTGATAACCTCGCTCATGTCCATATGAATCACAGAGTTCATAACAGTGGGCGTCATTGTAACCATGCCCTGAAACAGGAAGGTTCCTATTATTACGTTCGTAATGGACGCCTTATTTACAGAAGCGCCGCCTATCAAAATTGCCGACACCGCGGGAAGCGCCATGAGGAAAGGCGCCGTGTACAGCTGAATAAAGCCGAAGCCCTGCTCATAAACAAGTATGCCAATTGCCGCAAGCCACGTGGACATCACAACGGAGAGCAATCTCATCTTATTCACATTGACGCCCGCCGCTTTGGCGAAGGTTGGATTGGATCCCACCGCCGTCATTGCCGTGCCGGTTTTTGTGTGGAGAAATGACCACATAAAGAAGGCAAGCAGGGCAAAAAACAGAATGCTGCCCACCGGGATGGAAAGAGTTCCGATGTTGATCTGTAGAATATTGGCAAGCGCTTTGTCGAAATAGCCTTCCAGCGAAATAGTGGTTCGCAGGCCCTTACCGGCCAGCCCCCATACCATTTTGGGGCTGCTATAAGGGAGCAAAAGCCACATCATACACATAAAGGATACAGACGAAAAGCCAACGTAGGTGGCTATCATCATTTCGCCGCCTTTTACCTTATTCAGTAGCCATCCGTAACCTGTGCCGAACAGTATGGCAAACGGAGTGGAAATCAGAATAGCCATTATAAAGCTTGTGGCGCCCGTAAAACCAAACTCAATCGACAGCGTGGCGCCAAGAAGGCCCGATATGATGCCGAGTGGCAGACCGAAGTTAAGACCACAGCCCGAGTGTATCATAGGCACCATTGCCAGCACGAGGATTGCGTTCCAGCTGAAACGGTTAATCGTGTTGGTAAGCTGTGTTAAAAAGTCCGCTCCTACAATTGGAGCCGTTATGAATAGCAGTAAAAGGAAGCCGGCGATAATCAGCCTAGGCAGGCCAAAGCTGTTAACAAGACCAGCTATTCGTCCCTTCAGCGTTCCGTTGTTTTCGATGATACTTTTGTTCATCCTGCCCTCCTTACCTTGCCTGTGCGATCATCAGCATTCCGAATTCCTCTGATGATTCTGTCGCAGGAAGTATGCCGGTAATTTTGCCGCCAGATACAATCGCAATCCTGTCGCAGGTCTGCCTGAGTTCTTCAAGCTCCGATGAAATCACAACGACCGTAACACCGTTCTCTCTGTTGAACTTTTTGAGAGCAGTCAAAACGAGCGATTTAGCACCGACATCAATCCCTCGGGTAGGCTCAGAAACGAAGAGAAACTTCGGCTCCAATGCAAAAGTTTTGGCCAAACACACCTTTTGCTGGTTGCCTCCGGAAAGCTCTTTTGCGCTTTGTTTGGAACCGGTGCATTTGATCATTAATTCGTCAATATATTTTTGCGTTACTTGGTGGATAGCCTTTTCATCTCTCCACTTAATAAGGCCGCCAAAAAATTTTTTCAAGAACTTACATTGAACCTGCATTGCGGGGAACGCAATATTCCATTCCAGCGTTTCATCAAGCAACAGGCCTACGCCCCTTCTGTCCTCAGAAACGAAGGCAATGGAAGCATCCAAACATCTTCTTGGGCTGTTGAGCGGAATCTCATTTCCGTCAAAAATCACCGTGCCTCCCGCTTCGCATAAGCCCATTATGCCGTTGGGAATGCCTAGCTTTCCTTGCCCGGCAAGTCCGCCGATGCCCAGAATTTCGCCTTCCTTAACATCCAGGTCAACATTGCGCACGATTTCACCGGACATGTCCACCCAAAGATTGCGGATAGACATTATGGTTTTGGCGTTTGGGTTGATTCGCACGTCAACATTAACGGATGCGTCGACGTTTCTTCCCACCATCCATTTGGTAATCTCAGCAATGTTTGTTTCCTTGGCGGGAACATTCTTAACCACATAGCCGTCCCGCATAACCAGAACATTATCGCACACAGACAGTATTTCATGCAGCCTGTGCGTGATAAATACGATGGCGATGCCTTTTGCGGACATGTTCCGGATGGACTCCAGCAATGCATCGGCTTCCTGCTCAGTTAAAACAGCTGTCGGCTCATCCAAAATAAGGATCTTGAGATGGTCATTGCTCAGCTCTCTTGCAATTTCGGTAAATTGTCTGTGACCAACAGGCATATTGTTGATGGTCATGTTTGCGTCAATCTTAAAGCCCATCTTATCAATAGCCTTTGTGGATATTGCCTTCATCTGATCATAGTCAAGCGTGCTGAGCCTTTCGCCGAAAACCTCAGATATAATATTTTTTTTCTTAGGTTCTCTGTTAAGCAGAATATTCTCAGTGGCCGTAAAGCCAGGTATCAGAGAAAATTCCTGGTGAACCATGCCAATGCCAGCCGCAAGCGCATCGAACGGCGTTGAAAATTGGATTTTTTCTCCATTGATTAGTACGTCTCCATCATATCCACCTGTTTCGCGGATAACATCCATGCCGAAAAGAATTTTCATCAAGGTGCTTTTACCGGCTCCGTTTTCTCCTACAAGACCAAGAACCTCACCGGCATGAAGCGTGAGGTTGATATCCGTCAAAACCTGGTTGCCAAAGAAATCCTTCTTGATATTTCGCATTTCCAATATAGGAATTTTTGCATTTATCATATTCACACCCTACTTAAAAGGAAGGGGGAGGACACGATCCTCCCCCTTGGTTGTTAGTTGAAAGCTACTTTGTGGTGAAATACTTCTCAGGCACTTCGATATCGGTCGAACCCATGTAATGGCCGGGATTGCCCATGATATAGGTATCCTGATATACAAGGAAAGTATTGTCGGACTTCACGCCGGTTTCAGCATTGGTATAGCTGGAACCGTTCCAGGCAGCTTTGGGGGAGAATACTTCGTATGCCTTTGCGATATCATCGATGTCACAAAGCTCGCTCTCGCCCATTATTACATTCATAGCGTGCTGTGCAAGGCCAGCCGACACGGTGTAGCCGTAGGAATACGCCCAGGTGCCAAACTTGCCTGCGCCGCCCTTTTCGCAAATAGCGGATTCAACCTTGGCAAGTATCTTTTCAAAGTCGCCGGCCTCAGCAGTGAGGTCGATGCCAAGAGCTCCGGGATAGCCCATTAGCGGGGAAGGAAGGTCGGCTTCGATAAAGTATCCGCCACACTCAAGAAGTCTCTTGAGCAGAGGCTCGGTATGAGCATCATTCGTGCAGAAGTAAGCGGCGTTCTTGCCGTACTTCGCAACCCACTCTGGAACCTTCTCAAGGATGTAAGCCTGTGCGCCGGCAACGCCAACATCGGAGGTGGGGTCGGGAGCAGTTTCAAGTACGAACTTCATGCCAAACTCTTCGCAGGCAGCCTTCATTATGGCAACACGGCGGCTCATCGTCTCATAGGCCATATGCCTGGGGAAGGAGATATGCACGAAGGTATCGCAGCCCAGTTCATGAGCGGTTCTGATGATAAGGTAGCCGCGTGCCACAAAGTCATTGTTGCAAACAACGCCAGCTGCACTGCCAATTTCTGGAAGATCCTCGTGGGATTCGCCAGCGAGGCAGATGATGTCGGGTCTTCTTTCCTTGATTTGACGGAAAGCCTCTGTTGTTCCAGGAACAGCCTGGTTAACAACGATAGCCTTCATCAGAGGATCGTCGGAAAGGTTAACAATAGTTTGAATGGTGGTTTCAAGTTCTTCGGTGAAGTTATCGGGATATATGGCGAGCTTAACCATGTCTTCGCCATACATTTCCAGAAAAGCTTCTGCGCCACGCCTATCATCCTCGGACTGGGAAACGGATCCGGTCACGATGCCGATATGGAAGTCGGCACTTGGTGTTTCTGGTTCTGTAACAGGGACTTCGGCTGTGGTTACCGGATTATCGACAACGGGTTCAACCGTTGCGCCTGTACCGGTATTGGCACACGCAGCAAGGGACAAGATCATGGCTACACTAAGAAGCATGCATAAAAGTTTTTTCATTTTTTCCTCCTTAAATGTTGTGATGTGTGTTGTCGTTTTTGGATGATTACCCATAAGTAAGGATATACAGAACCTGCTATTATTATTATACTCAGCATGTTTAATATGTCAATAAATAACCTTTAGCGAAGCTAAAATATAATAATATTTATTTTGTACAGGGTGAGGAGGGAGATCATTCCGTGGATATTACCGCTTATTTCATTGCTTGCCGCCGATATTCTCATTGGCTGGAGCGTAACCTCCACCATTCAGGGCGTACTTGCCTGCGGAATTGCGGTGTTGGGGGGATCAACTCTATAAGCAAGCGCAGTTAGGGCTTCACGAAAACAAACTAAAAAGCAAAAAAAAGTAAATATTGATCGGTATCGGGTGCTACTTATACAAAGCCCGATGGGTAACTATCTTCATATGAACGGCAGGGGTGGGGTCGGAAGATTTACATATGCTGCGTCAGGTTTGGCGCAGCAGTTTTTGTTGATAGATAGTCGTGGAAAATTGCTTATTTGGTTTAAACAGTCATTTCAACAATTGAAAATAACTTGATACAACTTAGATGCATACGCGAAGCGTCTTCGGAAATTCCTGTAAACATGGATGGCGTAGAATGGCTATTTGAAATAACGTCTTTCGATGCGTCGGGAGAGGTCTATGCCAAGGCCGAAGTATGGCTCGCAAGCCCTGACTACGGCAGCTCATGGGGAGCTGTCGAATGGAGCGTATTGCCAGGCGGAGCTCCGTTGCCTAAAGAAGATGCAATTCGTATGGCTCTGCGTTCACATGCCGTGCACATATCCCGCAGCATGGGTCTGTTGGCGCAGACGGCGCGCCAGATGAAATCACCCTGATAACGCTTGGCGCGGATGTATACGAAGAAGTGAGAAGCAATGCGAAAAACCGCTTGCTTGAGATAGACGCTTTATCCGGCGTGGCATCGTTGGACACATATGTTTCAATGGGCAAAACGATATGCTTGATAGGGAATGACACCGACGGATGGAACGGGATGATACCTCATCTATATAGAGAAAAACCGGAATATTCAATGCGGCCTCTATATGGTGATTGCTACGGTCTGACCTATGATGAATTGTACGCTGTAAAGGATTATGACGGCGATGGGATTGACGAACTGCTTATCAAAACATATAGCTCTGGTAAGTTAGTCACATATATTGAATGGATCGATGCTGGTGAAAGAAGTTATTATAACATTGAATGCTCAGCATATGTGGATTCTGACCATGCCTATAAAGGCGACGCCGACGAACTGCTTGGGATAATATCGGAGGAGGAATATCAATCGGGTTTGGCAAACAATTAACGTTATTGTATGACATATTAAATTGCAAAGGTTAGATGCTAACAAATGGAGTGACAGTCTAGTGCCACAACCTATATGCTTTATTTTCAACCAAAGCCAAGGCGTGCAATGGCTAAGCCTCATTTCTCATGATACAATTCAGATACAAAGACCAGGTAAAATTACTCCATCGAAATTAAAAGGCGGTGTATCCTATGTGCAAAATATTGATTGTGGAAGATGAAAAGCCCATCTCCGAGCTGATTCAAATGAATCTTACAGGCGCGGGCTATAATTGCACCGTGGCTTACGATGGAAAAGCGGCGGCGGATATACTTGTGGAGCATCGATTTGACATCATCCTGCTGGATGTGATGCTGCCCCATGTGGATGGCTTTACGCTGATGGAGTTTATTAAACCCTTAGAGATTCCGGTCATCTTTTTGACCGCCAAGGGGGATGTTGCCGACCGGGTGAAGGGCTTGCGCCTTGGCGGGGATGATTACATCGTAAAGCCCTTTGCGGTAGCGGAGCTACTTGCACGGGTGGATACGGTGCTGCGGCGCTACTATAAAACGGATGCGATCCTGCACCTTTTTGATATGGAAGTGCATACACAGTCCCACGCCGTGATGCGCGGCGGCAAGCAGGTGGAGCTGACCCCCAAGGAATATGAACTGCTTTTACTGTTCATCCAAAATAAAAACATCGCTCTGTTTCGGGATGTGATATTCGAGCGGGTTTGGCAGGGGGACTATCTAGGGGATAGCCGCACGGTGGATTTGCACGTGCAGCGTTTAAGAAAAAAGCTGGGGCTGGAAGAAACGCTGAAAACCGTATACAAGGTAGGGTATCGCCTGGAGGTGAAAGAATGAAATTTGCATGGAAGGTGTTCTTTTCCTGTTTGCTGGTGCTCATCCTTGCGTTTTCTATCATCAGCTATACGCTTACCACAAGCGCATTTGATACGGCGCTCTCTCAAGAAAAGCAGCGCACCCTAGAAAAGCTCACCATACTCACGGCGGTGGTGGAATCCTTCACGGCGGATATGGATTATTATGCGGATAGTGACGCATATACGGCGGTGATGGCGGGCGTTGCAACTGGGGATTTTGCCTCCGCACGATTGTACGATCAGGATGGGGCAACGCTGTATCATCCCTCGCAGGCTGCTCCAAATACTCTCCTTGAAGCAGCCAAAGAAGGCATCGCCTATGATATTGCACAGGATGAAAACGGCTATCTCATGCGCTGCTGTCGGCCTGTCCAGCTTGGGAAAAAGGTTGGCTATCTATACTTGGAGCAGGATATTTCCGCACCGTTTTTGTTATATGATTCTATGATGCAAACCGCAACGACAGTAATGCTGTTTGCGGTTGCCGTTGTGGGCATCGTGCTGCTTGTACTTTGCACCCTTCTGACTCGCCCGGTAAGAAGGCTATCGATGGTCACCCGCCGCATGGCAAAGGGCGATTATAGCGAGCGTGCCGTGGTTTCCACAAGGGATGAAATCGGAGAATTAACTTCGGATTTTAACCATATGGCGGATGCGCTGGAAACCCATGTACAGGAGCTGGAGCAAAACGCAAAGGCAAGGGAGGATTTTGTTTCCAGCTTTGCCCATGAGCTAAAAACGCCACTCACCTCCATCATCGGCTATGCGGATATGCTGCGCTCACGGCAAATGGATGAGGAAACGCATTTTAAGTCCGCAAATTATATCTTTACCGAGGGGCGGCGCTTGGAGCGGCTTTCCCTCAAGCTCCTTGAGCTGATGGTGCTAAACCGGCAGGAATTTGGGCGTTATATCGTGGAAACGCAGGCTCTAGCACAGCGCATCGAGGATGGTGTAAGCGCGTCACTAACAGAAAAATATGGCGTAAAGCTCATTGTGGATTTGCCTGATGCAACCTTGTTAATTGAGCCTGATTTAACGCTCACCATGCTGTTAAACCTCATTGACAACGCTTCAAAGGCAAGCAAAAGCGGACAAAGCGTTCATGTACTCGGTAAATGCGCCCCGGCGGGCTATCGCATCAGCGTGTGCGATGAGGGCAGGGGTATCCCAAAGGAGGAGCTTGCGAAAATCACGCAGGCATTCTACATGGTGGATAAATCACGCTCCCGGGCGCAAAACGGCGCGGGCTTGGGGCTTGCCCTATGTGATACGATCGCAAAGCTTCATGGCACAAGCTTAGAAATACAAAGCGAAATCGACAAGGGCACAACGATCTCATTTTTGCTGCCCTATTATTTGGAGGGCAAGTATGAAGCATAAGGTTTGGATTTATGTTGTTGCCCTCTTGGTAGTGGGGCTGGTTGTGTTTGCGGCGGTTCAGGTTCCCAGGCTTCTGTTTGAGCACAATCGCAAGCAACTGCTTGAGCAAACAAGACTTGCACCTCTAACCTCCTTGCCGGAGGAAAAGCCGCCGGAGCCGCTATCACAGGAGGAACAGTTATTGCGAGCAGCTGAGTGGTACGCAAGGGAAAACCAGTCTGCACAGTTTGTAAACCGGGTGGATGATGTGACGCCATCTAGCGATGAGTTGAGCGAGGAAGCAATCACCGAGCGGTTTTATGAACAAATCAAGCTTCTAAGCTGCCTGAACCAGAACCCGCAAAGGGACGACTTTCAGGTGGACTATTACCGGCTTGTCCATGGGGTGACGCAGGAGTATCAAGGGTTTTATTGTGTTAAATACATGGATGATGACAAGCGACCTGTCGTATTCTATCTGGATGCGAACACGGGAACGGTTCTTAATGCTGAGTTTCCAGTTTCGGGCTTTGTGGCGCAGGATGTGGTGATAGATTTCGCTTCCATTTGGCATATGGAAGATGGAGAGATCATTCAATGGCGTCAGCTGGAAGCATACAAAAGGGAAACCATGCTCTATGCAAACGGAGGTGCATCCCATATCAGCATCGTGATTGCACAGCAGACAGACCCTACAGACGGCTTAGTCTGCCACGTTACCCTTAGACCCGGAACAGGAGCGAATCAATGAAAAAAATAGCTGTACTCTGTGCTTTATTCTGCGTTTTATTCACCGCATGCACACAGCAGGTGGAGCAGATTGCTTTGCCTGTGGAACCCCACATTGCTTGGGAAATACAAACGCCCGCGCCCCTGCCCGCCCCCACCATCGCTGTGGATTTATCCGATGCACGGGAGAGGGGCTTTGAGCAGATCGACATCGACAAAAACGATGGGTATCAGGATTTTGTGCTGGAAAACCGGATTACCGATGGATATGGCGAATCCACTTTTTTTCGCTTCGTCGATGGAAACTATATAGAGCTTGGGGCGCTGCCGGATTATGTGACGGGAAAGCTTGGTACGCCCCATATTACCTTAGATGGAGCGGGGCATCTTTACGCCAACGAGCATTCCTCTCATCTAGGCTGGACGAGGATCGATCGAATCTATACGGTGATCGATAATGCCCTCACGGAGATTCCGCCCCTGCATCACGTGTATTATCCGATTGAAGAAACGGAGTTTGAGGTGCGTGATTTTGTTTGCGTATATACCACCGGATTTTCCACCCAGGCCCTAAAGGAACTTTCCCCTGAGACCCATCCAGCCTTTGATTGGGAAACCATGGGCGCTGAAGGCTATGGAAAACGCAAGTCTCTTGGCAAAGGCGACAGGGTTACGGTGTTCGGCACGGACGAATGCGGCAGCGTATTGCTCGATTACAAGGGAAAAGCCTATCTCGTTCCCATGATGACACAGGAGCAAAGCGTGGTATGGGGCGACCTTACGGCGGATGGAAAATTCTTTAACGAGTATTTTTACAATGAGCGGGTGGAGGATTATTTCCATAGGGGTTGATGCAAGTTGGATACAAACAGGAAATAGGATGACGGCAACAAATACGAGATGCAGGAGAAACACCTATGAGAAAAAAGTTGGTTTATATTCTAATCGGTTCTATCATCGTTGCTGCCCTTGCCGCCGTACTACTCTTTTTATCCTCTGCCCCAAAATCCAAGCTGCAAGGGGAAATAGGCACGGTAACCATTGAGCACATCTCCGCTGAACAGCTGCCCAAGCAGGAACAAAGTGAGGATTGGTTTGTGGGGGATTGGGCGGGGCTTGTTACAGGCTCCGGCGAGCCAGACCGCGGCTGGACGGATTTCGGGATGGCAGCACTTGGCTATTATGCGGAGCAGACCTGCCTTTTGCGCATCTATGCTGCCGGACAGGGATATGAGGCGAAGTTCGCAAGCTCTGTTTGGGCTGTGACGGAGCATACCATGGACTCTATTACCCTTTTATGCACAACGGCGTCCCATGAAGCGGCGTATGCTCCGGACAGCATCTATTACGAGCAGGCGCAGTTTGAGGTTGGGCAGACCATTGCTTTATCCTATTGCGCGTATATCGAAAGCTCTGTGGAAAGCGCACAGGTGCCGCAAGAGCATATCTTACTTGGCGCGGCAAGCCCCGGCGAGTTTGACCAATGGAACCACAATTTTATTCTTGCGCTTCTGCCCACGGGCGAAAAGCGCGGCGATGAGAGCGGCGTTTATCCATGCTGGTATGGTGGCTATGAGAACATGGAAAGTGATTTCAAGGACATGTTTTGCTTGGGCGTGAGTTCTCGCGGCAAGCGTATGCTGGGCGAAGTGCTGGATCGGGGAGACGGCGTGGAAATTGTCGTCGGTGTATTCGACGGAATGGATTACAATCGCACCTTTTTTTATGGGGAAAGGGATATGCGCGGCGAGGATTTGACCACATATGTGGGCATGGAGGATGCCGACGGCGCGCTTTTCCCGTTGTTTCTTCGCTATGATGCGAACAGTACCTCCACGAAATGGGTGGATGTATCCAAGGAGCACAGCGTGTATTACGAGGCGGTGTATATTCCCAAAATGCAATCGGAGATTGAAACGCTCAAGGCCTCCGGTGACGACAATATCTGGACAAGACGCCAAATTGCGGCACGGCGCGGATTCATCGATTATGCAAAAAACTTGATTGGAGGCGTATATACAGGCGGAGGCTTGGAAAGGCTGATCCCCTTTATCCCGCAGCTTACGCTGCTTGATCCGTTATACCGCGAGGGTATATCCCTTGCGAACATTAAGCCCGGCGATGCCGTGGAGGACGCCCAAAAGCTTTATTCGCTGCATCCATTGCGAGAGGATGAACAAGCATTGTTTGGCCTTGAAGGGCTAGTTCCGGGGAAAACGCTTTATTATACCGATGGCGAAGGGCTTCTGATTACTGCATATGCACAGAACGGGAAAGAACTGATCGGCAGAGTTGAAATCGTCAAGCCAGGCTATCATACGCCGGACGGCAGGCAGGTAGGCGATCCCCTTGATAAAAGCAGGCAAACGCTCTATGGAAAAGACGCAAAAATAAGCTTTGGTGAATGGTATGTAGTAGAAAATGATGTGATCGATAGGATCAGCATGACGATCACGTTAGATAGAATATGGGATGAAACCGCGCTAGATGTGGACGGCGATGGGGAGCCGGAACGGATAACCCTCTCCGGCAGAAGCTATGGGAGCTATGTTGAGCAGGGTACGGTGCTGGGCGATGGCGACAAAGGCACGCTAGAGGATGGAGACTACGGCACAAAGGCAACGCTCCGCATCTATAAAGACGATGCCCTGTATGCCGAGACGCAGTTGCCGCTGTATATTTATTATCTGCTGCCACAATTTTGCGATAAGCTGCAAACGAGAACGTCAGGCGAAATCTATATAGTGTGCGAAACGGGCGGCACGGGAAACGAGGAACCGATTTATTGTGTGCGGGTGATGGGCAAGGCTTTCACTACGGAGTTTATGGGCTTTCGGAATATTTACGATTGATAGCCTGACGTACACATTTAAGAAATAAGCGGAGGAACGAGAAAATGAAGAAAGCTGTATTTTTCACGTGCTGTATTGCCGTGCCGATATGCTTAGCCGCGTGCAGCATGACGCCAAAACAGCCTATCGCGGAAACAGTGGTCATCGAATCGGGCGGAACTGACATCCTTACAGAAACAACGCCTGCTGCCGGCCCTGCGGCAACCCCAAATATTCAGATGGGAACGCTTGCCGATTGTATAAAATGGAGCGTTGTATACGATACGAGTGCGATTATCCAAAGCGATCCGATAGGGCCTTACACGCTCAGTCTAAGCTATGACAAAGCCGCCCAGGGAGAGGATAAGGTAACCGGAGTATCTATTCAAGGCGCTACAGTCGTTTCCATCAACGGAAAACCGGCTTGCCGCTGCGAATGGGGGACGGAGGTAACGGCCATGGCCTCAGATTTGACAAATGACGGGGTCGACGAACTGCTGCTGATCCTGTGCCCTATTATGGACAACACCGCCCGCTGTGATGTTTATGTGTTCAGCATCGACGAAGCTACTGGGGCGGTGGTAGAAACGCTTGCTCTTGCCGGAAGCGAATCCTCGGCGTTTATCGATAGAGATGCTGTAAGTTATTTGCATATCCCGGATGGTTTTAATTATCCTGTCGATGCGGCAACAAAATCCGGCGTTAACGAGTTTTGTACAGGCGCTACTGTTATGGAAGAAACTGATTTGCGTTATTTGCGGATTATCCATGGTTTTTACAACGGCAGCGAGGATACGGGGTTTATCGCCTGCAGCTACATCCTGTGGGAGAACGGGTGGAAGGTGTTTGCACAGGAAATTGTACGTCATAATAGCGAAGCTTGATGCAAATTTGATACATCCGTATTGTATCCTTCAATCAAACGATTGGAGGATATTTTTATGAAACGATTTATAACAATCATCTTGATTATATTGTGTGTAATCACCGGCTGCACTGCAAAGGAAACGATATCCGGCACGGCAAAACCACTGTTGACGCAAACACCCATGGTTACCGCCGCCCCAGCGCCTGCTGTGACAAATCCTTTAGATACCCTACGATGCTCCGACAAAGCCATACAGCAGCAGCTTTTAGAGCTTGGCGATGAAGTGATTCCAGAGATCACCCAAGGCACAAAAAAATACTATCTTGGCGATGTGTACAGAAATTCCTGCATCTGCGATCATACCATGGAAGGGACGCTATCCTATGAGCGAATGGGGCGGCTGATTAACCGTCTTTGCTCGCTTAAGGAATCAGACGAGGATTTGCGGGATGTATTAAAGGAATATGGCATTACATGGAGCTGGGGAAATCCCATACAGCCTTTTTGTTCGCCCCAAGGGCTTTATGAGGGCGTTACGATATCGCAGGCACACGCAGAGCCAAACATCAAAGAGGATTACTATGTAGGTAGTGAGCAAACTGTTTCCCCGGGTCTTATCAGCCTTCGCATGCATGCCGGGGCTGCTAATTACTATGGCGGCGCGGAAATTCTGCTGTTTTTTCAAGACACGGGCAAAGGATTTCAAGCTCTATCAGGGATACCACGAATGGGTAGCAAAGGTGCTAGCAGTATAACTCTTGTTACAATAGGGGATGCATTATATGTGATTTATTATTCCGAAGATTGGGGGACGGGAATGGGCGGAAACACTTTATACTTTTTTCCAATCACACAACAGGAGCCAAGCTTTTCGTTGGATGACTATGAATATGACGCAAACTATCTTGAAATAGCGAATGATGAAACACGTATGTTGTTCCCGAGGGAGTACGGCATGGAAAACGGTCGTTCCTATATCACCTTTACACGCAGTTATATACTGGAAGTGTTTGATGACGTGGAAACAAAAAGCGAAGTACGTTCCATTATTCCGAATCATGAGGTAGATTATTATAGAAATTCGTATCCCGTTTGCGTAACCTGGCAAAGCGTGCTTTATAACGACAACGATGGTTTGGGCTTTTACAGCTATGATCCCAACCTTTATAAGGATGATTATGCAAATCCGGTCATTCGAGAGGCTGTGAACGCACAGCTTCGCTGCATTGCCACATCCGAGCGCACAGCCGTAAAAGCGTGGGCAAATGCTGCGATGGACGAACTAAAAAAGCGATATCCTGTCCAGTAGATGTTGCCGTTGATACAACTATGATACATCCATATTGTATCCTTCAATCAAACGATTGGAGGATATTTTTATGAAACGGATTCTAATGCTATTTTGCGTGGCAATACTCTGCTGGACATGCGGTTGCAATGAACAAAACATCGTAGCTGATGCCCCGTTGAAAGTCACACAAAGTCCAGCTCCATCTATCCTACAGCAGCCCCCTGCAATAGCCCCTACCCCTATAACCCAACCAATCCAGCAGATCCGGCATTTGCCCTTAGAAAACCGGGTTTATTTTGAGCGTAAAGGCGTATTTCGGATGCTATCGGGACAAGATTTAACCAAGGAAGCACTAAATATGCTGAGCATTCTGCTTCGCATGAAGCAATGGGATAAGCTATCTGTTGTGCTGAATGCGTTTGGAATTATCTTGAAGGATGCAGATTGCGGAAATACCGATATTTTGCGCGAGCAGCTTGTTACGGAGGGAGACTATCCGGAGGAATATGAAATTAGATTTCCCCAGTTTGATGAAAAAAGCAACATGGCCTATATTGCGTTTTGCCCTCCGGGAACCATGAACGGCATGACGTATTTGCTCCTGTTCTCTCAAGTCAACATAGATCAATACCAGCCACTGAGCATCATTGAGTATTATAGCGATACCTATGAGATAGCGCCGATTTTTCATTTTGCTGTGATTGGTGCGTATACCTACATGATATGGACTGGCCTTACAGATCATGGAACATGCTGTATGGTTTATACACAGAGGTGGTATGAGGTGCAGAGCGGACGATGTGTGATGAGCTTTGATACGGACGGATATGAAATCCCCACAGGTGAACTGCGTGAAGAGGGAATCGAATTGATCGGCTGGAAGGGCAGCGTGTCACAAATCTCCCATCATTTTGGCGAATTGGGCGATTTCTTCTTAAATGCCGATACACAAATTGAAACTTTCAACACAAAAAATGAGGAAGAATCTTATCGTTGCAGATATGAGATCTATTTTGATGCAAGTAAATATGCCTTCTATACGTCGCGGGATTCCCTAATGCCTATTTTTGAACAGGCTGCACAAAACGGAATAAGTGGAATGGAGGAATGGGCAGCATGGCATAGACTTCCATTTTCGGTTTACAGTTAATTGGTTATGATGCTGTAAGAAGAAGCAATGGAAACAGGATAGGATAAATGTACCCCTTCGTTTCGGTGTAGTGCTTTTAAGCTACGCTTAGAGCGGGATATACTCTTTCTCCAGTATGGTAACAGATTTAATGGGGGTTTAATGGGGTGAGACAGACTGCCCCTATTCCTTCTGCGGCAGCAAAAAAAGTTGTTGCCGGACAAAAGGGCAGACCTCTCCCGTAAAACTTTGGGGATGGATTGTTATGCTCCCCCAAATTCTTCTGATGTGTTTCTGATATGCAGGTAACCATCTGCACGACCTCCTTGCTGAATTGAAAACAAAGTGCTTCCTATATTTGCCGATGCGAAGCATCGACATCAGTTGTACCCGAAGGGTGAAAACGGCGAAAAGGGAGAAGAAAAGAACGCAAAAAAGCCGCTTTGGGAGGTCGTAATCGACCAACCAAAGCGGCTGAAGGGATTCGTATCCATTATGTACTTACCATATCCACGGTAAACCGTTCGCGGCGCGAACGCGCTTAGAGAACGAAAAAACCCAGACGATGTCTGGGTTTTTTGGCGATATATCTAAACCGATACATCATGGTGGAGGCGCCACCCGGAATCGGACCGGGGATGAAGGTTTTGCAGACCTCTGCCTTACCGCTTGGCTATGGCGCCGAAATACTAAGTTTAGGTGGAGCGGGAGACGGGGTTCGAACCCGCCACCTCCGCCTTGGCAAGGCGGCGCTCTACCGAATGAGCTACTCCCGCAGATTGGTGCCTCAGAGTGGGCTTGAACCACCGACACAGGGATTTTCAGTCCCTTGCTCTACCAACTGAGCTACCGAGGCTAATTGGCGATCCGGAGGGGGCTCGAACCCCTGACCTCCAGCGTGACAGGCTGGCATTCTAACCAACTGAACTACCGGACCATGGTGGGAGCAACAGGGCTCGAACCTGTGACCCCTTGCTTGTAAGGCAAGTGCTCTCCCAGCTGAGCTATGCTCCCATTACAGACTAACGACTGCGAGAACTAGTATAACCCATTCATATGCACAATGTCAACGGGAAAGCCGTGAAAACCACCATAAACATAGTACAAATAATATTGCATCATACTGAAAGGAAACGATTGCAAACAATAATATTTAAATTACATATTGTAATAATGAAGTGCAACTGATAAAATATTATCGTATTATGTAGGTTTAAAGTAAATAACTTGTCGTGTATGGGATGTGCGATATATAATAAATCAATGTGTATTTGGTGGAGGTAGAAAATGACAGACCATGAGTCAGAGGCGGCAGATGTGCTAAGGGCTATAGGTATGCATCCAAAATACAGAGGATATGCCTATATGATGCGCATATTACGTATCACAAGGGACTATCCAGAGCGCGTTTATTGCGCAAGCGGTGAACTCTATCCGATTGTTGCCAATGAATTTGGCGTAAGCATAGCTTCGGTGGAACGCAATGTTCGTTTTGCGATAAAACGCACATGGGAATGCGGAAAAAAGGTAGAGCTTAAGCGGCTGTTCCAAGTCTACGACACAGATTATGTTCCTACAAATTGCGAATTCATAGCAGTAATTACTGAATGCCTTTACCATAAACGATTCGATACAATGCTTCAATTGACCTTGGCGTTATAAATAAGGAATTCATCTTGTGCGCATACATTGCAAAAATCACATAGCAGATTAATATAGCTGCATAAATGAAAATGCATATTGTATCGTGCTTATGTGCATTAAGATTTGTTATGCATACCGCTAGCGCAAGCAAGACCACACTGTGGCTGCGAACATAATTTTATTTACACTATAATATCTTTATATTATTCTTATTAAGAGCCTTAAGATTACTTAACAAACATGGAACACATCGAATTACGCATACAACCATAGAGAGATAGCGATAAACACACTAAAACAGCAGAGATAACAATTATCGATAAGTAAATAAATAACAATAATAATATTGCAAACATATGTTGCAATGTGACAGAATATGGTATATACTAAGGCCTGTGAATTGGCGAAGCTAGGGGGGGAACGATAATGAATTGTAATACATATGCCGCGGATATATTGAGGGCAATCGGTATGCACCCTAGGTATAGGGGATACTCGTATATGCTCCATATATTGACGATGACAAGTGAAAAGCCTGAGTATGTGCATCGTGTATCTTGTGTGCTGTATAGGTCTGTTGCAGACGAATTCAGTGTGAGCGTCACATCGATAGAGCGCAGCATCCGTTTTGCCATAAAACGCACATGGGAAAGCGGTAACAGACAAAGGCTGATGCTGATGTTTGGCGATTATGATCTTAACTATGTTCCGACAAACTGCGAATTCATAGCGGTGATGACGGAATGCTTGCGCCATAAACGTATAAAGACGACAGATTTTTTATCAATTGCAAATTAAAACCGTACTGCGCGTTGCCGCCTGAAAATAGCGCCTTCAATGTAAAACTCACCTCCAAAGCTAGACAGTAGCGGGCTACTGAATTTATAATCTTTTTAAGTCAAGCATTATATAACGATAATGCTGTTGAAAAATATTGATGGGCTGCAAATACAAACAATTGCAGCCCATCATCAATTTAGCCTGTTGCTATGCATTGGATAGCTATAATGGATCAAATCACATTGTACATAATGTATACTTGACAAATAAATAGCATGCATATTAAAATAGGTCATACCATTGAAACGAATCAACAACAGAACTGAACCGTTGATACAAGCTGTGTTGTTTTCATAAAGATGAAAGGGACGTGTAATGCGGGGGCATTGCATAGGGTGAGCGTGTGGGTATAGGCAAACCGGTTAAACGCCAGGATGCTTTGGCGAAGGTGATGGGTACGGCACGCTATGCCGAGGATATGCTGCCTGCGGGCGCACTAACGGCAAAGGTGCTGCATAGCACCATTGCCAACGGGCTTGTGATAGCAATTGATACGTCGGCGGCACGCGCATTGCAGGGCGTTGAATATATTGCAACCTGCTTTGATGTGCCGGACAGGCGGTATACCACGCCGGGCCATCCCTATTGTTTGGATGCTTCACATCGAGATATTCCGGATAGACAGATGCTTACGCGCCGCGTACGCTACTACGGCGATGATATAGCGGTGGTAGTTGCTTCGGATGCCTTGACGGCGCAAAAGGCGCTGGAGCTGATCAAGGTGACATACACGGAATATGCGCCATCCATGTCGATTGATGCGGCGATACATGCAGAGCCGCTGCATCCGGAATGCTTTGAGAGCAACGTTTTTGCTGGATTGGACTACGCCGTTAATAACGGCAAGCTGGAGGCTATCGGCGTTGGCGGCATGGAGCAATATGCGCAGGCCGCAATGGAAACCAACGGCGAGGCATCAGCGTCAAAAATATTTAATGCGATCTATCGTGTGCCGCAGGTTCATGCATGTCATATTGAAAACATATCATGTTTTGCTTACATGGAAGGAAAACGGATAAATATAGTTACGGCTACGCAAGTGCCGCATATTGCCAGACGCATTGTGGCTGAAGTGTTGGACTACCCAATGGGCGATATACGCGTAATAAAGCCATATGTGGGCGGCGCTTTTGGAAATAAACAGGATCTTTATTGCGAGCCGCTTGCCGCATATCTTACGCAAAAGCTTGGTGGCAGATGCGTGGCGTTCATGATGACAAGGGAAGAGACTTTTGTAAATAGCAGAACACGCCATGGCATGGAGATTCAGCTAAAAAGCGTGTATGGTGATGGACATTTCAAACTGCGACAGGCGGAAATGGACTGCGAACAGGGCAGCTATGCAGCGCACGGACATGCGATTGCCGCCAATGCCATTACTAATTTTGAATATCTGTACGCAAGCGATTGGCATGTTGCAGCCTCACGTTCGGTATATACAAACAAACCTAGCGGTGGCGCTATGCGCGGCTACGGCATACCACAGATAGACTTTGCTATGGAAGCGCATATGGATGAATTGGCCCTTCGACTTGGTGAAGATCCATTGGAATTGCGAATAAAGCATATGACGCGGCCGGATTTTGTAGATCCGTTTAACGGCGTGAAATGCATGAGCAACGGCCTTGTGGAGTGCATAGAAAAGGGAAAAGACATGGCCGATTACGAGCGAAAACGCAGTATTTATAGCAAAACAAACACCGGCAGCCTTCGCCGTGGAATCGGCGCGGCCATATATATATACACTACTGGAATTGCGCCGATCTCGCTGGAGACGGCATCTTCAAGAATTGTTTTGAATCAAAATGGCAGCATACAGATCCAAGTGGGCGCTACAGAGATAGGTCAGGGCTCAGATACGGCGCTTGCCCAGATTGCGTCCGAGGTGCTGAAAATACCCGAGGATAAAATATACGTCATATCGGATCAGGATACGGATATTACGCCATACGACAGCGGTGCCTACGCATCCCGCCAAACATTTGTGGGTGGCAGCGCCGTTAAGCAGACGGCTGAAATACTAAGGGATAAGATACTTGTATTTGCGTCAGAGAAATACGGTATGGAGCAGGCAGAGCTGGAGCTTAGCGAAGCGGGCATCTGCGTGCGTAAAAGCGGCGAGGTTCTCTGCACAATAGCGGATGTTGCGGTAAATTCACTTTACGATATGAAAAATAGCCGGCACATTACAGCTGAGTCCACATATTGTATGCGGGATAATGCGTATTCATTTGGCGTTTGCTTTGCGGATGTAGAGGTGGACATGCCGCTAGGGCGCGTTGATGTAAAGCGCATCGTATGTGTGCTGGACAGCGGAAAAATAATCAACCCGGAATTGGCGAGGGCGCAGGTGCATGGCGGGGTTGCTATGGGCATAGGCTATGCGCTGATGGAGGAACTGCTGTTTGACCCGATTTCGGGACAGATGCGCAACAACAATTTATTGGATTATAAGATACCAACGGCTATGGACATGCCCAAGATAGAATCCGCTTTTATCGAAGCAAGCGATCCACGCGGCCCATTTGGCAATAAATCGTTGGGGGAGCCGCCTGCAATACCGATAGCGCCTGCAATACGCAATGCGGTGTTGCACGCAACAGGTGTGGCGATAAATGAACTCCCAATGACGCCTCAGCGGCTGATTAAGGCGTTTACCGAGGCGGGTATATTGGCACGGGAGGATAGATGTGATGTTTGATATAGTCGGTTTTTATCAGGCCAAAAGCGCTGCAGACGCGGTGCGGGCTATGCACGAAGATCAAACTGCGGCAATTATATGCGGAGGAACGGATCTGCTGATTAAACTAAGGGCTCGCAAGGTGACGGGATGTAAGCTGGTAAGCATATTAAGGCTAAACGAGCTTAGGGAGATCAAGCTTTGTGCCGATGGGCAAATACGCATAGGCGCTGCCGCATGCTTTCGTGATATAAGTGAAAATGAAATTATCCGTGCGCACATTCCGGCGCTTGCAGAGGCGTGTGAGCTGGTGGGTGGGCCGGAGATACGCAATATGGCCAGCATTGGCGGAAATGTCTGTAATGGCGCTGTGAGCGCAGACAGTGCCGCAATGCTCAAGGTGCTTGATGCCGAGTTAGTGGTTGAAGGTATCAGCGGTGAACGGTTGGTGTCGATACATGATTTTTATATTGGGCCGGGCAAAACGGTATTGCGGCACGACGACGTGCTTACAGCAATAGTGATCAAATCTGAAAGCTACAGCGGCTTGGGCGCACGGTATCTGAAATTCGGGAAGCGCAATGCAATGGAGATTGCAACGTTGGGCTGCGCGGTGGGCGTGAAGCTGGATAGCGAAAAACTGTGCGTGGCGCAGATGCGCATAGCGTTTACTGTGGCGGCACCGACGCCGGTGCGTTGCAACGTGCTTGAAAATAAGGCGACAGGTATGCGAGTGGACGATGCCCTTATTGCTATGATAGGAAAAGAAGCGCCGCGCGAACTATCGCCCAGGGATAGCTGGCGCGCTTCAAAGGAATTTCGTTTGCATATTGCGGCTGAGCTGGCCATGCGGGCGGCGGTGGAGGCTATCAAGCGTGCGGGGGGAAATGTAAATGCTTAAAACCATTACTATGCGGGTCAACGGAAGCAACATCGAAATCGCCGTGGATGAGCGTGAATCGCTGGCGGATACGCTGCGGGAACGATTGGGATTAAAGAGCGTTAAAAAGGGATGCGAAGCAGGCGAATGTGGTGCATGCACCGTGCTTATTGACGGTAGGGCGACAAATACATGCATGTATCTTTCGATGTGGGCGAATGGGTGCGATGTACTCACGCTGGAAGGCCTTGCGAAGGATGGCATTTTGCATCCATTACAGCAGGCGTTTATAGACGAAGCGGCCGTGCAATGCGGGTTTTGTACACCTGGCCTGATAATGGCCGGCGTTGAAATGGTAAATAGCGGAAAAACATATACGCGCGGGGAGATACGCAAGCGGATTTCAGGGCATCTGTGCCGCTGCACGGGATATGAGAACATTGTAAACGCAATTGCCAGTGTGGTTGGCTGCGGGGAGGAGGACGTGTAGCTATGGATGAAAAATTACAGGATACGAAGATGATACGACAGGCGCTCCTTAAAAAAATTCGGGATGACGCAAGCAACAACGAAAAAAGGCTGCCGCCCGAGGCTGTGCTGGCAGAAACTATGGGTGTTAGCCGCACTTTAATCCGCGATTGCATGGCAACGCTTGAATGCGATGGCTATATCAGCCGCAGGCAGGGCATAGGCACACTGATAAATCAGCATGTGTTGGATGTGCCGGTGCGTATGGATTTCGAACCAGAGTTTTGCGACAGGGTGCGGGCGATGGGATATGAACCTGAAACAAGCATAACGGATATATCCACCGTGCAGTGCGATTCGGCAATGGCAAAGAAATTTGGAGTGGGCGAAAATACGCCGGTGCTGCGGGTTTCAAAGCTGGTTAAGGCCAGCGGCAGAACTGCCATATATTGTATAGATCACATATCGTTTCAAACAATTAAACGTTACGACTATACAGCGGCGGATATGGAAGAACCGATATTTGCGTTTTTACGTAAATTCTGTAATACGGATGTGTATCTGGATCTTACGGTAGTCAATGCTGTAGTGGCGGATGAAATGCTTTCGGGTATTATGGGTGTTGCGGTAGGCTCACCTCTTTTGAATATGGACGAGCTGGGATATAACATAGAAGGCGATCCAGTATTATGGTCGCTTGAATATTATGTTCCGGGTGTGCTTGAGTATACAGTGCTTCGCAAAAGGCAGTGATTAGCGCGATTGGCGCGTAAATATGAGTGGAGGGCAATTGAGATATATGGCAAAGACATTGATTAAAAATGCTAGGGCGATAGTGAGCTGCGATAGCACGGATAGCGTTTACTATAATACGGATATTCTTATAGAGGGGAATGCTATCAGCCGGATTGGCAAAAACATAAACGCGGCCGACGCAGAGGTGATTGATGGCAGTGATAAGTTTATATATCCGGGGCTTGTAAATACGCATCATCATTTTTTTCAAACATTTGTGCGCAATCTGAGGACTGTGGATTACCCCAATATGACGGTTGTTGACTGGCTTCGCGAGATATACTTTATTTTTCAGCGTATAGACTGCGACGTGGTGTATTATTCCAGCCTTACGGCCATGGGAGATCTTCTCAAGCATGGATGCACCACGGCGTTTGACCATCATTACTGCTTTACGCCGCACACGGGTACAGAGGCAATAGACAGGCAGATGCAGGCGGCGGAGGAAATGGGCATACGCTTCCATGCAGGGCGCGGCACAAACACGCTGCCGGCGAGCGATGGAAGCACAATACCCGATGATATGCTGGAAACTACAGACGCATTTATTAAGGACTGTGAGCGTGTGATCGATAAATATCACGATCCCAAGCCATTTTCAATGAGACAGGTTGCCGTTGCACCATGCCAGCCCGTAAATTGCTATAGAGATACCTTTGTTGAATCCGTCAGACTTGCACGTGCCAAGGGTGTGCGGATGCATACGCATTTGGGCGAAGGCGAAAACGATATAATGTGCGCGCGCTGGGGCAAGCGTACGTTGGAGTGGTGCGAGAATGTTGGGTTTATAGGCGACGATGTTTGGATAGCTCATGGTTGGGAGGTGCAGCCCTATGAATATAAAATTATGGGCGAGGCACATATGGGCATAGCCCATTGCCCGGGTCCGGCTATACTGGGCGGGTTTAATGTGCTGGATATACCGGCTATGCAGAGAAGCGGCATAATCGTTAGCTTGGGCTGTGATGGATCGGCCACCAATGATTCATCAAATCTGTTGGACTCGCTGCGCGTTGCGTATCTGATGCAGGCGTCAAAGAGCAAGGAACGCAATGGCAGCCTATTGCCCTATGACCTTTTGAAAATCGCCACGATCGAAGGTGCAAAAACGCTTGGACGCACCGATATCGGGTCAATTGAAGTGGGCAAGGCAGCGGATCTATTTATGATTGATACCAATACGTTTGAAATGACGGGCACGCTGCACGATCCGCGCAATGTGCTGGCGCGCACAGGCATGACAGGACCTGTATGGCTTACGATGGTCAATGGCGAGGTGGTATTCAAAAACGGTATGCTGCTGCGCATTGACGAATCCCGACTTGCCCGCGAGGGCGAAGCGGTATGCAACAGGGTGCTTCGTAAGCCCTGCAATGCGTTCCATAACCTTTGATACTTACTCAACGCCGAAAGGAGAAGCATATGGCATTGCCGATATTGCAGATGCAAAATATAACCAAGCGATTCCCGGGTGTGATAGCAAATGACAGCGTGGATCTGCGCCTTTATCAGGGCGAAATCCACGCGCTGTTAGGCGAAAACGGCGCTGGTAAGAGTACGCTTATGAATATACTGACAGGTATCTATTATCCGAACGAGGGCAACATATTTTTCAAGGGGAAAAAGGTCGCCGTCCATAATACCAGATGTGCCGCCGATATGGGGATAGGCATGGTGCATCAGCATTTTAAGCTTATCGATCCGCTTACAGTTACCGAAAATGTATTTATCGCATCAAATCGATGCCCATTTTTTCTAAGCCGCATGAAGATGAACAATGAAATAAAAAAATGCTCGGAGCAGTTTAATCTGCATGTTGATCCGGCGGCCAAGGTCTGGCAGCTGTCTATCGGCGAGCAACAGCGCGTGGAGATAATCAAACTGCTTTTTCGTGGTGCGCAGGTGCTAATCCTGGATGAACCAACGGCCGTCTTAACGCCGCAGGAATCCAACGAGCTGTTTAAGGCGCTGCGTTGTTTGGCTGATGATGGTAAAACGGTTATGTTCATTACGCATAAGCTGGGCGAGGTGATGCGCTTTGCAGACCGGATTACGGTGCTGCGCGGCGGAAAATCTATTGCATCCATGCTTAGTGCGCAAACGGATATAAATGCGCTTACAACATTGATGGTAGGGCGGGAGATAGGCACTCAGAAGCGCTCTCGTACCATATTTGAAAAACCGGAGTGCGTGTTGAAGCTAAGGGATGCCTGTGCGAATACGGACAGAGGCTTACCGGGTCTTAAAAATGCTTCGTTACATGTTAATAAAGGCGAGATACTGGGTATTGCAGGCGTGGCGGGCAACGGTCAGCGTGAGCTTGCGGAGATAATAACGGGGCTAAGGCCAATGACGGGCGGCGAAATGCTGATGGGGGATAAGAGCATCGCTAAGAGCTCGCCAAAGAAAAATATTAAAAACGGTATTGCCTATATACCTGAGGATCGCATGGGCGTAGGGCTGGTAAGCGCTATGAACATATATGAAAATGCCATACTTAGGGATTATGATACGGGCGCGTGCAGCAATAACGGCGTTATAACACAGCGATTGATGCAGCAGAGGGCTGAGAGCTTCGTTAAGATATTTGATATAAAAAATGCAGGGCTTTCTAAACCAATCAGCTTGATGTCTGGCGGCAATATCCAAAAACTGCTTATTGCGCGTGAGATAAGCGGTGCGCCAAGGCTGATTATAGCCGCTTATCCGGTACACGGTTTGGATATTGGCGCAACGCATACAATTCATGACATCCTTATGGAACAGCGCAATAATGGCGCGGCTATACTGTTGATTTCAGAGGATCTTGATGAGCTTTTTGAAATGTCGGATAGAATAGCCGTGCTTTTCGATGGCAACGTAATGGGTGTGCAGGACGTTGCTGATACCGATTATGAAAAGATTGGCGAGATGATGCTGGGTATTAGGCGGCAGGTGTCGCTGGAGGGAGCAATATGATAGAACGCCAAAGGATCGGGCTGCGGCTGGAAAAACGCGATAGCGTAAGCATCCTTGTTCGTGTGGCAGTGCCGGTAATTTGTATATTGGCGGCGTTTATGTGCTGTGCCGTTATAATTGGCCTGCAAGGCTTTAATCCGCTGGAGGTGTATGCGCGCCTTATAAAGGGTGCATATGGCACGGCGTATAGCATTTCGGAAAGCGTATTGCAGGGCATACCTCTTATGCTATGCGGCTTGGGCGTATCGATGGCCTTCAAAATGTCGATAAACAATATAGGTGCAGAGGGGCAATATGCTATGGGCGCATTTGCCGCTACCGCCGTGGCGTTATTTTGCCCATGGATACCAAAGCCGCTGGTGCTGCCGGCCATTATGATTGCAGGTTTTATAGGCGGCGCTATATGGGGTATGCTTGCGGTTGCTCCGCGGGCATTTATGGGTGTTAACGAAACCATAGTTACGCTGATGTTTAACTATATCGCGCTTTATTGGGTGGATTACTGGTGCTATGGACCGTGGCGGGATTCCTCCGGCTCTAACATGCCGTATACCAAGGTGTTTCCGGAGTATGCGCAGCTTCCTACGCTCTGGGATACGCGCATCCATATCGGTTTAATAATCGCCGTGATTGCCGCAGCGCTTATATACATGTTTTATAGATTTACCGTGCGCGGCTACCAGATGCGCGTTATAGGCACGAATGTAAAGGCTGCGCGCTATGCCGGTATGAATATCAATGCAAACATAATGCTAGTAATGCTGCTATCAGGCGGCCTTGCAGGCTTGGCAGGCTCCAGCTATGTAAGCGGCGTGGTGTATCGATTGCAGCCAAACCTACCAAATGGCGTCGGATATACGGCAATCATAATTGCGTATCTTGCCAAATTCAATCCATTCCTTGTGTTGGTTGTGGCGGTTTTGTTTGGCGGACTTACGCAGGGCGGCTACAGTGTGCAGATAATGGGTGTTTCCTCGCGTGTGGTGACTATGATACAGGGCGGCATTTTATTCTTTGTACTGGCGGGAGAGATCTTTATACGCAACAGACTTGTGCTTATTCGCACATCGAATGAAGTGCATAAAACGGAGGCGGAATAACGATGAATATGTTGATATCAATTATAAGTGCCGCCATCACCTCATCAGGAGCGATAATGTATGCGAGCATAGGCGAGGTAATCTCAGAGCGCAGCGGTGTTATCAATCTGGGCCTGGAGGGAATTATGCTGATGGGCGCGGTAACAGGATATATCGCAGTGGTAAAAACCGGATCGTTGCTGCTTGGCGTGCTTGCGGCGCTTGGCGTAGGCGCACTGTTAGGACTATTCTACGCGCTGGTTACAATAACGCTGAGGGCTAATCAAATCGTCTGTGGACTGGCCATGGTGATACTTGGCACGGGCATGTCGGGCTTTATCGGCAAGGACTATGCGGGCATCGTCTCCGGTATATCGTTTTCAAAGATTCCGTTGCCGCTGCTGAGCAAAATACCAGTTCTTGGCCCCGCGCTGTTTAATCAGGATATTTTGATTTATTGTCTCTATATACTTGTGCCGTTAGCAATGGTGTTTTTATATAAGACCCGTCCGGGATTAAAGTTGCGGGCGCTTGGCGAAAATCCAGCGGCGCTTGATGTGGCGGGAATAAACGTATTCCTGCTGAGGTATGTATATGTGATAATCGGCAGCGCTATAGTTTCGTTAGGCGGCGCCTATGTAACGCTTGCCTACACTCCGTCATGGTATGATCAGATTACTGCAGGCGCAGGCTGGATTGCGGCCGCGCTGGTAATATTCTCATCGTGGAATCCGATCTACGCATTTCTGGGTGCCATCCTATTTGGCAGCGTATCTGCCATAGGTTTGCGGCTGCAACTGATTGGAGTAAATATCCCAAGCTTTTTTATCAGCATGTTGCCGTATATATGTACGGTTGTTGTGCTTATTATTTCCACAGGCAGCTTTCGTGCAAAACGTCCGTCCGCGCCGGCTGTGCTTGGCAAATTTTACGACAGGGAAGAACGGTAATAGCATGGTTCTAATCGATCATGTTAATATAAAGATTACAACTATTAAAAAGGAGAAAAAATGAACAAAACGAAGAAAATTCTGGCACTTATCCTCGCTCTTACCATGCTTGTATGTATGGGTGGTTGCGCCAGCAAACCACAGACCACTCCGGATGATGCAACGGATGCACAAGGCACTGATTACAGCGATATGAAGATCGGAATCATGAGTAATACCACCGCGCAGGATGGCGGATGGGGAAGTGCATTGTACGAATCCGTGCAGAAGGTTAAAGCGGATTTGAAGCTGACAGACGAGCAGGTTATCTGGGTGGAGAGCATCTATGATGGAACTGCAGATGTGGATAATATGATCGACCAGCTGGTTTCAGAGGGCTGCAAGGTTATTATGGCGCATTCTGCCGGCTATGTTGATCAGCTTGCTGCCGCGGCAAAAAAATATCCCGACGTTTATTTCTGCGGTTATGAATGCCCAGTCGAGGGTGCAGAAAACTACGCCATGTATTCAATCAACGACCAGGCTGCATCCTTTATATGCGGGTATGTTGCGGCGCGTATGTCCAAGGGTGATCAGCTTGGCTATATCGGTAATATGCCTACATCGGATTTGATTTGCTGCCTTGATTCATTTGCGCTGGGTGCAAAATACGCAAATGCAAGTGCAAAGGTTCAGGTTATCTGGATAAATAGCTGGTATGATCCGGCTACGGAAAAGCAAGCTGCCAATACCCTGCTTGAATCCGGCATCAACAGCGTGGGCTATATGGGTTCTACAGCGTCAGTAGCACAGGCGTGTAGTGAGCATGGTGCTTTTACCACAGGTATGTACATCGATATGTATGAATTTGGCAAGGACAGCGTACTTACTTCACACGTGTTTGATTGGTCGCTCATAATCACCGATATCATCAACAGGGTGGCTATGGGTACCTGGAGCACCGATCCTATAATTTACGGCTTTACGGATGGCGCTGCGCGCGTGGCAGACTTTAACAAGGACATTATCCCAGAGGACGTAATTAAGGATGCGCAGGATCTTAAGGCAAAGCTCATGAGTGGCGAAGTCAAAGTGTTTGCCGGCGAAATAAGTGACAATAAGGGCAATGTTGTTGTGGAGGAAGGCAAGGAGCTTTCCAACAAGGACTTGATCTACATTGATTTCCTTGTGGATAACGTAATTGGGGATATCCCATAATGTGAACTGGTGGATTAAAACACAATAGGATAGAATAATGGCGAGGGGCTGAGTGTAATGATTTACATCAGCCCCTCCGATTATATATTAGGTCTATATGCTAATATGGCGTTTTGGGGTTTGCGCAAGTTATAACTAGCTCGTTTATTACTTGCCTTCCTGTATGATTGATATGCCACTATACGCTAACGTGGCGCAAAACCCGCTTAATAGGGTTTTTACGCCTGAGATCACTTCATCGCATATTCCTATACCCTGCTGTGTGCTTTGCGGCTGTATGCCAATAGGCAGCACTTCACAGCCGGTTTCAGCGGCAAGATAGCTCAGCAGAAAAGACAGCGGCAGCATATGTGTTGAAAACGAAACGCCACCGATATTATCGATAGCAACAGGAGCAAGCGCGCCAACAGGCATACCCATATAGGCGGCGTCAACAACAAACAATACGTCCGGTGCAAAACGCCGTATCACACCGCAAAAATTTTCCGGTGCGCTAGAGGCGGCGATAAGAAGCACAGAAGGATCGTTGCATGATTCACGCAACATATCAATAAGCAACATGCCGGCGCCATCGTCACAGCGAAGCTCGGAACCAACGCCCATTATCGCAGTTTTTTGATTGGGACTGATATGCAGTTTTAGATAGTCAAGTATTTCGCTCACAGCTTGATCCTTAGCGCGGCTTTATCCATTACGGATAGATCCACATTCTGGCTGACGCTCAAGCAGCCTCTTCGGCATGAATCCACACACTGGCAGCAGAATATGCAGCGGCCAGAATCCAATTCTGCGCGCATGAGTCTTGCTTCCTTTGTGCCATCGTTAATAATCGACAGCGCACCTGTGGGGCAGTCGCGCATACAAAGGCCGCAGTTGATGCAGTCGGCGGCGTCATATAGAATTCTGCCGCGGTAGTTTTTTTCAACATGCATATCACCATCGGTATACTTTGTGTAATCAATTGTGGCGGGTTTGGCAAACAGATTTTTAAGCGTCATGCCTGCAATCCGTCCAGGTCCCTTAGTCATAGCTGCAATCCTCCGCGTATCAGAATATTAAGCAACATTTGAAGCAAAGCTATTGGCGAAACCAGTTTCCAACAGAAGTTGACCATCTGTTCCATCCTTAGCCTTGCCATAGTGGCGCGCATAAGCGTAAGCATCATCAATAGGAATCCGGTTTTTACAAAATAAAGAATAAAATCCAACCAGGCAAGCCCTGTAAAGAAGGGCAGGAACACGGCGGACATCATAGACACAAGCAGTACCAGTTCGCAGTTTGCGGAGAGGCGGAATATTGCATATAGCTTTCCGCTGTATTCTACAAACACGCCGGATACGATTTCAGTTTCAGCTTCGGACTGATCAAACGGCACGCGTTCAAGCTTGCCTTGCGCCGCGGTAAGCGTAACAAAGAATGCAGGCAGATTGACTAGTGTGAGCAACGGATGAACCGAATAAAATTCGGCTACTCCCGTAATTGACCAGCTTTGTGCCAGCAATGCGGGCGAGAGCAACGCGATAAAAAGAGGCACCTCATATGAAAACAACTGTGTTAACGTGCGGGTGGCGCCTATTGTGGCATATACGCTGCGAGAATACCAGCCGGCAAGAAAGGCGCACAGCGCGGGTATCATGCTAAGATATAGCACTATAACCAAATCACCCTCAAAGTGACTGGCCGGCGTGAGACCCCATACGGGGACGTATATAAACGCTGCGGCTACGGAGGCAAGGGAGATAACAGGGAAGATGCGCAGTCTCCATCCCTTTGCGCCATATGGCACTATGGTTTCCTTGCCAAGCAGTTTTAAAAAGTCTGCCAGCGGCTGATACCATGGCGGTCCTATGCGGTTTTGCAGCCGGGCATAAACCTTTCTGTCAACGAATTCCATCCACAAGCCGTATATTGCAAGAAAAAGGAATCCGGGGAATATGAATATCTTAATCAACGCCATTAATGCTTTACCCCCGTTTTATAATTCTAAGTTGCGGATGCGTATGGAGGAAGCATCCAAACCGCGCTCTTTATACCAGCCTATACTGTATGAGCGCAGCGCCTTCCAATCCATTATCTCGGCATTTTCATCGCCATCGTGGTTTAGCACGATAGCACGATCCGTGCAGGAGTAGCATGGGTCTATAGCTGCCACAATCACAGGCATATCCGCAAGATAGTTGCCCTCAAGCATATGCTTCATACCGTGCCAGTTGGCTTCGGACGGCGCGCGCACTCGCACTCTGTCCGGTTTGTCGGTTCCATCGGAGCGAATATAGTGAATGTCCTCACCGCGCGGGGCTTCCGTGCGGCTTATGGCCTCGCCCTTGGGTATGCGGCGGGGCATATTAACGCTCAAGGGGCCGTCGGGCAGGTTATCTATGCAGAAACGGATTATGTTTATACTTTCAAAAAGCTCATTGATTCTTACAAGCGTCCTGCCAAAAACATCGCAATGATCGTCAACTATTGCCTTGACCGGGATTTCACCATAAGCGGAATATGGCTCTAATACACGTATATCATCCGGTATGCCGGCAGCCCTTGCAACGGGCCCGACCACGCCGAATTTGAGCGCATCTTCGTGTGCCAGTATGCCAACGCCAAGCAGCCGTGCCGCAAGTGTGGAATCGGTAAGTGCCAGATCAAGGTAGTACTTTACCTGGTTTTCCAGTGTGTCGGTCATGGTATGAATATCATGCAACAGCATGGCGTCAAGGTCGCGGCGCACGCCGCCTATGGTATTTACACCGTAATTAACGCGGTTGCCGCCAATCTCGGCAAGCAGGTCTAACACCTGCTCTCTGTCGCGCCAGGTATACATAAACAGCGTATCAAAACCGATCTCATGCCCAGCCACACCAAGCCATAGCAGATGACTGTGCAGCCGCTCAAGCTCGGCTACGATCACTCGTATATACTCCGCACGGCGTGGCACGCTAACGCCAGCAAGCTCCTCTATACCGGCGCAAAACGCCATGCTGTGGGTATGGGAGCATATGCCGCATACGCGTTCGATCACATACAGCGCCTGCACGTATGTGCGGCTTTCGCATATCTTTTCCAACCCGCGGTGGTTATAGCCAACGCCGATGACGGCGTTAACAACCTTTTCGCCTTCAAGGGTTATTGTGAAGCACCCAGGCTCCTTCAGCGCGGGATGTTGTGGCCCTACAGGGAATGTTACACGGTTATTACTCATCCGTTGCCTCCTTATCGGCAGATGCGGGCGTATACGTCATGGTATCTTTGTTGAAGCGGGTAACATCCCAATCCTTACGCATGGGGTAATTGCCCTTGGGCCAGCCGTCCGGCAGCGGATATGTAGGGCCGTCCGGCAGAGCGCGAACATCAGCGCCAAACAGATCCACAAGCTCGCGCTCATGCCACAGTACGCATGGAAACAGCTGCACCATTGAGTTTACCCACGGATCTGACTTAGGTGCTGTTTCACGCAGGGTAAGCATGATGTGCTCATCATTTGAAAGCATATATAAAAAGCCTATATCATCGCCATCATCCGTTCCAACAAGATTATGCATCCGCGTAAAGCCGGCTTCATACTTTGCAAAGCGAACTATTTGCTCAAATTCATTGCGTGTTAGCGCGGTTGTAAATATGCGTTTTGGCCTGGTAATGTAGATGCGATCCGTTAAAAAAGGAAAGCGTTCGCAAAACCTGTCAATAACGATCTGTTCAGCGTTCATCGCTGTGTCCTCCTTTTTTCTTGGATTCAAGCGTGGCTAACAACTTTTCTACCGCGCTTATTATTGTCTCTGGTCTGACCGAACAACCGGGTATATAAACATCTACCGGAATGGTGGTGTCTATGCCGCCGGTTACGCAATAGCAATCCGAAAATATGCCGCCTGTGCAGGCGCATGTGCCAACCGCGATAACGAATCTCGGCTCGGGCATCTGATCATATATCTGGCGCAGTCGATCCCTGGTTTGCAGCGTAACCGCGCCCGTGCAGACCAAAATATCCGCATGGCGAGGGCTACCCTGTTGAAGAATGCCTATATGCTCCATGTCGAAGCGCGGAGTCAATGCGTCTATTGTTTCTATATCGCAGCCATTGCACGCTCCGGCATTGAAGTGGATTATCCACGGGGATTTTCTTGCGCCCCAGTTTATGGCTTTCTGCAAGAGTTTCAATTTAATCACCTCTTAAATATTATAACAACCAGGAACAGGGCAACGGCAATAAACACGCTTGGCAGCAGCAGCGCATCCGCAGGCGCTGTTGCTACCGCAAGCACAAGCACGTGCATGATGGTAAAGAAGAACGCGAACGGGAAAAATTGGCTGTAATCGGGGCTGATGTAGTTTTTAACGCCGCGCTGACCACAGGCGTAGGCATCAGTTTCATGCTCCCTTGGTGGCAACTGGCGGGAATAGCGCGAAAGCCGTCCGGAGCAAAGCAACAGGAATATAAGCAGCAAAGCGAACACGATGGGTGGAGATAAGAGTACCTTGTCCATAATTTTTTCCTCCTATCCCTTTAACTTCTTGAGGTTGCGTATATCCATACTGCCGTAAGTCCTGAAAAGATTTACGGCAATGCCTGATGCGGCTACCATGACCACTACCTCAACGACTATAACTGTTATCACGAAGGCTTCGGCAAGGGCATGATTGCCGTTAACATATCCGGCAAAAATAATAAGCATTGTCACAGCCTTCATGGCGATCTCTATTCCAATAATGATCTTGAGCAGGTGATATGTGCGTATAAGGCAATAGCAACCGGCCAGTATCATAAGGAATGCTACAACGAGCACAGTACTTTCAATAAAACTCATAGCTTTTTATCCTCCTGAAACAGTACTACCACCGCGAAAGCGCCGGTTATAAGTACGATTATCTGTCCCCATATCATGCTTTGATGCTGGTTCCACAGCACCTCCCTGAAATTATCCTCATGTCCTGTAAGCGCGGGAGGGGCAGGCAGGGCGAAATGGCCCAGCACCATGGCTGCGATAAGGGTTATTCCGCCTAAAATGAGTATTATTGGCATAAGTGCCATATGCTTTTTTTGCTCGTATAGGTTATCCTGTTCATCCTTACTTTCGCTGGTCATGCTTATTGCACTGATGAAGATTATTGTAACAAAGCCGGAGCATACGGAGATTTCGAACAGGGCGGCCCATGCCGAACCGAATTCGAACATAATTACGCCAAGCGCCACGCTTACAACAGCAAGCGAAATTGCGGATTTTATTGTGCTGCCAAGCATAACGGATACAACTCCGCCTATTAGCATCACGAACAAACACGCCAGCACAATGTATTGATCCAAAGCTGTTTCCTCCTTATATCAAACCAAGGTTTTGCAAATACACAATAAGCAGTGGGAAAGTCAGCCCTGCGCCAATGGTTACGGCAGTAAGCATGATCTGCGCAAAGCGTATGCTGCCGCTAACTTCCGTAAGCGCATCATAGCGAGGCGCTAGCTTTCCAAAAAAGACCTTGCGTTGCAACCGCAGAAAATATGCCCCTGTAAGTATGCTGGAGACCAGCGCGATACAGGCGAAGGCATGGCTGCCGCAAAGCCAAAGCGCCATGATTATAAGGAGCTTGCTCCAAAAACCGGCAAACGGCGGCATACCGGCCGTGGATAAAAATGCAACCACCGATGAAAAGCTTGTTATAGGCATCTTCTTTTGCAGGCCGCCCATCTCATTTATGTCCAGCGTGCCGGTTTGCTCATGTAATGCTGCGGCGTTTGAAAAAAGTGTACTTTTAAACATGGCATGACTGAAAATATGGGCGGTCACACCAAGCAGCCCAAGCGTACTTCCCGCACTTAGACCAAGCAGAATATATCCCATTTGACTTACGCTGGAATAGGCCAATATACGCTTAAAATGGTTCTGACGCAGCGCAAGCAGCGCGCCGGCTATAATCGACACAGTACCTATAACAGCAAGCGACAGGCGAATTGCGGGCAGCTCACCAAACAGCTTTGTTATCGTTATAAGCCCATATATACCGGCCGCCTTTATCACAACACCGCTGAGCAGCACCGATATGGCCGTGTCCGCGCTTTGATGCGCATCCGGCAGCCAGCTATGGAATGGAACCGCACCGGATTTGATGCAAAAGCCCGCAAGCAGCAATATGAAGGCTACATAGATAAGCACCGATTGCGAGGGAGAGCCTGCGAGCAGCGCGGACATATCCATGGCGCTATAGCGCAGGCTTCCGGCTTTCATAAAAAGGAACGAAAGGCCTGTAAGTATAAATATGCTTGCCACAGAGGACATCACAAGGTATTTGAACGCGCCTTCAAGGCTTGCATCCTCCTTAAACATTGCGATCATGATAAAGCTGGACACGGCCGTTATCTCCATAAACACATATAGCGTAAAAAGATCGGTGGAGATAGCCATGCCGTTCATCCCGAGCATCAGCGTCATTAGCAGGTTAACATAGTGGATGCGCCTTTGCGTTATAGTCCTGTTGGCGATAAACGTAGATACAAGTGATACCATACCGATACACAGCAGCAGCACCAGTGCAATATGCGTAATGGCGAAGCTGTCGGTATCTGTGCCGGGCTGCATGCGCCACAGCAGTGCAAACGCATAAGTGCGCTGACCGCTAGCGCCAAGAATAAAAAAGCTGCTCACGGCCACAGCCACCTGAAGCACGGCTGCAACGCCGGCAAAATATATGCAGGCCTTTGCGGCAGCAGCGCGCGGCAGCAGATTCACAACCAGAATAACCAGCAGTGGAACCGCCATAAACGATATTGCTAAATACATCATCAGATCCATATATTCGCCTCTTTCAAGCCAAACAGGCTATAAACAGCACTACTATGCACAGCACGCCGCAAAACGCCAGTGCAAGATAACGCGAAAGCTTGCCGTTGTTTGCAAAGTGCAACATGTTGCCGCCCCATTTTACTGCACGCAGTAAGGCGACATCGTAAAACCAGCTGACGCTGCGTTCAATCCATACACATATGCCGGAAAACAAATTAACTGCGCGCATAAGCAATACATACGGATCGAATGCCTGACGCTCAGCCGCGTGGTATACGCTGCGCAGCCCAGGAAGCTCATGAATGTGATCGGCAGCATTGATTGCACTGCCGCTTCTTTTGCAGCCATATACATGGTCTAAAACAGCCAGCAGCAGCACTGCCATTGATACTGCCACAAGCACAGCCGAGTGTGGCCAGCCGGAATAGGACTGTGCATAGCCAAACGCTGGCCCAAGAAGGCCATCCAGCGGCAGCGTGTTGAAAACGCCAAAGCCAAGGCATACAAAGGCAAGCACGCCCATCGGAAGCAGCATGCCGAGCGGGGGTTCATGGCATTTTTTAGCCATGCCGGCAGGAATGCGGAGCTTGCCGGAAAATGCGGCCCTTCCCATCTTAAGAAATGAGATTGCCGTAAGCAGTGCGCCAAGCAGTGCGCCGATATAGAATACTATGCCGCTCTCTAGCGCGGCGTCAAATATAAGCTCCTTTGAGAAAAAACCGTTGAAGGGCGGTACGCCGGAAATTGCTAGTGCGCACATTATAAAGCATATCGCCGTAACGGGCATACAGCGACTCAACCCTCCAAGCTTACGGAGATCTGTTGTTCCGGTTTGCCTTTCCACATTGCCTGCAACCATGAAGAGACAGGATTTATATAGTGCGTTGTTTAGCATATGGAACGCGGCGCCGATTATGCCGATAGGCAAACATGTGCCTATACCAAGTACCATGTAGCCTACCTGGCTGACGGCATGGTAGGAAAGCAGGCGCTTCATATCCTTTTGGATTAATGCCATACCTACTGCAAATATGATTGTAAGCGTGCCAAGGGTCATAACAGCTATGCTCATACCACCGCCGGGCGCAACGTCGTATATATTAGATACCAGCCGCGCAGCAAGGTATATGCCAAGCAGCTTTTCAAGCGAGCCTGGAAGTGCCACTAGAAATGGTGTGGGCGCATCGTTTGCCGCATCCGGTATCCAGCTGTGAAACGGCATACACCCCGCCTTGCCAACAGCGCCAAGGAACATAAGCGCAAACCCCAGTCCACCGGTGCCTGTGAGGGGCAACTTGGACATGCCGCTAAGGTTGAACGTACCTGAATTTACGCCTGTGATTATTATTCCGCACATCAGCAGAAGATCTGCTGTGCCGGATAATGCCAACGCCTTGATCGCCGTCTTGGGCTTATCCATATTGCCTATGAGCAGCATTCCAAACAACGTGCATAGCAGCCCTTCCCAAAAGAACAGCATTGCCACAAGATTGTCTGAAAGCATAGCACCGTTTATCATACCGAGACTGACGCACAGGTAAAACATGAAACGTCCCATATGGGCGCTATTGCGCAGATACACCGCGCCATAGAGTGAAGAAAACAGAAAAAATACCGCCGCAAGCATAACGAACAGTGCAGAATATCCGTACGCGCGAAGGGAAAGCTCTATGCCAAGTCCGCTTAGCGGCAGTGCCAGGCGGATTTCATCGCCAAGGAACAGTGCCAGCGCAGGTACGAGCTGTATAAATGCATATACGCCGCACAAAACGGCAAGCAAACCATGGTGTTTGCGCAGCAGTAGCATTACTATGCCAATGAAAACGGGCAGTATCACCATCACATGTAACAGATTAGCACCATTGCTCAAAAACATTTCAACTGAATGTAGCATCTTAAATCCCTCCCCCTATCAGCGATGTGATATCCGAAGGCAGGCATATAAAAATACCCATAAGCAGTGAAAGCACGCCAAGGAAAACAACGGAACCAACCATCAATGGCGTTCCTTCCGCCACAGGGGTGCTCACTGGAGTGCCGAGGAACACCTTTACAAACAGCCGCGTCAGGTATAGTACCGTCATGATCGCCCCAACAATGAATACTATGCCAAGCGCAACATTGCCTGCGGAGATTATGCCGGAGATCACCATAAACTTGGCGAAAAACCCGCCAAAAGGCGGTATGCCCATCACGGAGAACGCGCAGAGCAAAAATGCCAGCGCGGTCAGCGGCATTGTCCTATATAATCCACCCATTTTTGATAGATCCTTGGTGTGCAGCGAGTGCTCCACTATGCCTGCGCACAGAAACAATCCGCCCTTAGCGACGCTGTGCGTCAGAATATACAGCAGTCCGCCCTCAAGCCCCATCTGATTTCCACAGGAGATGCCAAGCAGTATAAAAGCAAGCTGGCTGATTGTGGAATAGGCGACCACGCGCTTTATATCGTTTGCGCGCATGGCGGCGCCAGCGCTTATCAGGGCGCTTATTGCCGCTATCACGGGCACTGCGGTTTGGAAGGCGGAGTTGATATCAAACGTGAGCGAGAATAGACGCACATACACGTATACGCCGATCTTTACCAGCACCGCCGCATGCAGCAGCGATGTGACGGGGGATGGCGCAACGCCCGCATCAGGCAACCAGCTGTGCAGTGGAAAAGTTGCAGATTTTGAAAGTATGCCGCACAGGATGAGTATTACTATCCAGGCGGGCAGATGAACTCCCTGCATCTGTGAGATGTCGAAAGTACCTGTTTCACCGAATATGCCTATAAAGCCGATTAGCATAACCAGTGCGCCGCCCACGGTCATTAAAAATGCTTTATTGGCTTTACGTACAACTATGTCATCACGATAGAAGCCTATAAGCCGCCAACAGCATATGGCGGATATTTCCCAAAATGTGTATATAAATATTAGATTGCTTGATAGCACCAGCCCCATCATGGCGCCGATGAACATGCATACCATCATGTAATATTCATTTTGATTCTCGTAGGAGCGCATGTAGCCAAACGAATATACAATTATCACGGCGGCAACAAGTGAGGCCGTCATAGCCATAAATATCGCCAACGCATCGCCATAAAAGCCAAAGCTCAAACCAAGCGGCATATCCACATGCAGGTAAAGCGGATTGCCATCAAGCACAAATGGGAGCGCCAGCGCAGCGCATACGAACGCGCACAGCACGAAAAGCAACGCCATGGCATTGCGAAACGCCGCGCTTATTCTGCCGCACAATGGCAGCAGACAAGAGCCGAGCAGTGGCACGGCAAAGCAAAGTATAAGCAGGCAATTTTCCATATAGTCATCTCCATCCGGTCTATTGGTACATCGTTAGTATTAAGCGCAAAACGGCATGGGTAGGCGTCAGCATATACGCGGCAAAATCTCGCCCCGCGGCAGGAATATACGCCGCTTGGAGCCATAGGCCGTTGTTGCATATACATTCCCGTGCCCGGGCAAAACCCTGCCGATAATTTCTGCTTGAGTACCAAGCGGGTGTGAGCGTACAGCGCGCAGCACAGCGTTAGCATATGCGGACGGCATAGATATAAGCATCACTCCCTCGTTGGCTATATGCAGCGGGTCTAATCCAAGCAGCTCACATGCAGCGGAAACGCCGGCGCACATGCGTAAAGACTGCTCATATAATTCTATATCCGTGTTGTCGCATACCCATTCGCACAACGTCGCGGCGACGCCTCCGCGCGTTGGATCACGCATGGCGCTTACGCTGCCGGCTGCCCTGACGCATGACGCAAGGGATGCAAGCGGCGCAACATCGCTTTGAATGGGCGGGGTGAACACAAGCTTATGGCGTGCGCACATTACCGCAATGCCATGACTGGCAATGCATCCGGTGAGTATAATGGTATCACCGGGCAGCGGACACTGTGGAAGTGGAGGTAAGTCATCTGAGAATATGCCTACGCCTGCCGTGTTTATAAATATACTGTCTACGCAGCCTCGTTCCACAACTTTGGTATCACCCGTCACTATGGCAACGCCGGCTTCGGAGGCGGCCTGGGCCATGGAGTTTACTATACGGGCGAGCACAGCGGTTTCAAGTCCGGTCTCAAGTATCATGCCAACGGTCAGATACTTTGGCACAGCGCCACTGACGGCCAGATCGTTTACAGTGCCGCATACGCTCAAACGCCCGATATCGCCGCCAGGGAAAAATAACGGGCTTATCACATAGCTGTCGGTGGTGAGAGCTATGCGCTCAGCGCCGGCGCATACCGCAGAGTCAGTCAGCGGGGAGAGCATATCGTTGCGGAAAGCCGGTAGAAACAACTCCTCAACAAGCTCACGGTACGCCATTCCACCAGCGCCGTGCGCCAATCCAATCCGTTCGTCCATCAGTATAACTCACCTCCGTATCTATAGTATGCAGCGCATGTCCCCTCAGAGGACACCATGCACGCGCCAAGCGGGTGATCCGGCACACATGCATTGCCAAAGTTTGTGCAGCTTGAGGGTATAGCTTCGCCGCGCAATATACTGCCGCATAGGCAGCCTGGGATTTCGTTTTCTGTATACCGCGGTGGCGAAAAGCGTGCTAGCGCATCAAAATCGCGGTATGCTTCTCTTATCTTCAGCCCGCTTTGAGCTATAACGCCAAGGCCGCGCCATGTAGCGTCCGCGGGTTCAAACACATCATCTACAATAGAGCGTGCCAACGCATTGCCTGCCGCGCTTACCGCGCGCGGATAAAGGTTGACACAGCGGGGAACTTTGCTCCGACATAGATATGTAAGGTACAGTATCGCTACCATTATATCATCGGCCGTAAATCCGGATATTGCAGCGGGCAGCTTAAGCGTGCTTGCAACGAAATTAAACGCATTTGCGCCGGTGAGCGCCGCTACATGACCAGGGCATAGCAGCGCGCCAACGTTTGCTCCGCCATCGAGCAGATCAGTGATTGCGGCAGGCATCGTCTTGTGGGCGCTTAACACGCTTAGGTTGGATATGCCATGTTCGCGAGCCGAACGTATAAGCGTTGCTGTAAGCGGTGCTGTGGTTTCAAAGCCCACCCCGAAAAACACCGTGTCTCTGTTGGGGTTTGCCTGAGCAATGGCCAGCGCGTCCAGGGGGGACTCTACCATGCGTATATCATAGCCTTCCTCATATAACGAGTAAAGAGTGCGCTTTCCGCATGGTACACGGAGCATGTCGCCAAAACATGTGAATATCACACCATGCTGCGCCGCAATGTCCAGCGCATACGCCACATCTGCGCCGGCGGTAACGCATACGGGGCAGCCCGGGCCGGATATGAGCCGGATGTTTTCAGGCAGCAGCATCTGCAAGCCAAAACGGCGTATATTTACCGTGTGGGTGCCGCACACTTCCATTATGGTTATGGGCGGCATACCGGCAGCAAGATCAGCAATGTTGGCTTTTATATCGGCTATACTACGTTTCATCGCTGGCAAAAAGCATGGCCTCATCAATAAGGCGTTCAAGCTCCGCACCCGACTGTTCGTCAAGCACCTGTATCACAAATCCCGCATGGACAAGTACGGCGTCGCCAATGACTGCGTGGGGAAACAGGCTTATACAGGCGCTTTTTGCAACACCGCCATAATCAATCTCAGCCTGATCGCCGTCTATTCGCTTTATCCTGCCGGGTATAGCAATGCACATAGTAATACCATCTCCCTATCAATTATAACACGCCGCAGCTGCGGCAGCTTGTCCGTAGGATATACCGCCATCGTTAGCTGGCAGCATACCATTGGTGTAGACCTTAAAACCCATAAGCTTCAACTGCTTAAACGCATTTTCGAGCAGATACGCATTTTGAAAAACACCGCCAGAAAGGGCGATAGTGTCAATGCCGTGTGCAGCGCGCACGTTGACGCATATATCAACTATAAGCTTAACCAGCGCCCTGTGCATCCGCACAGATATAGCTGAGGCTGTGCAGCCGTGCTCTGCATCGTAAAGCGCAGCGCGTATAAGCGGCCGCCAATCGAACAACAGCATATCACCTTCATGCACAAGCGCGATATCGTATGTGCCATTAGCGGACGTATCCAATGCCTTTTCAAGCTCTATTGCCGCTTGCCCCTCGTAGGATGCATGAGTGCGTATCCCAGCGATTGCGGCCACAGCGTCAAACAAACGCCCCATGCCACAGGTAAGCGGTGCGTTTATTCTGGCTTCACATGCATTGAGCAACAGCCTGGCACCATCCATCGTATCAAAAAAAGCCGCCGCATGTTCCTTGCCGCAGGCAATGCTTATCATGCTAAGCGCCATACGCCATGGTTCGCGAATAGCCGCCTCACCACCGGGGAGCGGCGAATATATGCCGTGGCCTATACGCACGCTTTGCGCGGTATCACCAAGTAAAGCCTCGCTTCCCCATACGTTGCCGTCCGTTCCATACCCGCTGCCGTCGAATATAATTCCAAGCGCAGCGCCGGAAAGCCCATGCTCAGCAAGTACGGAGGCGAAATGCGCATGGTGATGCTGCACCTGAATAATGGGCTTGCCATAATAATCCGCCCTACGGCTGGATGCATAATCCGGGTGCATATCACGCACAACAAGCTCGGGCTGTGCGCCGAATATACGGATAAAGTCGTCTATCTGCTCCTCATACGCAAGGCCGGCTGCCATATTGTCTATTTCACCCATATGCCCACTGATAAAGGCATTAGGTCCTTTAGCAAGGCAGAATGTACATTTTTGCTGGGCGCCCATGGCTAGGATAATCTTTGAATTATTAAGCCGCACAGGCTCGGGAACATATCCGCGCGCCCTACGGAGCAGCCGTGTTTCGCCTGCGCAAACCATGCACACGCTGTCGTCCATGCGCCGCTGTATCGGCCTGTCGTGAGTCAGCACTGCGTCCGCAAGCTTTGTCAGCGCTTCATCGCCATCTTGATAGGCCATAGGGTCGTCGGACACATTGGCGCTTGTCATAACCAGCGCGGGGAATCTTTCCATTATAATACAATGCAAGGGTGTGTATGGCAGCATCACACCAAGGCGCGCATTATCGGGTGCGATTCCCGCGCAAAGCGCATAATCGCATCGTTTTTTAAGCAGTACCACTGGCTTGCGCACACATGTGAGCAGCTCACGCTCCTGCAAGCTTATCTCGCATAGGCGCTCCGCCGTGTGAATGTCACGCAGCATCACGGCAAACGGTTTAGCATAGCGCAGCTTGCGCATGCGCAACCGTGCAACCGCGCTATCGTTATACGCATCACAAGCAAGATGATATCCACCAATTCCCTTTATGGCGACGATGCCGCCCGCCGCGATACAATCGTAAAATAGCGCATAAGGATCGCCGGAAACGGGTATTCCGTCACGCAAAAAAAGCAGCGATGGCCCACAGGCGGGGCAGGCGTTGGGCTGCGCATGAAAACGCCTGTTTAGCGGATCAGCGTATTCGGTGCTGCACGTGGCGCACTGGGTAAAGGTGCGCATGGTTGTGTTTTGCCTGTCGTATGGAATATCCTGCACAATCGTAAAGCGCGGCCCGCAGTTGGTGCAGTTCGTAAAGGCATACCGATAGCGGCGGTTTGATGGGTCTGCTATATCTGCGGCGCATTCAGCGCAGATGCCAATATCAGGTGATACAAAAGCGGAGCGCAAGCCGTGCAAACTTTCGCGTATTTCAAACCCGGTATCGTCGCATGGCGCAATCGGCAGCGCCGTAACTTCGTCGATACGCGAGGCCGGCGGCGGGGATTGGCGCAGTGCGCTAAGCATTGCAAGGCAGTCGCTTTCATCGCCCTGTATCTCAACGTATACGCCCGCGGTGGTGTTGCATACAAAGCCGCAAAGCGCGAACCTGCTTGCCAGCCTATAAACATATGGCCGGAAGCCCACACCCTGCACGATACCTGAAATGTCGAGCGAGTAGCGCGTCATTTAGAGCGCTTTTCTTCTACGCGGCGCACAAGGAAATCAACAAGGCCTTTCACATCGTATTGTTTGCCATGCTTAGATGCTTCAAAAATCAGCGTGTCAGGATTTATGCTGGATATACTACGCTTCATCTTTTCAGTATCAGCATCCACATATGGCGCAAGGTCGGTTTTGGTGATTACCGCCACGTCAGCGTGTAAAAATGCAACGGGATATTTTTCAGGCTTATCATCGCCTTCGGCGAGGCTTAGCACAACCATGCGTATATCCTCACCAAGTGCAAATGATGCGGGGCACACAAGATTACCAACATTTTCTATTATCAGCAGATCCAGCTTGTCAAGCTCCAGCTTCGAAAGCTCAAGGGCGATCATTCCTGCGTCAAGATGACAACCGCCACCGGTGTTGATCTGTATTGCCTGCACTCCAGTTTTTGAAATGCGCAGCGCGTCATTCTCAGTTGCAAGGTCACCCTCAATAACGGCTGCCTTTAACTGAGCTGAAAGAGCCGGAAGTATATTCTCTAAAAGCGTTGTCTTGCCAGCACCGGGTGAACCCATCATATCTATTACTAATACGCCTGTGGTATCGAAAACACCGTGGTTTTCTGCGGCCTTAAGATCGTTAAGCGCCTTGACGTCTTGCCTTACATCTAGTTTTGTCATATATCTACATCATCCTCCTCAAAATCTATACTGCTTATATAAACCTCCTCGCCGCCGGTCAACTCAAATAAAACGCTGCCGCAGATGGGGCATGAAAACGGAAATCCATCTGGAGAATACACCTTATCGCAATCACGGCATTTGGCTGTGATGGGAAGCTCCTTGATAAGCAGCTTGGCGCCTTTAAAAAACCCATGTTGCGCGGATGCTTCAAAGGCAAAGCAGAGCGCATCAGGCAGCGCGTTAGCCAGTTTCCCCAAGGCTATCGTCACAGTGTTTACGCGCTTTACGCGGTATGTTTCAAGCTCCTCGCGTGCCAGCATAAGCAGATTGCTTACCAATACTGTTTCGTGCATTATTCACTATCCTAGCGTGTATTCTAATCCGCATTTTACATAAATGCAAGCGAGAATATCACATGCATTTTTGTAACGATTGTAACACGATAAAAACAGTTGTCAAGCTTTAAGAAAACGCCGGTTTATTGGGAGTTGACAGCTTTATATAGCCAAGCTATCATTATCATAACGGTATTTTGTACTATTTGGAATATTGGTGTACATCGTTTTTGTGATGCACACCAATGTTATGTATTACCATTGCGAAAACCAATAACATACAGCCACATGACGCTTAAATGCTATGTGGGCTTTTTTACAATTCGAAAAATGCTATGCGTTGGCTGAAAAATTGACTTATATATGTATACACAATATAATAAAAGCGCAAGTAAGCTCACAGATAATGGAAGGATTCCTGATATGAATAAAACCCCAAAATGCACTGGTTCCATATGTCGTATGCTGCAAAATGTATCACGGCAGGATAGGGGGATATATTGGCTTTGCCTGCTGTATACGTTCCTCGCAGCGTTGTTTCCGGTTTTTCCAGTGTTGCTGCCCAAACTGCTCATATCCGAGCTGATGGCGGAAAATCCTGCAATAACAAACATTCTATACATTGTGGGAGTATTCTTTGTGGCAGCCGCCATATTTGGATTTTTTAAAACCTATGTGAATGATATCGCATACCCGCGTATCACAGCATTGCGCATGGATTATGTGCGCGATGAGGCGGTAAAACTGCTGGAGATGGACTATCAGTATACTGAAAACTCCAAGTTTTTTGAAGAATACGACCGTGCATTCGAGGCTTGCTCAGGCAATAGTAATGGGGTGGAGGGCGTATATCATAAGTTACTGGCACTGCCATCCGGAGTGATTAGCGTGCTTATGCTGTCCGTATTCATCGGAGCAAAAAGCCTGTGGGTATTGCTGGCGATAATAATAAATATAGTCGCAACCGCATTTGCTGCGATTGCAGTACAGAAGTATCAGTATAGCCGCAAAGAGCAATTGGCAAAGCATAGGCGGCGCGTTCAATATTATACAAATACAGCGCAGGATTTTTCGTATGGCAAGGATATAAGGCTATATGGGCTAAAAGAGCGAATAAGCGCAAATTTTAAGCATGAAATAGATGGTTATATCACGGTTTTTAACATGATAAAGACCAAGGAATATAAGCTTGGGCTTTTATTGCTGCTTACATTGCTGCTCTCAGACGCTGCAACCTACGGTATACTTATAGCGCTTGTATTGCGCGGTCTGTCAATCGCTGATTTTACAATGTATCTTACCGCGGTGCTTACGCTGTCGTTGCAGATGACGGAGCTTTCAACAAACATCACATTCATAATGGAAGAAAAACTGTATATCGATGACTTCTATAGGTTTATGGATGCGGATTTAGGCGTAAAGGGCGGTGAGATACGGCGGCCGTCTGCGGAGCAAACGCTTGAAATTGAATTCAAGGATGTTTCTTTTCGCTATCCTGGAACAGATAAAAATGTATTCACAAACCTCAATCTTAAAATACCGGCATGTCAGCGCCTTGCTGTGGTAGGTGTTAACGGTGCGGGCAAGACCACACTTGTAAAACTGATGACGGGGCTTTTCAAGGTCGATGCCGGGCAGGTGCTTATAAATGGAATCGATATCAATTTATATGACAAGCATGAGCTGTATTCGATGTTCAGTGTGGTATTTCAGGATGTGAATATACTTGCCTTCACTGTGGCTGAGAATATTGCGGGCATCTCCGAAGGGATAGACAGGGCGCGTGTGGACGAGGTGATAAACAGGATTGGCCTTGATAAAAAGATAGCGAGTCTGCCTAAAGGCATAGACCAGATGATGTTAAAAATAATCGAAAGCGATGGTGTGGAGTTTTCGGGCGGAGAAAATCAGAAGCTGGCAATCGCCCGTGCGCTGTATAAGAACGGAAATATGATAATAATGGACGAGCCGACCGCCGCGCTGGACGCATTGGCTGAGGCGGAGATCTATTCGGAATTTGCGGAGCTGGTGCAGGGAAAAACTGCCGTATATATCTCACACAGGTTAGCTTCCACTAAGTTTTGCGATTGCATAGCGCTATTTGATGGCGACGGGCTGGCCGAATACGGTAATCACGATGAACTGATGGAAAAACACGGCAAATACTATGAGATGTTTACAGTGCAGGGCAAATATTACCGCGAGCAGGAGGCGGAGGCATGAAAAACGGGAAAAAACTTGGCATATTCTTCAAAATGGCATGGAAGCTTAGTCCCGGCTATGTATTCCTGGTGCTGATGAATTCAGCCGTGTCGGCCGTGCGCATATTCGCCAACGTAATACTGCCCAAATACCTTATAGACGAGCTGATAGGCAGCCAGAATATTACAATGCTGTTCGTATGGGGCGGCGCAATAGTTATTAGCAACGTGCTTTTTGCCTTTTTAACAAAAACGCTCAAAAGGGCGTTGGATGTGAAGCAAGAATTGGTACATCACAGCTTCCAGAGTGCGCTTGCAGAGAAGATAATGAATGTGGAGTACCGCCATCTTGAGAATCCGCACTACCTTGATCTTAAAGAGCGCGCTCAGTTTGCTATAAACAATCAGGGTGCACTTGAGCGATTGATTACAAACATTACAGAGCTGCTAAAACAGGGTGTAACGGTGATAGGACTAGCTGCAATCATGTTGCAGCTATCATGGATATTTGCTGTGCTGCTGCTTGCTACGGTGGCGCTGATGCTGCTGATCCAGGCTAAATTCTCAAAATATCAAGTGAGCTTTTTTGAAGGCCTTTTACCCGTTAACCGCAAATATGGATATTATGTTGGTGCCTGTTACGATACAAAAGCAAATAAGGATTACAGGCTTTATGGTATGAGCAAGATGCTCGGTGACAGAGTGTCAATGTATAATCGCGAAATAGCATCATGGTTTGAAAAATATCTGCACAAGGAAGGACTGTACATGGGGCTGTACCAGGTGGTTTCCGTGTTACAGACCGCACTGGCCTATGGCTATGTTGGCATACGCTGTATAGGGGATTATGCAGGCGCTAAAATAAGCATAGGCAGCCTTTCAATGTATGTAAATGCCGCAATCAGCTTTTCGGCATCGGTAATGGCCTTGGGTGAAAGCGTTGTAACGGTGAGTCAGGTGCTTGCCTATCTAGATCCATTTATGGAGCTTATAACTTTACCGGATGAAAAGGATGTGGGCGGCACCGTATTGCTCAAAGGTGCAATAAGCTCCATCCGGTTTGAAAATGTGTGCTTCTCATATCCAAACAGCGATACATTAGTTCTTAAAAACCTGTCGTTTGAGATAATGGGCGGGCAGAAAATAAGCATAGTTGGTCTAAACGGCGCCGGCAAAACGACTATCGTTAAGCTGCTTTGCAGACTGTATAGGCCGGTGTCGGGCTGCATATACGTGAATGGCACAGATATATTTGAATATGACTATGAAAGCTATTTGGCTGGGATATCGGCGGTTTTTCAGGATTACAAGCTGTTCAATTTCTCTATAGAGGAGAATGTAACATGCAAAGGAATGGATGAGGATGAGGATACGGCGCTTAGCATAATTGGTAAGGTGGGCCTGCTTGAAAAAACAGAAACGCTGCCGCACGGAATTAAGTCGCTGCTGGGCAAGGCGTATGACGAGGAAGGGATAGAGCTTAGCGGAGGGCAGATGCAGAAGATAGCAATTGCACGTGCGCTTTATAAAAATGCAAATCTCATAATATTGGATGAACCAACAAGTGCGCTGGATCCGCTTGCAGAAGCGGAGATATACGATCAGTTCAACAGCCTTGTGGGTGAAAAAACAGCTATATACATAAGTCACCGCATGAGCAGCAGCGTATTTTGTGATAAAATTCTTATAATTGATGCTGGCCGTGTGGCCGATTTTGATTCGCATGAAAATCTGATGAAAAAGACGGACAGCCTATATTTCAGGATGTTCAGCGCGCAGGCGGTAAATTACCAGATATAAACTATAAGCGGTGTTTGGGCGTGAGGATACAGCACACCCAATAAAAAAAAGTTGCCGAGAACTTAAAACCACTGTTGCCTTTAATGCATATCGATTATATAATAGGCCAATGTTGATTAAAAATGCGTATGCAATCCCGTGCGTGGATAAGAAAACTAAATACACGGATTCCGCGTGGCGGCACGAAAAGATGCTGCTTCGAGGCGGCAAAAACAGCCTATTTCAGGCTGTTTTAGATGGGATGTGCGCAATTTATTTTGACGAAGTGTCAACATTGGACTATGACAAATGCCAACCATTTAGGTGGCCAAATCGGGTTTTGCGACATCGACGCAGATAGATTGCGCTTTACAAGCTTACGTGAATCAGTTATTATAGTGTAAACAAATTGTCAACCAACATTGCTTAACTGATTACCACAACTAATTGATTCAACCATCACGTAAGATTAAAGACGAAGCAAACAAAAACAACACAAATTGAATATAGATGTACTGCCCCAACCAATCAGAATTACCCATGATGGAATTACATGTATTATATTGCGATAAAGGCGTAATGCCTTTAAATAAACAATATCAATAAAGGAGAGGCAAACAATGAAGAGGCTAATAGTTGGGATACTCGTAATCCTTATGCTGCTTACAGCATTTGCATGCACGCCAGTTCCGGCGGATACTCAGGATACGCCTGATAAACCCGTGACAGACGCACCACCGGTGACAGAACCTGCAACCACCGAGGACGATGCTGCGTATATCACCGGCAATGGCAAGATGAAAATAGGCATCACAATTTATGAGCCTATGAACTATTACGATGCTGCGGGCAAACTTATAGGATTTGATACGGAATTTGCTGAGGCTGTTTGTAAAGACCTTGGCATAACACCGGAATTTATTGAAATAAACTGGGACACAAAGGAAATAGAGATTAACGCAAAGAACATCGACTGCATCTGGAACGGATTTACAGTGAATGAAGAGCGCAGAGCTAACATGGGCTTTTCAGATTCCTACATTAAAAATATGCAGGTTGCTGTAATAAGGACGGCTGATGCCGAGAAGTTTAAAGACGCAAAGGGTCTCGCTGATGCAACGCTGGCTGCCGAGATAGGCTCAGCGGGTGAAACCGCAATCGCCGATGACGCTGTACTAAGTGGAGCTAAATATGTTGCTGTGGCAAAGCAGACGGATGCGCTGCTTGAAGTCAAGGCCGGCACTGCGGATGCAGCCGTATTGGACTATGTGCTTGCAAAGTCAATGGTTGGTGAAGGCACAGATTATTCAGACCTGATGATAATGCCCAATGCCGAGTTTGCCGTTGAAGAATACGCAATAGGCTTCCGCCTTGGCAGCAATATGGTGCCAAAGATCAATGAAGTACTGGCAAAGCTTATCGCGGACGGAACACTGGATAAAATCGCTGAAAAATATGACCTTACAGCTTCTTTGATGTCAAACCAATAACAACATTATAGTATGGGGGAGTCCGCCAGCGTGCGGACTCCTGGGGTGAATAGGATGGATTTTTTATCGGTAACCGGAAGGCTGCTGGAGGGATTCCTGATTACCTGCAAGATATTTGGAATTACGCTTGTTTTGGCGCTCCCACTGGGATTGCTTATCGCATTTTGCGAGATGAGCAAGTTTAGACCTCTGAGCTGGTTTTTCAGAACTTTGGTATGGGTAATCCGTGGTACGCCGCTAATGCTGCAGATTATAATTGTGTTTTATGGTCCAGGGCTTATCTGGGGATGGGACTCGCTTACGCGTATCACCGCCGTGATAATAGCATTCGTGATAAACTATGCTGCGTATTTCAGCGAGATATTCCGCGGAGGAATAGAGAGCATTTCAAAGGGACAGTATGAGGCAGGACATGTGCTGGGCATGACAAAAAGCCAGATATTCTTCAAAGTCGTGCTGTTGCAGGTGGTCAAGCGCATACTTCCGCCGATGTCCAACGAAATAATCACGCTAGTAAAAGATACCTCGCTTGCGCGTATAATCGCTGTAAAAGAGATAGTAATGGTGGCACAGGAGTACATTGCTACATCCGCATTGATATGGCCGCTATTCTACTCCGGCGTGTTCTATCTGACATTCTGCGGAATACTAACAATATTGTTCAGATACACCGAACGCAAGCTGGATTATTTTAGAGCATGAGGTTTTGAAAGGCGATAATACTGTATGGCTATTTTGGAGGTAAAAGGATTACAAAAGAACTTTGGCGCGCTTAATGTGTTAAATGGTGTTGATTTCACCATGGAACGCGGCGAGGTGCTTGCCATAATCGGTTCGTCTGGCGGCGGAAAAACAACGCTGCTGCGCTGCCTCGATTTGCTTGAATTGCCAGATGGTGGCAGCATAGTGGTGGACAATAAAATCGTATTTGATGCCGCGGATCGCAGCACGCAGAACGAACGAGATATAAGAAAAAAACGACTTAGCTTTGGATTTGTGTTTCAGGCGTTTAACCTGTTTCCGCAGTATACGGCTTTGCAAAATGTTATGTTAGCTGGTGAACTGCTTGCGCGCGATCAGGAAGGTTACGCGCATAACCGCAACGCTATACGCGAACAGATAAAGACCAATGCAGTGGCATTACTTGAGCGCGTAGGTTTATCGGACAAGCTGAACGTGTATCCCCATCAGCTTTCCGGCGGCCAGCAACAGCGTGTTGCGATTGCGCGCGCGCTTGCGCTAAATCCAATGATAATGTTGTTCGATGAACCAACTAGCGCACTTGATCCAGAGGTTTCAGGGGAAGTGCTCTCAACGATACGGAGCCTTGCGGCTCAAAGCATGACGATGATAATCGTTACGCATGAAATAAGCTTTGCACGCGAGGTCTCAGACAATGTGATATATATGGATGCTGGGCAGATTGCAGAACACGGACCGGCAAACGAGATATTTGTAAATCCCAAGAGTCAGCGCCTAAGGAGCTTCTTGAGCGCGGTGCTTTAAGCATATCTTCACATCTAAGCATCATATCTTAATATCCTGATAAACAGTGATTTAGGCACAGGGGCCCTCTTTGCGAGTGCACCTGTGCTTCGTGCGGTAATGCTGTAAAGCACGGCGGGATATTGCCTATTCTGCTCGTTGGGTATATCATTGTAATATTATTTAATTACGAATGAAGAATAGGAAGCTTTTGATGATGGCTAAAGAAAACAAAAATAATGAGCTTGGCAGCGCGCCGATAGGCAAACTGCTGCTAAAAATGGCTGTACCTACAGTTATGGCACAGCTTGTTAATCTTCTATATGGAATAGTAGACAGGATATATGTTGGAAGAATACCTGGCAGCGGCTCGTTTGCGCTTGCCGGTCTAGGGGTAACATTCCCAATATTGATGCTGATATCAGCATTCGGCGCACTGGTGGGCATGGGCGGGGCGCCGCGGGCAGCGATAGCAATGGGTGAAAAGGATGATAAGAAGGCTGGGCTTATACTAGGCAACAGCGTTACGCTGCTGCTTATTTTCTCGGTGCTGCTTACTGTGGTGTTTAGCTTTACAAAGGAACCGATACTGCGTGCATTTGGCGCTAGCGAGAATATACTGCCATATGCGTCAGAGTATATATCGGTTTATCTTATAGGAACGATATTTGTGCTGCTTACGCTTGGCCTTAATGTATTTATAACCACGCAGGGCTTTGCTGCGGCAAGTATGATGACCGTATGTATAGGGTGTGTGCTCAACATAATACTTGACCCCATATTCATATTTACATTGAATATGGGCGTTGCGGGTGCGGCGGTTGCAACGGTGATAAGCCAGGGCGTGTCAGCAGTGTGGGTGGTGGGCTTTCTTTGCAGCCGTAAATCAAAGCTGAGGATACGGTTCGAAAACATGCGTTTGCGATTGCAGATAGTGGGAACTACACTTGCGCTTGGCTCGTCTGCGTTCGTGATGCAGGCTACAGAGTGCGCGGTGCAGCTTGTGTTCAATAAGGGAATGCAGACATATGGCAATGATATGTATGTGGCGCTGATGTCGATAATGTTCAGCCTTACGCAAATAGTTTGGCTGCCATTGATGGGCGTTGGTCAGGGAGCACAGCCCATAATCAGCTATAACTATGGTGCAAAGAATATGCAGCGGGTCAAGGATACCATAAAAACGCTGGTTTTTGTATGCATTTGCTTTTCGGTGGTGTCGGTTGGAGCGATATTGATATTTCCAAACGCGTTTATCGGCCTGTTTACGCCGGACGCGGAGCTTATCGCCATTGGAAAAACTCCATTGCGCATATTTATATGCGGTATGCTTATGATGGGTATGCAGAGCGCATGCCAGCAATCATTCTTGGCTTTGGGGCAAGCTAAGGATTCAATGATTATGGCGTTGCTGCGAAAGGTAATATTGCTGCTGCCCCTGGCGTTGGTGTTGCCGGGAGTGTTTGGGTTGGGACTTTGGGGGCTGTTTATAGCGGAACCGATAAGCGATGTTATAGCTTCGATAGTGACAACGGTAACATTCAAAATAAAAAGCCGCAAACTGCTTGAGAACACCGGAAATCCACAGGAGACATAACTAGATGATAAAAAAGGTAGTAAAAAAACATAACAACGCCAAATACTGTATCGTATGCGGCGTGGATAACAGTATGGGACTGCACGCAAGGTTTTATGAGATGGAGGATGGAACTATGGCTGCGCTGGCAAGCGCAAGCTCTAACCATCAAAGTTACCCAGGCAGGGTACACGGGGGCGTGATAACGGCATTGCTGGATGAAACCATAGGCAGGGTCATAAATATACCAGAACCTGAAACATGGGTGGTTACTGGCGAGCTAGCTGTAAGATTCAAAAAGCCAGTACCGTATGATGTGCCATTGCTTATTACCAGCAGATTGACAAGCAACTCCAAACGCATGTTCGAGGGTGAGGGTGAGATACGGCTTCAAAACGGTGATATCGCGGCGAGTGCAACGGGCAAATATGTAAAACTGGCGCTTGATGCCATTGCGGATTTTGAAGCTGCGGGCGACTCATGGGAGCGCTATGATCTTGAGGATGATCCGGCTGAAATAGATATACCATAAGCGGTGAACCCCGCCAAATTGCAATCAATTTAAAACCGCGTGATAATAGATAATAACGCGGTTTTTTTATTTGCTGCTGAATAATTTAGCTAAAGGTTTAGCCGGATTAAGTATATTGCCGCGCAATGGTTGCCAGAGATAGCGTTTTGCACCATAATATATGAAAGAGCGGGTTACTGCTTTGATTTGTGCACAATATTCAAAAAAATGCAACCATTTTATGAATTGGAGAGTATAAGAGAACAGAAGCTAATAAAAAATATAAACCAAGGAGAATATACTATGAAACGAATATTTACATTGCTGCTCGCCGCCGTTATGCTGGTGGCATTCACCGCTTGCGGTGCACCGGCAAAAACCGAAAAGCCCGGCGATAAGCTTGAGCTTAGCGAGCTTATGCAGACAATACTCAAGGATGTTGAGCTTCCTGCGGTGGGTGATATTGAGATAACTAAGGATAACTTCAGTTCATTCCTGTTCATCGATTATATCGATGGCGCTCAGGCGCTTGCTTCAGAGGGACTGATAAATGCGGTTGCACATTCTGTGGTGCTCTTGCGCGTGCCTGATGGCGTGGATGCGGCAAAAACAGCTGCCGACATAGAAAAAAATGCCGATCCGCGCAAGTGGATATGCGTTGAGGCGGAAAAAACCATTGTAAAGCAATACAACAATACAATACTTCTAGTAATGTCGTTTGCTGATACAACGGATCAAATTGCTAAAAACTTCGATTCGCTTTACGCATAAATGTTAAACTGCAAATAAACAATATTCCGCCGCCCCCGGTCAATTAGAGCGGGGGCGGTATCAAGGAGAACTATGCTTTTTTCCAGTATCACATTCCTTTACGTGTTTTTGCCGGTAGTCCTGCTGCTGTATTTTGCAGTGCCAAAGGCAGCAAAAAACTATGTTCTTTTAATATCCAGCATAATATTCTATTTTTTCGGCGAACCGGTATATGTGTTGCTCCTGCTGCTCTCGTCGGCCTCGGATTACTTGCATAGCTTGGCGATAGAGAAGCGGCGCGGCACAAAAAAAGCAAAGACAGTGCTGATTTCATCAATCGTGATAAACCTTGCTATGCTGTGCTTTTTTAAGTATGCGGATTTCATTATCGGCATTATAAACACCGTGCTTAGCACATCTATCCCCCTTATTAATGTGCCGCTACCCATAGGTATAAGCTTCTTTACCTTCCAAACGATGAGCTACACCATAGATGTATACCGCGGAAGGGTACATGCGGAAAAAAACATTGCTACGCTTGCCACATTTGTATGCCTTTTTCCGCAGCTTATAGCCGGTCCTATTGTCAGATACACTGATGTTGCTGCGGAGCTTAAAAACCGCCGGAGCACGCTTGATGGTATAGCCGATGGTATACGCAGATTTGTTTTCGGCCTTGGCAAAAAGGTGCTCATAGCTAATGCGATGGGTGAGCTGTGCGCAATCTTCAGGGATTCGCAGGATAAGAGCGTACTGTTTTTCTGGGTATATGCCGTGGCGTTTATGCTTCAGATATACTTTGATTTTTCGGGTTATAGCGATATGGCGATTGGCCTGGGCCGTATATTTGGTTTTTCATTTCCAGAAAACTTTGACTACCCATATATGGCTAGGTCAATAAGCGAGTTTTGGCGCAGATGGCATATGACACTGGGCGGCTGGTTTCGTGATTATGTGTATATCCCGCTTGGCGGCAACAGAGTGAGCACTGCAAAATGGGTGCGCAACATATTTGTGGTTTGGCTTCTGACGGGGCTGTGGCATGGCGCATCGTGGAACTTTGTAATGTGGGGGCTGATGTTCGGCATATTGCTGATGATAGAAAAGCTGTGGCTTGGCAAAGCACTGGAGCGGTGTGGCGAGGTGATAAGGCACATATATGTGCTGCTGCTGCTGGCGTTGAGCTTTGTGGTGTTTAATGCGGATGGGCTGGGCGGCGCTATAAGCGATGTTGGCGGCCTGTTTGGCGCGGGTGGTCTGCCGGCGGTAAGCTTTGAAACATTGTACTTCCTGCGCAGCTATGCGGTGCTGCTGGTGCTGGCACTCATAGGCGCAACGCCGCTGCTAAAGCGTGTTGTGGAGCGAATAAACGCCAGCACGTGGGGTAAACGCTTTATGGCTGTGGCGGAGCCTGTGAGCATTGTCGTACTGCTGGTGCTGGTAACGGCGTACCTAGTGGATGGCTCGTTCAACCCATTTCTGTATTTTAGATTTTAGGAGGCATGGATATGGATAAAAAGAAAAGTATAGCGATAATTTCCGTATTTGCCGCGATGATATTCGGATTATTCGTATGGCAGCTTATATTGCCGGATGCGGCGACTTCTAAATCAGAGCGGCGCAAGCTGACACAGCTGCCCGAGATTTCGGTAAAAGCAATGCTTTCGGGTGGCTTTTCGAAAGACCTTGAGGATTACCTGCTGGATCAGTTTCCGCAAAGGGACGCGTTTCGCACGCTTAAGGCAGTGGCTCGCATGAGTGTTTTACGCCAGCGCGATAATAACGGTATTTATCTTGTGGGAGATAGCATATTCAAACTGGATTACCCGCTTAAAGATGATCAGGTGCTATTTGCCGCACAAAAGCTTAACTCAATCCGTGCCGACTATCTTGATGGCTGCAACGTGTATTATTCTGTTATACCGGACAAAAATTATTTTGCTGCCGCGCAAAATGGCTATCCCTGTGTGGATTATGATTTGCTTTTCAAGCTGCTAGGCGATAATGTCGAGGGTATGCAGTATATCGATATAACCGACTGTCTGTCGCTTTCAGACTATTACCGTACGGACACGCATTGGCGGCAGGAGTGCATATTGCCAGTGGCACAAAGGCTGGCACAGAAAATGGGGGCCGGCATGATTACCCCAAAGGAAGCGTACACGGAGCATACGCTGGCGCCGTTTAGCGGCGTATACTTGGGACAGAGCGCATTACCTGTGCCGACGGATAGTATTACATACCTGACAAGCCCGGCTACAGACGGTGCAACTGTTACAAGCATTGAAGCGGATGGCATACAGCATGTGTATACGCTAGATAAATTCTCCGGGATGGACAGCTATGACATATTTTTATCAGGCGCGGCGGCGCTACAGGTGATAGAGATGAAAGACGCGGGCAATGGCAGGGAACTTATACTGTTTCGCGATTCGTTCGCAAGCAGCATAGCACCATTGCTGCTGGGCGCTTATTCGAAGATAACACTGGTGGATTTGCGATATTTTTCGTCTAAGCTGCTGGGTGAACACGTTGATTTTGATGGCGCGGACGTATTGTTTCTATACAGCACTGGCCTTATTAACAGTGCGATGCTGCTAAAATAAGGCGATATATGCCGCTTGACAGGAATATCCAAAAGATTTACGCTTGAGGCTAAACGAACAGTGCATAAATGGAGGGGTTTAAAGTGAGTATTTTAGAAGCACTTATGCTTGTGTGCTTCGGCATTGCGTGGCCCGTATCGATCATCAAGCAGATACGAAGCAAAAGCTCAAAGGGTAAAAGCCCATTTTTTTCATACATCGTAATAGTGGGCTATTTATGCGGCATTGGCCATAAGCTGCTGTACAATTATGATTTTGTACTATACCTGTATGCGTTAAACGCCATTATGGTGGCCGTAGATCTTGTGCTGCTATACCGATATAGACGGATGGAGGCAGCTGAAGCAACACAAATGGCTAAAAACTGAAAGCATATAATGCTATATGGACGACTGTTGTTGATGGCCGTCCTACATATATGCTTTGACTTTATGCCCCTGCCGTATTATCATTTTGGCAACAGAAAAAATCTGGCTCTCAATTTGGGCTTTATAAGGAGAACAGTATGGATTATGCAAAGGAATCGCTTAGGCTGCACCGCGAATGGAAGGGCAAAATAGAGGTGATAGCCACAGTACCCGTCGAGAGCAAGCAGGATCTTTCGCTGGCATATACTCCTGGCGTGGCGCAGCCGTGCCTTGAAATTCAGAAGGATGTTAATCAAAGCTATGAGTTGACACGGCGGCATAATATGTGCCTTGTTGTAACGGATGGAACGGCAGTGTTGGGTCTTGGCGATATCGGCCCTGAGGCGGGTATGCCCGTTATGGAGGGGAAATGCGTATTGTTCAAGGCATTCGGGGATGTTGATGCGTTTCCACTGTGCATAAAAAGCAAGGATGTGGATGAAATCGTAAATACGATATACCTCATATCGGGCAGCTTTGGCGGCGTTAACCTTGAGGATATCGCTGCGCCACGCTGCTTTGAGATAGAGCGCAAACTAAAGGAAAAATGTGATATTCCTATATTCCACGATGACCAGCATGGCACGGCGGTGATTACGCTGGCAGGGCTGATAAACGCCCTTAAAGTAGTTGGAAAAAAGAAAGAAAACATAAAAATAGTAATTAACGGTGCAGGTGCGGCGGCGATTTCAATAACCCGCTTACTGCTTTCTGATGGATTTACGGATATAACGCTGTGCGATCGCAAAGGCGCTATCTACGAGGGACGCATGGACGGCATGAATGATATAAAACGGGAGATGGCTGGCATAACCAACTCGAGCAGAACGGTGGGCACGCTTGCCGATGCACTGCATGGGGCGGATGTATTCATAGGTGTATCTGCGCCTGGAGTGTTAAGCGCGGATATGGTAAAAACAATGGCGAAGGACGCTGTGATATTTGCCTGTGCAAACCCCACCCCCGAGATATTCCCTGACGATGCAAAGGCGGGCGGCGCAAAGGTAGTCGCTACGGGTCGCAGCGATTTCCCGAATCAGATAAATAATGTGCTGGCTTTCCCGGGAATATTTCGTGGCACCTTTGATGTGCGCGCCAGTGATATCAACGATGAGATGAAGATTGCCGCAGCATATGCGCTGGCAGGGCTTATATCGGATGAGGAGCTGAATGCGGATTATATAATTCCAGCGGCATTCGATCCACGCGTAGGCAAGGCCGTGGCGGCCGCCGTGGCGCAGGCTGCAAGAAAGAGCGGCGTAGCAAGAATATAAATATTATAGGAGAATGATACGATGATGGATATAAATCGTTATTTGGATCATGCGATACTCAAGCCGGATATGACGCAGGCGGAGGTAAGGGCGGCGATACAGCTGGGAATAGATTATAAGGTGCGCACAGTGTGTGTGCGTCCTTGCGATATCGAAGTGGCAGTGGATATGTGCAAGGGCACGCAAACGGATGTGAGCTGTGTGCTGGATTTTCCGCATGGCACGGCATCAAGCGCGGCCAAGGCGGATGCGGCAAAGGAATATGCTGCCAAGGGCGTATTAGAGATAGACATGGTGATGAACTTTGGCCTTGCAAAAAGTGGCGAGTGGAGCAGGGTGCAGCAGGATATCGAGGGCGTGGTAAGGGCTGCACATGCGCAGGACGTGGGCGTTAAGGTTATATTTGAAACATGCTACCTCACAGTGGACGAGATCAAAAAGGGTACAGAGGTATGCATTGCGGCGGGCGCGGATTTCGTAAAAACCTCCACGGGCTTTGCCACGGGCGGAGCTACGGTTGAGGCGGTGACGGCTATGCTGGAAGCGGGACGCGGCTGTATAAAAGTAAAGGCTTCAGGCGGCATACGCGATATTGATACGGCAAGGATGTATGTTGAGATGGGTGTGGACAGACTAGGTAACGGATTTTCATCTACGCCGGATATCTGCAAATAGAATTGAAAGAACGACAGAACATGAAATATGTAGTATTTTTGGGCGATGGCATGGCGGATTACCCGATTGCCGCGCTGGATGGAAAAACGCCGCTTGAGGCGGCAAAGCACCCCGCGATGGATGAGCTGGCGCGGCGTGGTACGCTGGGGCTTGCCCGCACAATACCAAACGGTATGCCAAAGGGAAGCGATGTGGCGAATCTTTCGGTAATGGGGTATGATCCAAAATCGTGCTACAGCGGTAGATCGCCTTTTGAGGCGGTGAACATAGGCGTGCAACTCGATGCTACCGATGTTACCTATCGCTGCAATCTGGTTACATTGAGCGGTTCAGAACATGTTGAAAACGCCGTTATGGCGGATTACAGCGCGGGTGAAATAAGCTCAGATGAAGCGGCGCAGCTAATCGAGCTTATGAATGAGCGCTTTGAGGATGCGGCCACGCGATTTTACCCGGGCGTAAGCTATCGTCATTGTCTTGTATTAAAGGATGCCAAGGATGGGGCACTGCTGACGCCGCCGCATGATATATCAGGTAAGCCTGTGCGTGACTACCTGCCATCTGGCGAACATGGCAGTATGCTCAATGGGATGATGGAGTATGCATACAGCGTATTGCGCGATTCCCCGGTTAATAAAGCGCGCGTGTCACAGGGGAAAAATCCGGCTAACTGCGTGTGGTTTTGGGGCGAAGGCAGAAAGCCAATACTGCCTTCGTTTGAGCAAAAGTACGGCGTGCGTGGCGGCGTGATAAGCGCGGTAGACCTGTTGCATGGCATAGGCAGATGCGCAGGGCTAAGGAGTATACACGTACCAAATGTTACGGGCAACTACCACACGGATTTTGCGGCAAAGGGCAGGGCTGCCATCGAGGCGCTGAGTACGGATTGTGATTTCGTATATATCCACGTGGAAGCGCCGGACGAATGCGGCCACCATGGTGAACTGCCAGAAAAGGTATGGTCAATAGAGCAGATAGATTCCAAAATTGTTGTACCGGTAATGCAGTACCTTGATAATAGCACTGAGGATTATGCAGTGCTGCTGATGCCGGATCATCCAACGCCCATAAGCATACTCACCCATGCGGACGACCCAGTTCCGTTTGCTCTGTATAGAAAAGGCGATTCGGGTGGTTGTGCGCGTCGCTTTACTGAGGCGGATGCAAGTGCAACAGGTGTGTTTAAAGAACGTGCGCATGAGTTGATGGATCAACTTATGATGGGACGGTAGCGGCACATCATTTGCTGATATTTTAACGCTAACAGGCGGCCATACAGGTCGCCTTTGTGCTTTATCTATGAAGATAATCTAATGTGAGCCCCCATTTTGAAATAAGAAAAATACCGAGCCATCGTTTATGTGTCGATTGTCCGGTGTTATCATTCGATGGACAATAGCTTTACACCGCTGGCACCGCGTAGCATCGCAAGGCGCGGGAGAAGCTCGTCAATTGTAAGCATCAAATGGGACATATCCAGCGATATTACCACGTTGGCCTTGCCGTGGATGGGCAGGCTTTGGGTTATGGTGAGTATATTGGCTCCCTGCAGTGATAGCTCGCTGAGCACCTCGCCAAGCACGCCCTTTTCATGGCTTAGCATAAGCGCCACAATCGCCTTACGGCCAACATCGTCCACGGTGCGGAATATGTAGTCCTTATATTTATAATAGGTACTACGTGATATGCCGCAAAGCCGTGCTGCTTCCGACACGTCATGCGCGCGGCCATCACGCAGCATATCACTTGCCATAAGTACCTTTTCGTAATAGTCTGGAAGTATCCGCTTGTCAACTATAAGATAATTGTCATTCATGCAATCCTCCGGCGCAAGGAACGCGCATGTTTACCATACGGATGTCCCCGCTTTTTTTAATACATAATCCAATATATCTGTTTTATCAATAACATCAGTATGTAACACAGCCTTGCCGCGCAGCATACTCAGACCTGATGGTACTGGAATATTGGTGCGCGCGCACAGCTCGTCCATAACGTCGAATTCGCTGCCATGAATTTTTCCACCTATACTGCGCAGCACACTGGTGCAGAATTTATATGGAGATGCGGTGGAAAGCACCACACAGCGGCAGCCGTTATCAGCATTAGCCTTGAATTGCTGCATTACGCCATATGCCACAGCTGTATGCGTATCCATAAGGTATCCGAACCTTGAATATACATCGCCTATGATGCCAAAGGTTTTTTCGTCGGTGCAGCAGCCGGCGAAGAATTCGTCCTTAATGGCATCAAGCATGTCTGGCGCTATAGTATAGCTGCCGGTTTGCTTTAATTCATCCATATAAAGAGCGGTTTTTTGTGCGCAGCAGCCGCACAAAAGGAATAGCAGACGTTCAAGATTGCTTGATATCAATATATCCATTGAGGGGGATGCGGTTTTTACGAAAGCGCGTCGGCTGTTATAGCAGCCTGTTTCGATGAACTCGGTCAATACGTTGTTTGAATTGGAGGCGCATACAAGCTTGGCTATGGGCAAGCCCATACGCTTGGCGATATAGCCGGCAAGTATATTGCCAAAGTTTCCAGTGGGTACAACGAAGTTGATTCGTTCACCTGCGGCGATTTCGCCACTGCGCATAAGGTCCGCATATGCCTTGAAGTAGTACATTACCTGCGGGGCAAGCCGACCGATGTTGATGGAATTGGCGCTGGAAAGCCGTATGCCGTTTGGCACGCAGCCGCTTTTAGCGGCAGCAAAAACCGCCTTAACGGCGCTTTGCGCATCGTCGAAATTACCGCGTATTGCGCACACGGCAACATTGCCGCCCTCCTGTGTAATCATCTGTGATAGCTGAACCTCGCTTACTCCACCCTCGGGATAGAATACGATTATGCGTGTGCCGGGCACGTCTGCAAAGCCGCACAGCGCCGCTTTGCCAGTATCTCCACTGGTAGCTGTAAGTATTAGCACATCATCGGTTATGTTGTTCTTTTTGCGCGCGGCGGTGATAAGATGCGGCAACACAGACAGAGCTACATCTTTAAACGCAGAGGTGGGCCCGCGGAACAACTCTAATATATGAGCATCACCAACACGGACAAGCGGGGTAAGCTCTTCGGTTTCGAACCTGCCGTGATAGGCGGAATTGACTATAGCATCTATTTCGGGCTGCGAAAAGTCAGATAGTAGCAGGCCTAGTACACGCGCAGAAAGTGCCTGTGCGCTAAGGCTTTTAAAATCGGATATTGGCAGCTCAAGTGCGGAATAATCGCGCAGCATGTATAGCCCGCCATCGGGCGCTATGCCGTTGAGTATTGCCATTGAGGCGGTTGCGGTGAGGGTATCATTTCGTGTACTCTGATAAAGCATTAGTTTTTAATTCTCCCTTTTGGGTATTGCATTTGTGCTATGTATATGATACATTGTTTCCCATGCAAATACAAGTGTTTTTAATTTGAGGACACAAAAAAGGGAGCGAAACAATATGAAGATGGCGATACTTGGATTCGGCGTCGTAGGCAGCGGCGCATATGAGGCAGCAAAATGCGCAGGCATCGAGGTAAAACGCATACTCGATATAGCGGTTAAACCAGGATATGAGGGGGTAATGACCACTGATATCGCTGATATTTTAAATGATGCTGAGATAGGCGTGGTTGCGGAGGTAATAGGCGGACTGCATCCGGCATATGAGCTTGTGATTGCAGCGATGCGAGCGGGCAAGCATGTGGTAAGCGCAAACAAGCAGCTTATAAGCCACTATTATAACGAACTGCACAGCGAGGCGGCAGCGTGCGGAGTACAATTGCGCTATACGGCGAGTGCCGGCGGTGGTATACCATGGCTTTATAATCTTAAGCGCGCCAAACGGTGTGATGAGATAACAGATATAGCGGGGATAATCAACGGAACCACTAATTTCATACTGGATGCAATGCACGGTGGTGCAGATTTTGCGCAGGCACTTGGCGAGGCGCAGCGTCTTGGCTATGCTGAGGCAAATCCATCCGCCGATATAGATGGCCTGGATTTGCAGAGAAAATGCGCCATCTCGGCAAGCATAGCATTTGATTGTGTGGTAAGCGAGGCTGAGGTAAGCGCATTTGGCATACGCAGCATCACTGCGGGCGATGTTGCGGAGTTTGAGCGGATGGGATTTATTTGCAAGCTGATGGCCAATGCAAAACGCGTGAGCGGCGGTATTTCGGCATACGTGCAGCCTGCACTGGTAAAAGGCGCAAGCATAATGGCATGCGTGCCTTCAAACTATAATATGGTGGAATTAACCGGCAAAAATGTTGGTAAATTGGCATTTTTCGGTCAAGGCGCGGGCAAAATGCCAACAGGCACTGCGGTAGTGCAGGACGTAATTGATATTATGGCCGATGTTGGCGGGCATGCGGCATGTAATATGCGGCATATATGCGTAAACAATTCGCTTGTTAAGCATACCTACTATGTGCGAACAGACGTGCCAGTTGGAATACAAACCACAGCAAAGTTGAACGATTGTGCATATATTACCGCGCCTATGACGGTATCGGATATGTTTGCACTGGCGAATGAAATTATGACGAAGGATTCCAAGCTGTTTTTTGCGGGAATAAACGAGGATTGATGGATGATAAAGGTATGTAAATTCGGTGGATCTAGCCTGGCGGACGCTAAACAGTTTGCTAAGGTAAAGGCCATTGTCGATTCGGATAACACCCGCCGCATAGTTGTGGTAAGCGCGCCGGGCAGGCGCAGTCATGATGACAATAAAATAACGGATCTTCTCTATCTGTGTCAGGCGCATCTGAAATACGGCGTTTCGTATGATGGGGTGTTTGGTATGGTGGAGGAGCGCTTCCGCACGATAGCGCAGGAATGTGGCGTTTCATATGATATCGAGGCAGAACTTACGGATATACGAAAGCATATGAACAAGGATGTATCCATAGATTATCTAGCTTCGCGCGGGGAATACCTGAGCGCAAGGCTGATGGCGGAATACCTGGGCTTCACCTTTTTTGATTCGGCACAATGGATGCATTTTGGATATGATGGCAAGTTGGATGCGGAGGCGACGTATGCGGCACTTTTAGAAGGGCTGCAAAAATATGGCTCATTGGTATTGCCTGGCTTCTATGGCAGCCTTCCAAATGGTGATATACACGTGATGAGCCGAGGCGGCTCAGACATAACCGGTGCGCTCGCGGCGGCGGCGATAGATGCAAGCGTATACGAAAATTGGACGGACGTTTCAGGAATCCTTATGGCGGATCCGCGCATTGTTGATAATCCAAAGCCAATAGAGCGCATTACATACAGCGAACTGCGCGAGCTTTCGTATATGGGTGCGGAGGTGCTGCATGAGGAGACGGTGTTCCCGGTGAGGGATAAGGATATACCACTGAACATACGCAACACCAATGATCCGAATGCGCCCGGCACGTTGATAAAGGAGAGCTTTGAAGACGAAAGCGAGCAGGAACGAAATCGCTTTATAACCGGAATCTCGGGCCGCAAGGATTTTTCTATAATAGCCATATACAAATCCCAGATGGCGGGCGAGTCTGGCGTGATACGGCGTGTGCTGGAGATATTTGAACGCTATGGCGTAGGGATAGAGCATATACCATCCGGAATTGATAGCTTTTCGGTGGTGGTATCTACCGCGCAGGTTAAACGGAGACTGTACGATATAATTGAGGAAATCAGAAAAAGCCTCAATCCCGATGATATAAGGGTAACGGATAATATTTCGCTGATTGCTGCAGTGGGGCGCAAAATGGCGCTGCGGCCGGGTATGTCCGGAAAGCTGTTTGCAACACTTGGCAGCAACGATATCAATATCCGCATGATAGCGCAGGGGCCCGAGGAGATAAACATAATAGTGGGCGTTGAAAACCATGATTTTGAAAAGACAATACGCGTGCTGTACGACAGCTTTATGAGATAGGGGGAATGGGTAGAATGAAAAAGTATAACATAGCGGTGCTTGGCGCTACGGGCGCTGTTGGCAGGGAAATGATAAAGATACTGGAGGAGCGCGCATTCCCGGTAAATGAGCTGCGCTGTCTTGCAAGTGCAAAAAGCGTTGGAAAAAAGTTGGGCTTTTGCAGCGGCGAGGTAACTGTGCGCGAGGCTGATGAGGGCGCGTTTGCCGGTATCGATATTGTATTGGGTGCCGTAGAGAGCGAGTATGCCAAGCGCTTCGCGCCGCATATAAAGGCGGCGGGGGCGGTGTTTGTGGATAATTCCAGCGCGTTTCGTATGCAGGATGATGTGCCGCTTGTAATTCCAGAGATAAACGGCGATGATGCATTAAAGCATTCAGGCATAATTGCCAATCCAAACTGCTCTACAATTATAGCGATGATGGCCGTTAAGCCGATAGACGATATCTCGCCAATCACAAGCATGGTGGTGAGCACCTATCAGGCAGTGTCCGGTGCGGGGGCGGGCGGCATAGCCGAGCTTGAAAGTCAGAACCGTGCGTTGGTATCAGGTGGCGAGCTTAAGGTGAGCCAATTCCAGCATCAGATAGCCTATAATCTCATACCGCATATCGGCGGCTTTGGTGATAACGGATATACCTCAGAGGAGATGAAAATGCAGAATGAGGGCAGACGGATAATGCATCTGCCGGAGCTTACGGTAAGCTGCACCTGTGTGAGGGTTCCAGTGCTGCGCAGCCATTCAATATCTATTGCGCTTAAAACAAGGGAGCGCGTTGAAGTAGCGCAGGCGCGCCGAGCTATAGCAGCCTTTGCGGGCTGCCGCCTGATGGATGAACCGGATAAAAACATGTATCCAATGCCACTTGACACTAGCGATCAGGATCTTGTATATGTGGGCAGATTGAGACGCGACCTTACAGACGAAGCGCATGGGCTTACACTGTGGTGCTGCGGAGACCAGATTAGAAAGGGCGCGGCAACAAATGCGGTGCAGATAGCGGAATTGTTGATTTGATTTTGCGGGGCTGCTCTGTGGATTTCACAGGGCAGCTTTTATATTAATTCCTGTTAATTGCAAATATGTTGGTGTATAATTACACTATATAATACTGCTTTTTATAATAACACTCATAACACAAGCAATAGAGGTTTTATCGAATTTGGAGCCATGGCTATTGCATTGCCACTCCACTCGCCTGCCATTAGCACATCAGACGCTGTGGAGACTATGCCTTTTGATTCGTTGGTATAGGCGGCGTTTATCAAAAGTGCGCAATGTATGTGTATAGCATCTATGAAATATATACGGCTTATCGCGGCATAGCTCCGCTCCTGTCGCTTGGAATACCAACGTCTTTCACATTGAGCGGATACGACCTTATACTTAAGCTAATACTTGGTGTTATAACGCTGCTTGCCGGTGGACTTGCGTTTACGGTGTATTGTAGGGGTGATCTAATAATTAGCATAATGGAGGAGACGAATATGGACTATATAATTGAACAGTTAAAAAAGCTTACAGCTATACCCAGCCCAAGCGGCTTTACGCAGAAGGTGGCGGAGTATACGATGCATCAGCTTAGCGCCCTTGGCTATGCTCCGAAGATTACCACAAAGGGCTGTGTAATAGCGGACATCGGTGGCGAGGGCAATCCAATTATACTTGCGGCACATATAGACACATTGGGCGGTATGGTGGCGGAGATCAAGGCGAATGGAAGACTGCGCTTGACCCGTGTGGGCGGCTTGCAGCCAAATAATATAGAGGCGGAGAACTGCACCGTGTTCACACGCTGTGGCAAGACGTTTTCGGGATGTATGCAGATGAATGATCCTTCGGTGCATGTTAACGGCGAGTATGCCAAGCAGGAGCGCGACTATAAAACGATGGAGGTTGTGCTGGATGAAAAGGTAAAATCAAAAGAGGATACACAGAATCTGGGCATATCCGCTGGTGATTTTGTTTGCTTTGATCCGCGTACGGTAGTGACGCAAAGCGGTTTCATAAAAAGCCGTTTTTTGGATGATAAGCTGAGCGTGGCTATACTGCTGGCATTTGCAAAACATATAGCGGATAACAAGATCAAGCTCCAGCGTAAGGTGTATATTTATATTACTGTATATGAAGAGGTAGGCCACGGCTGCTCAAGCCTGCCGGTATCAGCAGATGAGATACTGTGTGTGGATATGGGCTGTGTAGGCGAAGGGCTTACATGTGACGAAACAATGGTAAGCATTTGCGCCAAGGATTCCTCAGGACCATATAACTACGAGATGACAAGCGCGCTTATCAACTGCGCCAAAGATAATAAGCTTGCCTATGCTGTGGATATATACCCATTTTACGGTTCGGATGCGGATACGGCGCTGATTTCGGGCCATGATATGAGACATGCGCTTATAGGTGCCGGAGTCTACGCGTCACACGGCTATGAAAGGTCACATATCGATGGCGTCAACAACACGCTGGAACTTCTAAAGGCATATGTGATAGACGGCAAATAGATGGCCTACAGCGCCTTTAACAGTACTCAATAAAACGAGTGTTGCCATGAATATCACATATCTGCACAACGGGGGGCGCATACATTACGGTAGCCGTAAGGTATGCGCCTTCCTGCGGTTTGGCATTGTACGCGAGAGGCACAAAGTCATGGTTGCTTAGATAACCCAATGCAATATAGGCAAGGCTTACGTTGCATGCACGCACAGTGGCGCTTACAAGACCATTGCTCAGCACTATATCGATATCCGCATCAATATCGCTGCCGGGCGCGTTAGGATATTCTAGGCACATGGGGTTGCTGCCGGAAAACAGTGTTGGCGTGCTGTGCGCTTTGAGAATGCGCGCGCGCAAAGAAAGCAATGCCTGCGCAGATGAATCAGTAGCCACCCAGCTGCGGCCAAGCTTGTCGGCGACAACGGCAGTAGTACCGCTGCCAGAAAACAGATCCATTACCAGATCCCCAGCGCGCGAGGAGGCAAGTATTATACGCTGAAGCAGCGCTTCTGGTTTTTGTGTGTTGTAGCCAGTGCGCTCAGGGTCGCGCTGATGCAGATGCTCTATATCATCCCATACATCGGATGGGTATATTGGCGAATCTTCATAATACATATAGGTTTTACCGCCAGACTTTATCGAATAGCAAACCCTGCCATCAGCATCGAGCGTGCGCTTCATATGGTTGCGGCGCGATGCTCCGCGCGGCACACCTACGGCGGCAATATTAAAATATACAGATGGGCTTTTGCGGTAAAAAAGTATGGTGTCGTGCTTGCGCGAATAGTGCTTTTTTGCTCTGCCGCCTGACTTATAGGCCCAGATGATCTCGTTGAGAAAATTTGCTTCGCCAAATATATCGTCCATCATAAGGCGCAGATGTGCACCCATGCGCTGATCGATATGCAGATATATGCTGCCGCTTGGCGCAAGCATTGCTTGGCAGGCCGTTAGAACGGTACGCATCAGCGCCATATAGGAGTCAAAATCCAGTGTATCGTCATAGGTAGGGATGCGCGTGGAATCGCCCGCATCCATTGAAAACCTATCCCCAGTACCAAACGGTGGATCAAGATAGATCAACTGCACACGCCCGGCATATTCATTGCGCAGATCGGCGCATAAAAGCTCATCGTGGCCAAGTATAAATCTGCCGCCACCCACATCGTGAAGCTCCCTGCTGCATAATACGGTCTGTGCCATAGTATATGCCTCCTATCAAAAATAAAAGCCCGCCAAAATATTTGGCGGGCAGATTTGAGCTATTCACTTTCTCCATTGTGAAGCACATTTGCCACATGTGCCTCCATAAGTGCCTTTGCATCAGCAGCGCGGTGCTCTTGTATGGCGATAAATATTGCCCGATGTTCTTCAAAGGACTTATGCGGCCGTTCAGGAACTCCAAGCGAGGAGCGCCTGGCACGCTGCGCATTTTGGTGCAGTGAACCCAGTATGTGCTTGAGAACACGGCTGTTGCATGACGCGAATATTATTTCATGGAAATCCGAATCAAGTATGGATAGCTTCACGGGATCGTTTTTGCGGGTATACAGCTCCATAAGATCAACCAGCTCGGAAAGCTGACTAAGATGATCTTCACCTATACGCTCGGCAGACCAATACGCCGCCTGGCCTTCAAGTAGGTAGCGGATGGTAAATATGTCGTCTATATCATGATCGGATATTCCCTGCACCATCACGCCGCGGTTGGGAACAGATACTACAAGATCTTCCAGCTCAAGCTGCTTAAGCGCCTCGCGTATGGGTGTACGGCTTACGTCAAGCTCTTCCGCCAGCTTGGTTTCAATCAAAAAATCGCCGATTCGATACTTGCCTTCAAGAATATCGTCTCTTACGTGCCGATATACCTTGGTTGTGAGAGATTGCTTGTCGAGTGAGTCAAATTGCATTTAGCGATCTCCTCCTTATTACAAGCTATATTGTAATGAAAATTTAAACATAGTTCAAGAGAAACATGAAAACTATGCGGGAACACTGCGCATAATAGCAATAAGGGACAAAGCCGTTGAATGATAATGCAGTAACGGATTTGGTTTTCCTTAATAAAGGCGGAGCGAATCGATGAAAAAAGTATTTGTAAAGTGGTCGAAATCGGTGTTGTTGTTTGCTGTGACGCTGATGCTGTGTGCTTGCGCACAATATCAGGATATCCAGGGCGCTGAGCAGGGAAACGCCGTGCTGGGTGAAAACATATTTATTGACGGCATTGACGTTTCAGGCATGGATGCGGGTGAAGCAAAGCAAAAAATCACGCAGGCGCATAATGATGCGCTTGCGCAGATAACGTATATGGTACGTGCGGGCGAGGACAGCGTTAGCATATGCGGCAGCGAGCTTCCAATAAACGATAATCTGGATGAGGTGCTGTTGCTGGCCTTAAGCTTAAAAAAATATTACCCGAGAAATAATGAGCCGCGTAAGTTTACCACTCAATACAGCATCGATATGGAAAAGCTGCGCATATCGCTTACTGATTTTACCCAGCCTCTAAATAAAAAACCAAAGTCTGCGGCGGTGAGCTATGACGGAAAGCACTTTAGCTATATTGACGCTATGGTCGGCAGGCAGGTGAACATAGGCGAGCTTGCCGGCCGCGTGGCTCAGGGGTTGGATTCTGGAGAACGCGAGCTTATAGCCACGACCAGCGAGATCGCGCCTGAATATACAATGGAGATGGTGCAACGCGATACTGAGCTTATATCTGAATTTACTACGTCCTTTGCCGGCTCAACCTATAGCAAAAAGAACCGTGTGTTCAACATAAAAAAGGCTACGCAAATGATAAATGGAGTTATGCTGGACGAGGGCGAGGAATTTGATATGAACGCCACGATTGGGGATAGAAATGGACAAAACGGGTGGAAAGAGGCTGCCGCCATACGCGATGGCACGTACGAGCAGGAATACGGCGGCGGAGTATGTCAGGTATCCACCACATTGTATAATGCGGTGCTAATGGCAGATATGGAGATAATAGAGCGCTGGCATCATTCGTGGCCGCTTGGTTATGTGGATATTGGCCGTGATGCAACAATATCCACGGATGGCCCTAATTTTAAGTTTAAAAACAACCTGGATTCGCCTATATACATATCATCTGTTGTGGATGAAAAGCAAAAAATTATAACAGTGCGCATATATGGGCGGCGCAGAGCAGATGGGATACACGTAAGCATAACAAGTAAAAAGGTCGACCACATGAGCAACCCCGGAAACGAGGTGCTGCTTGATAAATCGCTGCCCGCCAATACAAGACAGGAAAAGCGTAAGGCGCGTGCCGGCAGCATAGCGGAAACATACAAACAATACCTTGACGAACAGGGTAAACTAATAAAACGCGAGCTTGTAAGCCGTGACAAATACAGACCAATAAAGGGACTTATCTATGTTTCAAGCGACATATACTACGGCGTAGCTGAAACGTACGAGGATATCTGGGAAAACTATGAGTGGGACTAATTTGATTGTAGACGTTTAGGATAAGCGTAGGGCTGTCAACAAGTGCATCGCAGATAAATGGTAGTTGCCATGCATTTGAGGGCAGCCCATTTTATGATGCGCGATTTGGCGCTGTGCGCCGTTATTGTTACAGGCTTTCGAGGAATAGCTTTATACGCCGGATAGCCTCAATAAGGGACTCCATACTGGTGGCATAGCAACAGCGGACATAACCCTCACCGCTTGGGCCAAACGCAGTGCCGGGTATTACGCAAACATCCTGCTCGGCAAGCAGACGATCACAGAACTGTTCGCTGCTAAGGCCGGTACCCTTGATGCAGGGAAATACGTAGAAAGCACCCTCAGGATCGTTGCAGGTAAGCCCCAGGCTGTTGAAGGCATTCATCAGGTATAGTCTGCGGCGGGCATATTCATCCAGCATGGCGTACATATCAGTAAAACCATCGGCAAGACCTTGCTCAAGTGCGATAATAGCGGCTACCTGGCCGGGAGTGGGCGCAGAAAGCATTGTCAATTGATGTATTTTTGTTACGGCGGAGGTAAGCTCTTTAGGGGCGGCAATAAAGCCAACGCGCCAGCCCGTCATTGAAAACGCCTTGGAGAAGCCGTTTAACACTATTGTGCGCTCGCGCATACCGGGTAGCGAGGCTATCGAGCAGTGGCGCTTACCGTTGTAGGTCAGCTCCGCGTATATCTCGTCGGACAGCACCATTATATCAGTGCCGCGCAGCACATCGGCGATCTTTTCAAGATCTTCTTTTTCCATTATGCCGCCGGTCGGATTGTTTGGAAAAGGAAGTATAAGCGCCTTGGTCTTGGGCGTTATGGCAGCCCTGAGCGCTTCGGCGGTAAGCTTGAAGCGAGTATCCTGCGTGGTGACAACAGTAACCGGGGTGCCTCCAGCAAATATCACACCTGGGCCGTAGGCAACATATGTTGGCGCCGGTACTATTACTTCATCGCCGGGGTCAACCACGGCGCGCAGCGCAAGGTCGATTGCCTGGCTTGCGCCAACGGTGATGAGAAGTTCGTTTAAGGAGTATTCGAGATTGAAACGCACCTTAAGATAACGCGATAAAAGCTCACGCAATTCTGGCATGCCGGCGTTGGAGGAATAAGGGATACGGCCTGTAGAAAGCCGCTTTAGCGCTTCACCTCTTATGCGCTGTGGAGTAGGAAAATCGGGCTCGCCAACGCCAAGACTGATTGTCTTGTCCGTAAGTATATCAAAATACTTACGGATACCAGAGGGTGGCACGTTTTGAACGGCCTTGTTAATAACCCGCGAGTAGTCCATTTTCTGCTGTTACCTCCAATAGTTAATTTACTTAATGAATAGGGAAAGAACCTTCCCTATTTAGTTCGCAGGTTTGGGAAGTGTGGCTGCACCGGTTCCAATCTCAATTTTGCCCTGCTTAGGGCTGTAAGATTCGGAATACAGCTTTTCCGGTTCTCCGCTGATTTTACCGTTGATGAGCGTATCCCGATATACGACCGCCTTATAGCCAGGGCGGGAGGTGATTACTTCCGCCTGATAGCCGGTTGGCCATTCTGGATTGGTTACCGTGAGCGTGGCTGGAGGCTGAGTTGTCTCCACCGTTTCACCGTATACCTTGTATGTCACACCATCGGGCAATGGCTCACCATAGATATATATGGTGGATAGATATTCCTCTTGATCGCAGTAGGCGAAAATATACATTGGGGCTGACGTATTGTTGACAAAACGCAGGTTCTTTCCGCCTGTAGATACAGTTGCGTCCAGCCCTCTGTCTGCATAGGATGAGGGCCAGGAATGGTGCCAGCGCTCACTGACGACTATCGGTGAATCACCAATATTTATCGGTGCGTTTGTAACAGGATCACGATCCAACTTGGTATTGAGCGATGCGCCGGCTATAAGCAGCGCGTTATATAGCGTTGTGGATACCTGACATATTCCTCCGCCGGGCTGCATCTCGTAGGTGTTGCCGCTGACTATGCCCGGGGCAAGCGGCCATCCACCCTTCTCAGTGCGTGGCCCGATATATTCGTTAAAATCAAATTCCTCGCCAGGCTGTATCTTGGCGCCATTGAGGATAGTTGTGGATTTTTGTATGTTGCCAACACGGTTAGCGTTGCGCGCGCTGCGGCTGCCGCCAAATGAGGTTTGGAATGTCGCGCGCAGCTGTGTATTGGATTTTAGCCATTCCATATCATGCTCAGGCTTGGCAAGCTGGAGATCAGGGGTGAGGACAATGGTGAGATTGCCTGAGGAGAGCGCCGATGTGATCTCTGATTTGAGGGCGGCTTCGTCCAGCACATACCCATCGGACCCCTCATGATACTCAAATGATGGTTTAGCATCCCATGTTACCGGTTCAGCTGCGGGATCAACAGGGTCTGTATCAATAGCGAGCGCTATGGCTGAAAGCTTATCTGAAAGTGCAGAATCATCAGCAATAAATGCCACGTCAAGTGCGAGCCCATCTGTTGCAAGCTGCTTTTTAAGCTTGTGATTTTCAACGTAGGAGCCGTCAAAGCCGAGCTTCATGGCATTTGTGAGAACAATGTCGATATCAGAAGAGACATTGAGGTCAGCGCCGGAAAGCAACCATAATGTGGTGTCGTGTACTACCGATATATTTATGCGCTTGGCATCGCTTTCAACTTTGCTCATAATCAATTCGCGCGCCTTAGCAAGAGTAAGTCCAGAGACGTCTTCACCATGGACGCTTATACCCTGCGCATACACGCCTGTTTCGGTATGGCGACGGATATCATCTTCATTTGGAACGCTCATATATAGCCGCAACACGAACACCGTTGCAAGCGCGATTAAAAGCGCCGCAAACACTAGCCCTGTGATGCGCAGCAGCGCTGATGTACGAAAACGCTTTTTTTTGCAGGATGATCCAGCTCGGGGTGCGGCCGCTTCGCCGGTATTTCTGTTTTCCATTTTTTGCTCCTTAATCAAGGTTGTTTAGCGTATGTATGATAATCCTTCGCCTGCGGATACCGCTCGAAATGCGAGAAACGGTGGATGTTCTCCGTCACAGGCGCAACAAACACGTCATATTCGTTTATTATATATTAAATCGACAACCTGGGCAACAGCGTAAAGTTAACATTCGATTAATATATTGGGATATGCCGTATGATATCATTTCAGATCAGACGCATGACGACAAACTGTGCGCTTGTTATAGTAACGGCAAAATAGTATAATAAATCTAAGTATGAAAACCATCCCGAGGGGTGTGTTCAAAATATATTGCGCCGCCACGTGCGGCAAACGAAAGAGAGGATAACATTTGGCATCAAAATTGAAGATAATACCGCTGGGCGGTATTGGGGAGATAGGCAAGAATCTCACGGTGTTTGAATACGGCAAGGATATACTCGTGGTAGATTGCGGGCTTAGCTTCCCTGATGACGATATGCCGGGAATAGACATAGTCATACCCGACATGACTTACCTTGAAAAAAACGCAGATCGAGTGAGGGGCATCGTTATTACGCATGGCCATGAGGATCATATTGGTGCGTTGCCGTATGCACTCAAAAAGCTCAACGTGCCGGTGTACGGAACAAGACTTACCATAGCGCTAATCGAGCATAAGCTTGAGGAAGAGCATGTTACCGGCAAGCTTAACAGTGTAAATCCGGGTGATACGGTGCAGCTTGGCTGCTTTAAGGTGGAATTCATAAAGACTAGCCACTCAATAGCTGGAGCATGTGGGCTGGCAATAACCACACCGATAGGCACGGTAATACACACAGGCGATTTTAAAGTTGATTATACACCGATTGACGGAGAACCTATAGACATCGCGCGTTTTGCTTATTATGGCGCACGCGGGGTGCTTGCGCTGCTGAGCGACAGCACCAATGTTGAAAATGAGGGCTATACCCAGTCGGAGCGCGAAATAGGCAAAACATTTGAGCACTACTTCAACATCGCGAAGGGGCGAGTGATAGTCGCCTCGTTTGCATCCAACATATACCGCATACAGCAGGTGGCAGACGTTGCTGTGGCGCATGGCAGGGTGGTGTGCTTTCAGGGACGCTCAATGGTAAACATACAGAAGGTAGCAACGGAGCTTGGCTATTTAGATATACCCGAGAGCAGTGTGGTTGAGGTTGAAAAGCTAAAAAACTACCGCAACGACCAGGTATGTGTGATAACTACAGGCAGCCAGGGCGAGCCTATGAGCGGTTTGTTCCGTATGGCAAATTGCTCGCATAAGCTCAACATAGGCGAAAACGACACCGTAATAATTTCAGCTTCGGCAATACCGGGCAATGAAGTTGGCGTGTCGCGTGTGATCAATCAGCTTTACGAAAACGGAGCCAACGTTGTGTATGACCGCATGGCGGACGTACACGTATCAGGCCATGCAAGACGGGATGAGCTGCGGCTTATGTTTACATTGACAAAGCCAAGATACTTCATACCGGTGCACGGTGAGTCGCGTCACCTGTATCAACACGCGATGCTTGCCCAGGAGATGGGCGTTGCTAAGGAAAACATATTTGTGCCGCAGATAGGCAGCATTGTGGAGATAACCAAAAATGGCGGCAAGATTAACGGAATCGTGCCATCCGGCAGCATAATGATAGACGGACTTGGTATAGGCGACATAGGCAACGTAGTTTTGAGGGATCGTAAGGTATTAAGCGAGGAAGGCCTTTTCACAGTTGTAGTAGCGCTGAAAAAGCAGACGGGCGAGCTTGTGGGAATGCCAGAGATAGTTTCGCGCGGGTTTGTATATGTAAAAAGCTCGGAGGAGCTTATGAATGAGGCAAAGCTGCTTGTGCGCGATATGGCGAAGCAGTTCCAGACGGCACACAGGTCGGAATGGTCTTCAATCAAAAACAATATTAAGTCTGAGCTTAAGAACTACCTGTACAATAAAACTAAGCGTCGGCCTATGATATTGCCAATAATAATCGAAGTTTGAATCTGAGGAGGATGAAGTATGGTATACGATAAAGCAAGGGAGCTAGCCAAGCTGCTCAGTGAAAGCGAAGAGTTCAAAACCTATAGGGAAAGCCGAGATAAGGCTATGGCAAACGATACGACAAAGGCGCTTATCAAGGAGTATCATCAGCTGCAATTGCAGGCGCAGGCGTCGATGGTATCAGGCAACAAGGATGATCTGTGCATGGAACGACTGCAAAAGATAGGGGAAGTGTTGCAGTTAAATCCGGATGCTTCCGTCTACCTGATGGCAGAGTTCCGGATGAACCGTATGCTGGGTGACGTATATAAGATACTTGCAGACGCAATAGATGTTGATCTGGGGATGCTGGAGGAATAATATAATGAGCAACGATCTGCAGCGTAAAGACGAAGGTGAAAACCAGGACAAGCTCCGGCGCAAGCCAATACTGGATAAAAAAACATGGAAAATGCTGCGCCCTGCGGCGATTGTGGTTATAAGCCTTGTGCTGTGCCTACTGATCGTAAGTGGCGTTGTAAGCTATATGCTCAATAAATTCTATTACCCGGTCGACAAAAATGATGCCACCCCTATAACCATAGTCGTGCCAAAAAACTATGGTGCTTCCGCCATAGCAAAGCTATTGTACGAGGCGTGCGGCGAGGGGAACGAGGGACTTATATCGAGTAAAGCGGTGTTTAAGGTGTACGTTGACTTTACGGGGAAATCGGCGAAGCTGCGCGCGGGAACATATGTGCTTTCAAAAAACATGGATATAGGCCAAATGGTGGATACGATATGTGCGGGCAATCCGCCAAAGCCGACCGTGCGCTTTACCATACCCGAGGGCATGGATGTGGAGGGCGTAGCCCAAAAGCTGGTAGACCTTGGCATAATCAAAAATAAGGATACCTTCCTTAGCCTGTGTAAGAGCGGCGATAGCTTTACTAATTTCGCGTTTATAGGTGCGATTGAAAAAAATCCGGCACAGGCGCGCGATTATGTGCTGGAAGGCTATCTTTTCCCGGATACATACGAGGTATATGTGGATTCATCCGAAAAAACAATAATCAATAAGATGCTATTGCGCTTTTTTGAGGTGTTCACAGACGAGTACGCAGCCCGCGCACAAGAGTTTGATATGAGCATGGACAACGTTATATCGCTTGCCGCGCTGATAGAGAAGGAGGCTAAGACGGCGGATTTTGCTAAGGTGTCTGCGGTATTCCACAACCGTCTGGCAAAGGATATGAACCTTGGATCGGACGCACCGCTGCGATATATATTCAAAACCAATACGCTGGAGTTCACAGGTGGACAGATGAGTGATACGTCAAGATATAATACCCATGTATACAAGGGGTTGCCCCTGGGGCCGATAACCAATCCGGGTCAAGCCGCGATAGAGGCCGCACTGTATCCTGATGAGGATTATATTAAAAATGGATATCTCTACTTTTGTCTCAAGGATGGAAAAACAGGCGAATTGGTGTTTGCAAAGACGATTGAGGAACATAATGCCAATGTGCAGAAATATAAGCCAAACTGGTGATAGAAATATGATAGTAAATAAAATGGAGCGCCAGGCATGAAATTGCCTGAGCTGCTTGCCCCAGCGGGGAATATGGAACGCTTAACAACCGCGCTGCGCTTCGGCGCAGACGCGGTGTATGTTGGTGCGCAGAGCATGAGCCTGCGCAACTTTGCCGATAACTTCACAGCGGAGGGTTTGACAGACGCCTGCGCGATGGCGCATGAACTAGGTAAGCGAGTATATGTTGCCTGCAACGCCTTTGCAAGGGATGATGATATGGATATGCTGCCGGAGCTTATGCAGGTGATAGGCGAATCCGGCGCAGATGCGTTGATAGTTAACGATCCAGGAGTTATACGAACGGCAAAGCGACTGTTGCCGGATATGCCGCTGCATCTTAGCACGCAGGCCAATACGCTCAACAGCGAAGCGGTGATGTTCTGGCGCGATATGGGTGTGCGGCGCGTAATATTGGCACGTGAACTATCGATAGCTCAGATTGCACGGATACGGGAGCGCGTGCCGCTGGATGTTGAACTTGAAATGTTTGTGCATGGCGCTATGTGCATTTCATATTCCGGCAGATGCCTTTTGAGCAATTACTTTTCAGGACGCGACTGCTACAAGGGCGAATGCGCGCAGCCCTGCCGTTGGGCATATGAACTGCGTGAGCGGGGTTCAAATGGCGAGTATTATACGATTGAGCAGGATGCGCTAGGCACATTTGTGATGAATTCCCGTGATCTTAACCTGATCGAACACTTAAAAGAGGTGGTGGATGCCGGCGTATGCAGCCTTAAGATAGAGGGGCGCATGAAATCCATAGCATATGTGGCTACCGTAACAAACGCCTATCGCATGGCGCTTAACGCGCTTGAACGCGGCGAGAGCGTACAAGCGATTGTGGTGGATGAACTGAATAAAGCCAGCCATCGCCCGTATACCACAGGCTTTGCATTTGGCAATCCAGGACAGGATGGGCAAAGGACGCATTGTGGTGGGTATGTGGCAGATCAGCTGATAAGCGCGGTGGTGTGTGAGTATGACGCGAAAAAGCAAGAAGCGCGCGTGATACAGCGAAACCGCTTTTTTGACGGCGAAGAGCTGTCAATCCTGTCGCCGTCTGATGTTGGCAGATGCTTTACACTAAATGGCATACGAGATATGGAAGGTAATGCGCAGAGCGCGGCGCCGCACCCACAACAGGAGCTTATAATAGGCTGTAGCCAGCCATTAAAGCCCGGAGATATACTGAAAAAAGATAATTTGACGTAGGACAAACAAGTTAGTGCGCTTTCTGGCATAGCTTGATACACGACACAGGAGTATTTTGAGGGATGTGGGGTGTATCAAATGCTGGATTTACTGTTGCAGCTTGGGCGTGAGCTGTTGTTCCTTACCGGATATGTCAGCTCAAAAAACTCGTTTCCAGAGCCGCTTGCGCCAGATGAAGAGCGAATATACATAATTAGGCTGGCGAATGGTGATGCGGAAGCACGGGGCAAGCTGATTGAGCACAACCTGAGGCTGGTAGCTCACATAGCCAAAAAATATACTGCGCCGCAAAGAGACGCGGACGACCTTATTTCCATAGGCACGGTGGGGCTAATAAAGGCGGTATCCACATTTAATGCGGAGCGCGGCAGTACGCTGGCAACATATGCTGCGCGTTGTATAGAAAATGAAATACTAATGTCTCTGCGCACTGAAAAAAAACAATCTGGCGAGGTCTCACTAAACGAACCTATAGGCGTGGATAAGGATGGAAATAATATTTCACTTGCGGAGGTATTGGGATCAGATCCGGATAACGTGCAGCAGGAGGTTGAACTGCGAATAGCGACAAAGCAGCTTAGAAATGCCATGAATCGTGCGCTGACGCCGCGCGAGCGCACGGTCGTTGAGCTAAGATATGGCCTGTGCGGAACACGACCTATGGCGCAGCGCGAAATAGCGACTATACTCAACATATCACGATCCTATGTTTCGCGCATGGAAAAAAAGGCGCTTATAAAGCTGGGATGTGAATTCTATTATGAATGAATAATATGGAGGCAGGATGGAAAACAGGATAAGGTTCGGCCCTTCAGGCAACAGCGAGAGCTTCTATGGACAGGGCAACGATTCCACATTGCAGATGCCAATGTGGATACATGGGATGGGCTTGGATGCGTTTGAATACTCGTTTGGTCGCGGAGTACGGCTGGGTGAGGATAAGGCGCGTGAGATAGCGCTAGAAGCTCAAAAATACGATGTGCAGCTCAGTGTGCATATGCCATATTTCATAAACCTTGCGGTTGAGGATCCGGAAAAACGTGATAAGAACATAGGCTATTTTATGGATTCACTAAAGGTTGCGTGTGCGCTGGGTGCAAAGCGCGCAGTGTTTCACCCAGGTTCTGCTACAGGCGGGGAGCGTGAGGATATACTTGTACGCGCAAAGGCATTTTTGAAGGACATAATAGCTCAACTTGACGCTGCGGGCTTTGGCGGCATTACGCTGTGCGCAGAAACAATGGGCAAGATAAACCAGCTTGGCAGCCTTGAAGAGGTGATAGAGCTGTGCGCTGTGGACGAACGGCTGTTGCCGGCGGTGGATTTTGGACATCTGCATACCCGTGGACTGGGCGCAATCAATTCAAAGCAGGATTATGCCGACATACTGGACAAGCTGGAAAACGGCATAGGTCGCGAGCGTACATCAGTTATGCATGTGCATTTTTCACGCATAGAGTTCACTAAGGGCGGCGAAAAGATGCACCATACTTTTAAGGATACACAGTATGGACCGGAATTTTTTCCGCTTGGCGAGCTGATAGCTGAGCGAGGCTATACACCGGTACTGATATGCGAATCCAAAGGCACAATGGCTGAGGATGCAGTCGAAATGCGGAAAATGTACCAACAAAGCATAAACTGCTTGTTCAATCATGCATAGTCGTGGTAAAATGAAAATCGGTGAAATTTGTTTATTAGATAAAACAAACATATATAATGCTTTTGGAGGTATATTTCTATGATAATGGCTGGTGACTTCAGAAAAGGCGTGACCGTTGAGATAGAGGGGCAGGTCTGGTCAGTCGCAGATTTTCAACACGTTAAGCCTGGAAAGGGCGCCGCGTTTGTTCGCACACGCCTTAAAAACGTTATGTCAGGCGCCGTGCTTGAGCGCACATTCAATCCTACGGACAAATATGAAAAAGCTCATATCGAGAACAAGGAAATGCAGTATCTTTATTCTGAGGGTGAACTGTATTACTTCATGGATACCGAAACATTCGAACAAATACCGCTGAATCACAGCGAGGTTGAAGATTCCATAAACTACATAGTTGAAAACACAAACGTCAATATTCGCTTCTACAAGGGTAAACCGTTTTCAGTGGAAGCGCCGAATTTTGTGGAACTGCTCATAACCGACTGCGAGCCGGGTGTGCGTGGTGATACTGCCACAGGAACAACAAAGCCTGCAACAATGGAAACAGGCCTTAAGATCAACGTTCCGCTGTTCGTCAACGAGGGCGATCGTATTCGCGTAGATACACGCAGCGGTGAATACATGGAGCGTGTTTAACACATAGTATGTAACGGAGGTAATGTAATGAGCTATATCAAAGAGAAGGTGGCATACCTTCGCGGACTGGCAGAGGGTATGGAGATAGGCGGCGATGCACAGGGTAAGCTGCTAAACGCCATGATTGCCGCCATGGACGAGATGGCCGATGCCATCGATGAAAATGAAGTTGCTGTAATGGAACTGGACGAGTGCGTGGATGATATCTACGATGAGTTGGATGATCTGGATGACTATCTTTCGGATGATGATGATGACTACGATGATGATTTCGTAGAGGTGGAATGCCCACATTGCGGCGAAACCGTGTATTACGATCAGAACATGTTGGAGGGTAAGGATGATCTTATCTGCCCAAACTGCAATGAGTCAGTTGTTCCAGGCATCAAAGAGGAATAGTACAAATCGGGATAAACATACACAACACACTTGAATCTCTATGCAAAAATTAAAATGGGCGATGCGCTGGCGCATCGCCCATTTTTGTGCGTAATTATCGTTATCCCTGGGTATCTGTTTTTGGTGTTGGGGTAGGGGAAACTGTAGGCGTCGTACTGTTATTGCCGGCGGATGGTAGCTTAATCCCTTCAAGATAGGTCTTAAGCCCACTATTTACAGTACCTACGGCAACAGACACATCAGTGGAGTATCTGCTGGCGGAGGTGAAATAGCCGAGGAGTGTTGAAAGCTGGGCTTGATCGAGAATAACCGTGTTTTGCGCGTATTTAACACCCTCGTTCATCTTGCCTATTGCCTTTTGGGCTGATGTAACGGCCTTGTCGGTATAGCCGGGAACAACGTTGAACATATCGGCCGACTTGATGAGGGTGACGATCTGTTCTATCAGCTTATCGTAGCTGGCAGCATAATCCTTGATTTTGCTAACAGGGATTGCCGCGCCTTCAGTAGCGCCCTCAACGAGCGTGATGCCTTTAATCAAGGTGGTTATCTTGGAGTTGATGCCGGATGCTTCCTTAAGCTTGGCAATTATTGTTTGGCCATCACCTGTAAGCTTTGAGGAATAGCCGGAGATAAGCGTATTAAGCTGAGCCTCCTTGGCGGTGAGTGATGCAGTATCTACATTAGTGGTGTCGAATGTTGCTGCGGCCAGAGCATTCTTGATTTGGGCAAGGTCGGCAATAGCCTTATCTATATTGGCCTTTGTTGATTCTTCACCCACACTAAAGGCTGCGATGCTGGCATTTAGCGCTATAACAGGCGCGTATTGCGCTTCGAGCGAGGTGACCAACGCTTCGGCAGCGGTAAGCGGAGCAGAATCAATCAGAAGCTTGTCATTTTCTGCAAGGGCATCAAATTCAGTGCGCATGGCAACTATGGCTGCCTTTTGAGCTTCAAACCCAACAAATGGAATATCTGTAGGCAACGTATTAAGCTTTTCCTGCATGGCTTTAACACGTGTGAGCATTTCCTCTGAAGTGGTAAGCACGCTTGCATCAATCTTGCCGCGAAGATCCGCGGGAAGGGCATTGTATTCATTGCGCGCAGCATTGATCGCTGTCTCAAATTCAGTGTATGAGGCAAAGCCGCCAACATTTGCTAGCGCCGAAATCTGCTCATTCATATTATCGGTTTTTGTTTTGTCGATGATAATGTTTGCACCGAAGTATCCACCAACGGCAAGTACGACAGCACCCACAATGCATAGAACAAGCGTCATCGTCTTGCGTTTACGCTTTTTAGAGCGTATGGCCGCTACCTCACGGCTGCTAAGGGTGTGTTCGAAGGTTTCGGCCTTATGGGCAGCCTTACTGCGTATCTCGTGCATGACGCTGTCTGTATCGTCAGTATCATCCATTTCGTCATCCATGAACAAATCGGTTTCGTCCATCAGATCCGCGTTATCATCCACTACATCCAGCGTATCTTCAAAATCATTTTTGTTCTTTCTCACTTCAATTTCCCCCATGGCTAATATATATTTACAACGTATATATTAACATTTTTTCATGCATTGTTCAATCCTCTAAATTATGAACATATTTTAAATGCAAACTGGCGGCAGCATGGGGTATTTTGCGGATTTATGTTAAAGCAGATGAAAAATGCTTTACTTATGCGCATCTAAGGTTGCAAAATAGCATGTTGATCGTTATACTTAAACATATAGATCATACATCGGCAGTGCACCTTGCCTGCTCACGTGTTGCAACTATTTTTTTGAAGGGGAGAACACATCAATGGAAAAAAAGAAAACTCAGAAAGCCTTGGAGAAGAAGATAATAACCGCGGCTGAGGCAAAGGGCGAAAAACCTAAAAAAGCAGATAAGCCTAAAAAGACTGTTAAACCTGAAGCTGTAAGTGAGCCTAAAGATGTAGTCGAACCTGAAGCGGTAGTCGAAGCTGATGAGGTAGTCGAAGCTGAAGCGGTAGCCGAAGCTGAAGTGGCAGCCGAAGCTGAAGAGGTAGCCGAAGCTGAAGAGGTAAGCAAGCCTAAAAAGGCCGCCAAGCCGCTGGCGCAGACGCCGGAAAAGAAAAAGAGGAGCGGCGGACTTCGCCTTGCTGCGATAATACTTTGGGTAGCTGCGATCATCTTTGAGGTGGGCGCTATATTTATGCTTAACCGCGCCGAAAACACGCTGTGCATAGTGGCGTTGGTTCTGGATGCGGCCTGCTGCATAGTTGGTTCATTGCTGTGGAAAAAGTCAAACCGCATCAGCCCATGCATGTCTGAAAGCAAGTTTGTCCGTTTCATCTGGAATCAAATGGGCGTTATTGCCTGCCTTGTGGCGTTTATACCATTTGGCATATTCATGCTTACAAAGGCAAAGAATATGGATCCCAAGATGAAGAAAATAATCGCGATAGTGGCTGCGGTTCTGTTTATTGGCGCTACGGGTGCCTCAATAGATTATAATCCCGTTACTCCAGAGGATGTAAAGGCTGCCGAGGAAGCGGCGGAGACTCACGGCAATGCGGATGGTATCGTATATTGGACACGTTGGGGCAAATCATATCATTTTGATCCAGAGTGCCAGGCGTTAAGCCGTTCCGATACGCTAATAGAAGGAACAATTGATGAAGCGTTTGAGGCAAAGCGCCATGATCCCTGCGATTTCTGTGCGGGCGGTGCGGATGAAAACGGCCCCGTTGAGGCGTTAACGGATGGCAAATAACAGGCAATAAATACTAACGCAAGCGTCCCCCTGTATAATTCGGGGGGACGCTTTTTTTGCGCGATGAGTATGGAAGCAGCTCAGCCGATATCATTGATAGCCGCTTTGCCGAAGCTGTTGTCTACCAACTCTGCAAGATTTACCCTTGCGGTAAGCTCGCCCGCGGTATCGATAATGTCTTGAAGCCGCGTGAAGGCATCTTCCGTCATAACGGGAGTCTGTGTCCATGAATCTGTGCTACGATAACTATTGGCGACTGCCGTCAGCATGGCTAAATCAGAATCCGGGAAAAAAGGCAGCATCGCCTCTGCAATCTCGTTATCACTTGCACTCTGAACCCACTTTTGCGCGCGATAGATGGCGTGAACAAATGCGTTTACGAATTCGGGATCATCGGATATGGTATCCTGGCGCACCATAAATGTGGTATATGGAACTTCGCCGGAGGCGAGGCCCATGTTGGCGATGATGGTTCCCTTACCAGCGGCAACAAATTGGGATGCTGCGGGCTCAAACAGTGTTACATAGTCGCCGTTACCGCTTTCGAACGCACCGCCCATAAGATTGAATTGGATGTTTGTTATTACTTCCACATCAACCCCGGGTGTAAGTCCGTTCTGCTTGAGCACATACTCAAGCGCCATGCATGGCATACCGCCAGGTCTGCCGGCAATTATGGATTTACCGCGTAGATTTTGCCATGAGAAGTCAGGCTCGGCTGCTCTGCCAACAAGAAAGGATCCATCGCGCTTGGTAAGCTGCGCGATTATAATCGGGTGATCCTCCTTGCCCTGATTTACAACGTAGATGCCGGTCTCTGGCCCCATCAAGGCCACATCAGCTTCACCGGATAGCAACGCTGTCATACTCTTATCGCTGCCGCCGCCGGTAACAATTTCCATATTAAGTCCTTCATCCTTAAAGTAACCAAGGGATACGGCTACATACAGCGGTGCATAGAATACTGAACGCGTCACCTCATTGAGCACAACATGACGGAGCTCTGATTTGGGCGCGCAGCCTGTGAACAGGCATGCAATAATAAACATACAAACAACAAACGCCAGGATTCTTTTCATTACAATACATCCCTCCAAATACGTGTTGATTTATTAATATTCGGCGGGATACAAAACGTGCGCAAAACAACATGTAAATGTGCGCACGTGTAAAACAAAAGAAAATAGCCCACATTTAAGTGGGCTATAAAGCATATGCTAGGTACTCAGATGTATTAGAGTCATCGTAATGTTGCACTTGCAGATTAAATATGCAGCACAAAATGGCACGCCACATCACAAAACTGTGCTCATAATTGTGCGCATATTGATGTTTTGCTACTCCTGCGTATTATGGCGGCTAAACACCTGTATCTTGGCATAATGGACAAGTGCAATAAGCGCCAGTATTATCGCTATGCCAAACAATATCAGATTAAATGAGCCTATTCGCTCAAATGGTGCGAAGTTCTTAAGGAGTGTCACTATTACGCTGGCTGTAAAAAAGCCTGCGGCAAACTTACCGAACCAGTCGGCGAATACCACAACACCCTTTTTAAGCAACAGCATACCGCCTACAAGCATTAGCCCCTCTTTAGCAAATATTATGATGAACATATACATCGGAAGCCAACCCTTAAGGTAAAAGCAAAGCACGGCGGTGAGCAGCATGAGCTTGTCGGCAAGTGGATCGAGCACCTTGCCTATATCACTTATCCAATTATTGCGCCGCGCAAGATAACCGTCCAAAAGATCGGAAAAAAACGCAAGGAGATACACTCCTATGCACGCAACATAGTTTGCAGCAATAAAAAAGTGCGCAAAAATTCCAACCATAATCAGACGAAGTCCTGATATGATATTTGGGATGTGTCGCATAAAGATACCTCACCTTAAAATCTATTCATATCATTATAGTATATTTTGGATAGTATTTCAAATGTAGACCTGAATTGTTTATAATGATGCGTCTTGTTTGCTGTAAAGTTGACTATGACTACCCTGCACCGCTTCCTGACTTGACAGCATAGAGGGCAGGATATAAAATAAGTGGGTCAAACCGATGTGTATTAAAAGGAGAAGAATTAACATGCATTATAAGAACGGCCGCAATTTGCGGTTTGCTGCGCTTGGAATTGCGCTTGTTATGCTGGCTGGGATGCTGGCGGGCTGCAAAGCCACAATCGATAATCCTGTGGTCGCCAAGGTTGGTGATGTTGAGATAACATATTCAACATATTACAATCAATTTTCAACATTCAAGCAGTATGCTGATGCAGGATATCTAGCAATCGATGATGGCAAGGATCAGATGGCTAGCCTAAGAGAGCTGACATTCAAGTCGGTGATCGACGCTGTACTTCCACTTGCGTGGGCGCATAAAATCGGATTAACGCTTACCGAAGGGGAACAGACAATCGCTATGGATGCGGCAGATGTTACGCTTAAAGGATATGTGGAGCAGTATGCCAGCCAGATTGATGAGAGCATCACAGATGAAACTGAAAAATACGACGCTGAATACGCGCTTCTTATAAAGGAGCTTAAAAGCGTTGGTATGACGTATGAAAAGCTTACAAAACAGGTGCGCGAAGCCAGCATCGAGGAAGCGCTTGCAAAGAAGATGGCCGATCAGGTTAAAGCTGAAGCCAGCGTTACTGACGAGCAGATACAGGAATGGTATGATAACACCGTTAAGGAGCAAACTGCCACATTTGCGGAAAAACCTGAGAGCTATTATTCATATGTGCAGCAGTATGCCCAGTATGGCGGAGTGGAACCACTTGTGGCACCGGACGGCTATTATTACTATAAGCACATACTGATTAAAAACCCTGCCGAGGGTGAAACAAAGGACGTCAACACCATAGTCACAGAGGTACAGGCTAAGTTGGCCTCCGGCGCAGACTTTGACGCGCTGATAAAGGACTATGGCGAAGATCCGGGAATGGCCAGCGAGCAATACGCAAAGGGCTATGTTTTAAGTGAGTCAAATAGAGACAGCTATTATGCTGAATTTTCAGACGCTGCACTGGCACTGGCTAAAGTTGGCGATGTAAGTGGACCGGTGAAGTCCAAAGCAGGTGTGCATATAATCAAAAAGGTAGCGGCTGTTGACACGGCTCCTAAAACTCTGGAGGAGGTAAAGACCCAGATACATGATTACCTGCTTGCAACCCATGGCGATGAGCTTTACACGGAGGCTGCATCAAAGTGGATTGAGGAGCTTAAAATTGTGAAATATGAAAGCCGCGTTAAGTATGTGGGCATGAAATAAAAATGGAAAAACGGCTTACAAAGGGCGTGTATCGCGTATACGATGCGTTGAGCGGGGTATCTTTTGTGGGCTTTTCCCACAATGTGGATGGTACACTAAAGCGCCTACGCTTTGAGCTTACACTTAATGCTTGCTCATACAGGCCGTTGCAGCAGTTCTGCAACAGCCATAAGGATTTTGAATTGGAAGCGCTTGAGGTCTATGAACCGCCAGAGGATATGACAAGCGAAGAAGTGGACGCGCATCTTAAGGCAATGATGTTTGCATGGAAGACGAAATTGGGCGAAACTACCCAGCTTATACAATTGCAGATAGTATTATAAAGCTTGTGCAATAAAAATGCGAAAAAATGGATTAACCGGTCAATGACGTCTTTAGAGGCTGTGTCTGCTTAGCGGATACAGCCTCAAGTTAAATAATGGGAGTATTTATTCAAATAATAACGATAGCTGATTTCCGTTACATAGATTTAAAACGCTAGCGCCAGTGTGTACCGTATACCCACTTTATCTATCATGCGTCGTCGATAAAATGTGTAGTTTAATGATGGCATTTAGCGCCTATATGAAAAAAGCATCAACCGGTAATTAATTACCGGTTGATGCTTTTGAGGATATCCTTGATCATGCGTTACCCAATGCCCATTTAGGCATACAGAATTTAGACTAATTGGTTGCGCTAGCCTATATATTGGTGTTCATGAGGGTATCGACACCGGCGGCGATGGCCTTTTGTACGCTGCCTGGCACGAATGGGTCTGAAAGATTGGCAAGCTTGAGCAGCTCGCGATAAGGTTTGCTGCCACCGGCGCAGCACAGGTTGAAGTAATCATGCCATGCCGTCGCTTTGTCCGCTTTCATCTTGCCATAAAACTCAAACGCACTTATGCTCGCAAGTGCATAGTCAATATAGTAGAAGGGCATCGAGTATATGTGATGCTGCTTTTGCCACATGCCGCCCGCCTCAAAGTATTCACTATCATAATGACGGTGTGGGAGGTACTTCTTCTCAAGCTCACGCCATGCGGCGTTGCGCTGTGCGGGGGTCATGCCGGGATTTTCATATACCACGTGCTGAAATTCATCCACACATACGCCGTATGGAATAAACAGGAAGGCTTCAAGCAGGTGGGCATAACGGTACTTATCCGCCGCATCACCAAAGAACAGCTCCATCCATGGATGTGTGAAAAACTCCATACTCATGGAGTGTATTTCGCAGGATTCCATAGTGGGGGATAGGTAATCAAGCAGATTGTTGTGCATGTTGGCACAATAGCCGGCAAATGCGTGCCCAGCCTCATGCGTGAGCACGTCGACATCAGCCGCCGTTCCGTTGAAATTGGAGAATATGAATGCCGCTTCATAATCATGCAGCGTGGTACAATAACCTCCCACGCGCTTGTTAGGCCGGTTAATAAGGTCCATAAGCTCATGCTTTACCATAAAGTCAAAGAAATCGCCGGTTTCATCGCTAAGCTCACGGTACATGCGTTGGGCTGCTGAGATCATCTCATCCACACTGCCATGAGGCACGGCGTTTCCATCGGTAAACATAAATGTTTCATCATAATTATATATCTTGTCTACGCCTATGCGCTTGGCCTGCTGTTCGCGCAGCTTTGTGCATACGGGGACTATGTCGCTTATCACCTGCTCGCGGAATTTCGCCACATCCTGTGCGCAATAGCTATAACGATCCATATTCAGATAGCCCAACGGAGTATAGGTGTCAAAGCCCATCTTCTTGCCCATGCCTGTGCGCAACTTAACAAGCTTATCATATAGGCCATCCAGCTTTGCACTGTTTGCGCTTAAAAAGTCAGATATTGCCTTGGAGACCTCGCGTCTTACTTCGCGGTTTGGGTCTTGCAAATATTTGCCTAGTCCGGAAAGGTTAAGCGTTTCGCCGCCGAAGTCCACCTTGCAGGAGGCGAGCAGGTTTTCATATTCATTGACCAGTGTATTTTGGCGTTGCATGGCAGGTACAAGCTTTGGGGACATCTTCTTGAGGGTGTTCTCCTGTATGGTGATATAATGGTCGCCAAATTCACCGGCAAGCTCGTCTTTGAAGGGACTGGCCAAAATCGTCTTGGCATATTTAATCATGATAGGTACAAGCTGAGGCTCCACCTGATCGAAGTATTTCTGTTCTGCGGCATAGAATTTATCGGATGTGTCGATGGTGTGGCGGATATACACGAGGGTGCTCATTGTGTAAAAGTTGGACATAAGCTTTTGACAGGCCAATATGGCAATCTTAAATTTGCTATAGTCGCCAGCTTTTTCCATGGATTTTATCTCTGCGCGCAGTGCGGCAAAAGACGGCGCTTTTTCGGGTCGCTTATACGGCATCTCTGAAAACTTTAACATTGCATCAATACCTCCATATTATTCATCAACATAATAGCTCAACAAGTGCATTATAACAAGCGCGCATGCAATAATAAACATAAAAACAACTGAGAATTATGTTATAATTGCGCTAAATAATTTAGGATGTGTTTCTAAAATCGGAATTACACCTCACTTTAGAAATATGCCATGGAAGAATGTGACACGATGTATATACGCAGTATAGAGCTTAATGGCGGTGTATTCAAAGATGCCGACGCATATTTAAATGATATTCCAGCTATAAGCCGAACAAGATCATTGGATATTTCGCAGCGGCCGGTAACATTTTTTGTGGGCGAAAACGGATCGGGGAAGTCGACGCTGCTTGAGGCTGTTGCGGTAGCGGCGGGATTTAACCCCGAGGGCGGTTCACGGAACTTCAACTTCGCATCTAAAAATACACATTCTGCGCTGTATGAACATACCCGGCTTGTAAGGTCGGCAGCACGTCCGCGCGATGGATATTTTCTGCGTGCGGAGAGCTTTTATAATGTGGCAAGCAATATCGATGAACTGGACTGGGATGGTGGTTTGATAAACAGCTATGGTGGACGCTCACTGCACCGCCAATCACACGGGGAAAGCTTTATGGCATTGGTGCTCAACCGTTTGGGAGGGAACGGACTATACATATTTGACGAGCCTGAGGCGGCGCTTTCGCCATCACGCCAGCTTGCATTGCTTTGCGCCATACATAATCTGGCCAACGCGAATTCACAGCTGCTTATAGCCACACATTCGCCCATACTTATGGCATATCCTGATGCGCTGATATATCAACTCAACGAAAACGGCATTGCGCCAATAGCATATGATGAAACGGAAAATTACCGTATTACACGCAGCTTTTTGAATAATCCCAAGCGTATGTTGGATATTCTGCTAAACGATGAGGATGATGCGTGACAAATGCCAAAACAAGGATTTAACAATTGCGTATGGATATGGCGGATGGATACAGATGGTGATTGCATCCGAGATTTATGTTATACTGCTTACTAATCGGGTTAACGGTAGAATCACATATAACCTTTATATGTGGGCAGAGCGTCAAGCCTAGAATAAAAAACGAAAGCCATCGTTATAAGATACGGCCGAAAAGGCTTGAGTAACATAGGGCTGATGAGGATTAAACGGATGAAATATAAGGAATTGCCTGCGCAGGAAAAACGCAGAAGATGGCTGGCTTTGGCTGGCATAGCCGGCTTTATAATGATAATGGGCGCGCTGTTTGTGCTGTTTGGCAAGGCGCTTAGTAAATTTGCCGCCGACCCTGAGCTATTTCGCATTTGGGTGAATGAACACGGAATATGGAGCCGCATCGCATTTATTGGCATGGTGATAATACAGATAATAGTGGCAGTAATCCCTGGCGAGCCGTTTGAAATAGTGGCGGGCTACGCCTTTGGAATATGGGAGGGGACTGCGCTATGCGTATTAGGCACATTTATTGGCGGCGTGATAGTATTCCTTTTTGTACGCAAAATCGGAATAAAGGCAGTTGAGGTATTCTTCCCACGCGAAAAGATAAATTCGCTTAAATTTTTGCGTGATGAAAAAAAAGTGGATCTGATTGCGTTCATCATATTCCTTATTCCTGGTATGCCTAAGGATATACTTACCTATTGTGTGGGACTTACAAAGATGAAGCTTGGCACATGGATGCTGATTACATCGCTTGCCCGCATACCGTCAATCATTACGTCAACAATAGGCGGAAATGCTCTGGGGCTTGAAAACTATATGTTCGCAATAATAGTATTTGCAGTAACCATTGTGATAAGCGGTATCGGGTTGCTGATATATAGGCGTATCAACGCAACAAAGCAGGTGTAGATCTGCAAGCAACATAAAACTATCCCCCCGCAGCATAGCTGTGGGGGGATAGTTTTTATACATATAATATTATCGCCTGTACACCCTATATGATGGACGGCGGCGCTTGGTTCTGCGCATACGCTTTTTGCGCGAGTTAACAAGCCGGAGTATCACAATTGCCAAAAGCAATACAACAGCCACCAACACCCAGAATACCCACGAATTGCCGCCGCTTTTTTGGTCACCTGGCGCATCCATCAGCAGTGGGCTTGGACTGGGGTTTGCGGCGGCACCTATTTCCATTACATCGCGCGAGGCAATCAGATCAGCCTTAAACAGCGTTTTATCCTCATAACTATAGGTAATGGTGCCAAGCACTTCACCGGCCGTTATGGGCGCACTCATAGAGCGATTAAGCTCATACGACGAGGTAATAAGATCAGGGTTTGCGCTGATCGCATCAATGTCTGTGCGCAGACCGCTTACCGAAACACCGTCAAGGCGCACATTTAGCGTAATGTTTCCGTTTTCTGCGTCATCAAAGCTTGCATTGCTCACAGGCAGAATAACATTGCCGGATAGCTTAAGGTCTGAGGCATTTACGGAAGCGTAATTCTGGAAGCCCCAGTCAAAAAAGCCTGCGGCGTTCTGATAGCGATAGTCGCCGCTTACCGTTCCTTCTATGTCGCCAAGCAGCACGAGAATAAGCTCAACGCCATCCTTCTGAGCGGCAGATACAAGGCAGCGCCCCGCCTGAGTGGTATCTCCTGTTTTTACGCCTATCGCGTATTGATATGTATAGGGGGTGTCGCCCTCCTTGGTATATAGGAGCTTGTTGGTATTTTCAAGCAGATATCCGTCACTGTCCTTGCTTGTGGGCGGAACTTGATAGGTATGTGCACTCACTATTGTGCGGAAAGCTTCGTTTTTCATGGCATAGCGTGTGAGCAACGCCATATCATAAGCGGTTGTCACATGATCATCCTTATGCAGACCGTTTGGCTTAACAAAATGCGTGTTGAGCATACCAAGCTCAATTGCCTTTTTGTTCATAAGCTCCGCGAATGCAGTTTCAGATCCAGATACAAATTCAGCTATTGCCTTGGCAGCATCGTTGCCGGACTTTAGCATCATACCGTAAAGCAAATCTATAAGGCGCAGCTGCTCTGCGCGGCTTATATTCATCAACGAGCCTTTGCTTTCAACGTCTTCACCGACTGTAACAAGGGTTTCAAGGTTTTCATTGGCCTCTATTGCCAATATTGCCGTCATTATTTTTGTGGTGCTTGCAGGAAAAGCCTTAGCATTGCCCTGCTTTTCATAAAGAACAGCACCTGTGGAGCAATCCATAAGCACAATGTAGGGAGTGGAAACACTTTTTGGGTCAAATTCAGCTATTGCCGCAGCGGGCAACATGCCAAGTACAAATGTAAATATAAGTAAACATGCTATAAATCGTTTCAAGTCGTTCATCCTTTCAAGAACAGGATTTTTGCCCAATCAGAGCCTGATGGGGTTTGAGAATCCATGGTAACTACATAGTAAATCACATGTCAGTATAACAAAACTCATATGTATTGTACAGTGTCAAATGCAAACAATCGGGTATACATAGCTTTAATACTGCTGTGATTTAATATAAAATGGACCGCCATATTCGGCTGTTGAAAATTATTGTTCGGCTAGGCCGAATTATCGCTATTGCAAATCCCACATTGATACTGCTATAATTGACCTATCGATATTTTTTTAAAAGTATAACGGAATGAGTAAAACACATAATGCCGCATGAAGAAGTGAAACGCAAACTTGTTAAAAAATTGCCCAATGCGCATGCAAAAAGCACGCGTACGCTTGTGCTGCTGATTATACTCTTTGCTGCCGTATTCCTTGTGTCATTTTGTTTTGGCCGCTACGGCGTGCCGTTCAAGGAGCTGCTGAGGATACTCGTAAATAAGATCATTCCCCTGGAAATAAGCTGGACTACTCAAATGGAAACCACTGTAATCAACATAAGGCTGCCGCGCATCCTGATGGCCTGTCTTGTTGGATGTTGTCTCTCGGTGGCGGGTGCGTCCTACCAGGGCGTATTTCAAAACCCGATGGCGTCGCCTGATATACTTGGCGCGTCCTCTGGTGCAGCATTCGGCGCTGCGCTTGCAATACTGTATGGCGCATCTAGCCAGATGGTAACGGTTCTTGCATTTATAAGCAGCCTGGTAACGGTTGGCGTAGTATTTTTTGTGGGTACGCGAGCGCCGGGCAATCGTATTATAAATCTTATCCTTTCGGGTATAATGATAAGCTCGCTATTTACGGCAGGCACATCATATATCAAGCTGGTGGCTGATCCAACAAATCAACTGCCAGAGATTACATATTGGCTTATGGGAAGCATGGCGGGCGCAAAGCTCAAGGACGTGGGATTTGTTGTTGTGCCTATGGCAATAGGGCTTATACCGCTATTTTTACTGCGTTGGCAGATAAATATATTGACGCTGGGTGATGAGCAAGCGCGCACAATAGGCGTAAACGCGAATGCTATGCGCTTTATAATAATCATCTGTTCAACGCTGATTACGGCGGCCAGCGTTTCCGTAAGCGGAATGATAGGCTGGGTAGGGCTTGTTATTCCGCACCTTTGCCGCAAAATAATTGGCAGCAATTACAGGTATATGATGCCGGCGTGCATGATAATTGGAGCGATGTTTATGCTGTTTGTGGATAATATATCGCGCAATCTGCTGGCAACGGAGATCCCGATTGGGATACTTACAGCATTTGTGGGCGCTCCGTTTTTCATTTATCTTATCACGCGTAAGGAGGGGGCACTGTGAGTATTACCGTTGAAAATTTGAGCTTTGGCTATGGTGCGCACCGTGTATTGGATGGCGTCAGCTTTACTGTGGAGGATGGCCAGCTCTTATCAGTGCTTGGCCCAAATGGGGTTGGCAAAAGCACACTGTTTCGCTGCATGCTTGGCCTGCTAAACGGCTACACGGGCAGAATAACGATAGACGGCACTGATGTGCATAAGCTATCCGCAAGGGAACTTGCGCATCATATGGCATATATCCCACAGTCACATGCACAATCCTTCAACTATACTGTGTTGGATATGGTGCTGATGGGAACGGCACACCAGATGGCGCAATTTTCATTGCCGGGGAAAAAGCAGATGGAAGCGGCGCAGCTGGCGCTTTACCAGATGGGAATAGAGCCGCTTGCACACAAGGGCTTCCGATGCTTGAGCGGTGGCGAACAACAGCTTGTGCTGATTGCCCGCGCGCTGGCACAGCAGGTAAAGATATTTGTGATGGATGAACCGACGGCCAACTTAGATTACGGTAATCAAACACGAGTGCTCGAACAGGTAAAGCGGCTGACCATGGAGGGCTACACGATACTGCTTTCCACCCACAATCCACAGCATGCGCTTACATATTCAGATGCGATCCTTGCGCTTAGCTGCGGCAGAGTTGCGGCGTTCGGTTTGCCGGAAACGATGGATGAATCCCTGATAAAGTGCCTGTATGGCATGAATGTGCAGTTCTTGAATACGCAGGCGGGTAGGCTGATAATACCGCAAAGCGATAGGAGATGCGTTTGATGTTTAATTGGCAGCCACAGACGATACAATTTATGCGTGACGCATCCGAATATAGCTCGTATTACAGCGAACTTGCCGGGCATATGAGTAGATTTTTAGATAAGGATGCAAACGTATGCGATGCCGGGTGCGGACTGGGATATTTGAGCCTCGCCCTCTCACAATATTGTCGAAGGGTCACAGCGGTGGATGTTTCGGCACAGGCATTGGCGGTGTTAAGTGAAAACATCGTGGCGCATGGGTATGAAAATATCGATGTGGTTCAGGGGGACATAGCGGAGTGCCCACCGAATACACCATATGATGCCATGGTGTTCTGCTTTTTTGGACATATGGATGAGGCGCTGAGCATTGCAAAGGCACAGTGCTGCGGAAAGGTAATATTGGTAAGAAAAAATTGGGGAAAGCATCGCTTTACACTCCATGATAAGCCGCTTGAACACTTTACTCTGACGCAAATGCAGGCGCGATTGAGTATATTGGGCATCCCGTTTCAAAGCGAGAGCATCGAATTCGAGATGGGTCAGCCATTTCGCTCGATGGAGGACGCGGCAGAGTTCTATCGCATATATAGCGACGACAAGCAGGTGGAGAAAATATTAGCAGCGGATGTCGAAGAGAAACTTAAAAAGTGCATCGCTGGCGAATTTAAGTATTATCTGCCAATGAAAAAGAAGATAGGTATGATCGTGTTGGATGCGGGTGATATCCCCGTTACCATAAAAACGGCATAGCAGAATAAAGGAGAATAACTATGAAAAAATCAATTGCATTGCTTATGACAACACTGATGTTGCTTTGTGCTTTGAGCGGGTGCGCACCTAAAAGCATAGGATCTGTAACGGTAACGGATGCTCCAGCTCCGGAAGCGAGTCAGGTGATTCCAACAGATGATAACGGCACCGTGCAATTTACAGATTCTGTTGGCCGCGCGGTTGAAGTGCCTAAGAACATTACGAGCATTGCCGTTTCAGGTCCGCTGGCACAGATAGCGATATTTGCGCTTGCGCCAGATAAGCTTGTAGGTATTGCGTCAGAGTGGGATGCTTCTGCGGAAGAGTTTTTAGATACCCAATACTATAATCTGCCACTGCTGGGCCAGCTGTATGGCGGTAAGGGCGAACTGAACCTTGAAACGCTGCTCTCAAGCGGCGCACAGGTGGTAATAGACATAGGAGAGCCGAAGAAAACCATAATTGAGGACTTGGATGCGCTTGAGGAACAAACAGGTATACCGTTTGTGCATATTACAGCCACCTTGACTACTATGTCAGAAGCATATAGGAAACTTGGTGAGCTGCTTGGCATGGAAGATGAGGCGGAAAAACTTGCCGTATACTGTGAAAAGGCGTATGCGCGTACAACACAGATCGCTGGAGCTGTTGAAAAGGCTAACCTACTGTATTGCCTTGGCGATAACGGATTAAATGTGATTGCTAAGGGATCTTATCACGCCGAGGTGATAGATATGCTGTCAAACAACATTGCCGATGTTGCAGAGCCATCCTCAAAAGGCACCGGCAACGAGGTGGATATGGAACAGATTTTGAAATGGAACCCGGACATAATACTATTTGCGCCAGGCAGTCTATATGCCACAGTCAAAACGGATAAGACATGGCAGGATGTGGCGGCAATTAAAAACGGAAATTACTATGAAGTACCCGCTGCCCCATATAATTGGATGGGATTCCCTCCCTCAGTGCAGCGTTACCTTGGAATGATGTGGATGGCGAAACTGCTATATCCGGATGCGGCGCAATATGATATGTATGCGGAGGTGTCAGAGTATTTTGATCTGTTTTATCACTGCGATATCACACAACAGCAGTATGATGCGCTTGTAGCTAATTCTATAGCGAAGACGCCTGCCGCCTAAGTGCCGCTAACGCTGTGTTCACATTTTTAACCGCTACAGGGAGAATATTTAATGAAAGAACTGTTTCAATCCATGTATAATGCGCTGTGCCGTGGTGAGGATTTGGTACTGTGCAGCATAATTGCAAGCTCAGGCTCAACTCCGCGCGGCAATGGCGCGAAGATGGCGGTGTTCGCCGATGGTTCCACGCTTGGAACCATTGGCGGCGGTGCCGTGGAACATGAGAGCATACGCCATGCCGGCAAGGCGATGCATGATAAAACCACGTTTACAGTTGGCTTTAATCTGGCGCCGAATCAAACGGCGGATATAGGGATGATCTGCGGTGGGCAAGTGGTGGTCTATTTTCAATATATGACAGGTGGCGACAATGGCGCGATAGCTATGCTTGCCTACATCGTTTCATTATACGAGCAGGAAAGGGATACCTGGCTGATTACAAAGATCGAAGAAGGCGCGGTGCGCCAAATGGGTGTATACGACGAGTGCGCAGGAGTGCTGTTTGCCACTGATATTCAGATAGAGACGATAAAACCGCTGCTTAAAAGCCGAGGTGTTTTGCATAAAGGGGAAGTCAGCTATTATGTAGAACCACTTACTCAGGCGGGTCTGACATATGTGTTTGGCGGCGGACATGTGGCGCAGGAGCTTATACCGGTGATAGCCCATGTGGGATTCCGTCCGGTGGTATATGAAGATCGCGAGGCGTTTGCGGATAAGGCACTCTTCCCGGGCGCTGTGCGCACTATAACCGCACCATTTACGGAGGTGGCGGAGAACATTAAAATCACAGACAAAGATTATGTTGTAATCATGACGCGCGGGCATCAGGCAGACTATGAAGTGCTGGAACAGGCGTTAAGAACGGAGGCACAGTATATTGGCGTGATAGGAAGCCGGCATAAGATCGCGTTGACCAACAAAAGGTTGATTGAATCGGGAATAGCGCAAGATGAGCTAAAACGGATTCATACACCTATAGGCTTGCAGATAAAGGGCGAAACGCCTGCCGAGATCGCCATAAGCATCGCTGCGGAACTGATACTTTGCCGTGCGGAGCGCAACGAGGGAAAGCAATGAATACGCCAAGGCATATTCTGATTTGTGGGGATATAGGCGTAGGCAAAAGCACGCTTATAAGCAGATTGCTTACGCACAGCGATCGCCAGATTTATGGATTTGTTACAAAGCGTGAACCTGCTGATGATAAAGGCGTTTGTTCGGTATATCTTCACCCCGCATCCGCACAAGAGCGCGTATGCACACAGGCGAATCGCGTAGGTAACTGCAACCCTGACGATATGATGCTTAACACGGCGGCATTTGATGATATCGGCGTATCGCTGCTAAAGGCGGAGCCTAGCGGGATTTTGATAATGGATGAGTTGGGCTTTATGGAGAGTGGGGCGGATCTGTTTTGCGCGGCCGTACTTAATGCGCTGGACGGGGGGATACCGGTGATTGCCGCTGTAAAAAGCCGCCATACGCCATTTTTGGATGCGGTGCGCAAGCATCCAAACGTGAACGAGTATTGCGTTACACTTGAAAATAGAGATGAATTATATAAAAAATTAAAGCCCCTTATACAGAGACTCTAAAAATAGATAGCAGCGAAGCTTATGCGAGCGCATTTTAAATCAATCAAATATCCATGGAAGCGTGAATTCCTCAAGTCCGGTGTTGTCATCAAGATAATTATAGTCGTCCAGATATGGCGAATATGATGTTACATTGATTTGGCGTGCCGAAGAATCGAATGATAATAAGCACAGATATCCGCCGCCGCCATTTGGCTCGTTCTGGTAGTCAGCAACAAGTTGATACACAGTTCTTTCAGGCGTGCCGTCACCATTATCATCGAACGTTGCTGCAAAATGGTTTACGCCGTGGCGATGGCCACACAGCACAAGCTTGACATTCGGATTTTGGGCGACTACATCGGTATATAGCCGTTTGCCATCCGTTGTAAGCGATTCGTCAGTGTCAATGTAGCTGTGGAAGCAGAGTATAGCTGTGCGATCGACATACTCGCGGAGAGTTTGATTTAACCACTCTATTTCAGCTGTGTTAACCCAATAACCAACAGAGAGCAGTATAACGGGTTCTCCATCGATATCCAACAGGTCGTAACGTCCCTTGCCACCATCGAAAGATCCACCGAATGTGGCGAGGGAATCAAATCTGTCTTCACCAAGCAATTCAAGATATGCATCGTAGCGTTGGTGGTCGTTGTCGATATCATGGTTGCCTGCAACGGCATGTAGCGGAACCTTGCCATCCAATACGGAAAGAGCCGCCTTTGCGTTTGCCCACTGGACAGAATCATCATAGCTGTTTACAACGTCGCCTGTGTGGACAACATATTCTATATTTAGTCTAGTGTGGTTGCTTGCGATCCAATCCGTAATTGAATTGAATATCTCAGGATAGCTTTCGGCATAATACTGCGTATCGCTCATCCATGCGATCATATATGGCGCATCGATAGGCGCAGGCTCAATTGATGTATTCGTGATAGGTGGATTATTGTTAACTGGCGGCGCTACGGATGAGAGCAATGCTATTGCTGTTATAAGCACAGCGCAGCAGCAGAGAATAGCCGCCGCAATGATGCGCATTCTAGTAGATATAGTATGTTTCTTTGTGTTCATAAAATCCTCCATCGTATGCCATTACAATACAGCATGGAAATGATAATTTTCAGCGTATAAGATTATAATCGTGTTATAAATTGCGACTTGCAGCTCTCGTGTACTTATGTGGGTGTGAGAGATATTATAGATTTAACATCATACTAATATAATAGTGCCGCATATGCAATGATCCGATGCATGTGCGGCGCTATTTGGATTTTAACAATCAACAGTTGCTTTTCTCAGCATCCTGCTTTGTAATATGAATGGTCTCACGCGGATGATGCGGCGGGGCATAAATCGTGGACAGCTTCAGCGGACAGCTACCGATGTTGATTATGTTGTGCCAGGTGCCTGCCGGAATAAACACTGCATCATTTAGGCATAACTCCTGCTGCATTTCCGGTCGATCAATTGAACATCCTATTTTCACAATACATTTGCCTTCCTCTATCCGTATATACTGGTCGTTATCGGGATGCACTTCCAAACCGATATCGCCACATGGCGGAATACACATCAGCGTCATTTGCAGATGGCAGCCAGTCCAAAGGGCAGTGCGGTAAGTGCAGTTTTGACGTGCCGCCTGAGAGATATTAACGGCAAATGGCGTTGGCCCGTGGTAGGTTATGTCATTGTTGCAGCATTTTTTATTATTGATATATTGATTTCCTTGCATGACAATCTCCTTTGATAATTCGATAGCACATAGTATTCCACATCCAGGCAAGATGTGCGCTATTAGGCAAACATACCGGCGCGCTTAGAATAATTGATGACGATTGCCCCATGTATTTGGAAACCGTGGCTGGATCATAATAGCTGAACATAGTATTAAACCAGCTTTTACGTACAATTCGTTTATACTATAAAAAGCACCGAAATAAATCGTTGAGGTGCACGTCATAGCTGGTAAGGGAGCATCTTAGGTATTTCGCGCAGCGCAGGTAAAAGCAGATGCATACGGTGGTGCAGCGGCCGACTGGCATAAGAAGGTCGGCAAAACAGGCAGACGCATTGTTGCTATGCGCTTTATATGTTATAATCTTAGCATATTATTATACATGTGAAGGGAGATCAGGCTATGAAACTCGCAGAAGCCTTAGTACAGCGGGCTGATATACAAAAACGTCTTGCTCAGCTAAGTAACCGGTTGGCTCTCAACGCAAGGGTACAGGAAGGTGAATCTACCGCTGAAGATCCATATACCCTTCTTAAGGAACTTGATTCGCTTTTAACGCAGCTTGAAATGCTTACTGCGCGCATAAACTGCACAAACACAAAAACAATTGATGATGGTGAAACTATGACGGCGCTGCTTGCGCGGCGGGATTGCCTGCGCATAAAAGCGAATACGATGCGTGATTTTCTGGATGAAGCGAGTGCTACCGTGATGCGGAGCACAAAAAGCGAAGTGATAATAAAGAGCACTGTGCCCGTGGCGGAATTGCAAAAGCAGGTGGATGCCACTTCAAAGAATCTGCGCGATTTAGATATTCGAATACAGGCTTTGAATTGGACTAGCGAACTGATCTGATTGTTTGGTGTAGCAAAGACGAGCGGGCGCTCTCGGCGGCAGAGTTAGAGCCGCAAAACGTATGGTATGTGCCGGCGCGCACATGGGGTTCGATTCCCCTGCTTACAAAAATGCGCAGCATACTTACAACTGCACACAAACCGCTTATTATTACTACCGTGGTGCCGACGTCGATGCGAGGGTGGGTATGGGGATTCAAACGATCAAACATGATAAGAGAGTACCGATGGTACTCTCTTATGTAGTTGAGACCTTGTTGAAATAAAACAACGTTTTATAGATGTAGCTTGCAAAATAAGATCATGGATATCCTTGAACATATATTTTAAACTGCGGATAGCTCCGAAGGAGCCCAATTCATTACAAGGTTTGACGATAGTGCATATCATTTTGACATGGCTCTTGCCGGACGTATACTTATTACCCAAGAGGATTTTTTGTTGTAATTGCTATATACTTGGCCGCAGCCATCAAAAATAAACGTTGAAAGGCCGCATTGTGACCCTGATAGGGAACGTAATGCAGCCTGCCAAGCACGAATTATCAGCGATATTTGGATTTAATCTTAGGCGGAGGGCTTTTGCACGCCATTGACGTCTACCATTGTGGGCGGGCTTAGCAGCAGCTCGCTTACGGTTACAAATTTATAACCCTGTTTCTGTGCATCTTCAATCAATTTAGGAAGGTATTCTTTGATCTTATAGCCGTTGTTATGGCAGAGTATTATGCAGCCTGGGTGCAGCTTGGGAAGCACTGTGTCAAGTATGGTTTGTGCGCTGCGCTCCTCTTTCCAGTCGATGGTATCAATATCCCATTGTATAACCTCATATCCCATATCCCGCATGGAGGTTATAACAGAATCGTTGTATTCTCCATATGGCGCACGGAATACCTTTGTCTCTTCACCTGTGATGTTTTTGACCAATTCCTCATATTTCTGGGCCTCTTTTTGCATTTGAGCGGAGGAAAGCTTGTTCATATGAGGATGTGTGGCAGTATGGTTGCCCAACTGATGCCCAGCATCGAAGATCTGTTTTACCTCGGCTGGATATTTTTCGACCCAGAAGCCGCATAGAAAGAAGGTCGCAGTTATGTTGTATTTTTTAAGTGTTTCAAGTATAAATGGTGTTTTATCATCCTCCCATGCCGCGTCTATGGTGAGTGCTATACACTTATCGTTGCGCTGAACGCTGTACACGGGTAATTCCCTTTTTTTGCCAGCTAATACCTCCATCTCATACTCATCAACAGGATAAGCACCTGTAGGGGCTGTTGCATTGCCGTCAGTAAAGGCCAGAAACACAATAAGGGCTGTGCAAAGCACGCCAAGCACCAAGGCGGCGATTAAAAGCATGCGCTTGGTTATAACAAATATCTTCAAAACGGATACCTCCCATAATAAATCTTGTAGAAATATATGCGCGCATATCACGAACTTTGCAACACAGCGCGTATATGTGATAAAATAAATATGCGCAGGAAAGGAATAAGGGATGGAATTAGAAGGTCAAGTTAAAACAATTGTCTATCGCAATGAGGAAAATGGCTTTACCGTATTGGTACTTACCGATGATACAGCCATGGAACGCACAGCCGTGGGCAATATTCCGCTTGCAAATGTTGGCGAACGGATAGAGCTTACAGGAACGTGGGCGGAGCATCCGGCGTACGGCACACAGTTCAAAGCGGAGGAATGCCGTATATTGGCGCCTTCATCACTTTCTGCGTTGATAAGCTATCTTGGCAGCGGCCTGATAAAGGGAGTTGGCGAGAGCACGGCAAAAAACATAGTTGCTACATTTGGCATGGATACACTTAATATAATGGAAAAAAGCCCGGACCGTTTACTTGAAGTGCCGGGCATAGGTAGGATGCGGGCGACAACAATAGCGGAATCATTTGCACTGCAGCGTGATATGCGCGATATAATGCTGGCCTTGCAGCGATACGATATATCAATACTGCAAGCGATGAAACTATATAAAATATATGGCCCGCTCTGCCTGGCAAGAATACAGGAAAACCCATACAGGCTTATAGACGATGTGGAAAGCATAGGCTTTAGAACGGCAGATAAAATTGCGCGCAATGCGGGCATAGAGGCGGAATCCACGCTTAGATTGAGGGCGGGCATTAAATATACTATGCAGTGCGCGATGAGGGATGGGCATACGTTTGTGCCAAGGGATAGACTCATTGAGGTTGCGGCGCAGGAGCTGGGTGCAGATATCGGCCCGGTTGAACGAATAGTTGAAGAGATGATAATCAATACAGAGCTTGTATGTAAGATTATGAACAATACAGATGGTGTTTTTTTACCGTATTTATACAGGATGGAAAGCGAATGCGCAAAACGGCTGTTGCTGGCCGTGAGAACTCCCACGGACGATCTGTTTTTCGATGTGCCAAACCGTATAGCACGGCTTGAAGTGCAGCTTAAGGTGGATCTTGCACCCTCACAAAGGCAAGCGGTGTTGACGGCGCTGGACAGCGGCGCAATGGTGATAACGGGCGGACCGGGTACGGGAAAAACAACGATATTGCAATTTATAATACGCATAGTTGAAGAACTGGGACTGGATTATGAGCTGTGTGCACCCACAGGCAGGGCGGCAAAGAGGATGAGCGAGGCCACTGGGTATGAAGCGCGCACCATCCACCGCATGCTGGAATACAGCTATGCCGGCGAAGGCTTTGCGCGCAACGAGGATAACCCTATCATGGCAGATATTGTAATAGTGGACGAGATGAGCATGGTTGATGTGCAGCTGATGCAAGCGCTGCTTAAATCTATAGGCCCGAGTACGCGGCTGGTGATGGTAGGCGATGCGGATCAGCTCCCGTCGGTAGGCGCTGGTAATGTGCTGCGCGACATAATAGACAGCGGCGTAATACCGGTGATATGCCTTAATGAGATATTCCGTCAGGCGGATAGGAGCATGATAGTTATAAATGCTCACAGCATTAATTCGGGTCGGCCGCCCCTGCTAAACAGCGAAAACAGGGATTTTTGCTTTGAACAGATAGACGTTGCTGAGCAGATAGTGCGCCGGCTGATAGGGCTATGCTCCGGCAAAACAGATAAGCTGGCGACATGTGATCCACTCAAGGATGTGCAGGTGCTTGTTCCAATGAAAAAAAGCGCACTGGGGGTTATCAACTTAAATATGCGCATGCAGTCGGCGCTTAATCCACCTGCACACTCCAAACGCGAAAAAAAATATGGAGATACCATATTCCGCGAGGGCGACAAGGTGATGCAGATAAAAAATAATTACAGGGTCGAGTGGGCGCGCAGCCGCGCAGGCAGGCCGATAGAAACAGGTCAGGGCGTGTTCAATGGGGATATGGGTACGGTGATAAGCATTGATACTGACGAACAGTGCATAAAGGTGCTTTTTGATGATGAACGATGCGTAAAATATGAATTTGCAATGCTTGAAGAGCTGGAACTTGCGTATTGCATCTCAATACATAAAAGTCAGGGCAGCGAGTTCCCAATAGTTTTGCTGCCGCTGCTCACAGGTCCAGGAGTGCTTATGACGCGCAATCTCCTATATACTGCTGTTACACGTGCGAGAAAACAGGTATATATGCTTGGCAACAGCGATACGATTGCAGCCATGACCCGTAATGCGCAGGTAAAACGGAGATATAGCGCACTTAGGTATATGCTGAAGCAACCAATGCCGGGGATGTGACATATGGGGCTATTCAACCGTTTTCTGGATGCGCTGTATCCCCAAAACATAAAATGCACAGTATGCGGCGCAGAGCTTCGCGGCGCACAGGAGTTGGTATGTGATAGGTGCCGCGCTGCACTGATGCCTTGCGCGGATGCTATTGCACCTGAGGGTACGGATGGCTTTCGAGCGGGGCTGTTATACACAGGTGCGGTGGTGGACGCTATACATAGGTTTAAGTATGATGACGCACGATATATGGCAGATTTCTTAGCGGCATATATGCAAATACCGCCCGAATGGAATGTAGATATGCTTATACCGGTGCCGCTGCATCGTGCAAAGCGATCTGAGCGCGGATATAACCAAAGCGAACTGTTATGCCGCAAGCTGAGCGAGCGTACAGGAATACGGGTATGTACAGACATGCTGCTTCGTACGCGCAACACAGTGTCGCAAACGGCGTTGTCAGCGCAGGCGCGTTGTGAGAATTTAAAGGATGCATTCAAGCTGGCAATGCCATGCGATGGGAAGCGTATATTGTTGGTGGACGATGTTAGAACCACAGGAAGTACATTTACGGAATGCGCACTGACACTTAAGGCCGCAGGAGCTGCCGCTGTGTATTCGATGGCTGCATGTGCTGCTGAAATTAAAGAGTTGTAATTTTTTACATATACCCCTCATAAGCTAGACCAAAGCTTGTTCGGGGGTGTTTATATGTATTCATATATCGAGGAACGAGTGCGCTGCGTAGCGCAGTACATAGTAGAAAATGGCGCAACGGTAAGGAACGCGGCAGCAGAATTCAAGATATCAAAATCCACCGTACATAAGGACATGTCAGAACGGCTAAGACAGATCGATCCGACAGTTGCCAAGGCAGTGAATGTCGTGCTCCAGCACAATAAGGAGGAGCGGCATATACGCGGCGGCATGGCGACGCATCGCAAATATAAAGGCGAGGATGGATAAAAAAACATTTTTAAGGTTGACAATGTCTGAATAATGGTGTAGCATATCAAATTAGAGTTCGAGAATATATTATTTGCGCACACGAGTGCACCGGAAGGAGGAGCCCATAATGAAAAACGCTGTTGCTATGATGCGTCGAATGTGGGTTGCTATGTCCCTCTGGCAGCCTTGTTTATGTATGCGCAGACCATATTGATACCATCCCATTGATTGGGAAGGCTTTGTATCAACGGGCAGCAGGCGTATACGCTTGCTGCTTTATTATTTTGCGGGGAGTATATATGAGTAACAGAGAATTGATTAAAATCGAAAAGCTGAACAAGGTGTTTGAGGGTAAAAACCGCGTGGTAGCACTTGAAAATATCGACCTCACGATATATGAGGGTGAGATATTCGGTATAATCGGCCTTTCTGGAGCAGGTAAGAGTACGCTGGTGCGCTGCATTAACTTCCTTGAAAAACCAACGAGCGGCAGCGTGATAGTGGATGGAAAAAGCCTTGGAGAGCTTAGCCCGGCCGGACTTATCCAGATGAGACGCAATATGAGCATGATATTTCAACAGTTCAATCTGCTTATGCAGCGTACGGCAATAGAGAATGTGTGCTTCCCACTTGAGCTTGCGGGGGTAAGTAAGGCGCAGGCGATAGCAAGGTCAAAGGAATTGCTTGAGATTGTAGGCCTAGAGGATAGGAAGGATGCGTATCCAGCGCAGCTTTCCGGCGGACAAAAGCAGCGTGTTGCAATAGCAAGGGCGCTTGCCACAAACCCCAAGGTGCTGCTGTGCGATGAGGCTACAAGCGCGCTGGATCCGACAACAACCAGATCTACACTTGAGCTGCTAAAACGCATAAACAAAGAGATGAACATAACGATACTGATAATTACACACGAAATGAAGGTAATTGAAGAAATCTGCGATAGGGTAGCTATAATAGACGATAGCCGAATAGCCGAGGTAGGCAAGGTGTCGGATATATTTTTAAAGCCCAAGACCAAGTCGGCGCGCAAGCTGATATTTCCGGATGGTCAGCATCCGCAGACGTTTGAGGGGGGGCGCTGCTTGCGCATGGTGTTTGATGGTATGTCCTCACTTGAGCCAATAATAGGCAACATGGTGCTTGAATGCAATGCGCCGGTGAACATCCTGTTTGCCGATACAAAGAGCATAGAGGGGCGCATATTTGGCCAGATGCTGGTGCAGCTGCCGGATAATGAGCAGGCGGTTAAACGCATGTACTCCTATCTTACAATTCACAATGTTAATTTTGAGGAGGAAAGCGTAAATGTTTGAAGAAGGTGTGATAAATCTTATAGGCAAGGGCATATTGGAAACGTTTTATATGGTGCTGCTGTCAACATTTATGGCGTATGCGATTGGACTGCCGCTTGGACTGTTACTGGTGGCGACGGATAAGGATGGGGTAAGGCCAAGGCCGGTTTTAAATAAAATAATCGGCGTGAGTGTAAACGCATTGCGCTCGATACCCTTTGCGATACTGATGTTTGCGGTTAACCCGCTAACAAGGGCGATAATAGGAACGACGATAGGCTCAAGCGCAACGGTGGTGCCACTTGTTATAGGCGCTGCCCCATTTGTGGCACGGATGGTAGAATCCTCAATAAAAGAGGTTGACACGGGTGTGGTAGAGGCTGCGCAGTCAATGGGTGCAACGCCCATGCAGATAGTGTTCAAGGTGCTGCTGCCGGAGGCGAAGCCATCGCTTATAGTCGGCACGGCAATCGCTACAATAACGATACTTGGCTATTCTGCGATGGCAGGCTTTACGGGCGGCGGCGGGCTTGGAGCCATTGCCGTTAACTATGGCTACTATAGGTTTGAGGTGGATGTAATGCTGGTTACGGTATTGCTTATGGTGGTGATAGTTCAGATACTTCAGGAGATTGGAATGCGCATCGCTAACAGGATAGACAAGCGTAGGCGCGGATAAAAGAGTAGTTAAAGGTTTATACCTTAACGATATTATAATTTAGGAGGAAAAGAAAATGAAGAAACTCATATCTGCCGTACTGGCGGCAACACTGGCACTGGTCGCATTTGCGGGATGCGCAGCCCCAGACAAGGAAGCCAAGGTTATCAAGGTGGGCGCAAGCATAACACCACATGCCGACATACTTGAGGTTGCGGGGAAACTGCTTGAAAAGGAAGGGTATACGCTGGAAATAGTTGAGTTTACTGACTATGTGCAGCCAAACATCACCCTTGAAAACGGCGAACTGGATGCTAACTATTTCCAACATAAACCATATCTTGATGACTTTAACGTTAAAAACGGAACCCATATAGTGCCAGTGGCGGCAATCCATTATGAGCCGTTTGGAATTTACCCGGGTAAGACGGCTTCACTGGATGCGCTTGCTGACGGCGCAACGATAGCTATCCCCAACGATGGCACAAATGAAGCGCGTGCGCTGCTGTTGCTGGAAGCACAAGGCCTTATAACCATGAAAGAGGGCATTGATTTTTCCGCAACTGTGCTGGATATAGCTGAAAATCCTAAAAACCTGCAGATAAAGGAGATTGAGGCAGCCCAGCTTGCGCGCTCACTTCAGGATGTTGACGTGGCGGTTATAAACGGTAACTATGCAATTGAAGCTGGACTAAATGTTGGCACTGACGCCATTGCAACGGAGGATAAGGATTCGATCGCGGCGGAAACCTATGCAAACATCCTGTGTGTCAAAGAGGGCAATGAGGACAATGCCGGCATAAAGGCGCTTATAAAGGCGCTACAGAGCGCGGAGGTAAAGGAATTCATCGAAAAAACCTATGAAGGCGCTGTAATAGCAAAATTCTAATAGATCGCAGTAAAAACGGGGCTGTTGCATATAGTGCAGCAGCCCCATTATATTTGCTAAGAAGTCATGGCTTGGCAGATCCTTAGATTTCATTAACCTATCGTACCGTATCAACCCAATATATTAAGACTTTTCAGAATAAAACATAAGGCGCAGCGGTTTTTTATACTTACCGCTAGTTACTCGGGCATCAGCGGGTTTTTTGGCTTCCTCGGGGATACCCCAATTTGAACCAACGCGCTGCGCGCCGGGTATTCTGCCCTCGTTGCAGAGAACGGCCACACGCCGAGCGGAAATATCCCATTTTTCACCAGTTTGTTTTGCCGACAACAACATCAAAAAATTGACCTCGCTTTCTCAGTGCCATAAAGCAGCACCATCTTTTGATTTTTCGTCCAATTTATAGTGAGTGCTTTTATTTTCAAATGCAAGTTTTTATCTTGGCTGATAATTTCAAGATTGTCAGTATCTCCTCGCTTGATTCGATCTAAAAGGCAGGTTTCACACGGGCTGTTTTGTCCGCCGTGCAGAACTGTAAAGCAAAAAGCGCCGGGATGTGCTGATGGCAGCAGTTCCTGCATTTTACTGTTGGCGTATTCCAGCGAATGGGTTTCTGGATTGACGACGCAGATATAGTCAGGCAGAACATCTAAAATTTTGAGGCGTGTATGCAGATTCTCCAGCAAGGCGACCTCAGCTTTTTCCTTAAACAAAAACACACTCAGAACCTTTGCAAGAAAGGTAAGCTTTTCGATTTCTTCAGATGTCCATACCCTATATTCACTGCACTCATCAAAGCCTATGAAGCCATACGTCTTTTCGTCATTGACAATAGTTACCTCCAACGCGGATAAAACCCCCCTGGATTCTAAAATTTCCCTTATATACGGTGGCAACTCATGGACATCATTGCAGTAAAGCAGCCCATTATTATCAAAGCAGTTTAAAATAGATTCGTCTCCCAGTACAATTGGCACATTTTGTAGCTTGTCAATTGCACTGGCAATGTTGTCGCTGCACCACTCGTATATATTGCTTGTTGTGAGATTGCTTGCATTGTTCTCAAAAATTGAAACTCTGCTAACATGATATTGCTGTCCAATCGCTGCAAGCGCCATGTTAATGCTTACATTAAAATCCTTAGAGGTGTACAGCAATTCGAAAATCTGCGCTTCAATACTATGTGATGTTTTAAGATTTTGCAGTTCTTCATCGTTTGTTCGCATGTTTTCAATCGGGTAGTTGTCCGCATCATTTGCTTGATAAAGCACAAATTGATCCTTGCCGTTTTGCTTTGCCTGATATAGTGCGGCATCCGCTTTGCGATAAAGCTCCTCAAAGCAATCATTTTTGTTTTCAATCATGATAATGCCTATGCTGCAAGATATTCTGTAATCTTTTTTTTGTCCGACATAGGTTTGACGAAAAGCTCCGGATAATTCCGTCGCTTTTTTTAGCACACTGCTGGTATCTGGCACATTCTTCATTAAAACGGCAAACTCATCTCCGCCCATGCGGCCGGCAATGTCGTTGCTCCTAAAAGCTGACTTCAGTTTTGCGGACATTTCTATTAAAACCAGGTCGCCGAACGCATGCCCAAGCGTATCGTTAATACCCTTAAAGTTATCAATATCAAAAACGATTAAAGCATGATGCCCGTTTGGATATTCATTGAGAATCTTGTTTGCGAGGGTGGCCATGGCAACTTTGTTATATAAGCCCGTCATGGGGTCGGTCTGCACTTTGCTTTCCAAAAACTCAGCCTGTTTTTTTATGTTGTCAATATCAGACATAAATCCAACCAAACGCGATGGCGTACCGAACTCATCCAAACTTAAACTCAAATCAATTCTGGCCCAAACATAACTGTTATCAAACCTGCGGAGCCGGGCTTCATAGCTTGTGATCTTGTTCTTAGCTAATTCGCCCATTTTGATAGTTGCTATTGCGCGATCATCGGGGTGGAAAAAGTAACCTGTTACAGCATCTGTAAATTTATCGGATGGCAGGGATGAAAAAGCGCGGGTATCATCTAGCAGCTTTTTGGCGCTCACACCAAATATCCGCTCCGCATTCTCGAAATGCGTATACAATTGCTTTTTTAAATCAACCTCAAAAAGTGTACCGCTGGATGCATTGATTGCGATTGAAAAGCGGTTTTCACTCATGCGCAGCTCATCCTCTTGCGCTTTTACTGCGGTGATATCAGCAATTATACTGTGATTATATAAACCGTCCGCATCCTTTACAACGTAGCCGTTGTCCATTACCCAAATAAGTGAGCCGTCTTTTTTGTGGATTCTATAGGGCATTCGATAGGTGTTGCCAGTGGATAGCTGTGCCAGGTATTTTTCAAAAACCGCATTACGATCCTCCTCGAGTATAACGTTAAGGTAGCGTCCCTGATAGATATTTTGAATATCTTCAAGCGTGTACCCTGTCATATCGGTAAAGCCGGAGCTGACATAGGTTACAATTGTTTCGTCAGCAGTTTCAGCGTGAATCGCCACAATCATGCCGCCATTGATGTGGGAGAGCAGGGATTGATATTTTTGGTTTGCCATCAGTATTGCTTTGTTATGGCGCCGGTTATCGAGTATAATCCATAGAAACAGCAGAACACCCGCGACAACTAAGCCGCAGATTAACCTAAGCACAATCTGATTTGTTATTTTTTCCTGTTGCCGCATAAGCGCATCTGAGGAAATACTAAACGTATACCAATCGTTGACTGTAGTTGGCATAAAACTGACAAAGCGCCTTTCCCCATTATAGGTAAAGGCAAAGCTATCGCTTTCACCGTTTTTTATTGCGGTATTAATATCGGCGATGTGGAAATCAGCTAAGTCAGTCTTTTCAAAAAAATCCAAGAGATTTTTTCCGTCAGCTAGCTTATCGGTATGGTCGCTGGAAAGTATAATTGTTCCGTCAGGGGCTACGATAAAACCATAGCCTTCACTGTAATAGCTGAAATCAAGCAGCTGAGCTCCGGCAGTGGCTAAGGGGTATACGCCAAAAAGAACGCCTGTAGCCGTATCGTTATCATGAATTGGAACGGCGATGACTATGCTCTCCTCGCCGTTAACGATAGAAGTCAATGGCTCGCTGACATTGGTTTCACCACGAATAGCCTTCTGAAAGTAAGCGCGGCGCGAGATGTCTCTGGATATGCCGTCATTTGAACAGCTTGTGCCATCGGCATTGCAAACAACCAGCCTAGTAAACCCGCCATCATCCACTGCGCTTTGCAGGATGCGCATTACATCTTGCTTTGCAGGGTTTTGCATTTCGATTAAGCCATCCACAAGCACATTCAGCGTTTTTTTATTGTATGAGATGCGGTCTAAAAAGGCTTTGTTATAGTCCACAGAAACCTCAGAGAGCGTGCGGTATGTTTCATTCGTTAGAGCGCTCTGTAAATGGAAGGTAAAACCCAATATTGTTCCCGTGATAATGGCTAAAACTGCCAGAGCATACAATGTTCTTACGATGATCTTTTTGTGTTTCATATAGAACCGCCTTTTAATTACCAATTAATACGATTATGTTCTATCGCTCGAATAATGTCAATATTTTGGACGCAATGCCATTATTGAGTATGATTTGGCAATACACGAACAAACGCTGAGCAAAATTTAGAAATAAACATGCCTGAAATCATAATTATATTAAAATGTAACATAGCAAGTTATATATATATAGTAGGAAAAAGCATATATACAATACTTTTGCGCTTTTATTGACATCATTACATCCGTTGTTTATAGTATAAATATGGATATATAGTCGAAAAGTATATAAAAGTTAGAAGTTGTATTTAGCAGTTGATACTTAAAAATGGGAGATGTATTGTATTTTTTAAAGGAGCACCATTAAAAAAATGATGGTGCCAAACGGTTTTTCAGGAATACACCCCAAAACTCTAATCCAAAAAATGTTTAATATGCGATAAATTTCGCGATGGGGGTATTGAGATGCCTTATCTAAAAACCATTTTAGTGGTTGACGACAATGCTGTTAACAGGACGATACTTTTTAAAATATTATCCAACGAATACAATGTACTTCAAGCCGAAAACGGACAAACTGCACTGGAAATATTAAGCGAGCACGTAAACGAAATTGCTGCTGTTATGCTTGACATAGTTATGCCTGTTATGGATGGCTATGCCGTTTTAGCGGCAATTCGAAATGATGCGCGCTACAGCAATCTGCCAATTATTGTGACAACGGAAAATGGCAATAACGATAATGAATTAAAAGCGCTTGTGCTTGGCGCTTGGGATTTTGTTTCTAAACCGTACGGGCCACAAATCATAAGATTCAGGCTGAAAAATGCAATTGACAGAAGCCAACTCACCGCGCTAAAAGAGTTGAAATATTTGGCGGAATACGATGCCTTAACAGGAATTTACAACAAGACAAAATTCTTTGATGCAACGCGTGAAATGATCAATGCCAGCCATGATGAGAGATTTGTATTCATACGTTTGGATGTAGACCGGTTTCAGCTGATAAATTCTTTTTTTGGCGTTGCGGATGGCGATAAATTATTGATCTATATTGCCGAGCACTTAAAAGATGAGACGAAAAATTTTAATAAAGCTACCCTTGGAAGAATAGAATCCGATATATTTTGCTTTTGCATACCATATGATCAAGTAACAACAGAACATATTATTGGGTACTCCAAAAAACTGCTTGCAAAATACAACCTTAACTATGATATCGTGCCGTCGGTTGGGGTTTATATAATAGACGACAGCACAATCCCAATCGAGGAAATGTACAACAGGGCTACGCTTGCTGCCAAAAATTGCAAGGGAAATTATGTGGATTATTATTCATACTACAATGAGAGCATGAGTATAAAACTGACCCGCGAGCAAGAAATTGTTAATGAAATGAACTTTGCGCTCGAGAGCGAGCAGTTTGAAATATTCCTTCAGCCACAATATAATATTCATACCAATTTACCATGCGGCGCGGAGGTGCTTGTAAGGTGGATGCATCCGCAAAAAGGAATGCTTTCTCCGAATGAATTCATTCCTGTATTTGAACGCAACGGCTTTATTACAAAGCTTGATTATTATGTATGGGAACAGGCCTGCAAGTGCATTCATGCATGGACGGAGCAAGGAATAAAACCATATCCGCTCTCGGTTAATGTTTCCCGCGTTAACATCTATAATCCCCAATTGGTAGAAACATTGCTTGATCTTGTAAATAAATATAATGTCGAACCAGCGCTATTAAACTTGGAGCTAACCGAAAGCGCATATACCGATAACCCCGTTGCCATGAAAAAAGCCATGACTCAGCTGCAAAACTATGGGTTTACCATAATGATGGATGATTTTGGAAGCGGATATTCCTCACTTAGTCTTCTAAAGGATATTGCGATTGACATCTTAAAAATCGATATGCGCTTTTTAGCTAAAACTGAAATTCCGGGACGGGGCGAGAACATAATAGCTTCCGTGATCCGCATGGCAAAATGGCTGAATATTCCGGTGATTGCTGAAGGTGCAGAAACAAGCGCGCAGGTGGACTTTTTAAGGAGCGTGGGATGTGACTATGTGCAAGGCTATTACTTTGCACGTCCAATGCCGGTAAGGGAATATGAACAACTATGCCGCAGCCAAGCCTTTGACCCGAAGGTGATTGCGTATAAACAATATGAGAACTACTGCTATGATGATTTGTTTTCACTTAATTCGGATATGAAGTCACTATTTGGCAATGCACTACAGGCAGCAGCGATTTATGAATTTGTTGATGACCATATTGAAATGATCAGGGTGAATGAAGCCTATTACACACTATTTGGACATGACGATATGCTGGCAAAGGCGCACGATATTCTTGGCTTGGCTTATGAAGAATATCGAGTGCCATTGTTGGATGCTTTTCGCGCTTGCGCTAAGTCTCATGGAATCTCTGAGTGCGAATATATGCGCAACCGCATAAACGGAACGCCTATATGGATTTGCACGAAGCTTCAATATGTTTCTACAGTTGGCGACAAACATATTTTAATCGGAGAATTAACAGATATCACTATGCGCAAAGAAATCGACTCAGAGATGCAAAAATACAGGGCTTCCTTGCTTTTGAATGACAACGAAACCCACGTACATACGGTGTTGATTGTGGACGATGCGGTTATTAACCGTATCATTTTAAAAAATATATTGCAGGATAAATTCAGCTTCTTAGAGGCGGAAAACGGCGAGGAAGCAATTGAAATACTAAATGAAAATCGAAATAAAATTGATTTGATCCTATTGGATATCAATATGCCCAGGATGAATGGAAAAGAATTTTTACAGTACAAGCAAAAATCGCCTGAGCTAGATGGAATCCCCGTAATCATGATTACTGCCGACGACAGCCAGGTACAGCAGATAAGTACCCTGGCACTGGGTGCAAATGACTATATTGTAAAACCATTTATTCCAGAAGTGGTAACTCGCCGCATAAAAAATGTGCTGGAATCCAACCGCCGCTTCAAAGAAATGATAAGAGAATATAACAATATGTCGGAGCAGGTAAAAACAGATCTGATGACAGGACTAATCAATCGGGTTAGCGCCGAAGAGATGATTGCGCAGCGCCTAGAAAACGCATCAAATACATGCGCAATGATGATGCTGGATATTGATAACTTTAAAAAAATCAATGATTCGTGCGGGCACGATTATGGCGATAAGGTGATCTGTGCGGCTGCGGGCAAGCTTCGTTCGCTTTTCAGAAAGGACGATATTGTTGCGCGTATGGGCGGAGATGAATTTGCCGTATTTATCGGGAATATACCGGATGTTGAGGTTGTTGAAAATAAAGCGCTGGAGCTTTGCAAGAGCATGGCGGAGATAGTGATTGATGGAAAAAATGCGGGGATTAGCTGCTCTGTGGGCATTGCCGTTTCATCAGAGCAGGATAATTCATTTAGCATACTTTACAAAAATGCAGACAGGGCTTTATATAATGCAAAATGCCATGGCAGAAACACGGTTTCAATCTATGGTGAGGAATCAGCGTCTATTTCCATTACCAACTGGATTAACGACTCTGAGAGCGTACTTGATTCCATCAACGACAGCATTTATATCTGTGATAAGGATACCTACAATCTGATTTATGCGAACGACAACCTTTGTAAACGTATGGGCGTTACACAAGAAATCTGCAAGAACAAAAAATGCTATGAAATCCTGATGCAGCGAAGCACACCTTGCAAGTTTTGTACTATAGCGAACATGGCGGAGGATAAAGTATATACGAGGCTGTTTCAAATACCCAATACGTCGCAGATATTCTTAATGCGCGGGAAAAATATCAACCGAAACGGACGAATTGTTCATCTGGAAGTTGCGGTAGATGTAACCGAAATTGGGAATATGGAATTGTATTCAAAGGGAGACGATAATGAAAAAAAATAACATTGCATCTAAAAAACAGCAAAATAATAGCTTAAAAATTAAAGAGGAGTTAACCGAAATACTCAAGCATTGTGGAATTCATTACTGGATGTTTTATCCTGCGAGCAACACGGGCGTTTCCGGATTAAATGCTATGCCAGAGCTTGGCATCTCAGAATCATGGGAGAATTTTCCTCAATACCTGGTAGATATGGGGCTTATCCATGAGGACAGCATCGAAGAATGGATGTATATACATGAACAAATAAAGCAGGGAGAAGCGCATATTTACAGCGAAATACAGGTGATAGAGCAGGGCGTTCCAATATGGAAAAGAATTCAATATATTACCACCTTCGATGAATCCGGCAGACCGGTCAGCGCAATAGGTATCGCCGAAAATATCAGCACATACAAGCGCCTTGCGGAAACCTATATGCAGGCGGCAAAGCAAAGCGGAATGACGTGCTGGATATTGGATATTGAAAGCAAAACTATATACAACTTTAACAATACCACAAATATTAATGCTTACGACAATGTAACAATGATCAAAAATGTTCCAGAGTCCATTATAAGCGATGGCTCATTGCATCCGGATGATGTTCCGGCACTTGTTGAAATGTACAATAAAATTTTTGCCGGAGAAAAAACGGCGAAAAGCGTGGGGCGATGGAAAAATACAGATTCCAATACTTGGTGCTGGAATGAAACAACCTACAATACTATTTTTGACAATAGCGGCAAGGCGGTAAAAGCGATTGGTTCCGTTATGGATATAACGGAGCGGGTCAGTCTGGAGGAGAGATATAGCGAAGAAATTGAATGGAGAAAGGTACATAATCAGGACGTGCTTGGCTCTTTTAAAATGAATTTAACTAAAAATACCTGTGGAGATGGACAAGGTAATAATTCGATTATACTTGGCTTTAAGGGCAATGGAACGGTTGATGGATTTTTCGAAAGCGAATATGCCACGCATGTTGAAGCAGATGATTTAGCGGAATATAAAAAAATATTCAATCGAAAAAACTTGCTCAAAAGCTATCAGGCAGGTAAAACCAACTTCACTCATGAAGCTTATGTAAGCTTTGCGGCAGACGATTTTCGCTGGATTAAAATCGAATTGGACATGTTTAAAAATCCTAAAAACAGCGATATAGAAGGCTATATCTATGCCACCGACATCGACAATAAAAAGATGGAGCACGCCCTTGTGGATACAGTTGTTAACATGGATTACGATTATTTGGCGCTGCTGGATATTGTCACAGATAGATATACCATATATGCTAAGACGGACGGCAAAACGCCGCTTCCGTCATTCGGTGCCAGCAACTACGAAAAAGAGGTTGCGCAGTTTGCACATGAGTATTTGCTTGATGAGGATATCGAACAGAATATCCACGATATGTCATATAAAAACATACTTGAACAGCTTGAAAAACAGGATGTTTATACATCCTATTGCCGCGTCAAGGCGAAAAATGGAACGATCGCCCGAAAAAAGCTCCAATTTTCATATCTGGATAAACCGAGAAAGAAAATCATTTTGACGCGAACAGATATTACGGATATCTATAACGGAGAACAGCGAAAAAACGAGGCGCTAAAGGATGCGTTGCTTGCAGCCCAGCAAGCTAATAATACAAAGTCGGAATTCCTTTCGCGCATGAGCCATGAAATCAGGACGCCGATGAATGCCATTATTGGAATGGCCACCTTAGCTGCGCAATGTGTGAATGATCCGGCACAGGTGTCGGATTATCTATCTAAAGTGGGGATTTCTGCACGTTTCCTGCTCTCCCTTATCAATGATATTCTGGACATGTCCAGAATAGAGAGCGGTAAGGTGTTGATCCGCAGTGAAAAAATTCCATTTGAGGAATTTATCAATGGCGTTAACAGCATCTGTCATGCGCAGGCGCAGCAAAAGGGTGTGGAGTATGATGCGATCATGACAAGCTTTATTGAGGATTATTACATAGGCGATGCAATGAAGCTACAGCAGGTGCTTATCAACATTATTTCAAATGCGATTAAGTTTACGCCGCAGGGCGGAAAAGTTCAATTGATTGTTCACCAGGAAATAGTTAAGCAAGATAAAGCGTTGATGAAATTTACAATAAATGATACGGGGATTGGCATAAGAGAAGATTTCATGCCCAACCTTTTTGAGCCATTTGAACAAGCTAACTCAGGTGCGTCATCACCATATGGAGGGACCGGATTGGGCCTTGCTATTTGCAAGAATTTAGTGGATTTGATGGGCGGAAAAATTAGCGCAAATAGCATTGAAGGAATTGGAAGCGAATTTGTTGTTGAAGTAAAGCTGGGAATTACAGAGGAAAGCAAGCAAGCACTAGAATTTAAATCCGATATTTACTTTGATATGCTTAAAGCCTTGATTGTGGATGATGATATTATGATCTGCCAGCATACTGCGCAGGTGTTGTTGGATATGGGAATGCGGGCTGAGTATGTGATTTCGGGTGCAAAAGCGGTAGAGATCATACGTAGCAAGCAGGAAAAGAAGGAATTTTATGATGTGGTTTTGCTTGATTGGAAAATGCCTGATATGGATGGCATAGAAACCGCACGCGAAATTCGTAAAATAGTTGGGCCTGAAGTTACAATTATTATTATGACGGCGTACGATTGGGCGGCCATTGAAGCGGAGGCCAAACAAGCCGGCGTAAATATGCTGATTTCAAAGCCACTGTTCAAATCCTCACTTTGCTCTGCCTTTGAAAAAATTTACACTAAAAAGGGCGTTAATGCAAAACCGGTTGTGTCCCAAGCGTATGATTTCACGGGGAAACGGGTTTTGCTCGTTGAAGATCATGTGCTTAATATTGAGGTTGCCAAAAAGCTCCTCAATGCGAAAAATATAGAAGTGGAAATTGCTGAAAATGGACTTTTGGCAATTGAAACATTTGCACAAAAGGAAGACGGATATTACGATGCGATTTTAATGGATATTCTTATGCCGGTTATGGATGGCATTACCGCCGCAAAAGCAATTCGACATATGCGTAAGGCGGATGCAATAACAATCCCTATTATCGCAATGACGGCAAATGCGTTTGACGAGGATGTTGAAAAAACAAGGGCTGCCGGCATGAATGCGCATTTGGTAAAGCCAATTGAGCCGGCGCTTTTATACCAAACAATGCAGAGCTTTTTTCAGAAAGGCGGAACAGATAAATGAAGAAGCTTTCAGAAATCGAGGCGGATTTTATAGAGCTTTCCCTTCCGATTGGGCTGATGGTTATCGCGGCGTCAATGGATTTTGAAATTCTGTTTGCAAACGAAATGTTTGCCAAAATGCTTGGATGTGACAGTGCTGACGAGTTGCTTCAAATATATCATCGATCTGCGTGGAATTGCGTGTACCCGCAAGACAGAGACTACCTCAAGGAGGCCGCGGCCAAGCGCAATGGTAAATTTGAACCCTGTGAAATAATTTGTCGTGCGGTAAAAAAAGACGGCAGCCTGGTTTGGGTTAATCAGCATTCCAGACATGCGCTTGATGAAAACGGCAATGAGATAATATTTGCATATTATACTGATATCACGGCGCTAAAACATATGGAAGAGACAATTGTAGAGGGATCAAATAAATACGAAAACCTGATCAACTCCATTCCGGGCGGCGTAGGAATGTATAGTTGGGATGAAAAATTCACCCCTATTTTTATAAGTGAGCGTGTATATGAGCTTTGCGGCATGACAAAGGAGGAATACTGCGAGGCAACACGCGAATCCACGCTTGATGTTTTCCATCCGGATGACAGGCGCGGCTTAATTGAAGCCGTCCAAACCGCTTACAAAGAAAAGCGCAAATTCAATTATAACCACCGCGTTGTGCAAAAGGACGGCAGCTATCGCTGGATGCGCGTCTCGGGGCAAGTAATGGCGGCACAGGACGGCACCTTAATCTTGTATACGGTATTTTCCGATGTTAATGAGCAGATCAAGGCTGAACAAGCACTTCGTGAAAGCGAGTTTCGTTATGCTACCGCTATAAAATCCTCCAATATCAACATATGGGAATATGATTACGCTACCGACGTTATGACCATCTTTTCAAGATCTCCAAGAATAAATCAACACAATACTGCGATAACAAATTATATCCAATCGGCAATGGATGAAGGGCACATCCGCGAGGATAGCATTGATACGTTTCTTGACATGATCAAAAGAATGAAAAATGGCGAAACAGAGGTGACAGCTGACCTATGGATTCGGGAGCAAGGTGATGATAAATTCTGGTGCGAACGGGTTACCTATACAAATATTTTTGATGATAATGGCAACCCTGTAAAAGCCTACTGCGTAGGACATGATGTGACAAAAGAAAAAGAAGCTGAAAAACGATATAGTGATGAGTTGTCATACAGGCAAGCTATGCAAAAAGCGACAATGGCATCCATTAATGTAAATCTGACTAAAAATATTGTTTTAGATTGCAAGAGCATTTTTCCCAAAGTTATGGCGCGTATGAGCGCCGCAAAGACCGCACAAGCGTATTTTGATCAGATGTACACAGAGCTAACAACGGAGAATGCACAAAAAGAATGCGCGGCAATTTTTAATCGTGATGCGATGTTAAGGCGTTTTGCAGCTGGAGAAACTACATTGTCATTGGAACTTACGAGAAAGATTGAAGGGCGTAGATATTGGACAGTACTTACTGCCCATATGATGAAAAGGACTGAGGACAACGATGTTGTGGCATTCTTGTATTCCACAAACATAACAAATGAGAGAACCATGCAAAATGTAATGAATGCTATCGTTAAAACGGATTATGACTTTTTGGTGGTGGTGGATGCAGAGCGGAATTCGGCGGTTCGGTACAGCGAAAATGATTTCGACAATGCCTATGCTTATGAAAGCGATAACTTTGAAGAAGAGACACACGAATATGTGCGCAGGTATATTTGCCAAGATGATATTGCGCGTGTGGTGCGGGAGCTTACAATCAAAAACATTATCAGGCAGCTTGATGCAAATGGAACCTATAAGATTTTTTATGGGATGCAAGATAAATACGGAGCTGTATCTAAAAAGCAGCTGCATTTTAGCTATATCGACTCTAAGCTTAAGGTTTTCCTGATGACAAGGACGGATACTACCGCAGCTGTTGAGGAACAGAAAAAAAAGAATCAGGAGCTTGTTGCAGCGGTAAAAATGGCTGAGTATGCCAATGCTGCAAAATCAAAATTTCTGTCTCGGATCAGCCATGAAATCAGAACACCGATGAATGCAATTATCGGCATGGCTCAAATTGCTTCTCAAAATCTGGATAATAAAGCACTGGTTATTGAGTGTATTGAAAAATCACAGTATTCTTCGCAATATTTGTTGTCGCTGCTAAATGATATCCTTGACATGTCAAAAATTGAAAGCGGGAAAGTGACGCTCCAAAACGAAGTGATTGTATGCAAAAATTTTTTAGATGCTGTTGATACCATCATTCGTGTGCAGGCGGAAGAAAAAGGTGTGGCTTATACCGTGACTGAATTCGAGGGCCGCAAAAATAATTATATTGGCGATGCAATTCGACTTGAGCAAATATTAATCAACATTCTCACTAACGCTATTAAATTTACACCTAAGGGCGGGAAGGTTTGCCTTGATATTTCTCAAATTAGCGCTGACGATAAAATAGCGGAGCTATGCTTTAAAATCAGCGATACGGGCATAGGTATCGGCAAGGCATTCTTGGCAAATATTTTCAAGCCGTTTTCACAGGAACATAATAATTCTACCACAAGCTATGGCGGAAGCGGCCTTGGGTTGGCAATTTCAAAAAATCTAGCGCTTCTCATGGGCGGAGATGTATTTGTGGAAAGCACGTTAGGCATTGGCACAACCTTCACAGTGCATATTCCACTTGGAATTCCGCAGGATTCTGCGGAGTTGTCAGCGGCAGATTGCATTAGCGAAAACAAAGCGGTATATGATTTTAGCGGTAAAAGATTTTTGTTGGTGGAGGATCACCAGCTCAATATAATGGTTGCTAAAAAACTTTTGGAATACAGGAACGCTTGCGTCGATGTGGCTGAAAATGGGAGTATAGGCCTTTCCATGTTTACTGCCGCACCGGAGCACACATATGACGCTGTTCTGATGGACATCAGAATGCCTGTGATGGATGGCTTACAGGCGGCAAAGGGCATTCGAAGCTTAAGTAGAGCATGGGCAAAGGCTGTGCCAATCATAGCGATGTCGGCCAATGCCTTTGAGGATGACGTAATCAAATCCAAGAATGCCGGAATGAACGCGCACCTTGCCAAGCCCATTGATCCGGAATTGCTCTACAAAACCATATATCAACTTTTATCAAAAGAGGAGGAGCGCGCAAATGGACGCAATGCTTGAAAAACTAAAGGAATATGGCGCGGATGTAGATGGAGCAATGGAACGTTTTTTAGGCGATGAGACATTGTATAAAACCTGCTTCATGATTTTTTTAGATGATGCAGCGTTTCAACAATTGGGGGATGCGCTTTTGGCAATGGATTATAAAAAGGCATTTGAGTCGGCCCATACCCTAAAGGGTGTTGCGGGGAATATGGGGCTAACTCCTATATATAAACTGATATGCAATATTGCAGATGCGCTAAGAAAAAATGAGTATTCCGCTCTACAGGACTGCTACGCAGAGATTATCGACCAGCATGATAAGCTAAAAGACCTGTCAGCCGTTTTTAATATATCATGATGCGCCTAATGGCGCGTAATATGGGGGATATCACAGCAAGCAGACACAGGCTAACCATAAAAAAAGTTAAGATTTTGGCGGATAAACCTGCGAGGGCGCGGCAATGCCGAGGCTTGGAGGTGTGGTGGCAGCCCAGTATACTTTCGATGAGGTGAAAAGCATGGATTGGCAGATAAGGACAAATATGCTGCTAGGCAGCGGCGTTGACAGGCTTGGCGCTGCAAAAGTGGCTGTGTTTGGGATTGGCGGTGTGGGGAGCTTTGCCGCTGAGGCACTTGCGCGCGGCGGCGTGGGAACGCTTATATTGGTTGATAATGATTGTGTGGCGGAATCAAATTTAAACAGGCAGATAGTTGCGCTGCACTCCACGCTTGGCAAAAAAAAAGCGGGAATAATGGCTGCACGCATAGCGGATATAAATCCAGACGCGAATGTAATCCCGTATGAATTGTTTTATGATGCATCAAGTGCAGAGTGCATAGATGTTTCGGATTGTGATTATATTGTGGATGCCATAGACACGGTAACATCCAAGCTGTTGCTGATTCAGCGGGCGCAGGAGGCCGGAATACCAATAATTTCCAGTATGGGCACGGGCAACAAACTGGATCCGTGTGCGCTTAAAGTTGCGGATATATACGAAACAAGCGTTTGCCCACTGGCCAGGGTGATGCGCAATGAGCTGCGTAAGCGGGGCGTTAAAGGGCTTAAGGTGGTGTATTCAACAGAGCAGCCATTGGTACCCGCATCAATACCTGAAAGTGATAGTACACATAAAAAAAGGCAGTCTCCGGGTAGCGTTTCATTTGTGCCATCCGTTGCCGGACTTATAATTGCTGGCGAAGTAATAAAGGGCATAATCGGTAAATAGCACGCTCTTGTATCGGATAAAAACAACCCCTTTCGGCAATGCTATCTTTGAACAGATAGTAACGGCTGAGGGGGTTGATTTATATGGCGCTCAACAAAGTAGAGATATGCGGAATGGACACTTCGAAGCTGCCCATGATGACACAAAAGCGCAGCAGGGAGCTGCTTTTGCGCGTAAAGGCAGGAGATGATATCGCGCGCGAGGAGTTCATAAGAGAAAATCTCAGGCTGGTATTGAGCGTAATACAGCGCTTTTCAAATCGTGGAGAGCAGATGGATGATCTGTTTCAGGTGGGCTGTATTGGGCTAATAAAGGCGCTTGATAATTTTGACCTTTCGCACAATGTGCGTTTTTCAACATATGCGGTCCCGATGATAATCGGTGAAGTAAGGCGGCATCTTAGGGATAATAATTCATTGCGAGTGAGCAGATCTCTGCGCGATACAGCCTATAAGGCGCTACAGATGCGCACAAGGCTGACGGAGGAAAATGCGCGCGAACCACATATATCAGAGGTAGCCAAGGCATTGGATATGCCGGAGGAAGACGTAGTGTTTGCGCTGGATGCGATACAGGATCCAGTTTCATTGTTCGAACCGATATATCATGATGATGGCGATGCGATATACGTTATGGATCAGGTGAAGGATGAAAAAAACTCGGATGATTTGTGGTTGGATAGCATAGCCATAGATGTTGGGATGGATAGATTGAGCGAGCGCGAAAAGCGTATAGTGCAGCTTAGGTTTTTTCAAGGCCGCACACAGATGGAGGTTGCCGAGTCGATAGGTATATCGCAGGCGCAGGTATCACGGCTTGAAAAAAGTGCGCTCAAGCACATGAAAAAATACGTATAAATTAATATTGTTGAGTATCGCCCCGCATACACTTGGGTATGGGGGCGACTTTTTATGCCAAAACATAGGATCAGACTGAAACACAGGCTGTTTACTGCGCTAGATTTGCCGCAGGAGGCTGTGGGGGATGTGCCAAAGCTTACACAGGTAGGGCGCGGCCATATGCTTATTGAGAATCATAGGGGTGTGTTTGAGTACACGCCGGATAGCGTGCGCTTGATTACGGTATGCGGGCTGCTGCGCGTTACTGGCAATGCGCTTATACTGCGGGAGATAAGCAAGCAGCGGCTGTATATAAGCGGCACAATAGATTCGACAGGATTTGAAGATGATTAAAACAGCGGAACGATATGCGGGATAACAGCATATTCGGAGGGATGCAATGGCGGGTATAATATGGAATTATCTTGCGGGATATGTTATCATACAAATTAAGGGCCTGGCGCTGGAACGGTTTATAAATTTGGCCGTGCAGAGCGGTGTTGAGATGTGGAATGTGAAGCGCACCGGGGCTGCCGCGGTAACGGCGTATGTCAGTGTTGCAGGCTTCTATGCGCTGCATAAACTGGTACGCGGCCTGGATTTGAGCATAACAATTCTCAAGAAACATGGGCTGCCAATCACGCTATCCCAATTTAGGTTCCGTAAGGTGTTACTGTATGGGTGGATAGCGGTGATCGCGCTTATAATAGCTGCATCGCGCTGCATATGGCTTGTGGAGATAAACGGGTGCGATATTGTGCCTAAGGATGATGTAATGCAGATTCTTTCGGCAATGCAGGTGGGTGTAGGTACGCCAAGGCACGATATATCCACATCAAAACTTGGCAAAACTATAATGCAATCCGATCAGCGTATAGCATGGGCGGGCGCCAGTATAGAGGGTGTGGTTCTCACCATTAATGTGGCCGAGGCGAACGAGGATACGGCTATAGTGAACGATGATACGCCTGCGTCTGTTTATGCCCAAATGGACGGGATGATACTTGATATAGTCGCGCTTAGCGGCAAAGCGATGGTAAAACCGGGAGATGTAGTGAAAAAAGGCGATTTGCTTATAAATGGCGATCTTAGTACAGATGAGATGAAAGGGATATACGTATGCGCGCGCGGCAGCGTGACTGCCAAGGTGCTTTACGTATTTACAGCCGATAAAGGACCAAAGGTGACTACGCTCGCGCGTACAGGCAACAGCGAGCAGGGCAAACGGGTATCGCTGCTTGGAATGACGCTGATGGGACATAAATGGCAATATAAGCACTATGAAGAAACGATGCTGGATAGGTGTCAAATCAAGCGCTGCTTCCTGCCGATAGACATATATACGATGCGCTGTTTTGAGCTTGATAAAATGGAGGTATCTCCAAGCAAGGAGCACCTTGAAGTGCTGGCACTGACGGAAGCACGAACGATGATTGCAACTATGATACCAAAGGATGCAACAATTACAGCAAAACAAAGCCGCACGGAGCAAAAAGAAGATGGCGCGGTACGTGCAATAATAACAATAACAACAGAGGAAGATATTGGTGAAGCAAAAAGACTTTTTGACGAATGAGCTGAGTCAGCACAACGACACTTCCATAAACGAAATTGCTGTGGAGGAAGAAAAGCACAGCCTTACGGTTAATGTGGACTCAATGGATGAGATGATTCGACTCTTCGGTGTGTTTGATGAGAATCTCAAGGTGCTTGAAGCAGAGTCAGGCGCACATATAATAGCCTCGGCTGATAATGTGCGTATTGAGGGCGCAAGCGAAGCCGTGGAGCTTGCAGGAACAGTGGTGGACAAGCTGCTCGTTACGTTGCGCAGAGGCGAGAGTGTGGACAGAAGCAGGCTCAGATACGCAATAGACCTTGCAAAAGAGGGCAATGCGAATCTGATAACGGAGCTTGTGGACGATGTGGTGGCGTTTACAAATAAGGGCCGTCAAATAAAGTGCAAAACACTTGGACAAAAGAAGTATGTTGCGGCGTTGAAGCGCCATACAGTGGTTTTTGGCGTGGGGCCGGCTGGCACAGGAAAGACGTATCTTGCCGTGGCTATGGCAGTACTTGCATTTAGAAACAAAGAGGTTGAAAAAATCATCCTTACGCGTCCAGCGGTTGAGGCGGGCGAAAAACTGGGATTTTTGCCAGGCGACCTGCAAAACAAGGTGGATCCATACCTGCGGCCGCTATACGATGCGCTGTATGATTTTTTGGGGCCTGAAACCTTCAAAAACCTGAGCGAGCGCGGGGTGATAGAGGTAGCACCCCTTGCATATATGCGCGGGCGTACGCTTAGCGACGCATATATAATACTGGATGAAGCGCAGAACTGCACAATGGAGCAGATGAAGATGTTTTTGACACGCTTTGGCGAAGGCTCACGCGTGGTAGTAACAGGGGATATAACGCAGATAGATCTGCCAAGGGAACGCCGCAGCGGACTTGTGCATGCGCTGGATGTGCTTAAGGATGTTGAGGGAATAGCGCAAATATATCTTACATATAAGGACGTGGTGCGCCACGATATGGTACAGCGCATAATCAAAGCATACGATAGAGCGGAGAAAACTCCAGGGAGGTGACGATGGATAAAGGAAGGGTAAGAGCACAAAAGCAAAGGTTGAGCCATAAATATGCAAAACCAACAGCGGTATTGCTGATATTGACAGTGATGGCAATTACCTATCTGATATCGCTTGCGGCGCTTTCACCCAAACACTATGATGTTGAGGTGGGAACGGCGGCAAAGGAAACAATCCATGCGCCGCGTGATGTGGTGGACGAGGTGGCGACGCTTGCATTGCGCGAGAGCGCACGTTCCGGTGTGCTGCCAATATATAAGATAGATGATGGAACGGTTGAATCGCTGTCAAACGGAGCCACAGGCTTTTTCGCAGCGCTGCTGAATGTGCGCAGTGCGGCAGACAGCATGAGAAATAAGCCGAACGGACAGCAGCTTAGCGCCTCCGGTTGGGCGCGAACACTTACTCAGACGCAAAAAAACGAGCTATGCGCTATGAGTACACCGATGCTTACCCAGGATGAACTGTGCGAGATGCTGGCCGCCGGATTATCGGACATACAGATGCTGCGCAATAGCGTTATGCCAAGATTGACCACATCACTTAAAGGTGGAATAATCGGTGATGGCCTTGAAAATATCAAAGCGGCATTTTACCAGGAGATGAAGGCAATAACAGGCCTTTCAGACACATTCAAGGCGATGGGAGTGAATGTGTTTAACAGCTTTGTAGGCGAAACATTCGTGATAGATCAGGAAAAAACAACGCTGGCGCGCGAGAATGCGGCAGCCGCGGTGGAAGATGTGATGATTCGCAAGGGCGAAGTTATAGCTGAACAGGGAAAAACTATAAGCGCCTCACAGCTTGCGGTGATGAAATCACTGGATCTTGTTTCAGATGACAAGGATGGCGTGGGTATGCATGTGGGGCTACTGCTGTACATGCTGGCGATATACGCTATTTTCATCGCGTATATGCTGCTTATGCGCGGCGAAATAATGGCAGATCTGAAAAAAATGATCATAATAGCTACAATGATGATTATCACTGTGCTGCTGTTCTGGCTGTGTGTGTCACTGGATGAACATATCAGCCCGGCATTGATTGCGGTGATGCTGATAGCGGTGTTGGCATGTGAAAGAACCGCTATTGCGGTTGCTATGGTGCTTGCGCTGACGCTTGGCATGGTATCGGGAGGCACGGGTGCGGCGCTGTTTGGATTTTCGGCATTTTCAATGAGCATATCCATCATGGTATCAGGCGCTGTAACGGTGTTTGCACTCAAAAAAACCTCAAAACGCGGTTCAATCATAGCTGCAGGGGCGATGGGCGGCGCGGCGGCAGCATTGGTGCTGCTTGGTATATACGTTATGACAGGTGCGGCTCTGTCAAAAATATTGGTGGATATTGGCTGGACGATGGGCTGTAGCATAATAAGCGCGATATTGGTGGTGGGCTCACTTTCAATATGGGAAAAGCTGTTTGATGTGCCAACGGCTGCAAGGCTTAACGAACTGTTAAACGCAAATCACCCGCTAATGAAGCAGCTTATGCTGGAAGCCCCGGGCACATATCAGCACAGCGCAGGGGTTGCGGCACTCGCAGAAGGCGCGGCACAGCGGGTGGGTGCAGATCCGCTGCTTGCCAAGGTGGGCGCATATTACCATGATGTGGGCAAGCTGCGCAGACCACTTTACTTTATGGAAAATCAAAAATCGGGTACAAATATACATGATACGCTGCCACCGGCAGAAAGCGCAGCGGCGATAATTGCGCATCAAAGGGATAGCGTCACAATATTGACAAAACACAAGCTGCCATCGGCGGTAATACGTATATCGGGCGAACACCATGGCAACTCTTTGATGGCATATTTCTATCATAAGGCGTGTGAGAGCGCAGGTGAAACGATAGATCAAAAGGGCTATCGCTACAACGGACACCTTCCATCCACTAAGGAGAGCGCCATAGTGATGCTGGCAGATTCCTGCGAGGCGGCAGTACGCTCGCTGGGCGAGTGTACACGGGAGGCCATGGGCGATATGGTACACAGGATAATAATGGGCAAGATGCGGGAGGGCGATAACATGCTTGCAAAAGCGCCGCTTACCATGGCGGAGCTGAACGAGATAGAGCGTAGCTTCATAAAAACACTTGGCGGTATAATGCACGAGCGTATAGAATATCCTGAGCTTGAGGAAGAAGAATGATATCTGTTTCAATACTTGTAGAGGAATATCAGGGCGATATTGAACGCTTGATTACGGCAGCGGCGCAGCAGGCGCTTAATGAGTGTGGGGTAAGCGGTGAAATAAGCATAACAGTGGTGGATGATGACGAGATATGGCGCATGAATCGAGAATATCGCGCTGTGGACAGGCCCACGGATGTGTTGAGCTTTCCTTCAAACGAAGGCTTTGAATTAGTTGCGCTGCCGGATGGCTTTTTAGGCGATATTGCGATATCGTTACCGCGTGCACTTGAGCAGGCGAGAGAATATGGACACAGTGCCGGCAGAGAGCTAAGCTTCTTGGCGATACATGGCACACTGCATCTGCTGGGGTATGATCATTTGCAGGAACAGGAGAGATTAGAGATGGAGCGTATGCAGGAACAAATATTGAATGGGATGGGGATAATAAGATGAAACAGCTTGACGAACAGTGCATTGCAAAGATGCTAGAGCTGGCGCGGGAGGTGCAGGGCAGGGCGTATGTGCCATATTCAAACTTCCGTGTGGGGGCGTGCTTGCTGGGCGCATCCGGTAAATACTATTTGGGCTGCAACATAGAGAATGCCGCTTATACGCCAACAAACTGTGCCGAGCGTACGGCGGTGTTTAAGGCTGTGTCCGAAGGGGAACGAGAATTTGACGCAATAGCTGTGGTTTGGGACGGCGAGGGATATGCGATGCCATGCGGCGTATGTAGGCAGGTGCTGGCCGAGTTCTGCGCGCAGGATATGCCGGTTATATGCGGCAATAAAGCTGGTGGATACAACATAATGAGTATGGAAAAAATATTGCCATGTGCATTTTTACCAAAGGACTTAAAAACAATATGAGCTATAAATCTGGATTTGTTTCAATAATCGGTTCGCCCAATGTGGGCAAGAGTACTCTGCTAAATACACTTATTGGGCAGAAGATATCAATTGTGTCGGATCGTGCGCAGACAACGCGCAACCGTGTGATGGGTGTGCTTACACACGACGGATGGCAGATGGTATTCCTTGATACGCCTGGCATTACTACACCCAAGAACCGGCTTGGCGAATATATGTTAAGGGTAGCGTATGATTCAATAAACGAGGTGGAAGCGATACTGCTTGTGATAGATGCACGGGCAGGCATACGCGAAAAGGATGAGGCGCTGCTGATCAAGCTGCGGGAAGCCAAAGCACCAATTGTGGCCGCAGTAAACAAGACGGATATCGCGACGATTGAGGATGTTTCCAGCGTATGCGACAGACTTGAGCAGGAAGAAGGCATAGAGAGCATAATAAAAATATCCGCACTTAACGGTGATGGACTGGATAAACTTAAGGAGACGCTGCAAACATATCTTATTGAGGGACCGCAGTATTTTCCGGATGATATGATTACGGACCAGCCTGAGCGCGTGATATGCACTGAGATGGTTCGAGAGAAAGCGCTTAGCCTGCTAAGGGAAGAGGTTCCGCACGGGCTTGGTGTGGGAATCGATAAGATGGCGTTGCGCGAGGATGGCATGTACGATATATGGGCTACAATATATTGTGAACGCGAGAGCCACAAGGGAATAGTGATAGGCAAGCAGGGCGCGATGCTCAAACGTATAGGCACAGATGCGCGCCACGATATTGAGTGGCTGCTGGGTGCGCGCGTTAATCTTCAACTTTGGGTAAAGGTCAAAGAGGACTGGCGAAATAGCCTTGCTACAATGCGGGAGCTTGGATACGAGTAAAATAGAATAGGGCTGCCTTATCTTTGCCCCTTATTCGTGGGTCAGATTGATATGGCAGCCCTATGAATTTATGATGTTGATTTAAATGATCTTATTTATACTCACATTTCCACTTACGGTGCTTATCTTAAATGAAGATGTACCGTTTTTATACACAGTGTAATCATCCTCCATCGTTACGGGAAAGTCCGTGGAAAGATGGCCGGAGACTTTGTCGATCCTTGCCTTGAACCCATCATTTTCAGGTATGCCGATGTTGACGCTGCCCGATACAGTGTCCGCGCTGATGCTTGCGGGGCAGGATGAAAGCATATAATCTGCGCGACCGGAAACCGTTTCGGAATTGATCATATTGGCGGTGCCTGCAAAGTTTATGTGGCCAGAAATGGATTCGGCATCCAGCTTATCGCAGGTGCACTCAGCAATATTGAGCTCACCTGAGGTGGAGCTTACGCTTAGCTCGTTGGCACTGACTATGGTTAGCTCTATCGTGCCGCTGATTGTAGAAAGATCAATCTCCGTGCAGTTTATAGCACTTGCGGTAACATGAGCCGAAATGCCTTCGACCTCAAGGGAAACAAGGCTTTTGGCAATGGAGGCAGGTATATTCAACTCTAGATTTTTTGTAAGATTATTTGGTAAACGGATCAGCTTTGCATCTTCGTCCCAGTATTCAATAATTAGCTTACTGCCGGATATGCGGTAGTGCAGCTTAAACTTAGGATCAAGCGCCTGGTTAGGCGATGTTTCAGCAAACGTAATATCATCACCGTCGTATGCGGTTATAGTTACATTGCCATTTATCCATCCAATGGAAATATCATTTATGCCTGCTGCTGGCACGCTGTATGCACCGCTTGCGTCTGGGCCGCTGTATTCATAGTCGTTGTCAGGCGATGGCGAGAAACGGCTGGGCCATAGCCGTCCAATACTAAAGCCAAATAGACCGGAAATAAGCACACCGATCAGAACAAGCGCCACTATGGACCAACAAACTATTTTGATTATCAATGATGCGTTCATATTTATTTACCTCGATTTATGTAATGAGAATGCCGCGCTGATTATATTGTCTATTGCGACGGCTATTAGAAATATTACCCAGGTAATGTGCCATGAGCCTGTGCCAAAACTGATTACAAAATACAGAACCACGCTCACACACCAAAGCGCGGATGAGATGGCGCGGCGCAAGCTGACTTTGTTGCTGTTTTGCGAGTTCCATTCCTTGAAGTTTTCGACGATTGTATCATCTGCTTTATTATATTTTGGTTTTGTCATGCCAGCATAAACAATTATGCCTGTTGCCGCTGCTATCATGATGAACATCACCACAACACCGGCTAAATCCAGATCAAAAGATGGTAGCACGATTACCGGGATAACAGAAAGAATATATAGCGCTACGGCTATCGCCACACGGATCGCATATGCCCGCTTTTGCTTCTGTGCATCGGCATCGGATTGCATATGGTTGCGCTTTAGCTCGGCAATAAGTTCATTGACATCGCCAATGCCGTTAATAGCGCTTGTGTAGGCGCTTTCTTCGCTGTAGCCACGCGAGAGCAGATCATGGTATTTTTCGATCAGATTCTGGTTCATCTCATCCATGAGATCTCGCGTTTGTCGTGTATTAGGCACATCTGCAAAAAGTGAGTCAACATAATTTTTTATTCTGTTTTCCATTTAGCTAATCCTCCACAGCAATAAGTTGATCTATTAAAACGCGTGCGCGTTCCCATTCGCTTAGCAGTTCGTTAAACGCATGCCTGCCATATTCAGTTATGGAGTAGTATCTGCGCCGTGCTCCGGTGGATTCATCCCCCCAATAGGAGGTTATACTGCCATCCTGTTCCAAACGTCTAAAGGCAGAATAAAGCGTGGCTTCTTTCAACTCATAAAGACCATCGGTTTTGCGCTGGATGGACTTGTTTATCTCATAGCCATAGCTGTCGCCATGCATTAGGTGTGCCAGTATTATTGTATCTGTATGCCCGCGGATTATATCAGATGCTATGGACAAGCATATCACGCCTCCCTCACAATAACTCGAATTTCATAATACAATATATTCCAACATACATCGCCTGTCAAGGTATGTTTGTAATTATATGTGCTATATTGTATAATTAATAAAATTAAGAGTAGTAGATAATATAAAAAAACCTCGCCAGATCTTGTAAGAGTGGCGAGGGGGTGTATTGCTCAAGAGCTATTTCTTATTTTGTTGCAGATATGCGCGATATATCATGTACGCTCCTATTTTGCCTGTGCTGGAGAATGAATCCCAGAGGGAATGCGCGCTGCTGCGTGATAATTCTTTTTTCATATTGAACGTGCTCCTTTATTGTCAGATGTTGATATTATCTGATAAAATTCGAAAAACATAACTTGCAATTACTGCCATGGAGGAATATGGGGCTTATTACGGTTACAGGCATAGTCACCCGCTACGCCAACTATAGGGATAGCGATAGAATACTAACTATATTTACTGATGAAGCTGGAATTATATCTGCGAGTGCGCGCGGCTGCCGCAAAACCAACAGCCAACTATTGGCTTCCAGCGAGCTTTTTGTATATGGCGAATTTGTGCTTTTTAAAAATAAAGATAAATACACGATAAATGCTTGCGACATAAGGGAATCGTTCTATCCGCTGCGCGAGGATATGGATAGATTCAGTGCGGCTATGTTTATGCTGGAGCTTATAAACCACGGATCAAATACGGGTGAGGGAGCGCATGCACATGTGCAGCAGCTATATTACGCGCTAAGCTATACAGCCTATGCGGACGTGCATCCACTGGATATGGCTATATGCTTTGCCATACGGTATCTTGCAAGCTTGGGCTTTTGTCCGGCGTTGACATATTGCGTTAAATGTGGTGCCGACCTGCGAGCGAGCAGCACCATAATATTTGATGTGGCGGCGGGCGGCGCCGTATGTGATGGATGCGCAGGAATGGGCATACGGGTATCCGCCACGGCAATGGAGGCGCTAAGACGCATGATGATGTTGAGTGATCAGGAAACGCGGCGTGTAAAGCTGCCTGAGCGTGTGCGATTGGAGCTTAAAACTATAATTAAAAAATATGCAGATTTCGTGCTTGAATGTGAGCTAAAGGCAATAGACCAGCTTTGATAATCGAATAAAATGGTTTGATGATTAGGATGAAGCCATATCTATTCTTTATTAAGAACATACGATAATTGAATGAAAAACGTTGCATGAAGACAGAATCATGTATATAATATGCGTTGACACTTTCAATGGGCATGTTTACGCGAGTAACTAATTTATATATATTTTGGAGGAAACTAACACATGGCAAACAAGTATGTCTATCTCTTTAGCGAGGGCAACGCAGGGATGAAAAACCTGTTGGGCGGAAAAGGCTCCAACCTTGCCGAGATGACCGGCCTGGGTATGCCAGTGCCACAGGGGTTCACTGTTACAACTGAGGCCTGCACCCAGTATTATGCGGACGCAGAATGCATCAACGATGAAATTCAGCGCGAGATAAACGAGTATATGGTTAAGCTTGAGGGTATTGCCGGCAAAAAGTTTGGCGACCTTGAAAATCCATTGCTGGTCTCAGTGCGCTCTGGTGCACGTGCATCAATGCCGGGCATGATGGATACCATACTCAACCTTGGTCTTAACGACAAGGTAGTGGAGAGCTTTGCAAAGAAAACGGGCAACCCGCGCTTTGCATACGATTCCTATCGTCGCTTTATCCAGATGTACTCCGACGTTGTTATGGAGGTTGGCAAGAAGTATTTCGAAGAGCTGATCGACCAGATGAAGGAGAAAAAAGGTGTATCACTGGATACTGAACTGGATGCCAATGATCTTAAAAACCTTGCGATGCAGTTTAAGGCCGAATATAAAGCTAAGCTTGGTGCGGAATTCCCACAGGATCCCCGTGAGCAGCTTATGGGAGCAATCAAGGCGGTATTTAGGAGCTGGGATAACCCAAGAGCTATATATTATCGCCGCATGAACGACATACCTTCGTCATGGGGAACTGCTGTTAACGTGCAGATGATGGTATTTGGTAACACGGGCGATACATCAGGTACGGGCGTGGCGTTTACACGCGATCCAGCCACGGGCGAAAAGAAGCTGTATGGCGAATTCCTTATGAACGCACAGGGCGAGGATGTTGTGGCAGGCGTGCGTACTCCGCAGACAATAGACCAGCTTGAAAAGATAATGCCGGATGCCTACAAACAGTTTGTAGAGATCTGTGGCAGACTTGAGAACCACTATCGTGATATGCAGGATATGGAGTTCACGATTGAAAATAAAAAGCTGTATATGCTTCAGACCAGAAACGGTAAACGTACTGCCGCAGCCGCACTGAAGATCGCTTGCGATCTGGTGGACGAAGGCATGATAAACGAAAAAGAAGCCGTTATGATGGTAGATCCAAAGCAGCTTGACGCCTTGCTGCATCCGCAGTTTGACGCTAAAGCAATGAGGGCCGTTAAGCCTATCGGTTCGGCATTGCCAGCCTCACCCGGAGCGGCATGCGGGCGCATTGTGTTTAATGCTGAAGATGCTACTGAATGGGCAGAGCGCGGCGAAGCGGTTGTGCTGGTGCGCTTGGAAACAAGCCCAGAGGACATAGAGGGTATGCACCATTCACAGGGCATACTTACAGTTCGCGGCGGGATGACTTCCCATGCGGCGGTTGTGGCGCGCGGAATGGGCACATGCTGCGTATCGGGCTGCGGCGATATAAAGATGGACGAAGAAAACAAGCAGTTTACGCTTGGCGGAAAAGTATATAATGAGGGCGATTATATCTCGCTGGATGGTTCCACGGGCAATATATATGGCCAGGCTATTCCAACGGTTGAAGCCGCTATAAGCGGTGACTTCGAGCGCCTGATGAAGTGGGCTGACAGCATCCGTACACTGAAGGTGCGCGCAAATGCGGACAATCCGCATGATGCAGCTGTGGCAATAAAGTTCGGCGCACAGGGCATAGGCCTGTGCCGCACAGAGCACATGTTCTTCGATGAAGATCGCATACCGGCTATGCGCGAGATGATAGTATCTAAGAGTGAAGAAGCCAGAAGGAAAGCGCTTGATAAGCTGCTGCCTATGCAGCGCGCCGACTTTGAGGGCATATACAAGGCCATGGGCGGATACCCGGTTACGATCCGTTTCCTCGATCCACCACTGCATGAGTTCCTTCCACAGAAGCCAGATGATATAAAGTCGCTTGCCAAGGAAATGAATCTTTCATATGATGAATTGGTAAGTGCTATAGACAATCTGCATGAGTTCAACCCAATGATGGGACATCGCGGCTGCCGTCTGTCCGTAACATATCCGGAGATTGCCGAGATGCAGACGCGCGCGGTTATAGAGGCTGCGCTAAATGTGCGCGAAAGCGAAAAACTGGATATCGTACCAGAGATAATGATACCGCTGGTGGGCGAGGTAAAAGAGCTGGCATATGTGCGGGACATAGTTGTTCGTACGGCCAATAAGGTGCTGGAAGAGCGTAAAACAGAAATGCGTTATCTGGTTGGCACAATGATCGAGATACCGCGTGCCGCGCTTACCGCTGATGAGATTGCCAAGGAAGCGGAATTCTTCTCATTTGGCACCAACGACCTTACCCAGATGACATTCGGCTTCAGCCGTGATGACGCTGGTAAGTTCCTAGGCGCATATTATGATAAGAAAATATACGAGTCTGATCCGTTCGCAAGGCTGGATCAGGTCGGCGTTGGCAAGCTGGTGCGTATGTCAGTTGAGCTAGGCAGAAAGACACGTCCTGACATCAAACTTGGAATCTGCGGCGAACATGGTGGTGATCCTTCATCGGTGGAGTTCTGCCACAAGGTGGGTTTGTCATATGTTTCCTGCTCACCATTCCGCGTACCTATAGCGAGACTTGCTGCTGCACAGGCAAAACTGCGCAACGACTGATAGAATTTCCAAACGAAAAGATGGCGCGGCATCAGGCTGTGCCATCTTTTTTTAATGAAAAAGAGGATTTTCACTTTCCTTGTGGAATGATTGCCTATGGAGGTGTGTATTGTGCAGGAAGAATTCCGCAAATATGTGGAGGAACAAGAACTAGCCACGCTGTCCCAATATGCGATGCTTTCAGTGAATACCAAAGGCAGGATAAAACCAATACCGCCATGCCCGGTGCGAACAGATTATGCGCGCGATCGCGATAGAATAATACACTGTAAATCATTTAGAAGATTAAAACACAAGACGCAGGTGTTCCTCTCCCCTGTGGGGGATCATTACCGCACTAGGCTAACCCATACGCTGGAGGTGAGCCAGATAGCCCGCACAATAGCCAGGGCGTTGAGATTAAACGAGGATTTGACCGAAGCAATAGCGCTTGGCCATGACCTTGGCCACACGCCGTTTGGCCACACGGGCGAGGCCGTGCTAAACAGGCTGGTTCCTGGTGGGTTTGAGCATAATGCGCAAAGTCTGCGGGTTGTGGAGGTGCTGGAGAACGGCACTGGTCTTAACCTTACATATGAGGTGCGTGACGGCATATTCAACCATAAGATCGACGGTAACCCAGCTACAATGGAGGGGCGTGTAGTCAGCCTTGCTGACAGGATAGCATATATCAACCACGATATTGATGATGCGATACGCGCAGGAGCACTGAGTGAGGATATGCTGCCTGAAAAATGTGTAACAGAGCTTGGAAATTCGCACGGCAACCGAATTAATACGCTGATACTCGATGTGCTTGATACAAGCTTTGATAAACCGTTTGTGCGCATGTCCGATAAAATCGGCGCAAGCTTTGAAGAACTGCGCGGATTTATGTTTGAAAATGTGTATCTTAATCCTTTGGTCAAGCAAGAGGAGGAGAAGTGGCAATACATACTCGAGCGGCTGTACAGGTACTATCTTACCAATGTATTATCGCTGCCAGAGGAGTTTAAAAAGAATATTTATGCTGATGGAGCGGAGCAGGTGGCGGCGGATTATATTGCGTGCATGACGGATAGATATGCGGCAGTTGACTATGAACGGATATTCGGTGTACTAGATTAATATAAAAATTTGCAGGAATCTGACGTTCAATGGCGAATTTAGATCAGTCTGTGAGTAAGGAGGTTTTTCATGGCGTTATTTTCGGATGCGTGGATGGGAGAGCTCCTGTCTAAAAACGACATAGTATCCATAGTATCCGAATACGTTTTGCTTAAACCAAAAGGGCGGCGCATGTGGGGCTGCTGCCCATTCCATAGCGAAAAAACGCCTTCGTTTTCCGTAACACAGGACAAGCAGCTATACTATTGTTTCGGCTGTCATGCGGGTGGCAGCGTAGTGCAATTCGTGATGGAGATGGAAAAACTCACCTATGTTGAGGCGATAAAACACCTGGCTCAGCGCGTTGGAATGGAGCTTCCAAGCGATGTGGACGATGAAAAACTGCGCCTTGAACGGGCAAAAATGGAGCGCCTGTATGCAGCCTGTGTCGAAGCTGCCAGATATTATCATGATATGCTAATGGGTGAAGGCGGAGCCGGTGCGCGCAAGTATTTGATAAGCCGTGGAATAAATGGCGAAATGGCAAGGCGATTTGGCCTTGGATACGCGCCCAACGGCTGGGATAACCTGACCGACTATCTCAACGGCAAGGGCTACTCAAGGGAAGAACTTATAAGCGCGGGGCTTGCTATATCCGGCAAAAAGAAGGATGCTTTTTACGATGCATATAGGGGCAGAATAATTTATCCTATAATCGCGACTACGGGCCGTGTGATAGGCTTTGGGGCGCGCGCGATGGGGGATGAGCTGCCAAAATATATCAACACAGGCGATACGCCAATATATAACAAGCGCAATAACCTCTATGCCATGAACATGCTAAAGGGGAAGCATATAACGGATATTATAATGGTAGAGGGATATATGGATGTTATAAGCTTATATCGAAGCGGAATTGATAACGCGGTGGCCAGCCTTGGTACGGCGCTTACGCAGCAGCAGGCACGCCTTATAAAAAGGTATGTACCAATGGTGTATATTGCATATGATGGGGATGCCGCCGGGCAAAATGCGACAATACGCGGAATGGAAATATTGGCAAAAGAGGGGTTGGATGTGCGTGTGATATCCGTACCTGACGGTATGGATCCGGATGATTATGTAAAGAAAAATGGCAAAGATGCGTTTTTGTCACTGAAAAGCGCGGCACTGACGCTTAATGCATCTAAGCTGGAATCGATAGCCCGCGAGTTTGATATGGATACAGAGAATGGGCGAGAAGGCTATGCAAAAAAGGCATGTGCATTTGCAGGCACGCTGGAACCGGTGGAACGAGAACGCTATGCTCCCATTATCGCGCGCATGAGCGGCCTTGCGACAACCACGATAAAGGCCCAGTTTGGGATTGCGACAAAGGTAAAACAGAATAATATTGCCAAAAATCGGCATAATAGAAGTGAAAAAACAGTCAAAATGGACGACCTTAAAAGTAAGACAGAGCTGGAATTGCTCTCCTGCATGATGATATCTAAGCAGGCGGCGCTTGCGGCGATGGAGCGGATGGCAAAGGAATGCTTGGGGTTTGAAACCGAAGGGATGGACGAGCTTGCGAATGGATTGCTTGTGCAATATGCATATGATGACGAGCTGAATATTCAGCTTGTTACATCAGGATTGGATGGGCGATCTTCAGAGCTTATAGCGGCTGCTGAGGCGTATCAGGATAGTATCGTAGACCCAGTGGCAGCGGCGCAGGAATGCGTCAGCGGATTGCTGCGGATGCATCTGACGGCACGGATAAAGCAACTGAGCGTAATGGCGCAGAACATAGATGATGCCGGTGCGAAGGACGCGTTTATCGAGATGGAACGCATGACAAAAAAGCTTAATGGCTTGAAATAGAACAAATACAGCGAGGAGTGGGACAGCTTGGAAAACAAAGAGCCACAAACAAATAAGATAGACGAGCTGGTTGAGCTTGGCAAGACCAAGGGAGTTTTAACGTACAAAGAAGTGGTTGAAACACTGGACGAGCTTGAACTGGATTCAGAGCAGATAGAGCGCATCTATGATAAATTCGAGGCGCTCAACATCGATGTTGTGGAAGAAATAGAGGTAGCTGAGGATGTTACTGAGGAAATTGCAGAGATTGATCCGCGGGTGAGCGCAACCGATGGGGTTGCTATAGATGATCCCGTTAGGATGTATCTTAAGGAGATAGGCAAGGTATCGCTGCTGAGCGCGATGGAAGAAATTGAGATAGCGCAGCGAATGGCGGATGGCGATCAAGAGGCAAAGCGTCAACTGGCTGAAGCAAATCTGAGGCTGGTGGTTTCCGTTGCAAAACGATATGTGGGGCGCGGAATGCTGTTTTTAGACCTTATACAGGAGGGCAATTTAGGCCTTATAAAGGCGGTTGAAAAGTTTGATTACCGTAAGGGCTATAAATTCTCCACCTATGCAACATGGTGGATACGCCAGGCGATAACGCGCGCGATAGCGGATCAGGCTAGAACCATACGCATACCTGTGCATATGGTAGAAACTATAAACAAGTTGATCCGCGTAAATAGGCAGCTGCTTCAAGAGTATGGCCGAGATCCAAGACCTGATGAGATAGCTGTGGAGATGGGGATAAGCGAGGAAAAGGTACGCGAGATAATTAAGGTAGCCCAAGAGCCTGTTTCGCTGGAAACACCTATAGGTGAGGAGGAAGACAGCCATCTGGGCGATTTTATACCGGATGAGGATGCACCGGCTCCTGCCGAGGTAGCGGCGTTCACACTGCTTAAGGAGCAATTGATGGAGGTTTTGGATACTCTGACGCCGCGTGAAGAAAAGGTGCTGCGCCTGAGGTTCGGATTGGATGATGGTAAAGCGCGCACGCTGGAGGAGGTTGGCAAGGAATTTAACGTTACACGCGAACGAATACGCCAGATAGAAGCCAAGGCGCTTCGCAAGCTACGCCATCCGTCACGAAGCAAAAAACTCAAGGATTTCCTGGAATAAACCATATCAACACAAATGTGATAATGCATTGGCTGGTATCAGCATAAGCAACGCTGCGTGCGGGTGATGTGTATTGCCTGCACGCGTATTATTTACGTTCGTTTGAGCTGATCCAGTATGCTGGATAAGCGCAGCTGCTGTTCACGGCTGAGCATTGGGAATATTTTATTAGCTACATTAGCTAGCTCAGCATCGCCCATGACGCCGGTCTTTTTAAAACCTTTTAGCTCATTTATAAGCTCATGGTCGCTTTTGCCGCTGTAATGATTGACTATGTCCTGCACATTTTTCATCGTATCAGGGTTGATCTGTTTTGCAGCCTCATCCAGATCATGCTGGCTTATTGGCGTACTGCGTTTCATGTCTTTTAGATTCCGGCTCATAACATACACCTCTGAATAATAATTATTTAAGAAAGCTGCTGTTAACTGCTATAGGGTATATTATGCGATAGAATGCCTTCCGGTTCACATATATGACAAATTGCATACAATATAATAGAGCAAATTTGTTGGGGGGATTTCCATGCAAAGGATCGCACCGAATCCGTTTATGCCCAGACAGAACGCACAAACGCAGAGCAATACTGCACAGAACGCATCAAACGCAATGATGCTTGCCCGCAGGATACGCAATGAACAAGGTGTAGAGCGAGCGCGGCAATACCTAATAGCTATGGAGCCGTTCCTTGCGCCGGCAGAACGATACCATATAGCCGACCAATTGGGAATACAGGTTCCAAGACCATCGGATAACTATGTGCCACAAAGCCAAAATGTTGCAAGTGCAATGCCAACGCCGGTAGGCAGCGGCACGAACTCAGGCATGGGAAATCCCATGCAACTCATACAGATGCTTTCATCACTGACCGGCAAAGGCGCAAGTCCATTGAGCGCTCTGGGCGGATTAGGCGGCGCTTCCGCCCAACAGGGCGGAGGAATGGACCCAATGATGATGGCACAGCTGCTTGGCGGTATGCTTGGCAAAAAGTAACTTGATAGCGAGGGCCTTGGCGTATATAATTGATAATATGTATATACGGCGAAATCGGAGGAAGCTATGCAAGAGAGCAAGGCAAAAAAAGCGGTGCGTACGAAATTGATATTGAATGGGCTGAGCGAGGCGTACCCTGACGCCGCGCCTCAGCTTGAGTTCACTACTCCGTTCGAACTGCTTATAGCCACCATGCTGTCGGCCCAATGTACGGACAAACAGGTGAACAAGTGTACGCGTGTGCTGTTTGAAGAGTACTCTACGGCACAGCAGCTTGCACAGCTTACTGAGGACGAGCTTTTGCCATATATTAAGAGCTGTGGGTTTTATAGAACCAAAGGAAAGAACATAATAGAAACAAGCAGGCGCCTGGTGGAGAGATTTGACGGAGAAGTTCCGCAGGACAGGGATATGCTGATGCAACTGCCCGGGGTAGGTCGCAAGACCGCAAATGTGGTGGTGTCAAACGCATTTGGACAAGCTGCAATAGCAGTGGACACGCACGTGTTTCGCGTGGCGAACAGGCTTGGACTGGCAGAGGCGAAAGATGTGCTAAACACTGAAAAGCAGCTTATGGAGTGTATACCTGAGCACCAATGGTCTATTGCGCATCATTGGCTGATATTCCACGGCAGAAGGGTATGCGCGGCACGCAACCCCAAATGCGATATATGCACAGTGAGTGAGTATTGTAAGGAAAATATCGAGAGGAAAGAGCATACATAATGCAATTTGTTGATAAAGCGAAAATAATTATCAAATCAGGGGACGGCGGGGATGGCTTTTCGTCGTTCCATAGGGAAAAATATGTGTCCCGTGGCGGCCCTGACGGTGGAGATGGTGGCGTTGGCGGTAATGTTGTGTTTATAGCCGATCCAACTATGAATACGCTGCTGGACTTTAAATTTATGCGCCATTATCGTGCTGAACGGGGAGAAAATGGTAAGGCCAAGCTTTCACGCGGAAAAAATGGGGTTGATTTGATTGTAAAGGTACCTGTAGGTACGCTGGTGCGCGATATTGATAGCGGCCGCATAGTTGCGGATATGAACCGCCCTAACCGCGAGAAGATAGTGCTACACGGAGGACGCGGCGGCAGAGGAAATGCCAGATTCGCAACACCTACGCGCCAGGCGCCGCGCTTTTCGCAGCCGGGTCAAAAAACACTGGAGCATGAGGTTGAACTGGAGCTTAAAACAATAGCTGATGTTGGACTTGTGGGGCTTCCAAACGTTGGCAAGTCCACCATACTCTCTGTGTTGACCAGCGCCAGGCCTAAGATAGCCAACTACCACTTCACTACACTTACGCCTAACCTTGGCGTGGTGAAGCGCTATGAGCGCACGTTCGTACTTGCAGATATCCCCGGCCTTATCGAGGGCGCTGCGGATGGCGCAGGGCTGGGCCATGATTTTTTGCGGCACGTAGAGCGCACAAGGATATTAGTACATGTGGTGGATATATCGGGCTGCGAGGACCGAGATCCGCTTGAGGATTATAGGCAGATAAAAACAGAGCTTAAACGCTATAGCGAGCGCCTGTATAAGCTGCCACAGCTGGTTGTTGCAAATAAAATGGACATAACCGGCGCACAGGATAACCTTGAACGCTTCACAAGAGAATTGGAAAAATCAGGCGACAAGGTATTTGCCGTATCGGCAGCTACCGTAACCGGATTTGACGCATTGCTGGATGAAATCGTCAAAACGCTGGACACACTGCCAAAGACGTTTGAATTTGAAGAGGAGGATATAATTCAAAATCAAAAATATGAGCCGGGCTTTGAGATAAATATGGATGGTGATATATTTGTGATAACGGGTGGAAGCGTGGAATATCTGCTGGATACAACATATGCGGACGATGAAACTTCCATGCGCAGATTCCAACAATACCTTGTTAAGGAAGGCATAATAGATGAGCTGCGCAGACGTGGTGCAACCGAGGATAGTACTGTGAGAATGGGCGAATGGGAATTTGACTTTGTTGAATAAAGGACAGGAGACGGAAACATATGCTTAACAGCAAGCAGCGCGCAACATTGCGCGCAATGGCAAACGGGATTTCACCAGTATTGCAGATAGGCAAGGGTGGGATTGGTGAGGAGCTGATAAAACAACTTGACGATGTGCTCTCAGCCCGCGAACTGATAAAGGTAAGCGTGCTGGAAACAGCGGAAACAACAGCGCACGAGGCATGTGATACGCTGGCAAAAGCGCTGCGCGCAGAGCCTGTACAGGCTATAGGCCGTAAGTTTGTGCTATATAGGCGCAACCATGACGCCCCTAAACTGCTCGTATGATGCGGCTAATTTAATCAGCGATTATCTAACTGTTTGCTGCCGTGCGCAAATGCGCCAATCCACCATGCAATTGCACCGAAACTGATGCATGCGGCAGCGAGCAACCGATAATATAGCGTATACTTTACAAAAAACGATGCAAGAAAAAGCGCAAGAGCCACAAGTATATAGCGGCGTATCCTGATGGATTTAAACGGTTCGGATACAGCTTTTTTATGAGCTACAGCTTCATCAGCTATTATACGTAACAGCAATGCATCAAGATCCTCGTCACTTGCGAGCATATCAGGATTATCGTTTGCAAGCAGCAGTGCCGAGTGAAAAGATATTGGAATGCCCGCATAATGGCGCACGCATTCCTCAGCGGCCTTGTCGGGCTCTGATATAGTGAATATCACTGCGCATGAGCAACCCTTGCTTTGTGCGGCACGATATACTGAAAGCACAGTGTCTTGAGTGACATTAGCGGCCTGCTGAAGCGGATACACCAGACAATCACGCTTGTACTCATCGGAGTAGGCCTTGATGTGCTCGCGTATCAAAGCAGAATATTCCTGACGCGGCATGGTGAGCAGCCGCTCATAGAATGCGCGCTCTTTAAGCGCCTTACGCTCTTTTTGCATGAATTTTTCCAGCCGGATGCTCTTATACAGCTCTGCCGCCACGCATATTATGCCAAGCGCAATCGCTGATAGCAGCCAAGAGAGCACCGTGTTTTTAAGCAAGGTGGAAAACCAGAAATAGCACGCCAGAAGCGCGATACACCTGAGCGCCAGAAAATCTACCGCTCGGGCGAGAATGCTACGTCCGCCGTATAGTCTGCGCTTGTAATAGCGAAGGATAGTGCGCTTTTGCTTCATAAAAATCACCTCACCTATATTTTTGGCAATTATGCATAAAATATACATGCCCTAATTTCCCGCGCAATAGCGCATTGAGTATACTTTGACGCGGATTTGATGTATAATCCAAAAAAGGTATAAATTCGGCCGCGTGGCCTTATGGAGAATAATACATGCGCATTGCTATGCTTGGCGGAAGCTTTAATCCAATACACAACGGACATATTGCCATAGCGGAGGCATTGAAAACAGAATTCGCGCTTGATGAAATATTGTTTATTGTGGCAATGGATCCACCACATAAACAGGTGGCGGATGATGTTGCGGCACTTAAACGGTACGAAATGACAAAACTGGCGTTGCACGGTAAACCTGGCATCAAAGCCTCTGATATAGAGATGCTTAGGAAGGGTAAGAGCTATACTGTGGATACGGTACGCGAGCTGAAGGCGCGTTATGCCGGCGCACAGATATATTGCATAGTGGGCGCGGATATGCTCAACAGCCTTGCATCGTGGTATCAGCCGGAGGCGCTGCTCAGAGAAACGGCCTTTATAGGTGTGGAGAGGCCAGGGGTAACGGGCAGCCTTAATGGTGCGGCGGGGCGTCTTATTGCCGATTATGGTGCGGATGTGCGGCTTTCAATGTTCTGCGGGCCGGATATATCGTCCACAATGGTGCGTGAGGCCGTGCGGGATGCGCGGCCGATAAGCAGCCTGGTGCCATATGCTGTGCAGGAATACATATATGAGAGTGCGCTGTATGTGCCGGAAAAAATTGTGGACATGCAGGAAAAGCTTAGAGCGACGTTGAAATATGAAAGATACCGTCATACTGCCGGAACGATGGCTGCGGCGATAGAGCTTGCACACAGATTTGGCGCGGATGCGCAAAAGGCTAGAATTGCAGCGCTGTTGCACGACTGCGCCAAGCGGTCAAAGCAAGAGCAACTTGAATTGGCTGACAAACTGGGATTGAATATTGGAAAGTGCGCTTTTGCACTATTGCACGGCCCATTGGGAGCTCTGGTGGCGCAACGCGAATACTCGGTAACAGATGAAGATATACTTACTGCGATACGCTGCCATACAACGTGCAGGGTGGGGATGAGCAAGCTGGATAAGATAATCTACCTTGCAGATAAAATCGAACCTACACGTGACTATGACGGGCTTGTACCAATAAGGGAGATGGCTCAAAGCAACCTAAACAAAGCGGTGCTTATGTGCATGGAGCGTAATATGCTGCATGTTGAACAAAAAGGTGAGCTGTTAGATAATACAATATTGGCTGCAAGGGAATACATAATAAACAATGAGTTATAAAGGAGGGGAAACATTGGACGAAAAAACACGGGAGCAGGTGCTCAAGCTTTGCGAGATGCTGGATAATAAGAAGGCGGTGGATATCAAGGCGCTGTATGTGGCGGATAAGACAATAATCGCCGAATGGTTCATTATATGCAGCGGACATTCATCGGTTCAGGTCAAAACGCTTTGCGATGAGCTTGATGGAAGATACACTGAGCTTGGCCTAGAGCTTAGGCGCAAGGAGGGTCAGCAGGATGGGCGCTGGATAGTTATAGATTTCGGTAACATACTGGTGCATATATTTAATCCTGATGAACGCGAGTATTACAATATGGAGCGGCTTTGGGCAGATGATCCAAGGGGATGTATAGATTATTCAAAGGAACATGCACAGGAGTAAACAACATATACGGCGGTCGTTTTAAAAAGAAGCGGCCGCCGCGTTTGTGTTAATGGGGAATAAAAGATATAGGAATATGACGCGTGTATCGTATTTTATTCTAGCATACAATACAAGTATTTTTCGCACATGATATTTGCACTGTATAGAATACACATATGATCCCACAAATACAAGGTAAGATAAAATAAAAAACCAGAGATTATCTGGGCTTTTATTTTGTGAAAATGGAGAGAAAAAGATTTATGTTTTGGGGAGATTATGCTCATAATCTTGCCAAGAACTTATTTTTATTTCTTGACTAAAGTTGCATTTTTATAGCTTATAAGTATATGGCATGGCGCGAAAATGATTGCTGCAATTATTAGCGGAATCGACAAAATCAGTACTCCACTGAATAGAAAAATTATTGATGGAAGGATTGAAAGCATGAGAGCTCTAAACACACTGTTTTTGTGAAAGCATACAAACCATATTGTGCAATAGGCGACTGTAAGACAACTATTAACTACCAGATAAATCGACAATGCACCTTCAAACCAAAAACCGAACCAGGTGAAAGGTATATTTACAACCATAAATGTTATACAACTAAAACGCCCAATTTGTTCAAGTATCTCAACCACTTTATTGTGCCATAAATTATCAAATCCATCCTTATTTTTCATTGCAAAAATAATATTAGGAATCATAAATATTATAATAAATATCAAGCCGTATATATTAATCCAATCCATGATATACTCCTTATGCCTTGTCGTGAAATATAAATAATCTTTGCCAGAGTGTAGCATACTTTCGATTATAGAAAAAGGCCTATTTTCCACTTGGCGGAAAATAGGTCTTTTTTTGGTGCGGTCGATGGGACTTGAACCCATATGGTCTCCCATACGCCCCTTAAACGTACGCGTCTGCCGATTTCGCCACGACCGCTTGTCTCGTTGTTTTTCAACTGACAAATCCAATTATACTTGCTCATTTTGGCGTTGTCAACACATAATTCCCATATTGTGCAGATGCACATACAGATGCTTTTTCATATTATATAACAACTCGATATGTCAAAAGTATAAAAAGGAGATAGATGATAATGATAAGGCAACCTTATAGTGGCACGGAATGCCAGCCCAAATGTCCATGTTGCGATACAGTCCCGCGCGATGGGGGGGACTGTGACAAACATAATGAGGAAAATCGCTGCTGCACGCCCCGTTGTGATAAATGCGATGATCATAACCATAATGAATGCCATAACCGCCCACGCCCAGATCCCAAATGCACACACTGCGTGAATTTCTGCGAAACCCTTACGCTACATGAATCCTTTGATCCCTCGGGGATATCGGCTTCTTCGGCATGTATAGCGTATGACACAAGTTTTCTAGGCTATACCATAACAGAAGAAATGATGGATGCCGAACTACCATGCGGCGGTTGCTGCCCGATAAAGGTGTATAAGATCAGCCTTACGGGCGCTATACCGTATATAATGAGTGTGGGTAGCGTCAAGGCTGCTTGTGGGTGCAAAGTGCCGTTGAGCGTAAGTGGCAGCACAATGGTGGATGAGGTTATAGGGTATACATGTAAGGATTGTGACGCTGAGCTGGAAGGCTTAAAATGCTCGGATATTGAAACCTGCATCGATGTAAAAACCCAACCATGCGGCTGCTCTGAAAAGACTAACATAACCTTGCATGGGACGTTTAAATTTAAAAACGTACCTAATTGCCTGTGCTGACGCCAAAAAACACAGCGCCCCCGCAAAATAAGCGGGGGCGCACATGCTAATCAGTCATGACTTTTGGCTGCGATTTCCGCAACAAGATCTTTTATAAACGCGTCTAGCGGCATCGTACCAAGGTCGCCATCCTTACGGCTTCTTACAGCGACAACACCGTTTTCAATCTCTTTATCGCCGATAACAAGCATGTATGGAATTTTCTGCATCTGCGCCTCGCGTATCTTGAAGCCGATCTTCTCATTGCGCGGGTCGCATTCGGCACGCACACCGTATTTTTCAAGTTCAAGGCGTATCTTATCAGAGGCATCTGCCGTGCGATCGGTAAGCGGAAGCACCTTGACCTGCACGGGGGCAAGCCATGTCGGCAGCGCGCCGGCATATTTTTCGATAAGCAGTGCCAGCGTGCGCTCATAGCAGCCTATGCTGGTGCGGTGTATGACTACAGGGTATTTCTTTTCACCATCGCTGTCCGTATATACCATTCCAAATCTTTCGGCAAGCTGGAAGTCGATCTGTATGGTGATTAGCGTATCCTCTTTTCCATGCACGTTCTTTATCTGAATATCCAGCTTTGGACCGTAGAACGCTGCTTCTCCATCAACCTCAACAAAATCGACGCCAATATCGTTGAGTATGTTACGCATGGTATTCTGCGTGGACTCCCAGTTCTCCTTAGATCCTATGTACTTATCAGTGTTGTTCTCATCCCATTTGGAGAACTGATATGTTACGTCGTTTTCAAAGCCAAGGGTTGTTATCATAAACTTGGCAAGATCCAGGCATCCCTTAAATTCATTTTCAACCTGATCCGGGCGGCATGCAAGATGTCCCTCTGATATGGTAAACTGGCGTACGCGGATAAGGCCGTGCATTTCGCCGGAGGATTCATTACGGAATAGGGTGGAGGTCTCGTTGTAGCGCAGTGGCAGATCACGGTAAGAGCGTGAGCGGTTAAGGTATGCCATGAATTGGAAGGGGCAGGTCATGGGACGCAAAGCAAACACCTCGGCCTGTTCATCGTCCGGGTCGCCCATAATGAACATACCATCGCGGTAGTGATCCCAATGGCCGGAGATTTTATACAGCTCTCTCTTGGCCATAAATGGAGTTTTGGTGAGCATATAGCCGCGCCGCTGCTCCTCATCCTCAACAAATCGCTGTAACAGCTGTATTACGCGCGCGCCCTTGGGCAGCAGTATGGGCAGACCCTGGCCGATTACATCAACAGTGGTAAATAGCTCAAGCTCACGGCCAAGCTTATTGTGATCGCGTTTTTTTGCTTCCTCTATACGGGCGATATATTCATCCAGCTCGGCACGCTTTTCAAAAGCAGTGCCATATATGCGCTGGAGCATCTTGTTTTTTTCACTTCCACGCCAGTATGCGCCGGCGATACTCATAAGTTTTACGTTTTTAATCTTGCCGGTGCTTGGCACATGAGGTCCCGCGCAAAGATCAACGAAGTCACCCTGGCGGTAGAAGCTTATCACAGCATCCTCGGGCAGGTCGTTAATAAGTTCAACCTTATATGGTTCGTCAAGCTTACGCATATATTCGATGGCCTCGATGCGAGGCAGCTCAAAGCGCTCAAGCGGCAGATCTGCGGCGGATATCTTTTCGATTTCCTTTTCGATTGCAGATAGATCATCCTGAGTAAATGGCACCGTGGTATCAAAGTCATAATAGAAGCCGTTTTCAATAGCCGGACCTATTGCAAGCTTAGCTGCGGGATACAGGTGCTTTACTGCCTGAGCTAGCAAATGCGAAGCGGTATGGCGGTAGGCCCAGCGCCCGTTTTCATCGGCAAATGTTAGCAGCTTTAGCTGATGGTCACCGTGAATGGGCGCAAACGCATCGATACGTTCGCCATCAAGCTCGGCTGCGAGTGTGGCCTTTTTAAGGCGAGGGCTTATGCTTTGAGCAATATCCAGCGCGGATATGCCTTCATCGTATTGATGTACGGAGCCATCGGGCAATGTGATGTTCATATTTGTTTCCTCCAACTGAATTTTGATTAAAAAAAACCGTCCCAAGCAAAAAGCAAGGGACGGATAAACACATATCCGCGGTTCCACCCTAATTGGAAAACCCACTCTACACGGCTTAACGCGCCGCTGACGTTACGGTCACGGGGTGGTGGCGATTCCTGGTTGCGCATGGAGCGCTTTCAGCCATAAGGCGCTCTTCTCTGGTATGCATAACTGACAGGATGCTTTCCCGATCATACCGTATCATTATTGCTTGTGATTATATTCCTACCGCAATGCCATGTCAAGGGCTGCCATAAAATATCAGAGACGAGAAGACACGGAGCAATCAACAATACTCGTTGTTTTATACTATGCATCATCGTGCTTCGCCTGCTTTTTAGAAACCGCACCCCGCGTAGTGGTTATGATGATAGCGGACATCAATATAATGGATATTCCCATAATTATACGTATATTCAGCAGATCTCCAAATACGAGTATTCCTAAAATTACGCTGGTAAGCGGCTCAAAGGTGCTGAGTATTGCGGCCCGTTGTGAGCCGATATAATGCACCCCGAGCTGAAACAGCATACTTGCAGATACCATGCCAAACGAATAATATGCAATCATTATTACCCATCCGGCAGGTGCGATAGAGAATGCAAACTGACCTGATATTGCCGTGTATGTGCTGATGCATATGAAGCTTACAAGATTCATATAAAATTGAATCTTAAAAACGTTCATTGCGTGCATTCCGCTTTTTTCCAAATATACCGAGTATGTTGCATAGGTTATAGCCGAAATCAGCGCGAGTGTAAGCCCAAGCAAATTACCAGCTTCATCAGGCGCATATAATAGGAATACACCAAGCATACAAAGTGCTATGCATATAGCCTTTTTAATATCCAGCTTATCATGATAAAACAGCACGCATTCCAGCAATATAAAAACACAGTACATATAATGTATTGTTGTGGCCGTGCCAGAGGGGATCAATACATACGCGTTAAGCGTACATAGCGGCGTTATCGTTGCACCTAGCAACCCGAGTATCAGGATTTTCCTTCCCTCTGTAACGGTTAGCTTCATGGAGCATCGTTGACCCTTTGCCATCATAAATAAGAGGGGAAATGATGCTGAACGGAATAACAGTACAATTATGGGTGTGCCGCCGTTGGCATATACTACTTTTGCGGCGATTGGTGATAAACCGAAAATTACGGCGGATACTATTACAAACAGATATCCTTTAACTGATTCTTTATTCACTATGTGGGTTAATCCTCCTTAAACTAAAGCGGCTTAGTCTTTTATATCGAAACCGCTCTCTTTCAACACATAGCGAGCTACATTTCCGTTTGTCTCAAACCAGGCTCCATTTTCCTTCATATAACCAACAAGCTCGTCCAACGCATTTATTCTGCTGATGTGGCCTATGAACTGAGGATGGATAACAAAATTGATCATCCGATTCTCAATGGATAATGAGTCGAATTCATCGCGCCATATTTTGCAAAACTCGCGTGCACTTCTCAAACAGGTTGAGGTTTGATATGGTCTGTCAGCATACATATCAAAGGCGGTATCGTCGAATATCGAATCCTTAGGAAGCTCGACTATAGGCACCTCAACACCATTGATCTTGTGAATGAACGGCCCGTCACTATTGCGCCAATTAGAGCTATATATATAGTTATGCTCAAGGAACAGGCTAAGGCTGTAATCAAACATGTCCCCAGAGGGGGCGCGCTGCCCAACTATTTTGAATCCGGTCATATCATATATTAGCCTTTCGGTTTTAAGCATTGCCTCATGCTCCTGCTGCTTATCTGGAAAGCTCACATGTGTATAGCCATGATAACCTATTTCATGGCCGCATTCCACTATTTCCTTTGTAACTTCCGGGTATCTTTCAGCAGTTATTCCAGGTACAAAGAATGTTGCTTTAACATCATGCTTGTCCATAATTGCATTTAAAATTACGAATCAATTTGTTTTGATAATGTGGTAAAATATCTTCATGAATTCATCATTAATCACATCGACATCCTTGCCGGGATTAACGCAAAGTTCCTGCATATATGACTCATGGACGCGCACTAAAATATCAGCGACTATTTTAATGTTTTCTTCTTTAATAAACCCCTCTGCGGCAAGCCGCGTTGTGGCCACAATATCGCATTCAAACAGATTACCTTGGAGTATAAGCTCAGTTATTAAATCAGTTTGCTTAACAAACTCATCGGGGAATATCGCATAGTAGTCTTTAACGATCTGTTTAAGTTTATGAGTGTGTTTACCAAAGTAGAGGTTCATAAAAATATCAGGCTGCTTGAAAACATAGCTATTGAATATCCGATATATTGATGCATATTGCTCCAGCGCATTCATGTTTGAAGTTATCCTTACCGATACTTCCTTAAGATAGTCTCTGCGAAAACCGAATGAGGCAAACATAATCAATTCATCAACATCATCGAAGTAACTATAGATTGTTGCACTACCGTAGCCGGATTTTTCTGCAATTTTTCGTATAGTGGTATGCTCAAGCCCATCCGTTTTTATAAGTTCTTCTGTTGCGGCGATAAAAAAGGCCTTTGTTCGATTTTGACGGATTTCTTTTCTTGCAATAATCTGTTCTTCCAGCGTTTTAGGCTTATTTGTCATAACAACCTCATCCCTCACAGTACCGTTTATTATGTGAATATAATTATATTATAATCATGATCATATATCAAGGGATATCATATTATGTACAAAAACAGCGATTCAGATCACGGTAAATTATATAGCTCAAGCAAGGATAATTTAAGCTCACACATCGCAGTCGCTGGATTGAAAATGCCTAGCCAGTTAAAGCCGGCCTTACAAAGCATTATAGATCAACAGCTACAATATGATGCGCCGTGCCCACGTCCCTGATTTGAGCATGGGTATCGCGATAAATATTTTAATTATGTCCGACATTTGCAGACAGGCATATATGATAACAACATTAAACCCTGTATAATTGCACAAAATGAAGGCGAGCGGTAATGAAACAACCCACGTGAATACACTGTCAAATAAAAATGTTATTACGGTGCGCCCACCAGAACGCAACGTAAAGTACGTGCCGTGCACAAAAGCATGTAGCGGCAGCGACAGCCCGGCTATCACCAGCAAGTTGGACGTAAGCGCGCGAACCTCGGGTTCGATTTTGTATATTTGCGGAATAAGTCCGGACAGAGCTATTATTATAAGCCCAATGGCTATGTGAATCGCAATATCAAGAAATAGCAGTTTTCGATCTGTATCCTTTGCGCCTTCAACATCACCAGAGCCAAGCTGTTGACCTACCATTATGGATATGGCTGATCCCATAGAGAACATAACTATGGCAAATACATTAAAAACAGTTGAGGTTATGTTTACTGCCGCCACCGTTTGCAACCCGCGAATCGAGTAGGCCTGGTTGATCAGCGCCGTGCCAACAGACCACATAAATTCGTTTAAAAGCAGTGGCGCGCCGGTGATGCATATATTTTTAAACACACCGATAGGTATATACAGGCTTTTTAGTGCGCCATTGACGAATGGATATTTTCTACGCTTAACGTACACATAAATCAATAAATATGCTATTTCAGAGTACCGGGCGATAACAGTGGCGATAGCCGCGCCACGCACGCCTAGTGCGGGAAAGCCCAGATGACCATATATTAGCACATAGTTGAGGCCGAGATTGACCAGCAGTGATATAAGGCTTGCGATCATGGGAGAGAGCGTCTCACCGATTTCACGCAGCGTGCTGCCATAGCACTGCGAGATCATGAATGGTACAAGTCCCCAAAGTGCTATGGAAAGATAGTCTTTTGCTTCCTTAAGCGTCATGGCGAGCGAGTCTGCTTCGTTGGTGGCGTCGTTGAGATATAGCGAAATCAGAGTCTCACCGAATATTGAAAAAAGCACGATGGCTATGGTGGATAGAAGAACGCCAAGCAGCAACTTGAAACGGAAGGCGTAACGTACCCCCTCATTGTCATTTATGCCGGCGTATTGCGCACCATATATGGATGCGCCGGAAAATCCACCGAAAAGAGTGAGGTTGAAAACAAATATAAGCTGGTTGGCTATGGCTACGCCGGATATTGACTCCGTACATAATCCACCTACCATTACATTATCCAGTAGATTTACGAAGTTGGTGATACCCTGCTGGGCGACGATGGGAAGCACTAGCAGTATAACGCCTTTGTAAAATCCCTTATCGCCTATGTACCTGGATGCAATACGTTTAAAAAAGCTTGTTCTCATAAAAACCCATTTCTTTGTTAATTATCATATTAACCGGATTATAGCATGGACAAAGAAAAAATACATCCGCTAAAAACGAGTCATACAAACAAAATTTACAAAACCGATAGAAATTAGCGATATGCCTCTATGCAGGTGGCAAAAATTACAAAGCGGGTACATGATCGCAATTGCGCATAATAGAACCGCTGTCGCGCTCTTAGCATATCATGCTAAGAGGTAAAGGAGAGTGGTAGGATGCAGCAGGTGTGCTCTGCGGGCACCCGCGAATATGAGGCGGATATAAGAAAACTGTTGGTGCGCAGGCTAAAGCACTTGGGATATAACGAGCTGCTGGTAGACGATGCGGATAAGAGCAATGTCGCAGCTAGGTTGACGGATGAGATGGACATGAATGTTTGGTGTGAAGCGCTTTCAGGCGTGTTGCTGCGCGATGTGGCGCACTTTGAACTTGCGCGCATGGTTAATATGCTGCCAATTCCGTTAACGCAAAAGCAGATGGTACTGCCGGAGGCCATAAAATGTTCGCGTGAAGTAGGTTCGGCAAGCACGATAAGACGGATGCTGGCTGAGCATTATAGAAATTGCGACAAACTCAACCTAGAGGGTTTTGTGCGCTTCCGTATGCAGGACGTTATGGCGGGATGGGAGATGTGTGTGATGCGCGCAGCTGAGGAGCTTATGCTGCAAAATGAATATCTGGAGCTTATGAGCGTGCTGTCAGCATTTGTGCAGCTTCAGCCATCCCGTATAAAAGATGTGTCGGTTATACTCAACCCAGATGGGAGCTGCACACTTACGGATGACATGGATTCACGCATCGATTACGAAAAATGCACGGAGGATGGAGTAGTAAGCGTGCTTGTGGGGCTGGCTCCGGAGCGGATAACGGTATACGATCTTTCTGGCGGGCAAAACACAATGCTTGCCGAGGTGCTTATACGCGTATTCGAAGATAGGGTGAGATTTTTTAAGTAGACTTGCACTAAAATGCATAAATCCCAGCGGACGAATATCAACTGTTAGCTGGGATTTATGCGCAAAACTAATAACACAAATCACACTCTGTTTGTGCTATAATTGCGGCATGAACGATAGCTTGCAGGAAAAATTGAAGCTGCTGCCGGACTCCCCGGGCGTATATAAAATGTTGGATGCGCAGGGGGAGATTATATATGTCGGCAAGGCGGTAAATCTTAAAAATCGCGTACGCCAATACTTTCAGTCACAAAAAAATATGGAGCCAAAGGTCGTGGCGATGGTATCCCATATCGTAGACTTTGAGTATATACTTACGTCAAATGAAACTGAGGCGCTTACGCTTGAGAGCAATCTGATAAAGACCATGCAGCCCAGGTATAATATCTTATTAAAGGATGATAAGCATTTTCCATATGTTCGCCTTGACATAAGGCAGGACTATCCGCGCTTCGAGGTGGTACGGCGGCTAAACAAGGATGGAGCCAAGTATTTTGGCCCATATCTTTCCGCTATGGCGCTGCGAGATGCGCTAAATACAATACGTGATTATTTCCCAGTACGGCATTGCAAAAAAGATATAAAAAAATCCATAGCCAGGCATGAACGGCCATGCCTGATGCACCATTTGGGGAAGTGCTGTGCGCCATGTTCGGGAAATGTAAGCAGGGAAAAGTATCATGAGCTGTTGAGCAGCGTATCCAAGTTTTTAGAGGGACAAACAGCGCCTATAATAGAACTTTTGACGGCGCAAATGATAGAGGCATCGGAGATGATGGAGTTTGAGCGCGCGGCGCTGCTGCGTGACCGCATCACCTCGATAAAGCAGCTTGGTGAAAAGCAGCAGGCAATCGCTGCATCAAACATGGAGCGCGATGTATTCGCGTTTGTGCGCGATGATAATGATGCGGTGGTATTTGCGCTGTTTGTGCGCGGAGGCAAGGTGATAGGTACGCGCTGTATGCGTATGAGCTGCGAGGGCGAGGCTGCGCCTGCGATAATGAACTCTTTTCTTAAGCAATACTATGCGGACAGTGGATATGTACCAAAGGAAATTGTCGTACGCGATATGCCTGACGACGCTGACGTCCTTGGCGCATGGCTGTGCGAGCTGCGCGGCAGAAAGGTCGAGCTTATTCGTCCGCAACGTGGTGAACGGCTTAAACAGACGGATATGGCCTATTCCAACGGACTTGAGGCAATAGTTAAGGCGCGTGAGCTGGAACATCGCTCATGGGAACGTGGCGAAGGCGCGCTGATGCGCCTGGGTGAGCTACTGGGGCTTGATTACATGCCGGAAAGAATGGAATGCTATGATAACTCGCATATGCAGGGCAGGGATACTGTGGGCTGCATGGTGGTGTTTGCTGGCGGTAAACCGGCGCCAAAGGAGTACCGCAGGTTTCGCATCAAGGCGGAAGTAGACGGTGATGATTATCTTGCTATGCGAGAGGTGCTTACAAGGCGCTTTGAACGCGCGCGTAGCGGCGATGAACGGTTTGGTACGCTACCTGATCTGCTTATTGTGGATGGAGGACGTGGGCAGCTAAATGTGGCGTTGGATGTGATGGATAAGATGGGGGTTGCACATATCCCGGCGGTGGCTCTTGCAGAACGCAATGATGAGATAATATTGCCAGATACAGGGCAGCCGCTGATACTGCCCAGAAACGACCCTGCCCTGCATCTTATTGAGCGCATACGAGACGAGGCGCACAGATTTGCCATAACATACCATCGCAGCCTAAGGGCTAAAAACGCGCTATATTCAGTGCTTTCCGAAATAGAGGGTATAGGCGATAAGCGCAGGCGAGTTTTATTCGATGCATTTATAACACTGGATGCGATAAAATCGGCTGACGTGGAGGCGCTTTCTGCCGTGATCGGCATGAACAAACCATCCGCTCAGGCGGTGTTCGACTACTTTCACAAAGATAAAAAACCGATAAATAAAACTGACGGCATGGAATAAATCCATACCGCCAATGATAATGCCATTATGCAGATATATCAATCAATATAGCCCTTGTCCAGAGCAAACCACCAACAAAAGCCAAACAGCATTGTGGCGATAAAGGAATACAGTATGTCCTTGCCGTGTTGGCTACCTATGCGCAGTCCGGCGAGTATAAGCTCAATAAGGTGCAGCGTGAGAAAAATGACAAGATAGAACCAGGCACCGGATACTATCCAAGCTATGATGGCTGTAAAAAACAGTATCAAACAGAGTACGCGGCCTGCCAGAAATAGTTTTTTCATTGGTTTGCCCCCGTTCCCAAGTATTGAATTTATATACTCATAATATATCAAGCGCAGCGTTTTATCAAGCGCGTTGTTGGTGTATTTTGCGGTTTGACGGTGCTTATCTGCGATGATAGAATAGCATGAAATGGGAGGATAGCTTTAATGTATAAACTTTTGGCGCTTGATATCGACGATACCCTTACCAATATGGCACGTGCAGTGCCTACCTCAAATATTGAAGCAATAAATAGGGCGCAGGCCGCCGGCGTATTTGTGACGGTGGCAACCGGCAGGGGTTATCATGGTTCATCACATATATGGAAGCAGTTAAACATACACGGACCGGTTATAAACTATGGCGGCGCAATAGTGATGGACTCTAACACGGATACTATGCTGTATTCCACAGCGGTAACGCCCGAGCTTGTTATAGAGGCGCTTGAATTTGCGCATGAGCTGGGGGTGCATTCGCAGCTTTATCAGGGCGACGGCATAGTTTGCGAGAATGAAAATGCATACGCACAAAAATATGTGTCATTTTTGGATCTAAAGATGGATATTGATCCTGACATCCGCAAAAAATCATGGAATAACGTACCAAAGGTGCTGTATATAACGGATGCTGAGAATGCGGAAAGGCTTATGCCGATAATAGCTAAGCGCTTTGAAGATCGGCTCAAGGTATCGGCTTCGAAGCCTGGCTTTATAGAGATAAATCATAAGGATGCGCATAAGGGCTCGGCCGTAGCATGGGTGGCGCAATATATGGGAATACCACAGGAACAGGTGGTTGCCATTGGCGACAACACGCTGGATTCAGAAATGATAAAATGGGCGGGGCTTGGTGTGGCGGTTGGCAATGCATATCAATCGGTGAAGGATATCGCTGATATTATAGCGCCCGACTGCGCGGACAACGCGGTGGCATGGGTGATAGACAATGTTATTTTGAAAGGATGCTAAAATGTGCGCAAAGGTTGCCATAACTGAGCTGTGCGAAAAACTTGAGCTGAAGGTTTTACAGGTCACGGCGGAGGATATTGAATTTTCATCCGATGAAATAAATCGCCCTGGCTTACAGTTTACGGGCTATTACGAGCATTTTCTGGCTAAAAGGGTGCAGCTTATAGGCAATGCCGAGATGCACTACCTGTGCAGCCTTACTCAGGCTGAGCTGATGCAGAGTATGCGTCGGTTTATGAGCTTTGAAATACCCTGCATAGTTTGCGCTCGCGGCCAAATACCGCCGCAGATCCTTCTGGATTGTGCGCGGGAGTATGGCATTGCGGTGCTTCTATCGGAGCGTAAAACAGGCGAGATAAACCACGCAATATCCAAATTTTTGGAGCGCAAGCTCGCGCCTAAAATATTGATGCACGGTGTATTGCTGGACGTATTCGGCGTTGGTATCTTGCTTACAGGCGAAAGCAGTATAGGAAAAAGCGAAACCGCGCTGGAGCTTGTAAAAACAGGTCAGCGGCTGGTTGCTGACGATGTTGTTGAGATAACACGGCTGACCGATAGACTATCCGGCTGTGCACCGCAGCTTACACGCCATCTTATGGAGGTGCGGGGGATAGGCATAGTGGATGTGCGATATCTCTATGGGGTTGGTGCGGTGATGCCGCAAAAGGACATAGATATGGTTATGCAGATGGAGCTATGGAATGAAAACACTGAGTATGAGAGATTGAGCATGGGCGAGCAATCCACGGATATTCTTGGCATTAAGATACCATGTACAAAGCTGCCCGTAAGCCCAGGTAGAAACCTTGCGGTAGTGATAGAGGTAGCGGCAAGAAATCTTAGACTAAAACGCATGGGGTATGATGTGGCCAAGGAATTTGAACATAAGGTTCTCAGCGAGATGCTAGATATGAACGAATAAGCGAGTTTTATGTATAAGATAGGATTTGATGTCGGCGGAACAAACATAGCCGCGGGTTTGCTGGATGCTTCATTGGAGATAGTTGAGCGAAGCAATGTTCCATTCCCGCATGATAAAAGCGCACAGGAGATAACCGTGCTGCTTTCCAACATGGTGCGCGAACTGCTTGAACGCGAGCATATCGCACAAACGGAGCTGGAGTGCATAGGCATTGCCGTGCCTGGAAGCATAGATAGCCTTGGCGATATTGTGTTGGATGCATATAATCTGCACTTCCATAAGGTGCCGCTGCGAATTTTAATGCAGGAGCATTTCTCTGGCGTACCGGTATTCCTTGTGAATGATGCAAATGCGGCCGCCCTTGCAGAGCTGCATAAGGGCGTGTTTGTAGGATGTAAAACGGCCGTATTGCTGACGCTTGGTACAGGCGTGGGAGGCGGATTGATATTGGACGGCAAAATGTTTAATGGCGGCAACAACTCCGGGGTAGAACTGGGCCATATGATAATGGCGCATGGTATGGATTTATGCACATGTGGTCAGCGCGGATGTATAGAAACACGTTGCTCCGCAACATGGCTTGCGCAGGCAGGCAGGACGATGGCGGCACAGCATAGTGATGGCTTGATGCATCAGCGCGCAAATGGCAAGGCAGAGGATATTGACGCTAAGATTGTGATTGAGTGCGCAAGGGAGAAGGACAGGGGTGCAGTTGAAATATTTGATAACTATGTGGATGCACTATCAAGTGTGCTGGCATCGCTTATAAATCTGCTTGATCCAGAGGTGATTGCCCTTGGAGGGGGGGTCAGCCTGGCGGGGGATTTTCTATTTGAACCGCTGCGTATATTAGCGGAGAAAAAGTGCTTTTTTGCTGAATATAAGGGGCAAATAGTTCCTGCGGCAATGGGTAATGATGCGGGGATAATTGGCGCTGCGATGCTGATGCACAATTAGTGTTGGCGTATTAAATCTGCATATGCCCGCCATAAAATAGAAGGTATATAATGTGGATAATTATGTTAACAGTGTGTATTATTATGTGGGAAACTATAGTGATGTCAGACATTACTATGCATATGGCATCGACTTATATGCACAGTGTATTTGAGAGAAGCAGGCAATAAGCGTCTGCCTCCCTCATGTGGATTACGTTACGGCTTTTCACTTGGATTGATAATGCTGCCAGCCTTTTTGTTGCTTGTTTTTGCCTTTCCCTGGATTTCAGACACGGGAGCCACAGAATTTTTCGGGAATTTCTGCCTGTGGTTGCTTTCTGTCCCATGTGGGGCGCTTGGATCCGGTCGTCTCATGCCTGCTTTTGACATATGCTTTTCTCCAATGCGCTATTTGCTCGGATTGGGTCGCTTTTTGTTGTTTTTGTTTTGGTTCTGATTTTCCTCTGTTATAGGTGTTTGATTGTTTGCCTTCTCATTCCTTGCGCGCTTATTATCGGTTTGACTGTCCTTAGGCATTTGATGTTTCTCCTTTATAGTTTGGTGTTTTTGATAGTGTCCGCAATCAAATGACTTTTGAAACGTTGGATGCTCAAGGATTTAAATGGAAATACCACTGCAAACAATCCGAATAGATCGCATCTATAAATGCGTTGACTATTTGGCTTGATATGGCGCGAGCTTAGCTAATGCCGGCGCTATCCCTGAACACGCAATTTGCATACGATGCGCTTCATGGATTGCATACCATGGGTGCATTTATCACAAGGCTCACAATTGTTGCAGGGCTCATGCGATACGCGCTCGCTGACGCATGGTTCATTGCTTGAATTGCTGCAAATATTCTGGCAAGTATCGCGACAAACATCACAGCAGGTATCCTGGCAGACATTGGAGCATGTATTGGAGCATGTATTGTGGCATGTATTGGGGCAGATATCCGGGCAGGTATTGGGGCAGGTATCCTGGCAGATATTGGGGCAGGTATCAGAAAAAAACTCCTTTGCGAGCTGAAGCTTGGCATATAGTACCTGTTCTAGGTGTGTGATGTTAATGATCGCTCTGCCTACAGTTTCATTTGCCTTCATTATTTCACAGCTATCATCAGTACTGGAAAGCACTTTTTGAATTTTTTCGCCTTCAGCGTTCAAAATATGGGATAGAGCAGTCTCTATCAGCGCAATCGATTCAATTATGCTATTGCAGCTTTTCATACAGTCTATATGATGCTGGTCTTCACAATGGCAGCAATCATGTTCTTGGCAATTGTCTGCACAGCATACAGGGGTATCCTCACAGTGATTCAAAGAGCATTTAAATATATATGGATAACAACACCGCTTTGCTGCAAGAACATAAATGGCAGTGGGGGATGCTGCATGGTGTGCACAAAATACGCTTGACATGTCTTTTATTTGATAATCATCAGGTAAACAGCACTTAAAACTGGTATTGCCGCATGGGGAACATAAAACTATGGCACGGCACTGAGATTTACATAATGAGCAGAGGTATTGGTCATCCATCTCCTCTATACTGGTAAAATGGGTTCCGGGAGCCGCCTTAATTAAAAGACATGCATTTGTGCAATCCGTTTTGGATATTTCCAATATACCCTGTGGGCATGATAATAACAGCTTGCATGTGTCCTGTGGGCAGGCTATGCCGGTAGGAAAAATCTGAGTACAATCACAGGACTTAATACGCAGATAATCTATTTCTTGCAAACAGCTGTTCAACTTGAAAATGCGGTTTGCAACTTTGTGTGAAATAGCCCAAAAACACTTTAGCTCATGATCATATGTAATTGAGCTATAACCTCTGCATGTGCTGATGCATTCCTTGCGGCAAAAACAGGTGTCAAACCTGTGAATCTCGCGACAATTAGGCGCTGTGAGATAAAAATCACAACCATCGAATGCAATACCTTCATATATATTATTACAAACCCCATCGATTGGGCTTACCGAGTTAATCTGCAGTGTTGTCATCATAATCCTCCTTTAATCATAACCTATCTATACCATACTATGCTAAACATCGGTTATTGGACATTCTTGCAATACAACAAAACAGAAAAGAATAGGGGGCATAGCCAATATTATTGTGTAAATTGCTTTGCGTAAAGAACCCGATCTTCTTGATGAAAATCGGGTTCTCTGACAGTATATAAGCGGTCGTAGGGCCATCTTCGTGTCGTGTTTAGCATTTGTTAATGGCTTGCACTATGTTAAGGCATTCGCCAAAACGCTGGAAGTGCACGATTTCGCGTTCACGCAAAAAATGCAGTGGTGCGATCAATTCTTGGTTATCAGTTAGCGTCATAAGGTGCTCATAGGTGGCGCGAGCCTTTTGCTCTGCTGCAAGATCCTCTACCAGGTCAGCCACAGGGTCGCCTGTGCACTGTACATAGGTGGCTGTAAACGGTACGCCGTTTGGATCACAGGGGTACACACCATGATCGTGCATGGTAAAATAGCCAAGCATTCCGGCAGCTTCAAGGTCGCACAGCGATGCGTTGCGAAGACACTGGTGGATCATTGTGCCGATCATTTCCCAGTGCCCAAGCTCTTCCGTACCCACGTCCGTGAGCGTCGCGCGGCAGCGGTTATCCGGCATGCTGAAGCGCTGAGAAAGATAACGTAGCCCGGCGCCAAGCTCAGAGTCAGGACCTCCGTATTGGGCCAAAAGCAACTTGGCCATGCGTGGGTTAGGTTTGGTGATATTGACGGGATACTCAAGTTTTTTAAGATATATCCACATAAGTCCTCCTTTTTATTGCCATGGCCATTCGCTACAAACATAACACCCAACGGGGGTTGGAGAGTGTCCGAAATTCATAAGCGGCCCGTAAAGAGAGTGATACTGATTGCACAGCTCCTGCAGTGCTTCAGAATAATAGAGATAGTCTGCTCTGGCTTTCTCATCGCATGGGTTGGTATCCAGATAAAGGTTGAGATCCACGCAGACGAACTGGTATTCACTTATCTTGTTTAGTAATGCACATTGAGCTTTATCCATGATATCCTCCTTATCCGGCGTTTACCAGCTCTGGAAATATGGTCCCGCACTGCAACGCCTTGTCTGGGCAAAATGTGTATAGATATGATTGCTCAGGGAAATCTATACGCGCAAGCGCAACAATATTGCCGCCCGCGATATCATTTGCGCAAAGCCCCTCGTTGGCACTGCCAGCCGGCACAAGGGTATCGGCAAGATCGCAGTATTTTGCCGTCTTAATTTTATACATGCTTGTTCCTCCTATTTCATATGGGTGGGTTTGTGTATACTATGCATGTTATAATAACAGCGTTACAGATGATAAAAAAATGGCGGGCAATTGATGATTTGCTGCGTTGCAATGAGCCGGATATTATGATATTCTATACTGACGGCCATGTGTGCATATGGCCTGCTTATAATATCGGAGGTTTATATGGCAACTATAGAAAAACTCACCGGCAGCAAGGTAAAGTTGGGATTTGAGGTAAGTGCGGAGCAGGTTGAATCAGCTTTGCAGCAAGCGTATGTCAAGACAGGTAAACGGTTTAACGTGCCTGGTTTCCGCAAGGGAAAGGCACCCCGAAAGATGATCGAAAACGCGTACGGCCCACTTGCGTTTTTTGATGATGCGTTCGATATACTCTATCCTGACCTATATGAAGCGGCCGTAATAGAGCATAAAATAGAACCGGTGGATCGACCTGAAGTATCGGTAGACGATGTTGGGGAAGGTAAGGCGCTTAAGTTCTCAGTAGAGGTGGCTGTAAAGCCTGAGGTAACGCTGGGAGCGTATAAGGGTATAGAAGTTGAAAAGCATGAGTATAATGTTACGGATGAAATGCTGGATGCGGCTATGCAGCGCGAGCAGGAAAAGGTAGCGCGTTTTGTGGATGTCGAGCGGCCCATACAGGATGGGGATAACGTTACTTTGGACTACTCAGGCAGCGTGGATGGTGTTAAGTTTGATGGTGGCACCGCCGAGGATCAGCAGCTTGTAATAGGATCAGGCTCGTTCATACCGGGTTTTGAAGAACAGATGGTGGGAATGAACAACGGCGAGGAACATGATATCAAGGTGAAGTTCCCGGATGAGTATCATTCCGAGGAATTGGCCGGCAAGGAGGCTGTGTTTGCCATAAAAGTTAAAGGCATACAGGTTAAGGAGCTGCCAACGTTGGATGATGAATTTGCAAAGGATGTATCGGAGTTTGACACGATTGCGCAGCTTAGGGATGACAAACATCGTGAGCTGATGGAGAGTGCGGTAAAACAGGCAAAAACGTACAAGGAAAATGCTGCGATAAAGGCTGCTGTGGATAATGCAACAGTTGAAATCCCCGATGCCATGGTTAATCGCCAGATAAACAACATGCTTCAGGATATAAGCTATAAGCTAAGCATGCAGGGGATAACACTGGAGGATTATTATAAATATACAGGCTCGACTGAGCAGGCCGTACGCGATGAAATGCGCGTTGATGCGGCGGAGCGTGTAAAGACTCAGCTCGTACTGGGAGAAATCCGTAAGGCGGAGGATATCAAGGCAGATGAAGCAGAGATAAAGGCCAAGGTGCAGGAATATGCACTCAAGTATGGACAAAATGCGGATGAGATGTACGCTAAGTTCAATGATGATGATAAGGCATACTTCGAGGATCAGGCAATCTGGGAAAAAACAGTGGCGCTTATTGCAGATTCAGCCATTGAGATAAAAGCCAAGAAGGCGGCATCGACCAAAGCGGAAAAAAAGAATGATGACGAAAAGGAACCCGCGGCTAAGAAAACTGTAAAAAAGACCGATGCCGACAAAAAACCCGCGGCTAAAAAAGTTGCGGCTAAAAAAAGTGAAAATACAGATACGTCTAAAGAATAAACGCGCGGGAAATACAAAGAGGGAGGACAGGACATGAGCTTGGTACCGATGGTTGTAGAACAATCCAACCGTGGTGAAAGATCGTATGACATCTATTCAAGGCTGCTAAAGGATCGCATAGTGTTTCTTGGCGGAGAGATAGATGATTATGAAGCCAATCTGGTGGTGGCACAGCTGCTTTTTTTGGAAGCGGATGATCCGGATAAGGATGTGAGCCTGTATATAAACAGCCCTGGCGGCTCTGTTACCGCAGGTATGGCAATATACGACACAATGCAATATGTCAAATGTGACGTATCCACCATATGTATAGGTATGGCGGCCAGTATGGGCGCATTTCTGCTTGCGGCAGGAGCAAAAGGTAAGCGCCGGGCGCTCCCCAACTGCGAAGTAATGATACACCAGCCGCTGGGCGGCGCACGTGGGCAGGCTACGGATGTGGCAATACAGGCTGAACAGCTGATAAAGATCAAGAGGAAGATGAACGGGATACTATCAGCACGTACGGGTCAGCCTATCGATAAGGTGGCGCTGGATACCGAGCGCGACAACTACATGGATGCTGATGCCGCAAAGGAATATGGTATCATCGACGAGATCATTCCTCCAAGGAGGTAAAGGATGGCAAAATTTGAAGATAAGGGTAACGTGAAGTGCTCGTTCTGCGGTAAATCGCAGGAAGAGGTGCACAGGATAATCGCCGGCCCCGGAGTGTACATCTGCAACGAGTGCATCGACCTTTGTCAGGAGATAATCGACGAGGATTTCAGCAATGTCAAAATAGACCTTGCAGAGGTTCCCAAGCCTGCTGAAATAGTTGGTATACTTGATCAGTATGTTGTTGGACAAAGAGACGCAAAGCGGGCGCTGGCGGTGGCTGTATACAACCACTATAAGCGTATCAACGCAGGGGCAAAACAGGACGATGTCGAATTACAAAAAAGCAATATAGTGATGCTGGGGCCAACGGGTTGCGGCAAGACTATGTTGGCGGAAACGCTGGCAAAGGTACTTAATGTGCCGTTTGCCGTGGCAGATGCTACGTCGTTGACGGAGGCAGGCTACGTTGGCGAGGATGTTGAAAACATACTGCTAAAGCTGATACAGGCCGCTGACTATGATGTGGAGCGCGCCGAAAAAGGTATAATCTATATCGACGAGATCGATAAGATAGCACGCAAAAGCGAAAATCCCTCTATAACCCGCGATGTAAGCGGTGAGGGCGTACAGCAGGCGTTGCTTAAGATACTCGAGGGTACCGTTGCCAGCGTACCGCCGCAGGGCGGGCGCAAGCATCCCCATCAGGAATTTATCCAGATAGACACAACCAATGTACTGTTTATCTGTGGCGGAGCGTTCGCCGGCATAGAGGATATAATCGTGAAACGCACTGGCAAAAAGGTAATGGGATTTGGTGCTGATGTGCAGTCTCAGACCGAAAAGGACATAGGTGCGATATTAAAAAACATATTGCCGGAGGATCTGCTAAAATACGGCCTAATACCAGAATTTGTGGGTCGTGTGCCAATAATAGTAACACTGCATCAGCTTGATGAAAAAGCGCTTATGGATATACTTACAGAGCCTAAAAACGCTATGACGAGGCAGTATAAGAAGCTCTTTGAGATGGATGGTGTTGAGCTTGAGTTTGACCATGATTCGCTTGTTGATGTAGCCAAGCTGGCAATAGAACGTAAAACAGGCGCACGTGGGTTAAGGGCAATATTGGAAGATGTTATGCTGGATATAATGTATGATATTCCATCACGCACCGATATAAGAAAATGCCTGATAACATCGGATGTAATCAAAAAAACAGGAAAGCCTGTGTTTGAACTGGGCGAACCACGCGTAAAACTGCCTGAGGCTAAAACATCATAAATTAACAACTCTTGACTGGGTTTTTAAATTGTAAAATCTCCATACTATGTCCGTAGGAGGACTGGTATGGAGATTTTTGTTTGGGTATTGATACAAATAGCGCTTTTTTCCGCAATGATGTGGTTTTTTAAGCGCAGACAGCAGCGCGCGGAAGGCATTGCGCCGCGTCGGCCAAACGCGAGGGAGGAAAGCAGAGAGGTGCGCGAGCTGAAGCAGATGCGCTCTCGTTCACTTAATCTGCCACTTTCGGAAAAGGCAAGACCCTCGCGAATGGAGGATATTATAGGTCAGGCCGAAGGAATAAAGGCGCTACGCGCGGCTATGTGCGGTCCAAATCCGCAGCATGTGATAATATATGGGCCGCCTGGCGTCGGAAAAACATGTGCAGCCAGACTAGTGCTTGAGGAGGCCAAACAACGCGTGGACTCACCATTTGATTCGCTTTCAAAGTTCGTTGAGGTGGATGCCACCTGTGTACGCTTTGATGAACGAGCCATTGCCGACCCCTTGCTAGGCTCCGTGCATGATCCAATTTATCAGGGCGCTGGAGCGTTGGGCACACAGGGTGTGCCCCAGCCCAAACCGGGCGCTGTAAGCAGAGCGCATTGCGGCGTGCTGTTTCTTGATGAGATAGGAGAACTGCATCCACTTCAGATGAACAAGCTGCTTAAGGTTCTGGAGGATCGCAAGGTAAGCTTTGAGAGCGCCTATTATTCAAAAGATAACATGGCAATACCTCAGTATATCCATGATATCTTTCAAAATGGATTACCGGCTGATTTCAGACTTGTGGGCGCCACAACACGCATGCCGGATGAATTGCCGCCAGCATTGCGCTCACGCTGCGTAGAACTGTTTTTTAATCCGCTTACGCAGAAAGAACTGGAAATAATAGTACGCGAGGCAGCTAATCGCATAGGATATATCATGGATGAGGCCGCAATAAGCATGTGCGCAAGCTTTTGCAGCTCAGGTAGGGATGCCGTCAACATTGTTCAACTTGCCAGTGGCATAGCCTATGGGGAAGGCAGACTTGAGGTGCAGGAACAGGACGTGACATGGGTGGCGGAGGTAAGCCACTGCAATAGGCGCACAAGCCAGCATATACGTGAAACACCTGCTGTGGGTGTAACCTGTGGCCTTGCGGTAACGGGCGGTAGCCAGGGTGTGATAATAGAGATAGAGTGCACGGTTGAACAGACGGAGCATGGTGCCGGCACACTGGATATAGGAGGCGCGGCGGAGGAGGAAGAGTTGGAGCTGCAAAAGCGTAAGCTTCGCCGTAAAAGCACCGCTTGTACATCGGGCGAAAACGTGCGCAGCGCATTTATCAAGCGCTTTGGTGTGGATTGCAGAAGCATGAATATACGCTTCAACGTGCCTGGCGGGATGCCAATGGACGGGCCTAGCGCAGGCATAGCGCTGGCGGTGGCGTTGATGAGCGCGCTTACGGGCAAAGCAACCGTGCCGCAGCTTGCATTGACAGGTGAAATAACCGCGCTGGGCGATGTTAGACCTGTTGGCGGAGTGCGCGAAAAGCTTGAGGCGGCAATAACGGCGGGCGCAAAGCTGATAATAATACCAGAGGAAAACTGGGAAGAAAAGTTTGCAGAGCAGCCTGTGCGGATAGTTGCCGTCAGCGACATAACCGAGGTGATGCGGCTTGCGTTTGACATACCGCAGATGGCTGCGGATAGCAATGTGCTTCCTCTGATATGCAGCGCATAGGAAAATTATAGATTTATATTTGATAAGTTATACCTTTCATACCAGCTTCATAGTGTTGTCAAGTTTGAGTGTTATATGTATAATTGTAATATAACATTGGGAATGAGGACAGCTATGTACGAAAATATACCGGTAGTGCCGCTGCGCGGCCTTGTAGTGCTTCCAGGGGAATTGCTGCATTTTGACGCAGGACGCGAAAAAAGCGTTACCGCATTGCAGCATGCTATGCAGGATGACAGCATGGTGTTTGTAAGCTCGCAGATAGATGCGCGCAAAAGCGATGTTGGGCTTGAAGACGTTTATAGGATGGGTACGCTATGCAAAGTGCGGCAGGTATTATGCCTTCCGGGCGATTCCGTGCGTGTGCTTATTGAAGGATGCGAACGGGCGGTTGCAATAGAGTGCGTGCAGACAGATCCGTTTATTGCAGCATCGGCAGTGGCGGCATTGGATAAGCCATATGATGAGGTTACGGCAGAGGCGCTGGATCGCCGTATCAAAAAAGCGTTCCGCGATTATGTTGGCATGTCGAGCAAACTCACAGCAGATGCTGTAATGGCTATAGAGGCCAAGACTGGATTTGGCGAATATGTTGATGCTGTAGCAAACACCATAATGGTTAAGACCGAGGATAGACAGACGGTTTTGGAGGAGTGCGATGCAGTCAGCCGTGCTAAGTTTGTATTTAAATTTTTACTTGCGGAGATAGAAATACAAAAGATAGATCGGCGTATTTCGCAGGAAGTCAAAAAACAGGTTGACAAGAATCAAAAGGAATATTATCTGCGTGAGCAAATGAAGGTTATCCGCAGGGAATTAGGCGATGATGAGGAGAGCGAAGCGGATAAATATCGCGAGCGTATGGCCGGAAAAGAACTGCCGGAGGATGTGCGCAAACGACTGGAAAAGGAAATAGAACGGTTTGCGGATTTGCCCGCAGGCTCACATGAAGGTCCGGTGGCGCAGAGCTTTATAGAATGCATATTGGATTTGCCGTGGAGCGAGACGAGCGAGGACGATCTGGATATAGCTAATGCCCGCGCAATACTCGATAACGATCATTACGGGCTTGAAAAAGTAAAGGAACGCATAATAGAGCATATCGCAGTTGCAAAGCTTACGGGTAAGCTAAACGGCCAGATAATATGCTTTGTGGGTCCACCGGGCGTGGGTAAAACATCGGTATCCCAATCTATAGCGCGTGCGCTTGGCCGTAAGTTTGTGCGCATGAGCCTTGGCGGCGTCCGTGATGAGGCCGAGATACGCGGGCACAGGAGAACCTATATTGGGGCAATGCCTGGCCGTATAATAGGAGCTATGAGGCAGGCAGGCACGATAAACCCTGTGATACTGTTTGATGAGATAGATAAGCTTGCAAGCGACTACAGGGGTGATCCTGCAAGTGCCATGCTTGAGGTGCTGGACAGCGCACAGAATTTTGCCTTTAGAGATCATTTTATTGAATTGCCATATGATCTATCCAAGGTGATGTTTATAACCACAGCCAACAGCAAGGATACGATACCCGGCCCACTGCTGGACAGAATGGAAATAATAGATGTGCCGAGCTACCTTGAGATCGAAAAGGCGGAGATAGCAAAACGACATCTGATAGTAAAACAGCTAAAAATGCACGGCCTTACGAAGGGAATGCTGAGCATACCGGACGCGATGCTACCTGAAATAATAAGGGGCTATACAGCAGAGGCTGGAGTGCGTGAGCTGGAGCGTACAATAGGCGCGATATGCCGCAAGGCGGCGTGTGAGCTGGATGGTCGCTCTACTGCGCGTATACGGCTTACCAAGCAGCGGCTTATAGATTACCTTGGGGTGCCAAGATATACAGGTATGCTGGCGGAGCGGGAAGATACCGTGGGTATGGCGAATGGACTCGCTTGGACAAGCGTGGGCGGCGTTACACTTGAGGTTGAAGCGCAGATGCTGCGCGGTACCGGTCAGGTTATAACAACAGGCAAACTTGGTGAGGTAATGCAGGAGAGCGCGAAGGCAGCCTTGACATTTGTGCGGGCCAATGCCGCTGAGCTTGGAATAGCCGATGATTTCCTGCTTAATACGGATGTGCATGTGCATGTGCCGGAGGGTGCGGTGCCTAAGGATGGACCAAGCGCCGGAATAACAATAATGACGGCGATAGTAAGCGCACTGACAGGCGTACCGGTAAGGGCAGGCGTTGCTATGACGGGTGAGATAACGCTAAGGGGACGTGTGCTGCCTATAGGGGGTCTGCGTGAAAAACTGCTTGCGGCCACTCGAGCGGGGATGCATACCGTGATAATTCCAGCGGAAAATCGCAAGGATTTACACGAGATACCAGATGAAGTGAAACGCAGCCTATCGATTGTGTATGCTGCCGATGCTATGACGGTGCTTAAAACAGCACTGCGCGATCTGCCGCAGCCTATGCGTGATACTGCGCTGCATATAGCCCAAACTAGGACGCAAAGGGCTAACATAGTACAATAAATGCAAAATTAAAATACCGGCAGGATTTTGTGCTGCTAAATAATATTGAATTTGGTTTTAGAATTTGCCGCAGCATATAAGACATATGCTGCGGCATTTTGTGTTTATTGTTCTTTTCAATTGCTATTGCATACTCATGCAACGGCTGTTACAATGCAAAGACGGAGGTACTGATGGAGGATTTTAATATAAAACAGGCCGCGTTTATCACCAGCGTTGCGCTGGATAGCGGCTACCCTGAAAAACGCATGGTGGAGATAGCTATGGTTGGAAAATCAAATGTGGGCAAATCCAGCCTAATAAATTCGCTCTGTAATAACTATAAACTGGCGAGAACATCATCTAGCCCCGGCAAAACCAGACTGATAAATTTTTTTTTGATCAACAATGATTTTTATCTTGTGGATCTTCCAGGCTATGGATTTGCAAAGGCACCCAAAACAGAAAAAGAAAAATGGGGGCGGCTTATGGAAGAATATCTTTCCTCCGGCCGCATTACGCACATATTCCTATTGTTGGATATACGGCACGCGCCAACGCAGGAGGATAGGCAGATGTTTGAATGGATAATATATTATGGTGTGCCATTTACACTCATTGCCACAAAAGCGGATAAGCTCGCCAGATCAAAGCAACAACCGGCGGCAAATTTAGCGGCTAAGCTGCTTGGGGCTCCGCCAGCCGCGCTGCCATATTCGGCGGAGAATGCGCGTGGACGGCAGGAAATGTTATCGCGAATAGGTGCAATTATTGCAGATGTTTCTGAACTGAACAACGATTCTGTAAAAAGCGCTATTGACATAGTTTGAACGCTTTTGCATAATATGTAAATAATCATTATTGGGGAGGCGATTTGATGGCGCTTAGGAAGTGCCCCAGATGTGAGGTCAATTATATAAAAGACGATGATACGTGCTGTGATGTGTGCAAACGCTATCATAAGGGAGACAGCGATCCGGATGAGATCGGCGCGGTCTGCATAGAGTGCGGCGAAAACCCTGCTGTAAAGGGCAGTGAGCTGTGCGCAATATGCCTGCGTGAAGCAAGGAGACAGGAAAAACTGACCAAACGTGGCGACGATATGGGGATGACAGACAGCATGGTGCTGCCTGATGTGGAGTTATCAGATATGGAGGTTCCGCTGCCAGGCGAGAGCGACATACCAGAGAGCGAGCTTGAAGTGATCCACAAGGAACTTGGTGAGGACATAGACGAGGACGACGAGGATGACGAGGATGATGAGGATGACGATGATGCCAACGATGATGATGAAATCTTCTTCGATGACAATCCGGACGATTTTGAGGATGACCCGGAAGAAGACGACGATGAGGAGTGAACTCCATTGAAGGTATTTGCGATCGGAGATCTGCATCTGTCGCTGAACGCTGATAAACCAATGGATGTGTTTGGCGAAAAGTGGGACAATCACTTTGAGCGGATAGCCGATGCATGGCAGGATAGAATCTCATCAGCGGATATTGTGCTGATACCGGGCGATATAAGTTGGGCGATGCGCATGGAAGATGCTATAGCAGATCTTGACGCGATATCGGCGCTTAATGGTCAAAAGCTAATAATGAAGGGCAATCACGATTATTGGTGGAACTCACTTACCAGGGTGCGTGGCGCCCTGAAGCCAGGGATGGCAGCGCTGCAAAATGATGCATTCTTTTATGGAAATATGGCGGTTGCGGGTTCGCGCGGGTGGATAACACCTGAAAACAATGGATTTGACCCAAGCAATACGAAAATTTATGAGCGTGAGCTTGCTAGGCTCACAATGTCCCTTAAAGCCGCAGGGAATGGTGCATATCTTATTGGTATGATTCACTATCCGCCGCTTTCAGAGAAACATGGTCCAACTGGCTTTACGGAGCTGTTTGAGGGATTTGGCGCAAAGCATGTCGTATATGGCCATCTGCATGGTAAAGCATGTAAAAACGCGTTTGAGGGCGAGCGCAACGGAACAGAATATACGCTGTGCTCCGCCGATCATATCGAATTTTGTCCTAAACTGATAACTGAGCTGTAACGGTGCTACGCCGAACATTCACGAGACTCCTTTGCGGGGTCTCTTTTATTTTGTGTAAAAGCGGATATGAAATCAAAAATACATAGGTATTGGATAATAATAATATAAAAGTGGTGACAAGTGTTTAATAGTGGTGATATAATGAGACAAATCCAAAAGACTGCGAAATAGGTTCGTGCATCTATGGAAGGGGCGTAACATGCTAATAAGTTCATTTGAACATAGTGTGGACGCCAAGGGCCGAGTATTCATACCGGCCAAGTGGCGCGAGGATCTGGGCAACACCGTAATTATTACCCGTGGAATGCTGGGCAAGGGTGATAGCAGGTGTTTGTTTGGCATGTCTGTGCCGGTGTGGAGCGAATTGCTGGAAAAATTTAAAAAACTGGCGCTTTCGGATGTTACAGCGCAGAATGCGATGCGGTTGCTGTTTGCAAATGCCGCTGAATGCGATTTGGACAAGCAGGGTCGCGTGCTTATTACGGCATCATTGCGTGAACAGGCCGGCATAGACGAGAACGCTATGCTTATAGGCATGGGCAATCGTATAGAGATTTGGAGCGCAGCTGGCTGGAGCAAACATGTAGAAGAAACCGACGATATAAGCGACGAGGTGCTGCGTTACCTCAGTGAGTTGGGCATATGATGAATGAATTCCACCATACTCCAATAATGAAGCAAGAGGTGCTTGCGTTGCTAAACCCGATGCGCGGGGGAATATTTGTGGATGGAACTCTGGGCGGTGGCGGTCATGCGGAAGCTGTGCTGGAGATGCTTAATACAAATGGAAGGCTTATTGGAATAGACAGGGACGCATCAGCCATCGAAGCGGCGAGCGATCGCTTAAGCCGATTTGACGAAAGGTTTACGGCGCTGCGCGGCAATTTCTTTGACATGAAGGCGCTGATAGGCGGGCAAGGGATACAGGGAGTTGACGGAATACTGCTGGATCTGGGGGTATCATCATATCAGCTGGATACGCCGTCGCGAGGCTTTTCATATCATGATGATGCACCGCTGGATATGAGGATGGATGAGAGATCGGGGTTTTCGGCGCAGGATGTAGTTAATGGGTATACAAGCGAACAGCTTTTTTTGATAATCAAAAATTATGGCGAGGAACGATATGCATCGCGGATAGCAAACGCAATTGTGGCGGCCAGACCACTGACGAGCACCACACAATTGGCGGAGACGATAAAAAATGCGATACCCGCTGCGGCGCGCAGGGAAGGACCGCATCCAGCAAGAAGAACCTTTCAGGCTATACGCATAGAGGTCAACGGTGAACTTAATGGGCTAGAAGACGCTATACGGGATGCGCATGATCTGCTAAATCCGGCAGGAGTGCTGGCGGTAATAACTTTCCATTCGCTGGAGGATAGGATTGCAAAGCAGGTGTTCAGGACGCTGGAAAAGCCGTGCACATGTGATCCGAAAGCACCGATATGTAGCTGTGGAAAACGTCCCACGGTGAAAATACTTACAAAAAAGCCTATTGTGGCAGACCAGAGCGAGATAGAAGATAATCCGCGCTCACGCAGTGCAAAGTTAAGGGCAATAGAGAAGTTATAAGTTTGGCGAAGGGGGAATAACAATGGCAGTAGCAGCAAAAAAGCTTCAGGACGATTATGGCTATGCGCCCACAACACGGGTGTACTCCCATTCGCGTGCTTCTGTTGCCGAGGCACTGCCACGCTATGAACCGGATATTCAGGTAAAGACGCATGTAAAACGCGATGCAGCCCCGGTAGCAAAACCCAAACGCAACATCGGCAAAAAGTTGATGACAGTGCTGACTATAGGCGTTGTGGCTGGGACACTGATGATGCTTATGATAAGGTATGCACAGATAGCGGAAAGTTATTGCGCGGTAAATGTGCTAAAAAACGATATAGAACTGCGCGAAGAGAATATAGCTGCGCTAAATGTTAAACTAAATAGCGCAATAGATATTGACGCCGCGCGAGAAGCTGCCGTGAAGGCAGGTATGGGATACCCAACAGCCGATCAGATAGTTATGGTGCATGCTAGCGATAAAGTATTAACTACTGACACTGCTATAACGGGTGGAACAGGAGCGAATAACGGAAATGGAGATTAGCTTTTTGGAGGAATCAGATGGGCACACCCGCAGTATCCAACAAAAAAAGGCTGCTCATTACATTGGCAGGCATGGTGTGCATATTCCTGCTTCTGATAGGAAGGCTTTTCTATATTCAAATAATACAGGGGAAGGAATTGCAGGAAAAAGCACTACCACAGTGGACACGTGATACCTCGTTGACTGCAAAACGAGGCGATATAGTGGATTCAACCGGCGTTGTGCTTGCTCAGAGCGGCACGGCGTATAAGATATTGATATGGCCAAACAGCATTAAAGAAGGCGAACGCATGCGTGTTGCTACAGAGCTTGCAAAATTGTTGGATATGGATTATACAACAGTGCTAGGCAAGGTTAGTGACACAAAGAAAAAAGAAATAGTACTAAAGCGTGCGGTAGAACGTGACATTGTTGATGCGATAACCGCATTGAAGCTTGGTAACGGCGTGGTTACGGCAATAGACAGTAAGCGCTATTATAACTGTGGGAGTCTGTTTTCACAGCTGTTGGGATTTACTACGGTGGATGGCGTAGGTCAGTCCGGACTGGAACAAAAATACGACAATTATCTTTCCGGCAAAAACGGACGCATGATAACCGAAACGGATCGGCGCGGAAACGCGCTTGCGTACGGGGTTCAGGAGATGATAGAGCCGGTAGACGGCTATGAATTTGTGCTTACTACGGATAGCGTGATTCAATCCTTTATGGAAAAAGCGCTCAAGCAGGCGCTTACGGTCAATAAAGCTAAAAGCGCACAGGGCATATTGGTTAATTGTAAGACGGGCGCTATAGTGGCAATCTCCTCACAGCCAGATTATGATCCCAACAACCCGCCGCGAGACGATTTGGCCATATTATCGGATCTTTCTAAAAACAAGATAGTCAGCGATGCCTATGAGCCTGGCTCAACCTTTAAAGTGGTTACTCTGTCCGCCGCACTTGACAGCGGCACTGTTACAACGGCAACCACATACCATTGCCCGGGCTATCATATGGTAAACGGCGAAAAAATACGCTGCTGGAAAAGTGGCGGCCACGGTGATCAGGATCTTACCAAGGCCACACAAAACTCATGTAACCGCGCCTTTATGGGAATGGCGCTGGAAATGGGCAAAGAGAAATTTTACGACTATATATATGCGTTTGGCTTTGGCGTAAGCACCGGCAGTGGTGTTCCGGGTGAATCAAGCGGAATAGTGACGCATGAAAAATACATCAAAGACAATACGCTAGCGCGAATCGGATTTGGTCAAAGCATAGCAGTAACACCTATACAGCTTGCATCCGCGGTGGGCGCGGCGGTAAACGGCGGCAACCTGATGCAGCCCTATGTTGTAGATAGAATAGTGGCGCATAACGGAGAGGTAATATTGCAAAACAAGCCTACCGTTGTAAGAAGGGTGATAAGCGAGGATACATCCAAGACGGTGCGCACCATACTTGAGAGCGTTGTGGCGCAGGGCAGTGGGAAAAACGCTGGAATTCCTGGTTACCGTGTGGGCGGAAAGACAGGAACTGCACAAAAATATGAAAACGGCAAGGTAGCCGACGGCAAACTGATCGCATCGTTCATTGGCTTTGCGCCTGCGGACGATCCACAGTTTGTATGCCTTATATTGGTGGATGAGCCAAAGGTAGGCACGATATTTGGCAGTACGGTCGCTGCACCATTCGTAAAGGAAATAATGGAGGAAACATTGCGGCACAGCGGATTCCTCCCGAATATAAGCGAAAAGGGCATCATAGTTCCAGATCTTTCAGAATTGAGCATGGAGGCTGCCGTAAAAAAACTTAAGGATTTGGGTCTTGACGCAGTGCACCAAGAGGATGATACTGTTATAGCGCAGATACCTGAGGCAGGAAGTACAGTAAGAGTAGGCAGCCAGGTTATACTTTACACGCAGGCTACGGACGTACAGCCTACGCAGGATGACGATGGCGATGACAACGTTACCGTGCCTGATGTAAGTGGAAAAACCAGATTACAAGCCAACGACCTGCTGAAGGAAAAAGGACTAAAAATTTTGATAGACCCGATCGATCAATGGGGCACAGCTATATGGCAGGTGCCGGCAGCCGGGGCAAAGGTTCCACGCGGCACGGAGGTGCTGGTGGACTTTTCCCATACGAAAATAGGCGAGTAGATAGGGCCTGATGGAGGTAAAATATGCTATTAACAGAACTTGCAAAGCCAACGATGCACAAGCTTATAGGTAATGATATACCTGTGGGCGAATTGCAGTATAACTCACGCAAGGTTAATGCCGGGGATGTGTTTTGCTGCATAGTCGGCACGTTTGCGGACGGCCATAAATATGCAGAGCAGGCGGTTGCTGCGGGAGCGGCAGCGCTTGTGGTGGAACGCGAGCTGCCGCTGAGTGTGCCTCAGCTGCTTGTTCCTAACACACGCATAGCCATGGCGGAGATGGCTGCGGCCAGATATGGCAACCCATCACGCGAGATGACAATGGTGGGCATTACGGGGACAAACGGCAAAACCAGCACCACATATATGCTCAAAGCAATAGCGCAGCAGCTGGGCATAAAGGTAGGCCTTATCGGAACTATACGCAATATGATAGGGGATTGTATAATTGATACTGAGCGCACAACGCCTGAAAGCGTAGATCTGCAACGAATACTGCGTCAGATGAAGGATGAAGGCGTGGAGCTGGTGGTGATGGAGGTTTCATCACACTCATTGGATCAGAAAAGGGTTCACGGGATAGAGTTCGATATTGGTGAATTTACAAATATAACGCAAGACCATTTGGATTACCACAAGACCTTCAGCAATTATCTAAAGGCAAAGAAACAGCTTTTTTATCAGAGCAAGGAGGCCGTTATAAATGCGGATGATCCATATGCTGCGGAGATGACAAATGGTATTGATATAAATACCACAACATTTGGAATAAGGGAGAATGCGGATATATCTGCGACGGAAATTGACATAACAACGCGTGGGGTGCAGTTTGATTTGCATACACCGTTGGGCATCACAAGGATATATGTGCCGACGCCAGGCCTTTTCAGCGTGTTTAATGCAATGGGTGCCGTGGCGGTATCAATGCGCTTGGGTTATCCAATGGATGCGATTAAAAACGGACTGGAGCATATGGCGAGCGTATCGGGCAGGTTAGAACCGCTTCCCACGGGTGGACGCGATTTTACGGTGTTGCTGGATTATGCGCATACGCCGGATGCGCTTGAGAATATTTTGAAAACAGTAAGGGAATTTTCCAAAGGCCGTATTGTTACGCTGTTTGGCTGCGGTGGGGATCGTGACCATGCGAAGCGGCCGATAATGGGGGAGATCGCGGGCAGATTTTCGGATTTACTTGTGGTAACATCCGATAATCCGAGAAGTGAAGAGCCGATGGCGATTATCAATTCCGTGGTAGAAGGTGTAAAGAAATCCGGCTGCGAGCATATCATAATAGAAAACCGCCGACATGCCATAGAGTATGCGTTAACACATGCGGAAAAGGACGATGTGATAATACTTGCAGGCAAGGGACATGAGAATTATCAGGAGATAAACGGCGGTAAACACCATTTTGATGAGAAGGAGATAGTCGCCGAGCTGCTTTGTAAGTAGTGGGTGGCATTACTGCGGAGGATATAATGCAAAAGCTGATATTAGCGCTGCTGTTGGCAACAGCCGTATGCATGGTACTGGGCCCATTGCTCATACCAATGCTAAAGCGGCTAAAGTTTGGACAAACCGAACGCGATGATGGGCCACAGTCGCACCTTAAAAAATCCGGAACCCCAACGATGGGTGGCATAATGATAATAGCCGCTGTACTGGTTGGTACGCTGGCATTTTCGCTTGGAGCAACAGAACTGGTATTTCCGGCACTTATAGTAACTACTGGCTTTGGGTTGGTTGGATTTATTGATGATTTTTTAAAGGTAAGACAAAAAAACACCAAGGGACTAAGGGCATACCAGAAGATAATTGCCCAACTGTGCATAGCGGCGATAATAGCGCTGTACGCCTACAACAGTCCATATATCGGTTCAAAGATATATCTGGCGTTCTTCGATGTGGAATGGGATCTTGGCGCGTTTTACATACCGTTTGTAATGTTTATTGTTGTGGCTATGGTCAACAGTGTAAACCTTACGGATGGACTGGATGGGCTTGCGTCAGGTGTAAGTATGATATACGCGCTTACTATGGCAATAGTATTTATTTATATGTCTAACGCAATGCTGCTGCCTGCCGACATGGGACAGGCCAAGCTTACGCAGTACTCTGCGGAACTTAACTCAATGGCCATATTTTCGGCGGCTGTGGCGGGCGGATGCATCGGCTTTTTGCGTTTCAACTCATATCCTGCAAGGGCGTTTATGGGGGATACCGGTTCACTTGCACTGGGCGGGGCGCTTGTGGTTATGACGATATTTTCGCGTGCGCTGCTGTTGCTGCCAATAATGGGCGCATGCTTTGTGTCATCGGCAGTTTCGGTGATATTGCAGGTTGGTTCGTACAAGCTGCGTAAAAAGCGCGTATTTAAAATGGCGCCGCTACATCACCACTATGAGCTTATGGGTTACTCGGAAACAAAGATAGTTTCTATGTATATGATAATAACAACGGTGCTGTGTCTTGTGTGCCTGCTTGCATACGTGTAATTAAACAACTCAATTATGTTTTTATGCCGTTCGGTGGTATTCCAGTAGGCCGTGATTCATTGGCGCTTGGCACGGTGTATGCGGGGTTAAGGCATTTGAGACAGAGCGCGGCTCTATTGCCTCAAGTTCCTTGGCACATCGAACGGCTTTTTTTGAACCATACAGGCAATTGCCTGATAATTATACCAGCCCAAGTCATTAGCGCATTGTTGGTGCGAATTTTTACTATATCCGGAGGAAAAATTATGAAAAATAATGGGAAGACGGCTTTGATCGTGGGTATGGCGAAAAGCGGAATAGCCAGCGCAAAGCTGCTTTATCGCAACGGATGGAATGTGATAATCAATGATACGAAGGACGAGATAGTGGGTCTTTTTGATGCACTCTCCGGCATAAAATATACCGATGCCTTAGGAAAACAACCGGAAACACTTACCGACGGCGTTGATCTTATCGTGCTTAGCCCCGTGGTGCCAATATTTGCAAAATTTGCAAAGGATGCTATTGCGGGCGGCACTGAAGTTATAGGTGAGATAGAACTAGGGTATAGGTATGCTGATCGTGGCTCGCGTTTTGTCTGTATAAGCGGAACAAACGGAAAAACCACCACTACCACGCTTACGGGCGAAATATTCAAGGGCGCGGGCAAACACACATTTGTGCTTGGAAATATAGGCGTACCTATAACAGAGCACGCTATGGATATCCATTCGGGCGATTACGTGGTTGCGGAGGTGGCGGCATTGCAGCTTGAGAGTATTGCGAAATTCAGGGCGAATGCAGTAGGAATGCTCAACATAAGCGAGGATCATCTAAATAGATTCGAATACAAGATGGAAAACTATGTTGCGGCAAAATGCCGTGTGTTTGAAAATCAAATGCCAGAGGACTTTGCCGTGCTTAATCACGATGATGAGATCGTGCGGAATATGGCGGGGTTAACGCGGGCCAGGGTGGTGTATTTTTCACAAACGCGTGAGTTGGATGAGGGTATGTTTCTGCGTGGCGGGCGTATGATATGGCGTATGGATGGCAACGAAACGGCGCTTATACATACCGATGAGCTGTTGATACCAGGCGCGCACAATATACAAAACTCACTGTGCGCAGCGGCGCTCTCATTGTGCATGGGTATCGATCCACAGGATGTATGCACAAGCTTGCGTGGTTTTACTGGGGTTGAGCATCGCATAGAGTTTGTTCGCGAGGTGAATGGGATACAGTATATTAACGACTCAAAGGGAACAAATCCCGATTCCACAATAAAAGCGGTGGAGTCGATGAAACGCCCAACGATATTGATGTTAGGCGTGGGTGAGTATGATAAGCACAGCGATTTTGAACCGCTGTTTCACATGTTTAACGGGCGCATAAAGGGCATAATCGCATCCGGCTGCAACGTGCCGGCAATAATGAAGGCCGCTGCGATAACAGGATTCACAAATATTCAGGTGTGCGATGGTACGTTCGAAGAGATGATACGGGCGGCAGGGTCAATGGCGACTCCCGGGGATACGGTGTTGCTGTCACCGGCTGCTGCAAGCTGGGGTATGTTCTCTGATTATGAGGAGCGGGGCAGGATATTTAAGGAGATAGTAAGCAATCTGTAGAGGAGTAGGATGGTAGAGCCTAGAAAATCTTTGAAAACAGGACATATGGATTTTCCGCTTTTTACAGCGGTATTTCTGTTATGCGTCTTCGGACTGATAATGGTGTTTTCTGCAAGCTACTACTATGCCTACGATAAATTCGACGACGGCCTGTATTTCCTTAAGGATCAGGCAGTATACATGAGCGCGGGAATTGTGGCAATGCTAGTGATATCACGCATAGATTACCACAGATGGGATAAGCTGCGCGTGTTTGCACTGGTGCTTACGCTTACGCTAATGGCGGCTGTGGTAATATGGGGCAAGGAGGCAAACGGCGCAAAGCGCTGGTTATCGGTCTTTGGGCTGTTCATGTTTCAACCGTCGGAGCTGGCTAAATTTGCATTGATATTGTATATGTCGTCTTTTATGGCAAAGCGACCGCAGCATATGAAAAGCTTTGTAAACGGCGTAGTACCTATGCTTATAATAATGGCGCTGATCTGTATGTTTTTGCTGCTGCAACGCAATCTGTCGATGCTTATTATACTGATGCTTACCGGTATGCTAATGCTGTTTTTAGGCGGCGCTGAGATAAAACATCTGTTGCTTATGGGCGCGGTTGCTATGCCGGTGTTTTTTTTACTGGCGTATGCCGAGGAATACCGATGGGCACGTATGCTGATGTTTCGCGATCCATTCACAAGCGAACTGGATGGCGCATATCAACTGCGTCAATCACTCTACGCGCTAGGCTCGGGCGGCTTGTTTGGCAAGGGACTTAATTTCAGCCGTCAAAAGCTGTTGTTTTTGCCATATGGCGAAAGTGACATGATATTTTCAATAATTGGCGAGGAACTCGGGTTCATCGGATGTGTTATGCTGATATCGGCATACGTATTTATAGTATATCGCGGGATACGAATAGCAATCAAGTGCAAGGATCGCTTTGGCAGTCTGATGGCTGCTGGCATAACATGCGTGGTAGGTATTCAGGCAGCGGTCAATATAGGTGTGGCTACAAGCTCAATACCGCCAACGGGTCAGACACTACCGTTTATCAGCGCAGGAGGCACATCCTTGCTGGTGTTCCTTGGAGCCATGGGGATATTGCTCAATATCTCGCGCAACATAGATATAGAATAGAACTAACTGGCACACCTCTGCATATGATGAAAAGAAGATCGGGCAAATGCGAGAGGAGTCGTGCATGGCAAGATTTGTGGTAACGGGTGGGTATCCGCTTTTTGGAAGCATACGGGTTTCGGGCGCAAAGAACGCCGCACTGCCTATACTGGCTGCGACACTGCTGTGCAGTGAACGAACAGAGCTTATAGATTGCCCAGCGCTAAAGGATGTGGACAATATGCTTGCTATACTGTCTGCGTTGGGTGTTGAGCACAAGCGTGTGAACGGCACATTGATAATAGACAGCTCAAGTGCAATGGGTTATGTTATGCCGCAGGATATATCAAAGGAGCTGCGTTCATCCATATTCATGTTGGGGCCGCTGCTTGGTAGATTTGGTCGAGCAGTATGCACATATCCAGGTGGCTGCGAGATAGGACATCGTCCGATAGATCTGCATCTTAAGGGACTTTGTATGCTAGGCGTCAAAATACGTGAGGAGCACGGCCAGATAATCTGTGACGGAAGCAATATGTGCGGAGCGGATATTCACCTTGATTATCCAAGTGTTGGCGCAACTGAAAATGTAATGATGGCGGCGCTGGGGGCAGATGGAGATACGGTAATACATAATGCGGCGCGTGAGCCGGAGATAGAGGATTTACAAAGCTTTTTGTGCAGTGCCGGCTATAGGATAAGCGGTGCCGGCACGTCAAATGTAAAGGTTATGGGTCGCGTGTATGACGGAAAAAATGTTTTACACCGCATTATACCGGATAGGATAGTTGCAGGTACATTGTTGTGTGCGGCTGCAATAACGGGCGGCGAGCTGACGCTGACAAATGCCGTGGAACAGCATATCGGATCAGTAATTGCAAAGCTGCGTGAGACGGGCTGCACAATAACGTGTGGCGGTGATACCATACACATAATGGCGCCCAAACGGATTAAGGAGATAAAGCTGATAGAAACACTGCCTTATCCGGGGTTTCCAACGGATATGCAGGCACAGTTTTTTGCGCTATGTACAATAGCACAGGGCACAGGCGTGGTGGTGGAAAACGTTTTCGAAAACCGTTTCAAACATGCAGCAGAGCTTGCACGGATGGGTGCCGTGTATACACAGAAGGATCGTACCACAATAATACGTGGCGTAGAGTCACTTACGGGGACGATGGTAACGGCACGGGATCTGCGCGGAGGGGCAGCGCTGACGCTGGCTGGACTTGCGGCGCAGGGCGAAACAATTATTATGGGAGCGGAGATTATAGACAGAGGCTACGAACGCTTTGAACAGATGCTTGCATGCCTTGGCGCACACATAAGACGAGAGGATAATTGAGTGGCAAAGCCGGAGAAAAGCGCCCTGAAAAGCGTGCCGAAAAGAAAAAAGAATAAGCGTGCCAAGGCAGGACAAGCCTTGGGAATTGCCATAACGCTAATTGTGCTTGTAGCTGTGCTTTCGCTTACATACTTCCTGCTGCTGGTTGATAGTGTGGTGGTGGTAGGAAATGAGCAGATATCCACGGAGGACGTACTGAGTATTGCGGATATACGGCCAGGCGTACATATGTGGCTTGCGGATGTAAGAGGGGCAATTAATGCACTTAAACAGATACCATATATCAAAAAGGCGGATATACAGCGTATATATCCGGGAACGATAAGGATTACAATTACAGAGCGCGTTGGCAGGGCCGTTATAATCGGAATGAACTCAATCGCGCTGATAGATGAGGATGGCTATGTACTGGCTATAGACAGCTCAGCCAATACAGAGGGATTGATGCGCGTGGTGGGCATGGGCTCGGCAGGCTTTCAAGTTAGCCAGCGTCTGGGCGAAGAAACAGACTTCAACTCACGTGCGCTGGTAATGATAATTCAGGCGCTGACAAGGCACGATCTTGCAAAAAGCATAAGCCGGTTGGATATATCCAATGCGTTGAGCATGTATATGACGACCGTATCCGGATTTAACGTGCAGCTGGGGCAGCCTGACAATATCGATGAAAAGCTTGAAAAATTGGCGATTGTTCTGCCGGAGCTAATCGCGCGCAACATCACTGGCGGCACTATAAACCTCAGTGCGCGCGGTGACCCGACTTATTCCCCGCAACAGGCGGACAATACGGGAGATGTAAATATACCAGGTGATGCAAACAAAACTGAGGATGCAAACAAAACCGAGGATGCAAACAAAACCGAGGATGCAAACAAAACCGAGGATACCGGAGAAACAGGTGGATAAATGCATTAAAATTTCCTTTTTCACAACATATTGGCGAGGTGCTTGCACAGCATATAGCGCCTGTGTTATGCTGTTAATACTGGGCAGACTATATTTATGCGAATCCGTCCGGGAGGAAAAATGAACCGATATACATCGATACTTGACATTGGAAGCTCAAAGGTGATATGCCTTATATGCAGCCTAGACGCAAAAAATGGAATGATTTTGCGCGGCGCAGGCATAAAAGAATACGCTGGCTTCAAGCATGGCAACTTTTTAAATGAAGGTGAGCTTGCCGATGCAATAGTAGACGCCGTCTCTTCGGCAGAAACCGAGGCTGCGATTAGGGTAAGCGAGATATCAACCGGTGTGCCCGCACCATTTTTAAGGTTGCAACTCATGCAGGGTAGCACGCAGGTTCCTGCTAAACGCCGCCGTATTACGGACGATGATATAGAGCAGATAATCAATGATTCATTGGACTTTGATCTTCCTGAGGACTATGAACTCATACACAGTACGCCTGTGGAATTTTTCCATGCTCAATGCGATGCGGAAGAATCCAAGACGCGCAGCGTGGCGGCAAGCGTTTCAAATGTGTTTGTGGATTCTAAGTTCAAACGCCTTGTTACAGCCGCGCTGGAAAGGCTGGATATAGGAACGGACATGCTTATAGGTGCTCCGCTGGCAGAGGGTTTGTTTGTTATCTCGGAGGCGGAGAGAACTACCCCAGCCGTGCTCATTGACGTAGGCGCATGGCATACAGAGATAAGCCTGATAAAAAACTCCGCGCTGGCCGCGGTTGAAGTGATATCGGTGGGTGGATGCCATTTTACGGCAGATTTGGCGTATGGGCTTGATTTGCCACAGCAGGTGGCGGAGAGCATAAAACGCGGGTATGTATACTCGCGCGAATATGAGGATAGCGCAGATATCGTCAGACTGCCGGGAGGCGGCTGTGTGAGCATAGAGCATGAGGCGATACGCTATATCGTCCAAGCGCGTATGGACGAACTTAGCGGCCTTATAGCCAAGACGCTCAGCGGCATGGAAGTGCGCGCGAAGGATTGTTGGCCGATATACCTTACGGGCGGCGGAATTACACTGGTGCGGGGCAGCGCCGAATACCTTGAATCACAATTAGGGATGCAGATAAAGGTTAAAGCGCCAAATATGAGAAAACTAGCCTCGCCAAACTATTCAAGCGCATTTGCCGTGATGAATTTTGTAATGGAGGCTGGCGGTGTGGATTGCGATAGAGGCTTACTGAACAAACTTAAGAACTTCTTTTTGAAGTAGGAGGATATAGAGCATGGCCATTGGTCTGGAATTGGATTTTGAAGGCGGGCAATTTGCGCAATTAAAGGTGGTAGGTGTTGGCGGGGCAGGGAATAATGCTGTTAACCGCATGATCCAGTATGGCTTGCGCGGCGTGGAGTTCGTTTCTGTGAATACGGACAGGCAGGCGCTGTTCCTTTCGCGTGCCACTCAAAAGATACAGATCGGTGAAAAACTGACAAAAGGCCTGGGTGCTGGTGCCGATCCAGAAATAGGCCGTAAGGCGGCGGAAGAGAGCCGGGATGCGATAATTGAAGCGCTTCGAGGTGCTGATCTGGTATTCGTTACAGCCGGAATGGGCGGCGGAACGGGCACTGGTGCTGCGCCGGTGGTTGCGGAATGCGCCAAGGAACTTGGCATATTGACAATAGGCGTTGTGACTAAGCCATTTGCCTTTGAAGGTAAGGTGCGAATGAACAATGCGGTGGCAGGCATATCCGACCTTAAAGACAGCGTAGATACGCTTATAACTATACCAAACGACAGACTTATGGATACCGTGGGCAATGTCAGCCTTACCGAGGCTTTCCGTGTGGCGGACGATGTGCTAAGGCAGGGCGTTCAGGGCATAAGCGATCTTATTGCAGTGCCGGCCATGATAAATCTTGACTTTGCGGATGTGCGCACAATCATGCAGGAAAAGGGTATGGCGCATATGGGCATAGGTATGTCGTCTGGCGAAAAGCGGGCCGTAGAGGCGGCTAACCAGGCTATTGCCAGTCCGCTGCTGGAAACCACTATTACGGGCGCACGTGGCGTGTTGCTGAATATTTCAGGCGGCACGGATTTGGGCTTACTTGAGGTGTCTGATGCGGCTGAAATAATTCGCCAGTATGCCGATCCAGATGCCAACATAATCTGGGGCGCCGGAATAGATGAGGATATGGGCGATGCGGTGCGCATAACCGTTATAGCTACGGGCTTCTATTCTCAGTCCTCTCCTGGCCCGATTAAACAGAAGCCACTGGGCTATGTTGAGCAGAATAAGCAGCGTTCCGTAACGGTGCGGGATGGTGGCGCGCTTAAAAACCCTGCAAACGTAGGAAGATCGGAATTTTGGGAAAAGCAGGTGGAATCCTCCACAGGCTACACTTCGCCGTTGCCGGAGGGCAAGGATGTTACTGCGCGCTATACAAAGCAGAACCTACCTAAGACGGAATATAACCAAAAAGAAAAAAACAATCTTGATCTACCAAGCTTTTTGAGGAATAAAGAATAAATATTGCTAAACAAGCGCCATGCGTTGATGACGCATGGCGCTTTTATATTTTCAGGAGGTAAAAAACATGTCTAAAACCGTAATACCGGAGGGATATCGTTCAACAATGACCCTTTATGAGACTCAGGATGCAATAAGCCTTATAAAGCGTGATTTTCAAGAGTCGCTTGCCAGAGCGCTGCGCCTTAAACGGGTGACGGCGCCGCTGTTTGTGACGCCTGGATCGGGTTTGAATGATGACTTAAACGGTGTGGAGCGCCCTGTAAGCTTCGATATACCCTCAGCGGAGACGGATGCGCAGGTAGTGCATTCGTTGGCAAAATGGAAACGCTTTGCTCTGTATCGCTATGAATTTCGCGAGGGCAAGGGCCTTTATACCGACATGAATGCAATACGCCGCGATGAGGAACTGGATAACCTGCATTCGGTGTATGTGGATCAATGGGATTGGGAGAAGGTTATAACGCCTGAAACCCGTAATATCGAAACGTTAAAGGCTACTGTGCGGGCGATAGTGAACTGTGTGTGCAATACGCTGGATGCCGTAAAGGCCAGATATCCGCATATTACAACGGAGATTGAGCGTGATGTGAAATTCATAACGGCGCAGGAGCTGCTAAATATGTATCCACAGCTTGCTTCGCGCGAGCGCGAGGCCGCGATAACCAAGGAATTCGGTACGGTATTCATAGTGGGCATAGGCGATAAGCTAAGCGACGGTAAGCCGCACGATGGCCGTGCTCCTGACTATGATGATTGGAGCATGAATGGAGATATACTGTTTTACAACAAGCTTCTTGATTGTCCATTCGAGATATCATCAATGGGAATACGCGTAGATGCTGATACACTGGACGCGCAGCTTAAAAAGGCGGGTTGTGATGATAGGCGTACGCTGCCATACCACAGTATGCTGTTGGCAAACAAGCTTCCTCTCACAATAGGTGGCGGTATAGGGCAATCGCGTTTGTGCATGCTGATGCTTGGCAAAGCGCATATAGGCGAGGTGCAGTCCTCAATATGGGATGTAAACACAATAAACATATGCGAAGCGGCGGGTGTTACGCTGCTGTAAAAATGGATTGATATTCACTTCCAGCTAACCGGATGGGAATTCTTACCCATTCGGTTTTATATATGTTGCCGTGCAATTTGGCTGATGTTATAATGTTGACAAATCGATTATATGAATGCATTTCTTGTGGAAACAGTGTGTTTATGGCAAGAACTGTACGTATCTGACAATGTAACTGATCGCATATACCCGTAATAAACTTATAAGCAATATATTTTCAAGGGGGATTTTTATGAAACGCAGGATAATAAGCCTCATCCTCGTAGCGCTGTTTGCGTTGAGCGTACTGCCGGCGGGTGCACTCGCACAAATGGATTCAAAACAGAATAATCAGACAGCGGTAGAAGGAGAGCATACAAGCGATATTATCCAAGAGCTATCTGCCCCCGGGTCTGCTAATTCAATCGATATGGATAAGCTTACGCCGACGATCGAGCTTACGCCGACGATCGAGCTTACGCCGACGATCGAGCTTACGCCAACGCCGGAGCTTACGCCAACGCCGGAGCTTACGCCAACGCCGGAGCTTACGCCGACGATCGAGCTTACGCCAACGCCGGAAGCTACATTGATCCCCACTCAAACACCATATACGGATGAAAATAACACTGATGAACTTACCGTGGTTGGAAACCAAGGGATGGGTGGGGTATTCCCGGAGGGTTTTGTGCTTCCGCCCATGGCTACAATGACGGATATGCAGTATGCACAACGGCTTGGGTCACAGATAGAGGCGCTCAGCGCGGCACCCCAAAGCTATAATCTGAATACGCAAGGCCGTGTAAGTGAGGTTAAAAATCAGGGCAATTATGGCACATGTTGGACATACGCCACAATGGCATCCGCTGAGAGCAATCTGCTATCTAAAGGTAAGGGCATGTATGATCTTTCAGAGCTGCATCTTGCCTATTATGCTTTTAACCATGTTCCATATACGTCAGCCGGAAATACAACCGGGGATGATGCAAAGTTTATTACAAGCGCAGGCAGCCCCACCGTATTGGATTCTGGCGGAAATGCATACTTCGCATGTGCTATGCTGTCAGGTTGGACGGGATTCGCAAGCGAGGCCAGTGTGCCATATAGCAGCGCAGAATCAGCCGTAAACAGCGGACTGTCCAAAACCGTGGATGCGGCTTATGGCCAGAATGTGGCTTACCTTAAAAATATGTATAGCCTTAATATCAACGATACTGCGAGCATTAAACAGCAACTGATGTCAGATGGTGCTGCGATGATAAACTATTTCCATGGTGGTGTGCAGCTCTACAACAAAACAGAAAATGGTGGAACGGCCTACTGGTATCCTATTGACAACGGAAGCACTAACCACGCAGTAACGCTGGTGGGTTGGGACGACAACTATTCAAAAGATAATTTTGCACTCATCACTGATAACAATAATAATAGCTATTCGGTAACTCAGGATGGAGCATGGCTAATAAAGAACAGCTGGGGTACAGAGTTTGGCGACAGTGGCTATTTCTGGATATCCTATCAGGATGCATCCATTAAAAACAGCGATGTAACATTTTTTGAAGCGGTTACTGCGGCGGATTTCGACTACGAATACAACTATCAATACGATGGCGGCATTGTGTTTGGATCTTTAGGTGGCAATACACCGGAAATGACGTGCGCGAATGTTTATACTTCAATGCGTAATGAAACATTGATGGCGGCGGCATTTTCAACACCAATGACGAATTATTCATATAAAATAGAAATATACAAAGGCACAGATGTTACGCAGGGCAATCCCACAAACGGCACGCTTGTTAATACCACATCGGGCAGCGGGATATACTCCGGTTATATAACTGTGCCGCTATCAGGTGCTGTTGATCTTCACGCAGATGATAATTTTTCTGTTGTGGTGACTATATCAAACAGTTTAGGCGAATGTTACTTATATACTGACATGCCACTTAAGGAAAGTGACTGTGATTATATAGCTGCCATGGAACCCGGTCAAAGCTATATAATGACTGAGGAAAACATATGGAAGGATGTAGGCGTTACATATGATGGGATTACATTCCGCATAAAGGCTCTCACTCAGAGCGCTAAATACACACCGGTTTCAGTGAGCGGGATCACACTATCACAGACAGAAGCTGCGCTGAACTTAAAAGATACGCTGCAATTGACGGCTACGATAAAACCTGAGAATGCGACCAATAAGGCGCTCAGATGGACGAGTAGCGATGATTCAATAGTAACCGTAAGTAAAAGCGGCATGATAACTGCAAAGGTTGAAGGTACGGCGGTTATAACTGCTACGGCGGCGGATGGTAGTGGTGAGAGCGCCACATGCAAGGTAACGGTGGGGATAATTCCGGTTAGAAGCATAATGCTGAGCCAGTCGGCGGGAAGGATATACACAGGTGAAACTCTGTCGCTTAGTGCAAATGTGTTGCCAGCGAACGCATCATATAAAAATGTGGTATGGCGGAGCAGCAATAGCTATGTTGCGACGGTGGACTCAGATGGTACAGTGCATGGCGTAGGGACTGGAAGTGCTACAATAACAGGCACAGCGGATGGCAAGAGCGCCAATTGTAAAATAACGGTGCTTTTGAAAATGGACAGTATTTCGCTGGGAACGCAAGGGTTAACGCTTCTAAAGGGTGAAACACGAAGGCTGATGCCGACAATAAGCCCGCTCAATGCAAGCAATAAAAATATAATATGGACTACAAGCGATGCCAAAGTCGCTACAGTGAGCAACGGAACAATAAGAGGAGTGGCGGGCGGCACGGCGATTATAACGGCAACGGCGGCAGACGCCAAAGGCGCAACCGCAAGCATCAATGTTACTGTGATGGAGCCTGTGAAGAGCATAAAGCTGAATATGACGAAGCTTACGGTAGCTTCTGGTGAGCAGATAACGATTACTGCTAGCATACTGCCGGTTACGGCAAGCAACAGAGGAATTGTCTGGAGCAGCAGTGATCCAAGCGTGGCAAGCGTTGATCAAGATGGCAATGTTGAGGGCTTGCGCGGAGGCAGAACAACCATAACGGCAACGGCGGCAGATGGAAGCAGACGCAGCGCTAGATGCACTGTGACGGTAATACGTAAGGTGGATAGCATCAGCGTAAGCCAGCAGTCGGTGATAGTATATAAAGGAAAAACCGTGATGCTGACAGGCACAGCGAACCCGCTTGACGCCACCAATAAGAAGCTGAGTTGGATAACAGCGGATAGAACCATAGCCACGGTGAGCAACGGCAGCATAAGGGGAGTGCGAGCCGGTAATACAACGGTAACCGTGAGCGCGGCGGACGCGCAGGGTGCAAGCAGTGTGATAAACGTTGAGGTGCGTGAATACGTGAGCGGAGTAAAGCTGAATCCGACCAGACTTACGCTTGCGCCAGGGGGGAAAGCAACCATAGCGTATACTGTATTGCCGTCAACAGCGAATGACAAATCGTTGACATGGATAAGCAGCAATACGCAGATTGTTACGGTGGATCAAGCTGGAAATGTAATCGCTGTAAGCAAGGGCAGTGCCAGAATTACAGCTACGTCTACGGACGGCTCAAGAAGATACGGCTCATGTTCGGTTACCGTAAAGCCGTAAGCTGAATAAATAATATAAAAAATAAAGCACCGCATGGCGGCCTGATGGCTTGCCGGCGGTGCTTTTTAATTGGCGTTCACTCTATCGACAAATACCATGTATATGTACGGCGTGAATTCTACATATTTTTCATCCTCTACATGCTATATTTTTTCTGGGAGGGGGCATATCAGTGTATATTGAGTTGTTTCTGCTTGACAATACGCTTATGAATATACTTATGCTGCGCATAGCTGCAGCGGTCTGCTCAATCAAGCTGCCCGCATGGCGCATGGCGCTTGCCGCAGCGCTTGGCGCAGTATTTGCAGCATTTGCGCTCGGGTGTGCATTGCTGCTGACATTGCCGTTTAAACTGATTACAGGGCTTCTGATGGCGCTCGCATTGCCGTTCAATTCGATAAGATCTTATATGTTCAACGCGCTGGCAGTGTTTCTAGCGGCATTTGTAACAGGCGGAATAACAATATGCCTTGCCTACTGTGGAGGCACACTGCAAAACGGGATGACAATCGTCTCATTGCCGGTCAGAATAGCGCTTATGGCGGCTGTGGCGGCAACAGTAATGCCTACAGCCATGCGAAAACTGTTTGCACGCAGCGGATTGGGCTGCCGGGGGGTACTGCATATACGCCATTGCGGTAAGGAGTATTCGCTTACAGCAATAGTGGATACAGGCAACTCATTATATGAACCAATATCAGGACTTCCGGTTACTGTGGTGTTTCAGCCGGAGCTGATGAAATTCGCAACAATACCAATACCTGTGGCGTCGCTTGGCGGCAAACGCATACTATATGCTTTTATGCCGGAGCGGCTGCAATTTGAACTAAAAAGTACAGTAACACTCAACTCGTTCTTAGCTGTGTCAGAAGAACCGCTGTGCGGTGTGAGCGCAATAGTGCCTCCCGCTGCGATACCCGCATGAAAGGAGCAGACGTATGCTTGAAAACCTGTATAAATTATTGTCTCGAATATATCTACACGCAAATATTATCAATGCCCTATATTATGTTAATTCGGGTGAAGCGTTGCCGCCGCCGCTAACAAAAGAGGAGGAGCTTCAACTGATAGAGGTGCTGGATGATGATGATAGTGTGAAGCAAACGCTGATAGAACGCAATCTGCGTCTGGTGGTGTATATAGCGCGTAAATTTGAAAACACAGGGGTATGTATTGAGGATCTTATTTCTATTGGCACAATAGGGTTGATTAAAGCCGTTAATACATTTGATACGAAAAAAAAGATCAAGCTGGCAACATATGCTTCGCGCTGCATAGAAAATGAGATATTGATGTATTTGAGACGAAGCTGTAGGCTTAAACTGGAAGTATCGCTGGATGAACCGCTAAATATCGATTGGGATGGAAACGAGCTGCTGCTATCTGATATTTTGGGAACGGATAGCGATGTTGTGTGCCGCGGTATAGAGGATGAGGTTGATAAGGAACTATTGTCGCTTGCAATGAAAAAGCTTACACCGCGTGAAAAACAGATAATGGAGCTGAGATTCGGTCTTGGCGATAGAAAGGAATATACGCAAAAACAGGTTGCCGATATGCTTGGAATTTCGCAGAGCTATATCTCGCGGTTGGAAAAACACATAATAAAAGTGCTGCGTAGCGAAATGATAACAATGCAATAAAAGCAAGAGGCGGCAAAAATGCCGCCTCTTGATATAATGAGCTGGGAAAATCAATAGTTTTCAGCGCGAAGTTCAAAATACGCCTGAGGGTGAGAGCAAACCGGGCATGCCTGGGGCGCGGAACTGCCATGGTGAATATGCCCACAGTTAAGGCACTTCCACTCGTTTTCACCAACACGCTCAAAGACTTCACCAGACTCAACATTGGCGAGAAGCTTGCGATACCGTGCTTCATGCTCTTTTTCGACATTAGCTACAGCATTGAACAAGAAAGCAATGTCTTCAAATCCTTCTGCCTTGGCATCCTTGGCAAACTGGGCATACATATCGGTCCATTCATAATTTTCGCCATCAGCTGCGGCTTTAAGGTTTTCCTTTGTGGAAGGCACCTTATCATCATTAAGCAACTTAAACCACATTTTAGCGTGTTCTTTTTCGTTTCCGGCAGTTTCTTCAAAAATATCAGCTATTTGAACATAGCCTTCTTTACGCGCGGCGGAAGCAAAATAGGTATACTTGTTGCGGGCTTGAGATTCGCCTGCGAATGCGGCGGCAAGGTTAGCTTCAGTCTTGGTGTTTTTAAGGTTTCTCATGTGTGTACACTCCTCTTTAAAAAATATTTTTGTTTTATATATGTAGGTTTATAATTAATGCTTACAAGCATTGCAAACCCCGTAGAATATCAGCTTGCTTCCGTGTATATCAAGCCCGGTTGCAGCGGTGGCAGCCTTGCAGACATCAGGAACTGCTTCACGCGGTATGTCATCGATATGACCGCAACTTTCACAGGTCATATGATAATGCCCATCGTTTACAGCATCGAATCGATCAGCACAGTGCGGGACGCTTATGCGCATAATCTGGCCACATTCAACAAGCTGGTTTAGATTACGATATACTGTGGCAAGGCTGATGCCAGGGTGATCAACGCGAAGTAGTGCATATAGCTCATCCGCACTCGGGTGTGAAGGATGAACGTGCAGACAATCCATTATAAGCTCGCGCTGCTTTGAATATATCATAATGGCTCCAATCAATAATTAAAACAATTCTTAATCTTAAGTATATTCATTTTATTGCTAATGTCAATACTAAAAATTTAATTGGTATTTAAAATTTATAAACGCCATATTTGGCGAGGGATGTTATGTATAATTGCCGTTATTGCAAAAATGAGGATAAGCTACTATAATAAATAGCGGTAAAGGGGTGAGCTATATGAACAATATGAAGCAAATAAATGAGCAGGCATGTGCGGCCATACAGGAGCTGCTTAGCACGGCAACACTGGAACCGGGCGATATACTGGTAGTTGGCTGCTCCACAAGCGAGATAATGGGAAAATGCATAGGCACAGGCTCAAATGAGGACGCTGCAAAAGCGGTGATGGATGCGATATTGCCGGAAATCAAGGAACGTGGGCTGCATTTAGCAGTGCAGTGCTGTGAACATCTTAACCGCTGCTTGGTGGTCGATCGCGGGTGTATGAAGCACTATGGGCTGCAACAGGTTTGGGTAAAGCCGCAGCTGCATGCTGGAGGCGCTTTTGCAATGCAGGCGGTGGCTAGGATAGATGAGTATGTTATGGTTGAGGATCTAAAGGGCATGGCGTCTGCTGGCATTGACATAGGAGGCACATTCATTGGAATGCACCTGCACCCGGTGGTAGTCCCAATACATGCGGCAACAAGGCGTATAGGCGAAGCTAATGTAACAATGGCGCGCACACGCCCGAAGTATGTTGGTGGTCCACGGGCGCAATATGACGAAGTACAGACGCATTAAATTCCTGAATTAATAAAATACTTCGTTATAAAAATAACAGTTGCGTTTCTTTTTACTTTAAACTATAATAAAAGAGGTGATTCGGAGTTCGGGTCTGTGGTTGAAAATCGATGCCAGTCGCAGGCGAAACGATCCACGTAAGCCGACAATCGTCGGTGAGCATGGTGCGGCTTAGACGTAAGACCGGCCGGGCATATACTCGAGAGAAGCAGTAGTGGGCGGCATAAAGCCTAGTAGCGAGACTTCCAGCCGGCGAGTGTGGGGACAAAGACCAGGTCAGCCGAAATTTGAATGCTAAATAAAATTATTTCACAAGGGGATCTAAACACATGTTCGAAGACAAAGTATTGGTATGCAAGGATTGCGGTGCGGAGTTCGTATTTACCGCCGGTGAGCAGGAGTTCTACGCTGAAAAGGGTTTCCAGAACGAGCCCATCCGCTGCAAGGGATGCAGAGGCGCTCGCAAGAACCAGCGCAATGGTGAGAGAGAAATGTACGATGCGGTTTGCGCAGAGTGCGGTGCTCCTACCAAGATTCCTTTCGTTCCTAAGAACGATAGGCCAATCTATTGCAGCGCTTGCTTCCAAGCCCATAAGGATATGTAACGTAATCCTTTGAGCAACTAAGTATCGCCCACTACGGGTGATGCGAACTGCATTCGCCCTCCCACTCTGGGCTAATCCCCTTTGTTCCGTGATACGGATAAATCGGTGTATTAGAAAAGGCAAATCAAAAAGCTCCGAAATTTCGGGGCTTTTTTGTGATTCGCCATCAATAGTTGAGGGACTTATGATCAACGTAAAAGTTTGGGTAAATACACTAAAAGTTGATATAAATATACGCAAAAACTACGATATGGTATGTTGATACATATTTTTTTAGAATATTATCAAAAAGGGGTTGAAAAATCCGTTTGATTGCTGTAAAATAAGACTCGTTGCATTCCTCCTTAGCTCAGTCGGTAGAGCATGCGGCTGTTAACCGCAGTGTCGTTGGTTCAAGTCCAACAGGGGGAGCCAAAGAAAAGCCCGTAAG
>JAVVVD010000002.1:0-3949 GCA_036652795.1 Clostridia bacterium | reverse complement strand
AGTCGGTAGAGCATGCGGCTGTTAACCGCAGTGTCGTTGGTTCAAGTCCAACAGGGGGAGCCAAAGAAAAGCCCGTAAACATTACGTTTGCGGGCTTTTACTATATCTGAAATAGAATAGCAAAGTGCCCGATACACTCCTAAAACATCTTTGTTCTGATTGTTAACTGGAAAATATTTCATCTGATTGTTGACCGCAAAAACCATCGTATTGCTCATTCTGAAAGCAAAACATCAATTTTATACCGCACGGGATTACGTTGAGATAGAGTACCGCTCTATCTTTTTGTCATACCAAAATGAAAATGAGGAACCTCACATGACCAAAGTAATCGCCTGCGCCCATGAAAAAGAGGGCGTGGGAAAGACCACCACAACCGTAAACCTTGGCGTTGGCCTGGCCCGCCAAGGGAAGAAGGTGCTGTTGCTGGACGCTGATCCGCAAGGGGATTTGTCCAAATGCCTGGGCGTAAAAGACACGAAAGAGCTTACCATACCATCTCTACCGTTATGGACTACCTAATCGCCCATTCCGACGAGGACAGTTATCCCGACTTTGAGTATTTCGCGCCCATCCGCCAGCATAGCGAGGGTGTGGATTTCATCCCGGCCAACGCAGGGCTTGCGGCCACGGAGGTAACTCTCGTCAACAGCATGAGCCGGGAAACCATCCTGCGGCAATATCTTGATCTAATTAAGCACGAATACGATTATGTCTTGATCGACTGCCGCCCTTCTTTGGGTCTTACGGTGGTCAACGCCCTCACCGCCGCTGACAGCATCATCATTCCCGTGCAGGCGCATATTTTAGCCGCGGATGATATGGATGCGCTGTTCAAGACCATTGGCCGGGTCAAGCGCAACCTGAACCCCCGCTTACAGGTAGACGGCATCGTTATGACCATGGTGGGCAGCCGCACGAACCTTTCCCGCAATACCATTCGCGCCGTGCGGGATAATTATGGTTCTTTGGTGCGGGTGTTCAAAAGCGAAATCCCCTTTGCCATCCGCGCCGCCGAAGTGCCCGAAAAGGGCCAGAGCATTTATGCTTACGACCCCAATGGGCGTGTAGCCAAAGCATACGAAGCACTTACAAAGGAGGTCATGCAGATTGGAAACCGTGAGCACGAACACAAAAAAGCCCAAGATCAGCACGTTAGATGATTTGTTTGGGTTGCCATCTACGCCCACGGAGGGCGGAGCCGATCAAGTACAAGAGGTTGACCTATCCAAGCTCCATGAATTTGCGGAGCATCCCTTTAAGGTTATAGAGGATCAATCGCTGCTGGATATGGCCGAAAGCATAAAAACCTATGGACAGCTTACCCCGGCGCTGGTGCGGCCCTTAGAGGACAGGCCCGGCGAATATGAGCTTGTGTCGGGCAATCGTCGCCATAGGGCATGTATGCTGGCGGGGCTTACGCATATGCGCGTCATAATTAAAGAAATGACGCGAGACGAGGCCATTATTCAAATGGTAGATGCGAACTTACAGCGGGAAAGCATTTTACCAAGCGAACGGGCATGGGCATATAAAATGAAGCTGGATGCAATTAAAAGGCAGGGATTTAGGGCTGATTTAACTTCTGCCCAAGTTGGGCAGAAGTTAAACAGAAAGTTTTCAAGGGATATTGTGGCCGAACAAGCCGGAGAAAGTAAAAATCAAATATCACGCTTTATCCGTCTTACCGAGCTTGCCCCGCCTTTGCTCTCCATGGTGGACGATAAGAAAATCGCGCTGAACCCCGCCGTAGAGCTTTCGTATTTGTCCGCCGAACAGCAGACCGCACTGTTAGACCTAATGGATCAGTACGACAGCACTCCATCTTTAGCCCAGGCACAACGCCTAAAAGAAGCGGCCAAGGCCGGAAAACTGGACAAAAACGGCATTGAATTGGTGTTACAGGAGGAAAAACCAAATCAAAAAGAGGTATTAAAGCTGCCCCGTGAACGGTTTTCCAAGTATTTTACAGCGGATATGCCCCCGCAGAAAATCGAAGAAACCATCGTAAAAGCCTTGGATATGTATTACCGCAAGCTGGAGCGGGACAGGCAATCCAAAGAATATGTGCGGTAAACGAGCGAGCGCCGGTGCTGACGAGCATGGGTGCTTTTTGTTTGCCCCGAGGAGGTGACATTTTGAACTTTACCGAGGGAAAAGGCCTTGAATATGAGCGGCTCATGAAGCAAAAGCCCGGCTTTCATAAAAAGCGGGATAAAACCAGCCGGGAGCGGGATTGCCACCATTGCTTGTATTGGAACGAAGCATTACAGCAATGCCTGCGTGAAAAATGCATCGTGTTTTACAAATAGCCTTATGCCAAGGGGGCAGTGGGTATGTTTGCGGGCAGCCAGCTTAACCCACAGTTAGCAGTCGGCGCGCTGCTTCGCTGCCGCTTGCATCGCTTGCTGCTCACTGGGCTTCCGCCTCGCTGAATCCGCCACTGGCGGCGCTCGGCTCCGCCCCTTCCTCCAGACCCCCCAACCCTTATTACCAGCCGAGAAATATACCAGCCGGGAAAACGAATATAACGCTCCAAAGAAGCTGCAGAGATAACCCAACAGCGGCTTTATTGGAGCTTAATATACTGGGGCGCTTTTACCGCACATCGCGGATAGGAGCACCCCCTTTCATTTTCCGGCGGGTAAATAAAACACAAGGAGTATCACCATGAACCACTTTAAGCGAACCCTTTGCCTGCTGCTGGCGGTCGTCCTGCTGCTGGGCATTGCAGCACCCGCGCTGGCGGCTACCACCACCATCTCCGACGAGGACATCCCGTATGACTTTTTCGAATACAACAACGGCTCGTGGCATGACCTGAACACGCCGGTGCATCGTGACGCCAGTGGGAACTATGCCTACTGTATCGAGCACATGAAAGACCCGCCTTCCAGCTCCACGGAATATACGGACTTCAACGCATCGGCCATCTTTTCCAGCACCACCATCACGGGTATCCAGGCTATCATCGACCATGGGTACCCCGTGACCACCGGGGGATTGTCGGCCAGCAAAGCCCATTATGCCACCGCAAATGCCATCCAATTCTGGATCAAGGAGAGCGCGGGCGTTGGATACAACTTCATGGCGGACCCCAGCGACTCCAGCAAGGTGCGTTAGGGCTACAATAAAGAGTACCAAAACAAATCGGACAGGCGGCAAAATAGAGAAAAATGGAGCAGAAAGAAACAAAATACACACAGGAATTTAAGGAGCAGATGGTGGCAATGTATAAAGCCGGGAAGCCAGCAACAGAGCTGGTGAAGGAATATGGCATGAGCAAATCGACGCTGCACAAGTGGATCGGAGATTACAGTAAGAGCGGCTCGTTTCACGCAAAGGATAACCGGAGCGTGGAGGAAAATGAGCTGATTACATTGCGAAAAGAGAATAAGCAGCTTCGGATGGAGAATGACATTTTAAAGCAGGCAGCCTTGATTATGGCCAAAAGGTAGCTGTAATCAAGGCAAATAAAGATAAATACAACATTAGAGCCATGTGTAGACTGCTTAAAATAAGCAGGAACACCTACTATTATGTGAAGAAGGAAAAAAGGTGTGATGGGCAATTAGAAAATGAGATCATACGGATATTCCGCAATAGCCGGAACTGCTATGGCACACGAAAGATCAAGATAGAGCTTGGTAAACGGGCTGTATCACGAAGATATATAGCGAAGATAATGAAAAAGTACAATCTGGTTTCAAAGTATACCCAAAAGCATTTTAATCATCACTCTAAAAATGTTAATGAAGAAAACATACCAAACGTAGTAAATCGGGAATTCAACAACAGAGGCCGCCTAGAAGTGGTAGTGAGTGATTTGACATATGTGAGAGTTGGCGAAAGCTGGAGTTACGTTTGTCTGATATTGGATCTGCACAATCGGGAGATCATCGGAAAAGCCTGTGGAAAACGCAGGACTGGTGGAACAAGCATTTTTAAG
>JAVVVD010000001.1:0-430097 GCA_036652795.1 Clostridia bacterium | reverse complement strand
ATCATCATTGGCATAATTGATATAGAGATTGATTCAGATGATTTATTGTATAAGGATAAGGGAAGGGGCGCTATCATCTGGCATATGGCTGTTTTGCCTGAATATCGCAGGTGTGGTGTGGCAAACCGTCTTTGGGAACAAGCAAAAGCAGAACTTATGAAAAATGGAGTTAGCTACTGTGAATTGTGGACGCAGGACGATATCGCTGCCAACTCTTTTTATAATAAAATAGGGTTTGCGTTAGACAAGTCGCAGACATGGATTCGTTGTTATGCACAAGGGAAAAAATGCAAAGAATTGCTTAATCAGTCTTTCGTTGATGGGATATATGGTCCAGAGGAGCTTATCTTTGACGCCTCCCAGTCAAGAAAAGAAGAGCTGGAGAAAATATGCTATCGCATAAATGAGGTGCGTCTTTATTCCCGTACATTATGAGTATAATCATTTAACAACGTTACAAACATCATCGCTATTTACACGAATTACCTTTGTTCTTTTTAAGGTTAAAGGTGTAATTGAAATTTAATCATACGTCTTCATCAGTTTGCTTATGTGACGCTTTGAAGCGAAAACACCTTTTCGTGTCAGCATATTTTTTAGCTTTTTGCGCCGTAATTATTACGGCTTTTATGAAATCCATCTATTACTGCATTCTCAAATTTAGCATCTGGCGGCTTTGGCTTTGATGCATAATAAAAGCTACTGCGCAAAAAGCTATACCTCCAAAGTGCAGTGATAGGATTTGACGTAGCCGCTTTCTTCTACTGCCATGACAATTCCAACAAATAGGTGAGTGGATAACCGAAGATGATATGCCGAAAAAATTTCAGCATATCATTTTATTGATAAATCAAAGGGCATACCAGGCCCAATGTAATTAAGACAAGTTTATTATGGGAAATAGTTCGCATAAATATATAACATATTATATAATATTGTCATGTATTTCCCGATTAATGGGCGTAATAATGAATATTGTGACTAAATATCTTAATTTGCCCTTTACAATACTGGAATTATATATTATAATGCCAAACAAGCAAGAAGTAATTCTCAATTTCACAATCGGATTATGGAGGATATGCAATGTTCAACGAAGAACTTTTAAGAACTTATATCCCTATTGCAGATTATATCCAATCTTTAAATTGTGGAAACAGCGAGGTACTGATACATAATCTTGAAAATCAGGCAAGTTCTGTATTTTATATCGTTGGCAATATTACCAACCGTAAGCTTGGAGCTCCGTTAACGCAGTACGCAGTGGACATACTAAATCAAAGGCTATATGAAAACCATGATTTTATTTCAGGGTATACTGGGCGTACAGATGATGGCAAAATATTAATGCGATCCTCAACAATGTTTATACGTAATGGCAGCGTAATTCCAATAGGGCTATTGTGCGTAAATATTGATGTTACAAAGCTTGTGGAATCATATGAAAACCTTGAAAACTTTGTTGGATTTACCAAAGAGAATTCTACGCTTGAAACCATTAGCCCATCACCGGAAACGGTTATTGATGAAATAATAGTGCAAATGCAAAGGCGGTTTGGAGTATCGGTGGAGCAGTTCTCGAAAAAACAGAAGTTGGAGACTGTGCGTGCAATAAGCGCTAGCGGACTTCTAAGAATTAAGGGAGTCATTCATTCCATTGCGCGTATGATATTTGTATCTGAAAAAACCATTTACCGATATATGACGGAAATAGAAAATATTAAAAATGAAAATAGATAAGCAATAGGCGATAGCTATAAATAATCGGTTGGGAGGAACACATGTTTTACAATGATCTCTACTGCATCCGCTGTGGGCAGCCGGCGGGACCTGAGTTTCACTTTGATGATTGCCCACACTGCAGAAAAGAAGGCGTGAGCGCAAACTATTCTGCACGAATAACGCTTCCACACATTATTGATGGGCATTTTCCGTTGCATACAAAAGAACCTGGCATTTGGAAATACAGAAGCCTGTACGCCATTGCGCCGCATGTAACGCCTGTGTCGCTGCAAGAGGGTAACACACCTTTACTAAAGCTTGAGAATTTAAGCCGTAAGCTTGGCCTAGCTAAGTTGTACGCAAAGGATGAGACACGCAACCCCACGTGGTCGCACAAGGATAGGTTGACTACAATCGGAGTTACGAAGGCACGAGAAATAGGTGCTAAGTGCATAGTAGTATCTTCCACAGGAAATCAGGGCATATCAGCAGCTGCCTATGCGGCAAAAGCTGGAATACCGTGTGTGGCATTTACAGGCACAACGAGTCCTGCCGCTATGAAAACGCTTATGCGAGCATATGGAGCAATGGTGTTTGAACTGCCAACAAGCCATGAGCGGACTACTTTGGTAGAAAAGTGCGTTTGTGATCTTGGATGGTTCCCGCTCACAGGTTTTGGCGAAAGCGGCCATAAAGGGGCAAATGCATATGCAATAGACGGCTATAAAAGCATGGCAGCGGAGCTTATAGATCAACTGGGCGAGGTGCCTGATAAAATTATATTCCCGGTTGCCGGTGGCGACTCAATGACAGGAACATGGAAGGGCTTTGTTGAACTAAAAGACATGGGATTGATAGACAAGCTTCCGCAAATGATAGCGGCAGAGCCACTTGGACCATTGGAAAAAACCGTGCGTCTTTCAAGCAAAATACCGCTTGCGGTGGAAGAAAGACCGACAGTTGCCTTTGCTGTAGCCAGCCCTGACGGTACGTATCAGGCCTTAAAGGCAATATATGATTCGCATGGTGATGCTGTGAGCGCACAGGATGAAGAAATTATGCTTGCTCAAGCAGCGCTTGCACAAAACGAAGGTATGTTTGTTGAACCATCCAGCGCACTATCGCTGGCGGTTGCAACGAAGATGGCAAATGAAAAACGTATAAGGCCTGATGAAATTGTTGTAATAGTGCTTACTTCCAGCGGACTTAAGGAATATCAATCCGCATCGGAGAGGCTTGGAGCAACTTTGGAAATAAAACCTACATTGCAGGATCTTCGAGCTGGACTTAGCGCAGAATACGGTTTTTCAATATAGAAAGCCGCTATTAAATATATGTAATATAGAAGGAGAAACTATAATGAAAAAGATTTTCATTATTCTGTTGGCTGTTATGCTGCTTACCGGATGTGCCGCACCAAATACGCCAGATAACACGCAGACAGATGACCAGGGACAAACACAGGATCAAACCGAAAAACGCGTGCTTACGATTGCACAAACAGCGGATATCACAACATTCGATCCGCAAAACGCGTTTAATACGCCAACCGATTCGGTGCTGACAAACATGTTCAGCCATCTTCTGGAGCGTGACGCCGTAAACAATCAGCTTCCATGTGTTGCGCTATCCGTAGAGAACGTGGATGAGTTGACATGGCGTGTAGTACTGCGCGATGATGTTACATTCCACAACGGCGATAAGCTTACTGCCCAAGACGTGAAATTTACATTTGAGCGCGTAGCCAGTGATGAAACGCTGGCCGTGCAGCCGTATTACAGCCAAATAAGCGAGGTGCGTATTGTTGATGAAACCACCTGTGATTTCATCACAAAAGTACCAATGCCCACACTTAAGATAATGACATCGTTCTCTGGTTCGTGGATACTTCCTAAAAAATACATAGAAGATAATGGTTGGGAGTATTTCCTAAAGAATCCAATAGGTTCAGGCCCATATAAGCTTAAGGAATGGGTGCGTGACGATCGCGTAGTGCTGGTTCCATACGAAAATTATTTTGATGGCAAGCAAACGGAATGGGATGAAGTAATTTTCCGCTCCATACCGGAGTCCGCCACACGCGTTGGCGAGCTGCTTACAGGCGGCGTAGATATAGCGCTTAACATCCCACCGAATGAATGGGAACGCATAAATGGCAATGAAGGTACTCACATTATTTACGGTGACACAAGCTATGTGCCAGTACTGCTGCTTCGTCTTACCGAAGGATGGCCGACTGCTGATCTGAAGGTGCGCCAGGCTATGGAAATGGCGATAAATAAGACGCAGATAGCGGACGTGCTGTATCAGGGTGCGGCAACACCAACACGCACTCGTATGACTCCTGGGTGCTTTGGTTCACAAACAACGCTTTATGGCCAGGATAATTTCAATCTTGAACAGGCCAAGAAGCTGCTCTCTGAATCCACCTATAAGGGCGAGCCTTTGACACTTAATGCGGGACGCGGTCGCTTTATATTGGATGGCGAGCTTGCCGAAATGGTTGCAGGCATGCTAACTGAGGCTGGGTTCAATGTAAATCTTGAAATAGCCGATTGGAGCACCTTCGTGGATGTTTATCGTTCCAAATCAAACAAGGATATCCTTATGATTGGTCTTGGCGATAGCCTGTATGATAGCTCAGACTCGTTGCTCCATTACACGATTGATAGAGCGAAGGATCAGACCGATTACGTAAACGAGGAAACGGACAGACTGTTCAAGGAAGCAGGACAAAACCTTAATGTGGAGGAGCGCGAAAAGCAGTACCAGCGCATTCAGGATATAGTTGCGCAGGAGCTTCCACATATACCACTTGTTCAAATAAAGGCCGTATACGGTGTTGCAACCGATATAGAATTTGTTCCGCCGCTTAATGAAAGCATTCGTGTGACGGATATTCACCGCAGTAAATAAAGCTTGACAGTTCCTTGCTGAAAATGAAGCTGCACAGATTTTGTGCAGCTTCATTATAAGGGGACGATAGGAGGTATAATGAAATACTATCTCATCAAGCGGTTACTCCAGATTATTCCAGTGCTTTTCCTTATTACTTTGATTGTATTTTGCATGGTATATGTGGCAGGCGATCCTGTATCCATGATGTTGCCGCTTGATGCGCCCCCTGAGCAAGTGCAGGCGCTGAGGGTATCACTAGGCTTGGATCAACCGCTGCTCGTGCAATATGGGAATTTTCTATCCAGATTGGCGCATGGAGATTTTGGAGATTCATTCCGCTATAAAGAACCCGCACTTGGCATAGTGCTCGAACGAATACCGGCCACACTTGAACTTTGCGCAATATCAATGATGGTAGCAGTGGCCATAGCAATCCCTATGGGCATATGGTCGGCAACAAGAAAAAATTCATTTATAGATGTTTTTATAACTGGTACATCGGTGCTCGGCAGGGCGATGCCAGGTTTTTGGCTTGGCATAATGCTTGTTTTATTGCTATCGGTTAACAATCAGATATTCCCTGTTTCAGGTCGCGGCACCGCTATGCACGTTGTGCTGCCAGCATTCACACTTGGCGTATCTATTGCGGCTGAAATGACGCGGTTGATTCGTTCAAGCATGATTGAGATATTGGGACAGGATTATATTAAAAGTGCAAAAAGCAAAGGCCTAGCAAATAATGTCGTAGTATATAAGCACGCATTCAAAAATGGACTAATACCGGTGATAACTATAATGGCTGTACAGATATCTCATCTTGTCGGCGGAGCATTTACTGTTGAAGCGGTATTTGCATGGCCCGGAATAGGCCAGCTAATAGTGCAGGCCGCTAACGGGCGAGATATGGCCATATTGCAGGCTTCAATACTAGTGATAGCTGTAATGGTCATATTTATTAACTTCGTAGCTGATATACTTTATTGTTTAGTAGATCCGCGGGTAAAACTGAAATAGAAAGGAGAGGATTAAAATGAATGAGAACAAAACTACAGCCAATGTGATTTCCTCTCCCGGGTCGTTGTCAGGATTTGCCCGTGTGTTAAGGAAGCTATGGCGATCGAAAACCGGTGTTATCGGTGTTGTAATTGTGCTTTCAATAATAATACTTGCCATATTTGCACCCCAGATAGCGCCGCATGATCCTGCAAAGCAGGATTATTCAGCGATGTTGCGTCCACCGGCGTGGGTAGAGGGAGGAACATCGGAATATATACTGGGAACGGATAACCTTGGACGCGATATATTGAGCCGCATAATCTACGGCACACGGATATCATTGATAGTTGGGCTTGTGTCTGTAATGCTGGCAGGGGCGATAGGCATGCTTATTGGGCTTGTAGCAGGATTTTTCGGAGGAATAGTAGACGCGGTGTTTATGCGTTTGGTTGATGCATTCCTGTCCATACCATCAATACTTTTTGCTCTGGTGCTTTTGTCTGTTACGGGGCCAGGAGTGATAACGCTGGTGGTAGCGCTGGGGCTTACCAACTGGGTGGTATACGCTAGACTCGTAAGAGGAGAGGTGCTTAGCATACGCGAAAGGGATTTCGTTAAAGCGGCGCGCTCCATAGGCGTAAAAAATGCATCTATAATAGTGAGGCATATACTGCCAAACGTTTTTTCATCGTTCATAGTGGTTTCGGCGCTTACAGTAGCCTCTACAATAATCTCTGAAGCATCACTGTCATTCTTGGGACTTGGAATACAGCCGCCCACTGTATCGTGGGGGATAATGCTCAGCGACGGACGCAATTACCTTGCAACAAGCTGGTGGATAGCAACCTTCCCCGGTATCGCTATAACGATAACTGTGCTTGGAATTATATTCCTTGGCGATTGGCTTCGCGACGTGCTTGATCCGCGCTCGCAGGCTAGTCGATAGGAGGTGGATTTATAATGGACGAAAGAAAAACACTGCTTACCGTGAAGGATCTGCGTGTTTGCTTTAACACGGACTATGGCAAAATCACGCCGGTCGACGGTATCACATTTGAACTTTGCAACAGTGAAACAACAGCTATAGTTGGTGAATCCGGATGTGGCAAAAGCCTTACGGCATTCTCAATAATGGGTCTTATAGATAAGCCAGGCTGGATAGACTGCGGAAGTATTGACTTCGATGGGCGTGAGATCGTGGGCCTTTCGCAACGCGAATGGCAAAAAGTGCGCGGCAAGGATATGGCCATGATATTCCAAGAACCTCTTTCCTCGCTTAACCCGGTGATTACAGTAGGAAACCAGATATCGGAATCTATAATACTGCATCAAAAGGTGAATAAAGCAGAGGCGAGACGCCGCAGCGTTGAGCTTTTGCAGCACGCAGGTATACCACGCGCTGAAAAGGTGTTTGATTCATACCCGCACTCGCTTAGTGGCGGAATGCGTCAGCGCGTTATGATCGCCATGGCGCTTTCATGTAACCCTCGTCTTTTGATAGCGGATGAACCCACAACAGCGCTTGACGTTACCATACAGGCACAGATACTTGAGCTGATGCGCAAGCTTTCACGCGAATATAATACGGCTATAATGTTAATTACGCATGATCTCGGAGTTGTTGCTGAGATGGCTGATCAAGTAATAATAATGTATGCCGGGCAAATAGTGGAGCGTGCGGATGTGTTTTCGTTGTTCCATGATGCACTGCATCCGTATACTGTGGGACTGCTTGGCAGCACACCCAAGCTGCAAGACGATACAGGTGAGCTAGACGCAATAGAAGGCGTTGTACCAAGCCCGTATAATTTACCGCATGGCTGCCGCTTCTGCCCACGCTGCCCCAAAGCCATGGACAGATGCGCAGACGAATGTCCTCCGCTTATTACGCTTGCAGATGGCCGCAGTGTGCGGTGCCTGCTTTATAGTGAAATGAAAGGTGGTGAATGCGATGAGCGAGTCTGATAATGTTTTGTTGGAATTGCGCGGCTTGAAAAAATATTTTGATGTGACTGAGGGATGGTTCAATAAAGATAAAAAGTATCTTCATGCTGTAGATGGGGTAGACCTTAAGGTAATGCGTGGAGAAACATTCAGCATTGTTGGTGAATCAGGTTGTGGAAAATCTACGCTTGGAAATATAATAATGAGCCTTTTAGAGCCAACGGAGGGCTCAATAATATTTGATTCGGTTGATCTTTCTAAACTCTCAAAGGAAGAATTGCGCAAAAAGCGTGCGGACATGCAGATGGTTTTCCAGGATCCATTTTCATCGCTAAATCCGCGTATGCGTGTATTTGATATTATTGCAGAGCCAATTCGTACGCATAATGCCGCGCGTGGCAAAGCGCTTGAAAAACGGATACTTGAGCTTATGGATGTCGTTGGACTGGATAGAGGGTATGCTATGCGCTACCCGCATGAGTTTTCAGGCGGTCAAAGGCAGCGTATCGGCATAGCGAGGGCATTAGCACTCAACCCAAAGCTTATAATCTGTGACGAGCCAGTAAGCGCGCTGGACGTTTCTATACAGGCGCAGATACTCAACCTATTGGCAAGATTACAAAAGGAGCTTAAACTGACATATGTTTTCATTGCGCATGGGTTACCGGTTGTTAAGCATATAAGCGATAGAATCGCGGTAATGTATATGGGCAAAATAATGGAAACCGCGCCTAAGGGACCTTTGTTTGAGCATCAATACCATCCATATACAGCAGGCCTTATTGCATCCGTGCCAATAGCAGATCCTAATTTGCGCGTGGGGCTTGAAAGAACGCTGCTTTCGGGTGAATTGCCAAGCCCTGTCAATCCTCCGGATGGCTGCCGGTTCTATACGCGTTGCAAATACGCCCAACCAATTTGCAAGGAGCATGAGCCTGTACTTGAGCAGATGGATACTGGGCATTTTGTGGCCTGCCATTTCCCAATCTTTAAAGAAGGTGCAGTGCAATGAAGAATATAAACGCATCTACCGCCAACTCTGTTATAACGGTGGATCTAAAGCAAATTGCGCATAATGTTGATGTGATAAAGAAGCACATTGGCCCGTCTGTGCAACTTATGATAACAGCAAAATCAAATGGCTATGGACATGGACTTGTTGAGCCGGCAGTGTATATATACAAAAAATGCGGCATTACTCAATTTGCCACGTCCATGGTGTCTGAGGCATTAGAGCTTCGTGATGCTGGAATAGATTGTTTTTTGATGGTGCTTGGCGGAGTACCGTACAGCGCCATACCGGCGGTGGTTGAAAATGATCTCGTTACACCGGCATATGATGAGGAATATCTAAGGCTTCTAAATATCGAGGCTGGTCTTCGCGGCAAACGTATGCCTGTGCATATCAAAATAGATACAGGTCTGCGCAGACTTGGCGTAAAGGGAGGGGACGAGCTTGATCGCCTGCTTGATTATGCTATAACGCTTCCATTTATCGAGCTTCAAGGAGTATATACTCATCTGTCCTCCCCTCAGGATGATGACCAAGTTGTTACGCACAAGCAGCTCGAATTGTTTAATATGGCCTTGGAACAAATAAAAAATAGGGGCATAAAGCTTCGCTATATCCATGCCGCAAACTCCGATGCTGTAACAAGGTGCCGCGAGTCACACTATAATCTAGTGCGTCCGGCAGCGCTTTGGCTGGGATATGATCCGTCATGCACACTTGATGTGAAACCGGCAATAAGCTGGCGTACGTTTGTTTCAAACGTGATATGGGCAGATGCAGGCGAAAGCATTAGCTATTTTGGATCTTGTATAATGAAGCGCCGTACAAGGGTAGCAGTATTGGGGTTTGGCGGCGGCGATGGATATGTGCGCAATCTTGTTAAGGACGATACGGAAAAAAATGGCGTTGTGTTAATTCATGGCAAACGTGCGTTGCTTTTAGCGCTTAACATGGATCAGGCGTATGCGGATGTAACAGATATTCCTGATGTAAAAATAAACGACGAAGTATTTTTGCTTGGCCGCTGTGGCAATGAGGAAATAACCATGGACGAGCTGGGACGTATGGCCGGAACATCGACAGGGCATATACAGTGCAGCCTTGGATCACGACCATTGCGCGTATATACAGAATAAAACGTTTTTCAAAGCAAAGTAAGGTTGAAAGGAATTAATATATTATGAAACTCAAAGTAATTCATACAGAAAATGCCCCTGCGGCGATCGGTCCATATTCACAGGCCATAGCTCATGCGGGCACTTTATACATTTCAGGGCAAATACCGTTTGATCCTAAGACCGGTGCGCTTGTTTCTGAGGATGTAGTATTGCAGACGAAGCAATGCATAGAAAACGCAAAAGCTATAGCTCAAAGTGCGGGAGCAACGCTCAATGACGTTATTAAGACCACTGTGTTCGTGCGCAATATGGATGAATTCGGTAAAATCAATGAGATCTATGGCCATTATTTTACAGATCATAAGCCTGCGCGTGCCTGCGTGGAGGTATCCAGGCTGCCTAAAGATGTTAAAGTTGAAATAGAGATGATTGTATCGCTTCAAGACTGATATATAATAAAATCTTTATCATATAAAAACCCGTGTAAACGGGTTTTTATATATTTTGGAATTTAAAAATTGTGCTATATTAATCTAAATTGCTAAACATATGTTTTAGATATGAGAAGTGTATCATTAATAAATCAAAATAGCATTACAAATGCTATTTTTGTAAAAGCTTGTGATATAATCAATTAAAAATGATATCTGGAGTGATGAAATGGAATTATTGAAAATGTTGGAATCCATACGCACACCTTTTTGGGATAAGGTGTTTTCTGTGGTTACATATCTGGGCGATCAACTGGTATTTATGGTGGTAGTAATGCTGGTGCTATGGTGCATAAATAAAAAATGGGGTTATCGCTTGTTTTTTATAGGCATGGTGGGCAGTGCTATTAATCAATTTCTAAAAGCTATCTTTCTTATACCCAGACCTTGGGTGCTGGATAAAAATCTTACTATTGTCGAGTCTGCGCGTGAGGCAGCCACAGGCTATTCATTCCCAAGTGGGCATACGCAGGGCGCGGCGTCAGTATTTGGCGGCATAGCAATATGGCTGAAAAGATGGTGGGTTAGCGCAATGTGCATACTATTGGTACTGCTTACGGCATTTTCACGCATGTATCTTGGCGTACATACTCCAGCGGATGTGCTTGTTTCGCTGCTCACCGGTGTGCTTACAGTAATAGCGATTGCATTCGTGTTTAAAAAATATGGTGATAATAGCAGAATATGCTTGTATGGCGTGGGTATTACGCTGGCAGTGCTGATGTATGTGTTGCTTGCGCCAAAGACGGCTGCCAACGTAGCGGAATTTGATGCGGATGGCGTAAAGAATGCGTATGTGCTTATGGGAACAATGGTTGGACTATATATAGCGTGGCTTGTTGACGAACGATGGCTCAGGTACGATACAAAGGCGGTGTGGTGGGCTCAGACGCTGAAATTTGTTATTGGGCTAGCACTTATAGTGACGGCGAAAACATTGCTCAAAGCGCCGCTTAACGCGCTGTTCGCTGGCAGCAGCATAGCTGACGGTGTTAGATATATGCTGATAACGCTCATAGGTGGTGCGCTATGGCCGTTGACATTCAGATTCTGGGGGCGTCTTGGAGTTAAAGCAAAATCATAATATCGAGCGGAACAGTAAAAAATAATACTGGTTTGCCGCGGCTAGAACATATTAAAATATTCAATAAGATACGCCGCGCCAAGCACAACGGCGGCATTTAATACCAAAAGCAGCGGCATTCCAATTACAAAGGCGCATTTTTTGGTTTTATGGTGGAACATACCCATCCCAAGTATACCACCCAAAGCGCCGCCCAGTGCAGCGAGCATGAACAGTATGCGCTCAGGCACGCGGCGCTTTCCGGCCTTGGCGGCAGACTTATCACAGCCCATAACGATAAATAGTATCAGGCTCGCAAACATGATATAACAGATTATAATAAGCCAGATATTATATGTCATTCGTATCACCGCTTATTCCTTTATCGTCAAGTTCGCGCGCAGGAAGGCGAAGCCTGTCCCACATGCCGTATTTATGGGTGTCGGCGATTGCATTTATTATGCGCTCCTCTGGATTGAGAACGAATTTGCCTAGATATTTTATTATATCCTTCATATCCTCGCGCTTGGTCTTGCCGGCAACAGGGCAGTTTGGCTTGCATATGGGAAGTTGCAGATGCTTTGCGACGGAGAGAGAATATTTTTCCGATAAAAAAACCAGTGGGCGAATTATAGTAACATCCTTGCGCCCCAAATACGTTACAGGGCCAAATGTGTTGAGGCGGCTTTCATACAGTAGGCTAAGGAAAAAGGTTTCGATAACATCATCGCGGTTATGGCCAAGCGCAACAAGATTGCAGCCGCGCTGCACGGCCGCATTGTTTAGCGCACCGCGCCTAAGCTTGGAGCATAGCGCGCATGGATTGCGTTCCTTGCGGATATTGAACACCACATCACCTATGTCGGTCTTTATTATGTCAAACGGAACATCTATCAGTGCGGCATATTCTATAACCTTGGAATAGTCTTCATTGGTTAGCCCAAGATCCAGCATAACGCCGCACACCTCAAAAGGGACACGCGAAAACCGCTGATAAAGCTTCAGCGCTTGCATAAGCAGTAGGCTATCCTTGCCACCGGATACACCAATGCAGATTTTGTCGCCGGGGCGTATCATGTGGTAGCGTTCATCTGCACGGCGTATGCAGCCGAGTACACGTTTCATATTGGTTATGCACCTTTCTATAGAGCATCCGTTGATTATAACTCAATGCACACATATGGTAAACTCATTTTTTCATCCGACAGATATCAAATAATCATTGCTCCTTGCGTAGGATTGAGGGTATAATAGAGATAATAAGAAATAAGGGAGGGGTTTAATTTGATACGTGTGATCTTCGGTGAGAAGGGTGCGGGAAAAACAAAACGCATCATAGACATGGCCAATGAATCTCTGAAGGCGGCAAAGGGCAGCATAGTTTTTATCGACGATGACAATCAGTATATGTTCGACCTGAAGAATGCGATCAGGTTTATCGACGCATCGGAGTATCATATCGATGGCCCGAAGATGTTCTATGGATTTCTTGCCGGAATATCGGCACAGGACTTTGATCTTGAGTACATATTTATCGATGGCTTTGCAAAGATCGTGCATCACCCGGTGGATACCCTTGAGGGCCTTTTCAAGGAGCTTGATGAGTTTGCGGTGCGTAGCGATACAAAGATTGTTATAAGCATAAGCGGCAGCGGTACGACGCCTCCCGACTTTATTAAACCTTATCTGGTATAATAGTGCTTCAATAATTATCATAAACAACCTGCATCAGTTTACTGTACGCAGGTTGTTTGCTTTATATACAATCTCTTAATTTGACGGCATGGTTTAAAATTGGTAAAATAAGCATAATATACATAGATATGCTCTGATATCCTATGTGTATATGTATTAAAAAAAGCATACTATTGCCGGTGTATTCGGCTATAAAATCATCTATAATACCGGTTAAATTAGCAAATGTAAATGGAAAGGACAATGGTAGCGCGTATGAGGTCAAAAACAAGGACAATATTATATTTTGCTGCAACCGCACTGATAAGTGCTTCGATTGCGGTGATGCTAACGGTTACGCTGACGAATAATGCCAAAAAAAACACCGTGGTACTATCAGCGGATGAGTATAACAAGCTGGGTGAATTGCGAGTACTAAATGAGATAATAGATAAAATAACAACGGAATCGCTTACTGGCGAGGTGGATCGCGGGGTGCTTGTTGAAGGCGCGGCAAACGGTATGCTCAAAGCGCTTGGGGATAATTATGCCCAGTACTATACGGCTGAGGAATATGAAGAATATTTGAGTAAAATAAACGGAGAATACAGCGGAATTGGCATATTGGTCGGCCAACCAGGTGCGGATGGTGCGCCGGTATTAGACGTATATGAGGGCACTCCGGCGGAAATTTCCGGAATGAAACCCGGGGATATAATAGTAGCGGTGGATGGTGCGTCTGTTTCGGGGATGCAGCTTGAAGAACTTACGGCAGTGATCGATCGTGAAATAGGAGACAGCGTTGAAATAAAGGTGACACGGGACGGGATAGAGAAGATGATGAGTGTAGCAAACGCCACGATAAACATAAAGCGTGTACACTCTTTTTTGTTTAATGAATATACGGGCTATATCCGTATAGACATGTTCACGGGTAACTGTGTGGAGGAATTTGACGAGGCATTTAGGGATCTCACTGAGCGCGGCATGAAATCACTTGTAATTGACCTGCGCAATAACCCTGGAGGTGCGCTGGATGACGTTGTTGATATAGCGGATACATTGCTTGGCGAATGCGTTATAGTGAATGTAAAGGGCACAAATGGCCGCAATGAACATGAATACAAATCCAGTGGTAAAGCACTGGATATACCTTTGGCTGTGATAGTTAACGAAAATTCAGCCTCTGCAAGCGAAATATTAGCAAGTGCGGTAAAAGATAACGGAGCTGGGGCGATAGTTGGCATCACAACATACGGTAAGGGCGTGGTGCAGACAACAATGAGACTTGATACAAATGGCGCATGGCTAAAGCTTACTACAGACGCATACTATACGCCCAATGGCAACAACATAAACGGTGTTGGCGTTGAGCCGGATATTCGGGTGGAATTGCCAGAGGAGATAAGGGATATGGCGATAACCCAAATAAAACAGACTGAGGATAAGCAGCTTTGGGCTGCGCTGGATGAGGTAAGGGAACGGGCTGCCGAGCGGCAGCGCTCTTGATAAACAAATGCAGTGCATTATATAAAGCCCGTTTAGGATTCTTTATGTAATGCACTGCATAAATTGTTATGACGAAGTGCCTGGCGTTGATGAAGTATTAGGTATCAGTGTGTTTTCTTCCATCGCGGCGAAAGAGGATGGATATGCCCCAAATCCCTGCTAACCCAACGATAGTATAGATTACACGTGCGAGCACGGTGCTCATGCCGCCGAAAACGCTTGCAACCAGATCAAACTGAAACAGCCCGATAAGTCCCCAATTCAATGCACCGATTATGACCAATATAAGTGCCAGTGTGTCCATTAATCCCACTCCTTTTAAATGATGGGATTAATGTGTGTAAAAAGATGTAAAAAGATTCCTACAAACAGATGGTAAATTTAACTTTTCTTTTCGCGCAGTATTTCGATTTCAAATTTGTCAAACCATATCGATTCGATAAAATCATCAGCAACAAATACGACCCTATTAAAGTGTTCCAGATCACGTATGTGGCTCTTTAAAAGTATAGGGCAGGAAAGGTCCATAGCATAGCAAATACGCTTAAGTATGGCATTGATGTCAGGAATATCAGAGACATGCTTGTATTCAAAGTCAAACACTTCGTCTTTTACTATTTTGTTGTCGGTGCGCAATATACCCCAGACTTTCATTGTTACCTCTTTAAATTTACGGGCGGGGAATACCCGCCCGTAACATATTATGACTTGTTGCAAGAGCCGCTATCAGCTCTTTTTGATGTACCACGCATATACAAGCGGAACACCGGTTTCTTCATATCGTCCATACGGATCGGCATAGACCGTATACGTCATGCCATCGCTTGGATCTATGGTAGTGATACCGCTATAATATGCAAACATAATGTCGCCCTTGTCGGTTGTAAGCCTTACAAGCTGGTAGGGGGAGGACTGGACGACTTCTGCAACCTTGCCGACTATGGCGTAGCTCTGTTTATGATGGGGCGAATCCTTAAGATATTGATAATCCAAGGCATGCGCATCTTCCATATATTTTGTTTTATCGGCATGGCTGCGCTCAAGATATATTGTACGTGTGCCGGTTGCGCCTCCTTTTGTAGACGCAACTTCAACGGTATAGAGCTTGACGTCAGGCATATTAACGGTGAATTGGAAAGTGCCTGCGGCACTGTCAATGCTAACAGCGCCATTAAGTTCCGCACCGCTGACGGTTAATGTAGCACCGGCTTCAATGGTACCCTTTACAGTAAGCGAAGCCTCGGTAACGCGCCTGGTCTGATCGGCTGCAAAGTTGAATGCGGGTGTACCGGTAACACCTGTTCCGGATGCTCCTGTGCCTGTTCCAGCGCCTGTGCCTGCTACATCGGTGGCATATTCAATGGTAAACGTCTTGCGTGCGATAGCATAGCCATTCTTGCGTGCTTCGATATTTAATGTCTGCGTGCCTACGCCTGGCAGAGTATAGGTGCCTGTAAAGTTGCCGTTAGCATCCACGGAAAGCGGCGTGTCTCCTGCATAGACCTCGGCGGTGTTGTCGTCAACCACGCCGGATATGGCTACAGCAGCAGCATTTACAGAGAAAGAATCTTCAGCGGGGGCTGTAACATTGAGTCCAATGGTGGGCAATGTTATAGATATCTTTTCACCAAATTGCACTTGAGTTTCATTGCCATCCTTGTCGATAACAACAACATCCGGGGTAATCTCAAGCACTTCGCCGTCAACCGGTTCGCCTGGTATCCAAACGCGCTCCGGAATACGGAGACCTACAGAGCCGTCATCAACAAGATTGTCGCTTACAAATGTACCGGCAGTAAAGCGCACAGTGCAGTTTCGCTTGGCATAAACCGTTACGGTGTACGCAGGTTCGCCTGTATTGGTGACATCTTTGACGATTGTAGCGGGCTTTGTGAGCGGGCTCTTGCCAAATAGACTGTCAAAGAACATGCTGAACGCACTGGGCTGCTTGACATCGCTTACAGTGGTGTTGTCGGCGGGTGGAACCTGATCTGCTGAATTGCCTTTTGTAAGGAATATGATCGCTAGCACTATAATAATAACGATCAGGGCACCGGCGGCAGCATAAAACAACAGCGTTTTTTGATTCATTCCGCGGGATGATCTGCCAGCGGAACGCACTGCGGGTCTGTTATGCCCCTGACCTTGACGTTGCGGCCTTGTTTTTTGTTTTTCATCGTAGTGGTAGAAGGTGTCTTTATCTACCGGTTCCGCATAGTTTACCTGTGGCGTCTCGTTGTCATAGTCGGCATTTTCGTCGTGACGCACAGATCTGCGTGGTGCTGTGTGTGAAACATCGGCTTGAGTATGTGGAATATACGGCTTTTCGCTGACAGGCTCACTGGCGCCTACATTGGAGTTGGAGGTATCGTGATCAAAGCGGCTGACGAACTCCCCCGGGATATCATTTTCGCTTATAGTGTCAGCATCAAACTCGGGCTGAGGCCATTGCGGGGATTTGGCAAAGCCCCAGGACGTTCTGGTACCGGTAGCGCCGCCGACGCGCGTGGGTCTGGAATTACTTCCAGATTGGGACAGTGGAGCGGCGCAGTTCTCGCAGTATTCCATAAAATCTTCGTTTATTGCACCGCAAACTGGGCATTTCATATTAAAAACCCTCCTACATGGGATTGATCGTTTAATTATACCAAATAAGGGTATGTATGCAAATACCTTTATCAGCTTTATTTTGGAAACAAACTATTAATTAGCCGGGAAGCTTTCGCATTTGGGGTCGTATATGCTATAATATCCGCAATGAATCCATCCTGTTGAAGGGAAAACTAATATATGCGTAAGAAAATAATTCTTGCAGCCATCACAATAATATTGGTATTGTTGGCAGTTAGCTGCAAAAATAAGAATACTAATGATGACATAGCAAAGCTTACGGAGGGCTTTGCCACGGATGGCGAGCTTAAAGGCGGCGTCCAGATAACGGAGCCGAACGTATCGGACGTTAAAATTTCCGATAGTGGCGATGATGTTACAGTATCACTAAAATTCCTGTCGGGCAGCCGTCTGTCAGGAGGTGAGAGCGAGTCGCCAGCGTCCGCTGTGCCAACATATAGAGTATACATGCTTCCATCACCTGCAAGGCTGGTGATCGAACTGCCGGGGCTTGCCTATTGGGACTATGTGCGCAACTTCGAGGTTGGCAACGAATCACGCGTAGCGGGATATTTCCAAAATACAAATGCAGACAGCACCGCTACTCTTATATACCTGCAATTGACGCAGAATGCGGCTTTTAAAACGGAGGAAAGCGGAGATACGCTGAATATAACGCTGCGTATGCTGCCGGATACTGTGCAAGAAAAGAAAAATGACGGCATTGAAGACGTGCTTACGGGCAAGCGCTTTTATGTGATTGCGGATGCATATAGGGACTATTGTGACGGCGTGTTGAGCAGACAGATAGATATGCAGCCCGTGCTTTGCGGGAATGGGATTGATGTAGTGCTCATATCAAATCCGTTTGACAGCGAAGGCACGGCAACGAGCTTCATGCAGAATGTGCTAGCTGGGCAGGAGAATGCCGTTGAGAGCGATTGGAGAATAGTGACGCTTTCAAATAATGAATTCCCACAATACGATGAAAGCTATCGTTTTAGCGAAGTGTACAATATACATACGGCACGAATAAACAATAATGAGCTGACACCGCCGGTATTTATCGAGGACGGACTATTCCTGTGCGTAAGCAATGATCGCGATGGATACCTGTACTCAAAGCGCATAGTTGGTGGCGATATAGGCGAGGCTTCATACGCATATCAACAGATATACATAAAAGATAATAACGGTGAGTCACGCAGACTGTTAAAATATGAGTTCGAAACAATAGAAAAAGCGATGTATTCTCCTGACGGCAGAAAACTTGCGGTGCTATGCCGCGTGGCTGAAAGCTCACATCTGTATGTGTTTGATATGGATACGAAAGAGCTATTGGTGGATCTTGCGGATACAGGAATAGGCGATATGGTAAGCGCTTTCACATGGGATGATATGGGCAGTGCAATCTATGCGGTAGGTGGCGCATCTGCCACACAGGTACACGAGTATGATTTTAACGTGCCGGATCAGAATAACCGCCATAGTGTAGTGGATAAAAAAGGCGCCGATGAGGGCTGTATAGCGTATTGCAACGGCGAGGTATATTTTGTTGAAACAGATATGAATAACGGACCAATGATATACCGGATAAAGCCGGATGGCGGCGTGCGAAAAAACTTTATGCCAGGCAGCGCATTTGCCCTCTCGAGCAACAATAAATACATGGCAATTAACGCATCGTCGGGGGATTACTCTGCATCGACGCCACAGGGCGAACAACCAACGCCGAACAGCACCGCAGCGCCGAATACTACGGCATCGGTGAAAAAGGTTAACAGACTTGAGCTATATGATATGACAACGGGCGAAACTAAGCTTATTACCGATGCATTTGCGGTATATGACTTCCTGTGGTCATGGGACTGCACAAAGCTGTATTATTTCGAAAACAGACTCTCAGGCGGGAGTACAGAGGGAACGACGGAGGGCAGCGACACCGAGCAGACAAAAACTGATCCGTTCCCATATACGCTTTGGGCGTATAATGTAGCAACTGGCGAAAACAGCAAGATTGCAGATCTGCCATATACCTCAATAGCGGTATCGAACAGACCAAACGATGTATATTTGCTATATTATGACGAGGCGACGGGCGGCAACGTATTACGGGCGACATACGCAATCAGCGTTACAAACAGAGAGTAAATAGACTGGGAGTGGAAATGCCTATGGAGATAAACAAAACATCTTCGCATAAGATGATAAAGCGGTTAGTTGTATGCGCGCTGCTTACGGCGCTAGGTGTTATACTGGGCGGACTGCTTAGCATACCGGCCGTGCCATTTGGCGCATATTCACTTAAAATAGGCATAGGCGTACTGCCGGTGATACTTTCAGGTGTGATGTTTGGTCCGCTGTATGGTGGTATGGTTGGCGGCATGACGGATTTTTTGCAGGCCGTGATAATGCCCAAGGGTGCGTACATGCCTTGGTTTACGGTCGTAGGAATACTATTCGGGTTGATACCTGGGCTGTTCTTTACGAAAAAACAAACGCCTACGTTCAAACGGATATTGCTTGCCATTGCCTGCGGCCAGCTTGTAGGAAGCGTATTGCTAAACACATGGCTGATGGTGGAACTGTATGGAATGCCATGGCAACTGATATACGCACGCCTTTTGAATCAGTGTGTTATGATACCGCTATATACTGTGGCTATATATTTTATAATGAAGCTACTTAAACAAAACGCAGTTATATGAAGCGCGTGTATTGGCAATACTCCATAGTATATTACTATGACTATGGAGGTTTATATGATACATGAACGTCAAATCATTAACGTTATGCCGCAAAGCAGCGGCAATATGCAGGTTGTGAACTGCGCCCTTACACAATGGAAGGATGCGGTACGCTATTTTGAAAACGTGAAGGAACCAGAACTGGTTGACTTTGCTATATATGAGATGGAGGCTGCGCGTCGCAAATACATGTTTTTGCTTAAACATGCAGCTATGGAAAGATAGACTTCATCGATAAATAATTGGGGGGTAGTAAATTGGGTATTCTTTCTTCTGTGATTGCTTTCGCTGTAGGCTTATTTTTGATCTGGGTAATATTCAAAATATTTGGCTTTACATTAAAGGTATTTTGGAAACTGCTGATAAATGCGCTTATAGGCGCAGTAATACTAATAGTGGTAAATCTTATTGGCGGATTTTTCAACTTCACACTTGATATAACACCGCTAAATGCGTTGATAACCGGCGTGTTTGGGGTGCCTGGGGCGATAGTGTTGATTATACTTAAGCTGATATGATTTATACGATATAAGCCAAGCAATATGTTTTGTGCGCAATGCAATAAAACAACAGCGGATCAAGATTGATCCGCTGTTGTTTGTTTGTTTGTTTGTTAAATCTTATTTACCAAGTACCTTTTCGATGGCGGCAAGCTTGATGCAAACGCACATAACTTCCATGGCGGCAGTAAGCTCCTCTATCGGGGGAAGGCTTGGGGCGATACGCAGGTTCTTGTCCTCAGGATCGATACCATACGGATAAGTTGCGCCAGCATTTGTCATCACGACACCGGCTTCCTTGCAGAGCGCATGTGTGCGCTTAGCACAGCCTGGCATGGTGTCGAGATTTACAAAGTAACCTCCCATTGGACGCAGATAGTGCGCAAAACCAAAGGGCTTAATCTCGCGATCAAGATAATCTATGACTACATCAAACTTAGGCTTCATGATAGCTGCATGCTTCTTCATATGGAGCAGGGTGTGCGCGCGATCCTTGAGGAAGAGCACATGCCTGAGCTGAGTGATCTTGTCAGCGCTTATGGACTGCACGCCTATGAGCTTCTTCATGTAAGCCATGTTCTCAGTGCTGCACGCGAAGCAGGCAATACCGGCGCCGGGGAAGGTAACCTTTGATGTGGAAGCAAACTCAAACACCATGTTGGGTCTGCCAGCATTGCGGCATTCGGTAAGGATATCCTTGAAAGGAACAAAGTCGCCATCAAATTCGTGTACACAATATGCGTTATCCCACATGATCACGAAGTCCTTTGCGGCGGGCTTGAGCGCGGCCATACGGCTCACAGTAGCATCGCTGAAAAGAGTTCCACAGGGGTTGGAGTATTTAGGAACACACCAGATACCCTTGACCTCGGGATCGGCAACCAGCTTCTCAACAACGTCCATATCAGGGCCATTATCCGTCATTGGAACGGTTATCATCTCCATGCCGAATGTCTGGCAGATCTGGAAGTGCCTGTCATAACCTGGGGATGGGCAGAGGAACTTTACCTTGTCAAGCTTTGCCCAAGGCTTTTCTGAATCGCGAAGACCATGGGTATAAGCTTTGGCGATCGTATCGTACATCAGAGTAAGGCTGGAGCTGCCGCCGATGAATACTTCTTCAGGTTTAACACCGAGTATATCGGCAAACAGAGCGCGGCAAGAAGGAAGACCATCCAGTGTGCCGTAGTTGCGTGCGTCTATACCGTCAACCCTGCACTGCTCGGGAGCAGGCATGCTGAGGAGCTCATTTGAAAGGTCAAGCTGCGCAGTTCCGGGTTTGCCTCTGGACATGTCAAGCTTTAGGTTCTTTGCCTTGCAGGCTGCGTATTCGTTTAGTGTTGCGGCATAAAGCTCGTTAAGTTGTGTTTTGGACATCGCGGTAAGTGAACTCATGATATTCCTCCGAATAAATTATTACATGCTAGGTATGTATCTATATTGTAGGTCGAATAATATGCAAAGTAAACCCGATAAGCATCAAATAAAATAATATTATGTTTACAGCACAACGATAGAGATATAGAATCAGCATATGAATAATTATTGCATAAAAAAACTTAAAGAGTATTTGGCCCGTTCACGGAGCATCGTATTCTTTGGTGGGGCTGGTGTATCTACAGAGAGCGGCATACCTGATTTTCGCAGTGAGAACGGTATTTTTGAGGCAATAGAGCGTTTTGGAGAAAAGCCTGAAGTATTGCTTAGCCATATGTTTTTCATTAAACATACAGCCCGCTTTTATGAATACTATCGTGATTCACTGCTGGTTACAGATGTAATCCCCAATGCAGCCCATACAGCGCTTGCAAAGTTGGAGGAGGATGGCAAGCTGACGGCGGTTATAACACAGAATATAGACGGACTACATCAGAAAGCGGGTAGCAAGAGCGTCTATGAATTGCATGGCAGCATATATCGTAACCACTGCATGCAGTGTGGAAAAAGCTATGACGCGGAATATGTAAAGCGTGCGGCTGGTATACCTATGTGCGATTGTGGAGGTATAATCAAGCCGGATGTGGTGCTGTATGGCGAAGGGTTGGATGAGCGCACAGTGAGCGGCGCGATAAGCAGTATAGCGGAGGCAGACATGATGATAGTGGGAGGGACCTCGCTTGCGGTATACCCGGCGGCGGGATTGCTAGACTATTATAGCGGGGATAAGCTTGTGCTGATAAATAAAAGCAGCACACCATACGATGATAGGGCAAATCTGATTATAAATGATTCAATAGGAAAGATATTATCTGCCGCAGTGGAATGCGGGTGATAGGTAACGACACAATACTGCATAGCTTGCACCGCAGTCATAATGACGGCGGTGCAAGCTATGCACATATATAAATACTAATAATGAAAACTTGGATAGTAGTGCCGCTTAAGCAGGTTCTTGTGCGGAATGGGTCTAAATGTTATACTACACTGGTATGATAAATTATTAGGAGATTTGGTATGTGGAAGCAATTTAAAGAATTTGCCTTTAAAGGCAACGTGATAGATATGGCAGTTGGCGTTATGATAGGCGGCGCTTTCAGCAAAATAGTAACATCTCTTGTTAACGATGTGTTCATGCCCGCGATAGGCATAATAACCGGGCCGCTAAGCTTTGAACAATATTTTATCGCCCTGGATGGCAACACGTATGCATCACTTGCGGAGGCGAAGGCAGCAGGAGCAGCATGCATTACATATGGAGCGTTTTTAAGCAATATAATTGATTTTTTCCTGATGGCTATCTGCGTATTTATGTTTGTAAAACTTATTAATAAATTACGTACGGTAAAGACTAAAGAGCAGGAAAAGCCAATAGCAGATGAAAAACGGATCTGCCCATTCTGCATGAGCGAAGTAAATGAAAAGGCTACGCGCTGCCCATACTGCACCTCCGTGTTGGGAGAAATAGACGAGCAAGAGCAATAACAAAAAACGAAAGGCCTGTTGACTTAAAATGAAAAGTGTAACGGCAATTATAATAGCCACCGGAAATGAAACAGCTATGAAGTCATCGAGGCCAAAGGCCATGCATGAGCTTTGCGGTCGAAGCATGATGGAATGGGTGCTGGACGCTGTTCGCTTGCACACATCAGCAATTCCAACAGTGATTACAAGCGGCGATATGGCGGTATGCCTTGGCGAAAACGCCAACTGCATTGCCGGCAGCGCAGACACATGCGAAATGGATGCTATGGCAGCGGCGGCAACGTTATGTGCGCCGGATGGACTAATATTGATGCTTAGTGCTGCGATGCCTCTAATCACTGAAAAAACCGTTGGAAGCCTGGTGGCTGCGGTAGGAGAGTGTGCCGCTGCGCGGCTGGTGTGCGCATCCGGCAATGAGAAAGGCTCAATAAGATCTTTTGCGGCCTGCTGCATTGATGCGGTGCAGCTAAAAGATATGCTGCTTGGCGGCGAAGAAAAGATAGATGAACTGGTAGAGAATATTAGAGCATCTGGCAAACGGGTTGTGGATGTATATGCCAGTGAAGCGGAGTGTATTGAGGTGCAGGACAGAAATACACTGTGGGAATGCGAGCGTATAATGCGCAGCCGCATAAATGCGCAACATATGAAAAACGGCGTAACAATGATAGATCCAACGTCCACATACATCAGTGCATACTCGGAAATAGGGCAGGATAGCGTGTTGTATCCGGGCGTAATGCTGTTGGGTAAAACCAAACTGGGTGAACGCTGCACAATATATGGTGATAGCCGTCTTACCGATACGCATATAGGAAATGATTGTGTGCTGCAAAACGTAGTGGCAAACAAGGCGGATGTGGGCGATCGTGTGACGATAGGACCGTTTGTAAACCTGCGGCCGGATACGCATATAGCGGATGACTGCAAGATAGGCGATTTTGTTGAGGTGAAGAATTCCAGCGTAGGCGAGCGAACGAAGCTACCGCACCTATCCTATATAGGGGATGCTGACATAGGTAAACGCGTTAATGTGGGATGCGGATGCGTGTTTGTGAATTATGATGGATTTACAAAGCATCGCACCATTGTAGGCGATGATGTGTTCCTTGGATGCCAAACAAACCTGGTGGCGCCAATAACGATAGGCAGCGATGTATATACAGCTGCCGGCTCTACGATAACGCAGAATGTGCCGGATGGCGCTATGGCAATAGCACGAACACGCCAGGTTACCAAGCCGGATTGGGTGGCTAAATTCCGCGCGCTGCGGCAAAAAAATACGGAGAAGCGCACTTGAAAACTACTATAAACGGCATAGATATAAATTACGAACGCGCAGGCACAGGTAGGCCGGTGCTGCTGTTGCATGGCTGGGGCGCAAGCATAGAGGCAATGCGGCCAATACTAAATTATGTGGTGCATATTGGGCGTGAGGCGGTGGCATTGGATTTTCCTGGTTTCGGGCAAAGCTGCGAGCCGATGGAACCGTGGGGCGTTACCGAATATGCCGCTTTAACGCGCAGCTTTATACAGGAACAGGGGCTCTACGGCTGCGATGTGATATGCCATTCTTTTGGCGGGCGTGTTACAATAATGCTTGCGGCGGAAAATGAGAGCATATTCGGCAAGTTGGTGATGGTGGATGCCGCAGGCGTACGACCCAAACGCGGATTTGGATACTACTTTAAAACTTTTACATATAAACTTGGCAAACGCGTAGCACACTGCAAATTACTGGATAGGTGCTTTAAACTAAGCGAAAAACAAAAAAATGCCGGCTCTGCGGATTATCGAGCACTCAGCGGGGTGATGAGGGCCACATTTGTAAAGGTGGTAAACGAGGATCTTACGAAAAAACTGGATAACATCAAAAATGAAACGCTGCTTGTTTGGGGCAGTGATGACCATGAGACGCCGTTATATATGGCGCATATTATGGAAAAACGCATAAAAAATGCCGGCTTGGCTGTGATAAACGGCGCAGGACACTTTTCCTATGTCGATGATTATCAGCGTTTTTGTTCCATAATAAAGATAATTCTGTTATGAGGTGAAGGGGTAAACGATGCAGACTGAATTAATGGGCATTTTGTTCGAAAGAGGCTTTGAGGTGGTGGCGGCACTTTGTGTTATGCTTGCCTCACTATATTACATACATATGCTGCAGCTTGAAAGCTACCAAGGGAAAATGTATCTCAGGTGGCTATTTAAACGTTTTTGGGCAGAGATGCTGCAATTTTTACTAGTAGGCTTAATTGCGCTTTTGTTGCGGGCCAGCTATGTGTTTTTCGTTAATACAAATGAGCTGATCGCCAGCATATGCTATATAGGCGCCGATGTGGTATACGTGGGTATGCTGCTTATGATGTTTTTTACAGCGCGCCGTGGCAAACCCAAGAAGCCACTGGTATTCACGGGCAGAATAATGCGCCTTTGTGTAACACTGTGCGTGCTTGCATTTTTGTTTACTGCACATTTCTTTGTTGCCGTCAGATATACGGAAACGCTTACATGGGCGCAGTATCTGCTGCCCAATGTAATACGCTATCTACCTGGCTCCATCGTTCCGCTGTTTGTGATGATTGCTTATATAATGATCTACCCAATTGAAGCGGCAGTGAAAAGATGGTATTTTAATGATGCGAAAAAGAAGCTTGCTTCCAGAAAGGACATTGTCAAGATCGGCATAACGGGCAGCTTTGGAAAGACCAGCACTAAATATGCATTGGGCACAATCCTTTCGGAAAAATATAACGTCCTATTTACTCAGGGTAGCTTTAATACACCTATGGGGGTTACGAGGGTGATACGTGAGCAGCTAAAGGATGAACATCAGGTGTTTATCGCGGAGATGGGCGCACGGTATAAGTACGATATTAAGGAGCTGTGCGACCTGGTGAGGCCAGGATATGGAATAATAACATCAATAGGTAAGCAGCATCTTGAGACTTTTGGCTCCATGGAGGGCATAATAAATGCCAAATATGAGCTGATAGAGGCATTGCCGGACGAAGGCTGTTGCTTCTTTAATGCGGATAACGAATATTGCAGACAGATGTATGAGAAAACAACGCTTGCAGATAAACATATGTTTGGTAACGAATGTGGCCTGTATATGTCAGTATCAAACATTACAGCTGACAAAAACGGCAGCAGCTTTACGCTAACAGCGCAAGATGGTGTGGTTATTCCGTGTGAGAGCAGACTGCTTGGCAAGCATAATATAGATAATATTGCGGCTGCTGCCGCCTGCGCATATAGGATGGGGCTTGCACCGGAGCAAATAGCGGAGGGAATAAAGAAAATAAACCCGGTAGAACACCGATTACAGCTGATTGAGGGCGCAGTAACCGTGATAGATGATGCGTTCAACGCTAATCCGGTTGGCTCTGCTGAGGCGCTGGAGATATTAAAACTGTTTGATGGGCGGCGTATAGTGGTTACACCGGGCATGGTAGAGCTTGGGGCAGAAGAAGCTGAACTTAACCGCGAATTCGGACGGCATATGGCCGATTGCGCCGACATAGCCATACTGGTAGGCAAGGCACATATTCAACCAATACGCGCGGGGTTGCTGGAAGCGGGATTCGATGAGAAATGCATAATACAAACTGCCACATTAAGCGAAGCATCTGCGAAGCTTCCACTTTTTACGGAGCATGGAAGTGTGGTGCTGTTTGAAAATGACCTGCCGGATAATTATAACGAATAAATGGAGGAAACTTGGCTGTTATGAAGCTTGGAGTTATATTTGGGAGCCGCGCCGCGGAGCATGATGTTTCCATAGTTACGGGGCTACAGCTACTGGAAAATATCGACAAAAATAAATACGATTCTTTCCCTATATATATATCGCGCAGCGGGGAATGGTTTGTTGGGGAACCACTTCGCGATATAAATACGTATAAGACGTTTAATCCCGATGCTAAGGGGCTTACCCGTGTGTTCCTGCCATGTGTGCCGGGTCAAAATGGGCTATACGCATTGGGTGGCGGGTTGTTTTGCAAAAGTGGCAAGGTATGTGAGCTGGATTGCGCAATACTTGCGCTTCACGGAATGAATGGCGAGGATGGAACCGTGCAGGGTCTGCTTGAGCTTGCGGATATACCGTACAGCAGCTGTGGCATGACAGGATCTGCCGTTGGAATGGATAAGATAGTTATGAAAGCTGTGTTCAAAAGCATGGGACTGCCAGTGCTGGAAAGTGAATACTGCTATCGCAGCGAGTGGAAGCAGCATCCTGAAACGGTAATAGAGCTGGTGCATAAGCTTGGGTATCCGCTGTATGTAAAACCAGCTAACCTTGGTTCATCAATTGGGATAAGCCGGGCTACGGATGAATCAAGCTTCAAACGTGCTATGGATATTGCCGTGCAGTATGATAGACGGATATTAATTGAAAAAGGTGTGGATAAGCCAACCGAAATAAACTGCGCATGTTTGGGCTTTGGTGCGAATGCAACGCCATCGCTGTGCGAGCAACCAACAGCGTGGGAGGACTATCTTACATTTGAAGATAAATACACAAGAGGCAGCGGCAAGGGTATGAAGAGCCTTGCGCGCAGGATACCGGCGCCAATAGGCGATGCGCTTACAAAACGCATACAGGATTATACTGTAGAAATATTTCGCATGTTGGAGTGTAAGGGTGTTGTTAGGATAGACTATATGATAGATAATGCTACGCAGAATGTGTATGTGAACGAGATAAACACCATTCCAGGCTCGCTGGCGTTTTATCTTTTCGAGCCGATGGGCATCACATATCCGCAGCTTATTGACAGACTGGTTGAGTGTGCTTATGCTGTTATGGCCGAAAAGCGGGAATCAACATTTGCCTATGATTCCGAAATACTCAACAAGGTTGCAAATGGCGGCAAGATAATCAAAAAGTGAGGTAAAAATAAAAAATGGATAAGATACGAATGACGACTCCGCTGGTTGAGATGGATGGCGATGAAATGACGCGTATCATCTGGAAGATGATAAAAATCAACCTGCTTGAGCCATATGTGGAACTGAAAACCGATTATTACGATCTGGGGCTGGTTAACCGTGACAATACGGATGACGCGGTTACGGTGGATGCTGCAAATGCGATAAAAAGATATGGTGTTGGTGTGAAGTGCGCAACTATAACCCCCAATGAGCAGCGCATGGACGAGTATAAACTTAAAAAAATGTATAAAAGCCCTAATGGCACTATCCGCTCAATATTAGACGGCACAGTTTTCCGCGCACCTATAATGCTGCCCTGCCTTAAACCAGCCGTTCGCAGCTGGACTATGCCTATTACAATAGCGCGTCATGCGTATGGCGATATATACAAGTGCACAGAATATGTTGTGCCTGAGGCTGGCAAGGCGGAGTTGACATTTGCCGATAAGAGCGGTAAAGAGTTGTTCCGCGAGACGGTGTTTGACTTTGAAAGCCCGGGTGTTCTTATGGGCATGTACAATAAGGATGATTCCATAACAAGCTTTGCGCGTGCATGCTTTGCTTTCGCGCTTTCTTCAAAGCAGGATCTGTGGTTTAGTGCCAAGGATACGATTTCAAAGAAATATGACCATCGCTTTAAGGATATATTTCAGCAGGTATTCGAAAAAGAATACGAAGCAAAATTCAAAAAAGCAGGAATTAAATATTTTTATACTCTGATAGACGATGCGGTTGCGCGAGTGATACGCTCTGAGGGTGGGTTTATCTGGGCATGCAAGAACTACGATGGTGATGTGATGAGCGATATGGTGGCGACGGCGTTCGGTTCGCTTGCCATGATGACAAGCGTATTGGTATCGCCGGATGGCAATTACGAATATGAGGCGGCGCATGGTACCGTGACGCGCCATTATTACAAGTATATAGATGGAGAACAAACGTCAACAAACCCAATGGCTACGCTGTTTGCATGGACAGGCGCACTGAAAAAGCGCGGCGAGTTGGATGGAATAAAAACATTAATAACATTTGCCGAAAAACTTGAAATGGCGTCGTTGAAGGCGATAGAGGATGGGTTCATGACAAAGGATCTGTCGCTGCTTGCTGAAAATAAGGATATAAATGTGCTTTGCACCGAGGAATTCATATTAAAGGTGCGGGAATATCTTGACGTGACGCTCTAAAACGGAGATAATTCAGAAGATGACTTTTACCAAATATTGCACACAGGAGAACTTTGATGAGTTTATTTAGCGAATGGAAAGAAATTACGGATGCCGAGCGCAACGAGCAGGAAACAAAAGAATTCTGGAATAAGTATTTTGATATGGAAACCGATAACTACAAAAAGCTGCTTGGCGACCATGAACATGTACGTGAGGGCAAGCTTTGTGAACTGGCCGAAGAATTCGGCATGGATGAGGTTACCTTTACAGGATTTTTAGACGGAATAAACAGCAGCCTTAAAAAAGAGCTTAAGCTTGACAGCCTAAAGAGCGGCAGCAAGATAGAACTTAATATAGACTTTGAAAAGCTTTATTTTAATATGCTGGACGCCAAAGCAAACTGGCTGTATGGATTGCCTGAATGGGATGCAATACTAAGTGAAGATAAACGCAAGATGATCACAAAGGAATTCCGTGCGTCAAAAATGTTCATCAAGCAGCAGATTACGGGCCGCAATGACCCATGCCCATGCGGTAGCGGAAAAAAATATAAAAAATGCTGCGGAGCTGGTAAATAGCAAACACCGGGCAAGGACTTTATGTCCTTGCCCTGCTTTATTTTTAAAGGAAAGAGGTATAATTATATGAAGGTTAGATTTTGCGGCGCAGCGCGTGCGGTAACCGGCTCGTGCCATCTTATCAGCTTTGATGGCGGAAACATACTAGTAGATTGCGGTATGCGGCAAGGTGCGGATACAAAGGGTGAATATGGAGAGGATCAATTTCCATTCGAACCAAAGGATATAAGTGCGGTAATGCTTACCCATGCCCACATCGACCATAGCGGTTTAATACCACTTCTAACAAAGCGCGGCTTTACTGGAAATGTGTTTACAACTGAGGCAACGGCTGAGCTTGCATCGATAATGCTGCCGGACAGCGGTCACATTCAGCAGCAAGAAGCCGAATATCAGAACAGAAAGAATACGCGCGCAGGGAAATCCCTTGTGGAACCAATGTACACCGTTGAGGATGCAAACGATGCGCTAAAACATTTTCGCTCATGCAGCTACAATGAACCAATACAGGTGATCGATGGCGTAAAGGCACGTTTTGCGGATGCGGGGCATTTACTGGGTTCAGCATCAATAGAGCTGTGGATAGAGGAAAAGGGCGTAACAACTAAGGTGGTATTCTCCGGTGATATTGGGCGTGACGATCGGCCAATCATCTGCGATCCACAGAGTATAGACGGTGCTGATTATCTGGTGATGGAGGGAACCTATGGTGACCGTAACCACGAGGTATCCACGACGCGCGCCAAGGAGGATCAGCTTGCTAAGATATTAAAGGCTGCCATAATCCGCGGCGGCAACATAGTGATACCATCCTTTGCGGTTGGCAGAACGCAGGAGCTGCTGTTTTATATTAAAAAAATGCTGCTAAATGGTGCGGTGCCGGGGCTTGAGCGAGTGCCGGTGTATATAGATAGCCCGCTGGGCATAAGTGCAACAAAGATATATGAGCACTGCGCAAAGGGCTATTACGATGAAGAAACGCGCAGAATAGCTGCAGGCGGTTCTCCTTTTGAATTTGAATCGCTGCGCGTTGCGCAGACGGCGGACGAGAGCAAGCTGATAAACTCTCAGCAGGGTTCAAACATAATAATATCCTCATCAGGCATGTGCGATGCGGGGCGTATAAGGCATCATCTTAAGCACAACCTATATCGTGCGGATTCCACAATAGTGTTTGTTGGCTATCAGGCAGAGGGCACACTTGGAAGGATGCTGCTTGACGGAGCGAAAAAGGTGAGGTTGTTTGGTGAGGACGTAAGGGTAAACGCCACTATTGAACGTATAGAAGGCTTCTCGGGTCATGCGGGCAGGGATGAGCTGATAGAATGGGTAGGCAATATCAAGCAAAAGCCAAGCCATATATTCCTTGTTCATGGAGAAAGCAGCGTGCTGGATAGCCTTAAGCAAGCCATTAGCTCGTTGGGTTATGAGGTGAATATACCGGAACTTGGCCAGGAATACGATATGGTGGCAAACGCAATGCGGCCACAACCGCTGGCGCCTGTTACAAAGCCGATGCATATGCGTGAAGAAACGGATACCTTGCGTATACGCGCCCAGGCGCAGCGCATAGCGGATATGCTGGAGGCAGTTTCATCCGGCGACGAGACTACAAGGCTGAAGTTGAGCATAATGGAGCTGGATATCACACAGTTTGTTGATAAATGGGAGAAACTGCTCAAATAAACATTGAAGTTTTTAAACCATTGTGTTAACATTATCGGATAAATACAGGCTATGACGGAGCAAAGCAGGGATTTTAACTACGCCTCAGAGAGAATCGCATATGCTGTGAGCGATTCGTGTTGTTACCCCGCATAAGTTCTCTCCCGAGCCGCGCTGGGGAAGCCATGCATCAAAAGCAGTGGTGAGTAGTCGGCGCCGGGTAAGCCCGATATAGCGTAAGAGGCTCTGTGATAGCAGAGCGAATCAGGGTGGTACCACGAACGCGCCTTCGTCCCTTTTGGATGATGGCGCGTTTTTATTTGTTGATTAAGTTTTATTTGGAGGAGATCGTATGACGGATGCATTGCAAAAAATCAGACAAGAGACGCTGGAAAAGCTTAAGCAGGTGCGCGATGAGGCGGAGCTGGACGCGATAAACGTATCGGTGCTTGGCCGTAACGGTGCGTTAACAGAGATACTGCGCACCATGGGTCAGCTGAGCAAGGAACAGCGCGCCATAATGGGACAGACTGCAAATGCCGTTAAAAAGGAGCTTGAAGAGGAGCTGATACAGCACAAGCGGCGTCTTGCAGATTTGATGTTGGAGCGCAGATTCCAGATGGAAGCGCTGGATGTGACAGAGCCGGGTAAGCGTACACTTCCGCACGGACGGCTGCACCCAATGACAAAAACATATCGCGAGATACGCGATGCACTCATTGGAATGGGCTTTACAACATTTGAAGGTCCTGAGATAGAGTATGACGACTATAACTTCACTAAGCTCAATTTGCCACTTGACCATCCTGCAAGGGATATGCAGGATACGTTCTATGTTAACGAGCGTGTTGTGCTGCGTACCCATACATCCCCCTGCGAGGCGCGTGCACTGCTTGGGATAAAGCCGCCGTTTAGGTTGGTGATGCCTGGCCGCGTGTTCCGCGTTGATGAGGTGGATGCCAGCCATAGCCCGGTTTTCATGCAGATGGAGGGTTTTATTGTAGATAAGGAATTGACGCTTGCCGACCTTAAAGGAACACTGCTTACATTTGTGCACGCGGTGTTTGGCGAGGATGTGAAGATGCGTTTTAGACCAAGTTATTTCCCATTTACAGAGCCATCCGCTGAGGTGGATATTTCCTGCACGATATGTGGTGGCAAGGGGTGCCGAATATGCAAGGGTACGGGGTGGCTGGAAATACTTGGCTGCGGCGTGACAAATCCACACGAACTGGAGAACTGCGGGCTTGACCCTCATGAGTGGAAGGCAATTGCTTTTGGTGTAGGTGTGGATAGGATAACCAGCCTGAAATATGGGATAACGGATATTCGTCTTGAGTATGAGAACGATGCACGGTTTTTGAGCCAATTCTAAGGGAGGTGCGAAAATATGAAATTACCGCTTAAATGGTTGAAGGAATATGTGGACTTTGATGTAACTCCCGAAAAATTCGTGGAGTTGATGATGTGGCGTGGCTTTGAAGTTGCCGAAATAATAGATGAGATGCCAGGCATAAGCAATGTGGTTGTTGGAAAGATAACTACTCTTGAAAAGCACCCTGATGCGGATAAATTGCAGATTTGCGGTATCGATGTTGGCACGGCTATTCTTAGCATCGTTACGGGTGCCGATAATGTGTTCGAGGGGGCGCTGGTGCCTGTGGCAATGGACGGCGCAACACTTGCGGGCGGCATAACAATTAAACCCACGGTGATGCGAGGCGTGCCAAGCTGCGGTATGTTGTGCTCAGGTAAGGAGCTTGGCTTAACGGATGGTGATTACCCCGGTGCTCAGATTCACGGCATAATGATATTGCAGGAGGATCATCCTCTGGGTCAGCGCATACAGGACGCGCTTGACATGAATAGCGTGATATTCGATATAGAACTTACCCCTAACCGCGCAGACTGCCAGAGTATAATCGGCATATGTCGTGAGGCGGCCGCCGCACTGGGAAAGCGTTTTAACGAACCCGTGATAAAGCGGATAAAGGGCATTGGTAACAGCGCAGATTATGCATCTGTGACGGTGCTCAATACCGAGCTTTGCCCAAGATACGCCGCTCGCGTGGTAACTGACCTCGTTATACGGCAATCACCAGTATGGATGCAGAAAAAACTGCGCAGCGTAGGGTTGCGGCCAATAAATAACATTGTGGATATTACCAACTATGTGATGGTGGAATATGGACACCCAATGCATGCGTTTGATCTTGCTTGCGTGGCGGATGGGCATATCGTGGTACGCAACGCAAAGGAAGGTGAGCTTGTTACAACGCTGGATGGTAAGGTGCGTGAGGTTACGCCGGATATGCTGTTGATTGCCGATACCAATAAGGGCGTAGGCATAGCGGGTGTGATGGGCGGCGAAAATTCTGAAATCACAGAGAATACCAAGGCTACGCTGTTTGAGGCAGCAGTATTCAAAGGAAGCAACATAAGAAGCACTACGCGCAAGCTTCACCACGTGACGGATGCCGCCGCACGCTTTATTAAGGGAGTAGAGCCTGTTAATGCTATGAATGCTGTGAATAGGGCTATAGAGCTGGTTTCTGAGCTAGAGGCAGGCAAGGTGGTAGGCGACGTAATAGATGTTTGCAACGCGGATACGCAAGAACGTGTGATCGCTGTAGATTATACACACGTGAACCGCATACTAAACACAAACATTGTGCCAAAGCAAATGGCAGATATGCTATCAACAATCAATATCGATTCCCGTATCAAGGGTGATGCGTTGATGGTAACAGTGCCGCATTACCGTGTGGATATAGAAAGCGGAATTGAGGCGGATTGGGATATTGCGGAGGAAGTTGGTCGGATATACGGCTATGATAACATACCGCCTACACTTATGCGCGGTGACACCTTCCGTGGCAGGCTAAGCGATGCTACGCGTAACGAGGATATAATAAAGGATACAATGGTGGCGCAAGGCTGTTATGAGATATATAACTACAACTTTATAGGTCCGGCCACACTGGATGCACTGATGCTAAATGAAAATGACGAAAAACGACAGACCGTAAAGCTGCTGAATCCATTTGGCGAGGATCAAAGCTTGATGCGCACCACGCTGCTTGCGGGAATGCTTAATACGCTATCACTCAATTGCAGCCGTAAAACAGGGCATGACCGTTTCTTTGAGGTTGGTAATGTACATTTTGATAATAATGCTGATCTACCTGAAGAACGCAAGATGCTGGGTGTGATATTTAGTGGCGCTGAGGATTTTTATACGCTCAAAGGCAGCATAGAGGCGTTGCTGGAGCAGTTCGGCATGATGGATGGATACACAATACGTCCGGGCGACAGCAGCTACTTCCAACCGGGTCAAAGGGCAGAAATATTGGTTGATGGCGCTATTGTTGGCGAACTTGGCACGGTGCATCCTAATGTTGTAAAGGCATTCGGGATACCACAAAAGGCATATGCGGCAGAGCTGAGTATAGCAAAATTGACAGCTCACAAGCGCGCCCACACCACCTATAAAGCATTGCCAAAATACCCAACAGTACCGCGCGATATTGCCGTTGTGGTGGATGAAGCAGTTACATCGGCAAGCATAACGGCCGCCATACTCAAAGCGCCTGTTAATGTAATATTGTCAGATGTGCAGTTGTTTGACGTATATAGGGGCAATGGCGTAGCCGATGGCAAAAAGAGCATGGCATATTCATTTATGCTAAGGGCGGCAGATAGGACGCTGGCCGATGAGGATATAACCAACGCGATGCAGAGCGTAATAACCACGCTCAAAGATCAGCTGGGCGCCGAACTTCGCGCATAGATTGTGCTAAAATAAAAAACATTAACCCCCACGGTGCCGTTAGGCTGCAGTGGGGGTTTTCTATAGATGTATTGATTTTTGCCATGGCGTTTATTTAAAAATTAAAGCAAAGGGAAAATGACGGAAAGAAGTATGAGGATTGCTGATGATTTACTAATTCAATTAATGTAAACACGATTTAATATGAGATTATATGGTTTATCGGAGCATAAAATGCATATCATTCTAATGAGGTGATGCAAATGGCTATGATGAACTTCTGTGAGATGCGGCGTAAGGAAGTGATAAACGTACGGGATGGTTCTAGACTGGGCTGCATATGTGATTTGGAGATGGATGCATGTTCTGGATTGATAAATGCTATAGTAGTGCCTGGACCTCCAAGATGTTGGGGGCTGCTGCGCAGCGATGAGGAGCTTGTAATACCATATAATAAGATATCCAAGATAGGAGATGATGTTATATTGGTGGATATAATTATGTAAATCGGTATAGCAAATGAATAGAAAACATGATATTATATTACAAAGCATCACGCATGGGAGGTTTTTAAAATGAAATGTCGGTATTGCCCTAGCTGCGAGAGCAAGGTGGTGGATTCACGACCGACCGATGATGGCATGGCGATAAGACGCAGACGCGAATGCATCAGCTGCGGTAAACGCTTCACCACATACGAGAAAATAGAAGAAATCCCCATAATGGTCGTTAAAAAAGATGGCAGACGCGAAGCCTTCGATAGCGAAAAGATACTCAGCGGAGTTCGTAAGGCCTGTGAAAAGAGGCCAATATCAGCAGTGGAGCAGGACAAGCTGGTGGATGATGTGGTGCGCGAGGTGTTCAATTCGCTGGATCAGGAGATACCCAGCCAGGCTATAGGCGAAATGGTGATGACAAGGCTTAAAGAACTGGATGAGGTTGCATACGTTAGGTTTGCATCGGTATATAGACAATTCAAGGATATAAATACCTTCATGGCTGAGCTAAAATTGATGCTCAACGAAAAATAGGAGGCAATTTTGGAATATAAAAATGCAGCCGCGCTTGTTAAGCACGGCTATATTTACGAAGAAACAAAGGGCATAGGCTTTTTTAGAGCGGAATCATTAAAGCAACAACAGGGGTTGCTGCACGGTTTTTCAGCACGCGTAGGAGGTATAAGCGCCCCTCCGTATGATACGCTTAATCTTGGGTGGAGCAGACCGGAACCTGAAACGAATGTAACGGCAAACTTCAAGCTGTTTTGCATGGCCGCAGGACTACAATATGGGCAAATGTGCGTTGTGAACTATGAACATGGCACAAATGTATTACCTGTTACAAATAAGGACTGCGGGCGTGGGTTCGCGCGCGAGCCGCTGCCATTTTGTGATGGGCTTGTAACGAATGATCCGAATGTGGTACTGATAACTTCGCATGCTGATTGCGGCGCATATTTTTTATTTGATCCGATAAAACATGTGATAGGCCTTACTCATGCCGGATGGAAGGGCACTCTTGGCAGGATAGGTGCGCGTGCAGTGGAGCTGATGCAAAATGAGTATGGAACTGATCCAAAGGATATAATAGCATCCACAGGCCCTTGTATATGCATAGACTGCTTTGAGGTGGATATGGAGCTTGCTAAATGCTTTGAAAAGGAATTTGACTGTGCATGTTATAGGCAGGGAAAGCCAGGGAAAGCTCAACTTGACATTGAAATTCCAGCAGTGATCCAGTTTATGGATGCAGGGCTGCTCCCTGAGCATATAACCATGATGCAAGCTTGCACGTACGAGATGGAGGACAAACTCTTTTCCTATAGGCGAGATCATGGCGAAACGGGATCTATGGCGGCATATATGAAGCTGATTTAAACAAATATAACATTCCAGTTTTTAACGTAATTTGACTAACTCTGTTTGGGCAAACTCATATACATAGCCCGAACGGAGATTTTTTTATGCAGCTTTATTCCCTAATAAGCGTAATCATAATAATACTGGCAAGCACCACCGTGCTGGAGCAAGTGTGCGCCGCGCTGGACGCAACACCATTTGCGCTTATTTTTTGCGCGCTTTGTGTGCTATGCCTAAGCGGATTTGTATACGCGCCATACCCGGAATTGAGGATCAACATCGCATGTGCGGTTTTGCCTATCTGTTTGCTTATAATGTCAGGCAGAGAGACTGAGCATGGAATATTATTGCCTGCAATGGTAGTTATAGTGATGTCAGGCACTGCATGTATAGCTGAAAAGCTGCTTGGCGCGGGTACAGGATTAATAACAGGCGTGATATCAGGCCTTGCTGCGCTTTGCCTTGGCGGTGGAATGCTATCACTGTTTGTTGTATGTTCGGTGCCTATAATAACGCAGTTGATGAATTGCGCATATGAACTGGCACAAACAGGTTATACATCCTGCAATATGGGATCGATATACATTCTCAACGCGCAGATGACAGCGCTTCTGGTAGCGATGATAATAGCTGTAATAAAAAGGATAATGATAAAAAGAACATCTCTTATATAATTAATCGCTGCTGTATTGATAATATCATTTTTACAATTGCATATAAACACTGCTGTGATAATACGCTGCGGGTATACATACATATATATCACGTGGGAGGACAGGCAGATATGGCGGAACAAATACGATGGAAGTCGGAACTTGTCAATGTGCTGCCTGCTAGCATATGGGAGCACGTATGTACATGCACTGAAGCGCAGAGGCCTGAGGAGATACGGATACGCGCAGGACAGCCAATACAGATGATATATGCCTGCGACGAAGCTTTGCTGCCACATATAGTTGATGAGGATACATGTGAGGCCCTACTGGAAAACATATGCGATCATTCGATATACGCATGGGAGGAAGAACTGAAAAACTGCTTTATAACGTTGCGTGGTGGATATCGCGTGGGTCTTTCCGGCAGGGCATATATGGAAAAAGGCGAGCTTATGCGTTTGACGAGGGTGAATGGGTTCAATATACGTATTGCGCGTGAGTGCGCGGGATGCGCCGCTGATATTGTGCGCAATATGGTTGATGAATCAGGACGGCCGCTTTCAACGCTTATATTCTCTGCTCCGGGGGTAGGTAAAACAACAATGTTGCGGGATATAGCAAGGCATTTTTCATATGGACTCAATGGGCTGATACCAAGAAAAGTGTCTATAGCGGATGAGAGGAGCGAGCTTGCAGGATCATACAATGGTGTGGCTACGCTGGATGTGGGGCCGCGCACGGATGTGCTGGATGGGTGCGCAAAGGCGCGCGCTATGGCACTGCTTATAAGGACGATGTCGCCGGAACTGATAATAACCGATGAAATAGGCGGCAAAGCAGATGCAGATGCGATAATGGATGCTGCCACATGTGGTGTGGCGGTGATAGCCAGTGCGCATGCGCGCAATGTGGATGAGCTTAAGCAGCGTGAAAGCCTTATGAAGCTGATAACAAACGGCTGCTTTAAATGCCTGATAGAGCTATCGCGCACAGGCGGACGCGTGATAGCAAAGCAGGTTAGATAATATGGAGGTCATATGAAGCCGATAATAGCATTTATCCTGTTTGGAATATGCGCATATATAGGTTATTCAAAACCATCAGTGATTAAACGGAGATTGCGCACGGTTGATAGTATGGCTCGCAATATAAAGCAGCTGGGGATGATGATGGATTATAAACTGATGCCAATACGCGAGCTGATAGGTGGGTTGGGTGACGGAGTGTTCTGGAGAGAACTTTTAAAGAACATTAAGGCAAATGATCCACTTGCGGAAACATTTTTGAGCACGCTTGAACAGCTTACCAAAAGCAATCCGCAATTCACATGTCTTGAGCAGAGCGATATATGGATTCTTTCTGATTTTGGCGCGACATTGGGCATAAGCGATCTTAAAACACAAAAGAACAACATAGCTTTGACACTGGAACGAATGGACGAAAGAATACAGTCCCTTAAGATCGAGCTAAAGGAGAAGGAAAAAACATACCGGGCGCTTGGCATACTGAGCGGAATAGCGGCGGCCATGATTATTTGGTAACAGGAGAGGAAGATGGTATGGGAATAGATATCGTGCTTAAAATAGCGGGGATAGGCATACTGGTAGCCATAATTTGTCAGCTGCTAAAGCAGACCGGCAGGGATGATATGGCTATGCTCGCAGCGCTTGCAGGGCTGATTATAACACTAACAATGGTAGTAAGCCTTATAGGAACGCTTTTTGAAAATGTGCAGCGCATATTTGAGCTGTATTGAACGGAGATAATATGAGCGTATTTAAGCTTATTGGTATAGCCATAATAGCCACGGCGGCGCTGATGCTGGTGCGCTCATACAAGCCGGAGCTAGCGTTGCCGCTGAGTGTGGCGGCAGGTGTGGTGATACTGTTCTCGTTGCTGGATAGTCTGAGTGGAATAAAGGTTTTTATCGATTCTCTTGTATCAAAATACGGGCTAAACTCGCAATACATAAAGGTGGTGTTCAAGGTGGTGGGTATAGCGTATTTGGCACAATTCGCATCGCAAATATGCAAGGACTCGGGTGAAGGGGCGATGGCAGGCAAGGTAGAGCTTGTAGGGAGAATAATGATAATAACGGTGAGCATACCGGCAATAGCTTCAATATTGGATGTGCTAAGTTCACTTTTTAAAGCCGTATGAACACCAAGCGCAATGCAATAATTGCAATACTACTGTGTGCGCTATTGCTGCCAAGTGTGGCGGGCGCACAAACAGATCTGGCAAACGAGGTGAAGGATGAGCTTGACTCACAGCTTGCAAAGCAGGACCTTTCCTCGTGGCAAACATTTTTTGGTGAGCTTTCACCAGAAGTGCGGCAGATTTGGGGTTATGAAAGCATAACGGACATGATGGGCGGCTATATAAATGGCGAGGTTGATACCCAATACGAATCCAAGCTGAACGCGCTTGTAGGTTTGCTGCTTGCATCAATAAAGCGAAATATGGCCGCACTGGGCATGGTATTCGCAATAGCGCTCATATCAGGGATAATCGGAGTGCTGCTGGATGATGATGATAAACAGGATATAAAGGCGATAACATCGTTCGTATGTTTTGGAATGTATGTTGTGGTTATATCGTATCTTGTTGCATCGCTTGTCAATACTGCCAATGAAGCGATAACACGGTTGTCTGGTTTTACGGAGGTGGCAACACCCGTAATAGCAACTATGCTTGCGGCAACGGGCAACGTTAGCGCGGGCGGCATTGTTCGGCCGCTTACTGTGTTTATGAGCCAGACGGTAACAGGCTTTTTTAAAACAGTGATAATGCCACTGATACTTTCAGGTGCCGTGATAGCAGTTACAGGCAATCTAACAGGTAAAAGCAAGCTGACGCATCTATACGGCAGCATAAAAACGATAATAAAATGGTTGATAGGGATGGTATTTACGGTCTTTTTAGGCCTTGTATCCATACAGGGAATAAGCGTGTCCGGGATGGATAGCATAAGCATAAGAACTATCAAATATACACTTGATAAGACGCTGCCGGTAGTTGGCAGTGCGGTATCGGGCACATTCGATACCGCAAGGGGCTGCGCTGTATTGGTGAAAAATGCGGCAGGCATTACAGCGATGCTGGTGGGTATAGGCTGTATATTGCTGCCACTTTTACAGATAGCAGGCACATCGCTGGCACTTAAACTATCAGCTGCGGTATGCGAGCCTATTGCAGATGAGCGTATGAGCGGAATGATAGATAAGGTGGCGGATATTTGCAGCTATTTGATGGCCGCGGTGATAGTGATAGGTCTTATGTTTTTGATAATGCTGGGGCTGTTCATAGCCACAGGAAGCATGGCAGTGTGAGGAGAAGTATGCAAATAATAAATGAGCTTGTGATAAGAATAGTTGCAATATCCATATTGAGCTGCCTGCTTGAATATATATTGCCACAGGGCACACTTAAACGCAGTGCAATGCGAGTAATAGGACTGATAATGTTAATAAACATTGCAGAACCTATTATACAGGCATTGGGAATGTAGAGGAGGTGCTGCTATGAAGGCCGGGGACGAAATAAAAAAATTGATAGGTAAGCTTGCGGAAACCATGAAGAAGAACAAACGGGTGGAGCTTATGGTATATGGTGCGTTGATAGCGCTGGGCGTGTTATTGTTTGCATCAACAATGAAACCAAACAACAACCCCAAGATAACTGAGCAACAGCCTACTTCAGACGAAGTGGCACGCAGCGAGCGGGATATGGAGGATAGACTCGAAAATGTGCTCTCGAGCATACGTGGTGCGGGTAATGTGGAGGTAATGATAATGTATGACACGGGTACGCAGATCGTTCCCGCCATGAGTGTAGATACACAAACCAGCACATCACAGACGGTTAACAACGATACTCAGACAGTGAACGAAAATCAGGTGCAATCGCAAAAGCCGCTGACTACTACACAAGGCGGCGCAGGGCAGGCAGTGATATTGACGCAGAAGCAACCGGCAATACGTGGGGTGATAGTAATAGCGCAGGGGGCTGCGGATGTTACTGTGCGGGTGAGCTTGAAGCGTGCAGTGCAGACGGTAATGGGTGTGGAACCGGAATGTGTAGAGGTATTTGAAATGAAAGCAGCAGATAAGGAGTGAAAAAAATGAAAGAAAAGAAAAAATACGTGTTAATAGTGGTACTGGCACTGCTGCTTGTGGCGGCAATCTATGCGAATTATAAGCTTAATTCGGCTGATGATGACAGCGATATGCAGGCGTTGGCGGGCGAGGCCCAGACAACGCCAAGTATGGTGGCAGGGTATGGAACGGCAGGCGGCAATTACTTTGATTCATTTCGTGAGGAACGCGATGTGATAAGAAAAATGGAAATAGAATACTTGGATGAAATTGTTGCCACGAGCTCCTCGGATGCGGAAACACTGGCGGAGGCACAGCAGCAGAAGATGACGCTGGTATCCAACATGGAGAAGGAATTCATAATCGAAAGTATGCTCAAAGCCAAGGGCTTTGCGGATGCGGCGGTAACATTCCAGCGCGGCTCTGTTAATGTGGTGGTTGACTGTGAAACATTGGACGATGACCAGGTGGCACAGATATTGGATATAGTAAAGCGCGAGACTGGCGAAACAGCGGAGGAAATAAAGATAGTACCAAATCAGCAGTAGCAGATTCACGTGATTGAGTATACGGTGCTATGCAGGAGGAAAATAATCTGCTATAATGAATCAAGAAATCATAGGAGGTATTATTTTATGACTCCAGAAAAAGAAACTAACAATGAAGTGTACGAAGCGGATGGTGGCAAAATAATATTTGCGCCAGATGTTATAGCGACTATAGCAAGCCTAGCGGCAACTGAGGTCGATGGCGTTGACAGCATGAGCGGCAACGTTGTGGAAGGCCTTACGGGTATGCTTGGCAAGAAGAGCTATACTAAGGGCGTAAAGGTCGATGTTGTGGATGAAAAGGCAACAGTGGATATAAGCATTACGGCAAAATATGGATTTAAAATCCATGAGGTATGTATGCAGATCCAGCAGAGCGTAAAGAGCGCGATAGAAACTATGACTGGCCTTAACGTAGTCACAGTGAATGTTGCGGTGCAGGCAGTTACATTCGAAAAGGCTGAAATAAAAGAAGCTAAAAAAGAAAAAGAAAAGACTGAATAATCCGTCGCACGTGCACAATTTAAATGAGAGGCTAAGAATGCTCTATGAAACAAAAGATAACTGGCTTTGACAGGTTTCTCCTTATATTTATGATGCTCGTTGTTATACTTACAGGGCTTGCACTGATATGCATTGCGATGAACATAGTAACAATGGAGACTCTTGTGCGTATCGTAAGCATGGCATATGGAAGTTTGCTTTCAGCATTGATAACGGGCGCTATTGGGATTGTGCTGTTGATAGTGGCGCTTAGAATAATAATTGCATTTAACAGACGTGCTTGCGAGCAGAAGCCTGCTTCAGTTTTGGTGAATGCCGGTGAATTAGGTTCAACATATATTTCTTTGTGCGCTATAGACGGTATGATTCAGAAGCATTGCAGGGCAAACAGCAAGGTAAAGGAATGCGCAAGTATGGTGGTGCCAAGAGAAGATGGCATAGCAATACAGCTTAAGTTGGTTTTGCTTACTGATGTGAGCGTACCGGAATTGACGCATGAGCTGCATGAGTCACTGAAAATATATATCGAGAGCCTATCCGGGATATCCGTTAAGGATATAGGCATACTGGTGCTGAATACGCCGCTTACTGCCAAGGCTCAGCCATGATGACATGAGGTGATTTAGCATGGAAGGTTTTTTGGATTTTTGCAGACGAAACAAATGGAAGGTTATACTGGTGCTAGTTGGTGTAGTATTCACCATACTGGTGTTTACGATAAACTTCTGGCGTGCACTGTTGCTGCTCGTAGTTACAGTGATATGCTACGTTATAGGCGCACTGTTGGACGAGGGCGGTCGTGCGCGCGTTTCACAGTTTTTCAACGAACTGTTTAAAAAGAATTAAATGCAACGGCGCGGGGCCGCAATACTTCGGAGGAATATATGAGCAGAAAAACGGCGCGCGAGGTAGCGATGAAGCTTGCATTTGCACGCCTGTTCGGTGGCGGGGCTACATATGAAGCGGTGTTGGAAAAGTCCGATATTTCGGATAGCACCACGGATGATGACATGGCGTTTTCAGACGCCGTGCTAAGCGGCATAGACGAGCATGGCGAATATATAGACGAGCTTATTAAAAAACTTGCCATAGGATGGCGAATAGATAGGATGCCAAAGGTGGATCTATCCATACTCAGGGTAGCCATATACGAGATGCTGTACCGCGATGATATACCACACAGCGTATCTATCAATGAGGCGGTGGAGCTTGCTAAGCACTTTGGCGGCGAAAACTCTTCTGCATATATAAATGGAATGCTTGGCACGCTCTCAAAGCAATTGGACAGTGATGGCAACGGGGATGAATAAGCTGATTATAGCTGATAATTTAAGCCAGTTTTCCCAGCTATGTACGTGAATCAGCAGGGCATCGTCTATTACAGCAGGACGGTGCTCTCTGTTAATTCAGCCCTAAACTGATATGGCAAAATGAACAATGCGTGTAAATATAGAACAATATGGCCGGGGGTGGCATGATATGAGTGCAGAGCTTATAGATGGTAAATGGTTGGCGCAAAGCGCCTGTAATGAGATAGAGATACGTGTAATGTCGCTGGTGGATCGTGGAATCAAGCCGCGACTTGCCGTTATATTTGTCGGTGATGATCCTGCTTCAGAGGTATATGTGCGAAACAAACGTATAAAGGGAGACAAGCTTGGTATATGCGTAGACGTGCACAAGTTTGACTCATCAGTAACGGAGAGTGAGATCGCATTACTAATAGACAAGCTGAATAAAGCAGAGTCAGTTCATGGCATTATAATTCAATCGCCATTACCTGAGCCTTTAGATTTTTCGCGTTTATTGATGTTAGTATCGCCTAACAAGGATGTGGATGGACTGCATCCGCAAAGTCAAAGCGCGCTGTTTTCAGGCGAACCGGGATATGTGGCGTGTACGCCAAAGGGAATATTAAAGCTAATACAGAGCACCGGCACACAGATAGAAGGAAAGCGGGCCGTGGTTGTGGGACGAAGCCGCCTTGTGGGAAAGCCGGCGGCAATGCTATTGCTTAACAACAACGCCACTGTGAGCGTGTGCCATTCGAAAACACATCACCTTGGCGAAATAACGCGGACAGCCGATATACTGGTGTGCGCAGTGGGGCATCCCAACCTGATTAAGCAGGATATGGTTAAGCCTGGCGCAATCGTAATAGATGTGGGCATGAATCGTGTGAACGATCGTTGGCATGGGGATGTTGACTTTGAAGGCGTGAGTGAGATAGCTTCGTATATCACACCTGTGCCTGGAGGGGTAGGCCCGATGACGGTGGCTATGCTAATGGATAATACCGTGCTTGCGGCGGAAAAGGCTTTTAATGAATAACGGCTATATACTATCTGTATCACAATTGAATGAATATGCTGGCAGTCTGCTGACAAACGATGCGTTGCTGCGTGATATATCCATACGTGGGGAAATAAGCGGATTTAAACGGCATTCGTCAGGCCATCTGTATTTTTCGCTTAAAGACGAGGGTGCGCTGGTACGTTGTGTGATGTTTAAACAGAATGCATGGGAACTGGATATTGATGTACGTGATGGCATGGAAGTGGTAGCAAGTGGATACATTTCACTATATGTAAAGGACGGGCAATACCAATTCTATGTTAAGTCTATGGCCGAGGAAGGCGAAGGTGTGCTGTTTAAGCGCTTTGTGATGCTTAAAACCAGGCTTGAAGCCAAGGGCCTATTTGATGAAGCACATAAAAAGCCATTGCCGTTATTGCCAAAGAAGCTTGGTATTATAACATCACCCACCGGAGCGGCGGTGCAGGATGTTATAAATGTGGCGCGAAGACGGTTTCCGCGAATGGATATATTGGTGTACCCAGTCAAGGTTCAGGGGGATGGCGCGGCAGAGCAGATAGCGGCTGCAATAAGGTATATGGATGAGACGAATGCGGCGGATGTGATAATAGTGGGTCGTGGCGGTGGCAGCATGGAAGACCTGTGGGCATTCAACGAGGAGACTGTAGCACAAGCCATATATGATTGCCACATACCGATAGTATCAGCGGTGGGACATGAAACGGATTTTACGGTGGCTGATTTTACGGCAGATTTGCGCGCTCCGACCCCGTCTGCGGCGGCGGAGCTGTGTATACCGGAATACGATGCTATGTTAGAATATGTGAAAGAACGCCAAATGAAATTGCGTTCGACAGTGCAGATAGCACTTGATACATACACAGAACGAATAAATGGGTTACGTGGTTCGGCTGGGTTTGCTGCAGCGCGGCATAGTGTACAATTGCAAAAAGCGAACGCAGATGGAAATAGACAAAAACTATACGCGGCAGTTCATACAGCACAAGTAACAGCCTATAATGCATACGATCAGCTAAAAACACGGCTTGCGGCGCTTGCACCGATGGAGGTTCTAAAGCGTGGGTACGCATTGGTAAAAACAGACGGAGCATATGTGGCGGGAGTTGCGCAGCTTGTGGTTGGAACTCAAGCAGAGCTTATAATGATGGACGGTACGGCTCAGGTGACGATAAACGATATAAGCACCGAAAGGTAAAGATTATGAAGGATAGCATTAACTTTGAACAGGCAATCAAACGGCTTGAAGAAATAGTCACCAAGCTTTCTAGCGGTAATCTGCCGCTGGACGAGATGGTAAAGCTCTACGAACAGGGGGATGCGCTTTCAAAGCATTGTTTGGAACTGCTGGATGCATATGAAGCGAGACTGGATAAAATAGATGGGATATGTGCGCAAGAGGAGTGTAAAGAATGAGCGTATTTTCTGAAAAAACAAATGAATATGTGATGATTGCCGATGCACGAATTAAAGAATACATGAATGTAAGCGGAATACCGGAGGTGCTGCGCCGCGCTATGGATTACAGCATATCGGCTGGTGGCAAACGCCTGCGCCCATGTCTTACGCTAGCAGCTTGTGATATGATAGGTGGCAGTAGGGTCGCGGCGCTTCCGCTGGCATGCGCTATGGAGATGATACATACCTACTCATTGATACATGACGATATGCCGTGTATGGATAATGATGATTATAGACGCGGAAAGCCATCAAACCATAAAATGTTTGGTGAAACATTTGCGCTGCTTGCGGGTGATGGGCTACTTTCATATGCGTTCGAAATAATGCTCAACGCTGCGCGTACATACTGTGAGAAAGTACCAACATACACAGATGCGATGTATGCTATAGCCGAAGGATCAGGTGTGCGCGGAATGGTAGCCGGTCAGGTGGCAGATCTTTCAAGCAATGATGTAGCATGTGACGCTGCGAATGCGGACAAGCTTGCATACATACATACACATAAGACAGGCGCTTTGATAAAGGCATCGCTGCTTGCCGGCATATATACTGGCAATGCGAAAGCAACAGAAATAACTGCAATAGTTAAGTTTGGCGAAGCTTATGGACTTTTGTTTCAGATAACGGATGACATACTGGATGTTGAAGGTGATTTTAAGGGTATGGGTAAAACACTTGGCAAGGATGCTGCACAACAGAAACTGACATATGTGAATCTTTATGGACTGGATAAAGCAAAGATAGTTGCAAAAAATACTGCTGACGAAGCAAAATGTGCGCTTGAACAGTTTGCTGAAGCGGCCGAGTATTTGCGCGAGCTTACCGATAATACGTTGAACAGGAAAAAGTGAGCTGATGAAAGGCACAAGGGCAGATATAAGGCTTGTGGAGCTTGGACTTGCGCAAAGCCGTGAAAAAGCGCGTTCATTGATAATGGCAGGGGTAGTCAGTGCCGATGGTGTGCGCGTTGATAAGCCAGGGGATTCAATTACACTTTTGCAGACGTTGCATGTTAAGGAAGATCCAAATCCGTTTGTGAGCCGCGGAGGACTTAAGCTCGAAAAGGCGATATCCGATCATGGCATATGTCTTGATGATGCGGTGGCGTTGGATATAGGTGCGTCCACAGGCGGATTTACGGATTGTATGCTTAAACACGGCGCAAAAAAAGTTTATTCAATTGACGTTGGCTATGGGCAGCTTGACTGGCGGCTGCGCAATGATGAGCGCGTTGTGGTTATGGAGCGCACTAATGCCAGAAATATGGAGCCAAGCTGGTTTAATGAAGCTCCTAATTTTGCATCGATAGACGTATCGTTTATATCTGTAAGGCTGATATTGCCGTGCATGTTAAATTGCTTGACGCACAACGCCGGCGCTGTGGTATTGGTAAAACCTCAGTTTGAAGCAGGCAGAGGTAAAGTAGGGAAAAATGGTGTGGTGAGGGATGCTTTGGTGCATTTGCAGGTTCTTGAAACTACGGCGTTGTTCGCAGCAAAAATCGGATTTATTGTAACGGGCATGGACTTTTCTCCGATAACTGGCCCTAAAGGCAACATTGAGTTTTTGCTGATGCTGGCAAAGAATTCAGATTCAATTGCATGTGATATTCCATCAGCCGCACGCGCGGCAGTAGAGCGGGCACATACAGAGCTTGAGTAGCACGAAAATGTTTTGCTTGAAAACTGTATATACAGCATATTATAATATTTATACATTTGCAGACAGGAGAGCATAATGCGCGACGGATGCATAGGATTCTTTACGAACCCAAACAAACCGCACATCCTAGAAAAAGTCAGGGCGGAGCTCATGGCCATGCTGTCGCGCGGTCACTTATGTACAATACATCCCAATCTGAAACAATATATGGCCGACATAGATGTGCCGGATTTTGATGAAGCGCATCCGAATTGCATAGTGGCATTTGGCGGGGATGGAACAATACTGCGCGCAGCATCGGTATCAATAGAATATGGGGCACCGATACTTGGCGTAAATCTTGGGCGTGTAGGCTTTTTGAGCGAGATCGTAATAGATAAGCTTGATGAAGCTTTGAGGAATATTGCCTTGGGCAGATACCGAATAGAAGAACGTATGATGCTGGATTGTAGAATAAATGGAGATATAAAGCTGTCCTGCCTAAACGATGTGCTATTGTATAAAAAATCCTTTTCAGGCGTGGCCGAAATAAGCGTAGATATCGATGGAATCGATGCAGGCAGGGTGTTTTGCGATGGACTTGTAATAAGTACGCCAACAGGCGCAACTGGATATTCTATATCAGCCGGTGGACCTGTTGTAGCGCCGGGGTTGGATGCGGCGATAATAACACCGGTGTGTCCGCATACACTATGCTTTAGACCCATAATCGTATCGGCGGATTCAACAATGAGCTTTATTGTTAACAGCGGCGGACTTGTTGCGATAGACGGTATACATATTGCGGAGGTGTCCGAAAAAGACAGAATATCAGTTTGCCGCAGCGCGCAGCATGCACGCTTTATACGGCTAGAGGAGCGGAATCTGTATTCGCTTATAAAGGATCGTTTGGCGTAGACAAAATATCCGGAGGAGAGAGCATGCTGATGAAATCTGCAAGACATTCTTTGATATTGGAACTTATTGACAGCTTTGATGTGGAAACACAGGACGAGCTTGCCGAAAAGCTCAAGCAGGAGGACGTAGTCGTAACGCAGGCCACTATATCGCGAGATATAAAGGAACTGCGCCTGATTAAGGTGCTTACCGATGGAGGCAAGTATAAATATGCCACTGCAGATAAGGCTGAAATTGGGATGCGCGATAAGTTCAGGCGTATATTTGCGCACTCTGTACTGGCAGTTACATCTACGGGCAACCTTATTGTTGTAAAAACGCTGTCAGGCTCTGCAAGCGGTGCAACAGAGGCAATCGATTCTTTCCATTGGAATGAGATTGCCGGTACTATAGCAGGGGACAATACGATATTCATTGCCGTAAAGGATCCTAAGAGCGCACCAGAGCTGGTAAAACGGCTATACGACATGATGGAACGGGAGTAGGTTATGCTGCAAAGGCTTTTTGTGCAGGATGTCGCTATAATAGAACGACTGGATATTGAGCTTGGGAATGGCTTTAACGTGCTGACAGGCGAAACAGGTGCAGGTAAATCTATAATAATTGACGCGGTGAATCTGATACTTGGTGAGCGTGCCAGCAAGGAACTTATCAAACACGGGGCTGATAAGGCGGTTGTTGAAGCGGTGTTTGATATTTCGCACTGTAGCGCTGTACAGGCCGGGCTGGATCAAGCCGGCATCGCCCATGATGATGAACTGCTTTTATCGCGCGAACTATCAAGTTCAGGCAAGAATATATGCAGAATAAATGGTACGTTGGCTACGTTGGCCACATTGAAGCAGCTTACCGGCACGTTGGTGGATGTACACGGACAGCATGAGCACCAGTCGCTTATAATGCCAAGTACGCATCTGAGCTTTTTGGACATGTTTGTGCGAGGTGAACTGGCCGCGGTGAAAGCGGAGGTAGCATCGTTGTATGCGGAGCATAAGCGTATACGGATGGAGCAGCTCTCAGGGTTTTCATCAGAGGATGAGCGTGCAAGAGAGATTGACATGCTGTCGTTCCAGATAAAAGAAATTACTGCTGCTCAGCTTAATGGCGGCGAGGATGAGCGCCTACTTGCAGAGCGTACGCTGCTTATAAATGCCGAACGCATAATGTCTGCGATAGAAGCGGCGCATTCATCGATTACGGATGATGAGGGTGCACTTTCTACAGTGGATGCGGCAAAGCGTAGCATAACGGGTATTGCAGGCTTTTCAGACGATTATGAGGCACTTAGAGAAAAGCTCGAAGATGCATATTACACGCTGGATGATATTGGCACAGTTCTTAGAGATTATAAGAATAGCTTTGAATTTGATCCGGATAGACTAAATGAAATTGAAAACAGACTGGAGCTGCTTTCAAACCTTAAAAGAAAATATGGTGTAAGCATATCGGATGTAATTGAATTTTGCAATAATGCTCAAGAACGGCTGCAAATGCTGCAAACTGCCGGAGAGCGTCGCGCGGAGATTGCGGCGCGAATGGATGAATGCACAAAAAAGTATGCAACGGCCACAAAAGAGCTTACTCGTCTTCGTCATGAGGCGGCAAAACGGCTAAAGGATGCGCTGCTTGCCCAGCTTTGCGATCTGGGATTGGATAAAGCAAAATTTGATGTGTATTTTGATGAAAACAGCACGATTTTTTCACCAAATGGAGTAGATAAACCTGAGTTCATGCTGAGCACAAACCCAGGAGAGCCGTTAAAACCGCTTTCAAAGGTGGCGTCGGGCGGTGAAATGTCGAGGATAATGCTGGCGTTCAAGGCTATATTTGCTAACAACGATGAAATACCAACGCTTATATTCGACGAAATAGACACTGGCATAAGCGGGCGTATCGCTGGCGTGGTGGGCGATAAAATGGTGAATATCGCGGATTCACATCAAGTGATATGCATAACGCATCTGCCGCAGATAGCGGCGCTGGCGGATCAACATTTTTTGGTGGAAAAATGTGATGACGGCATAAAAACAACGACTGGAGTGCGTCTGCTGGATAAAGCAGAGCGCTGTCGCCATCTTGCATTGATGATGGATGGTAATCCGGATTCTGATGTGGCGTATAACCATGCGCGCGAGCTGATAGATGCATGTGAATGCGAAAAAATCAAGCGCAGAGCGGGCAGAGCACAATAATAGCTGGGATTGACATGAATAGTTTCATGCGTTGCAACAGAACATAAGCACTACGGCTAAGGCCGCAGTGCTTTTTTTGAGGTGTGCGCATGGAGAACAATGTAAAGAAAATAATTCTTAAGTGTGTTGGCGCAGTACTTTGCGCGCTGCTGCTGATAATCAACTACAGCGATACCATGCGTGCTATACGTGAAATGCCGGATAATATCTATCTTGACGATGCGGGATGCTCAAATCTGCTTCAAAGCATAAGGCAGCCATTCGTTTTACGCGGAGCAGACGGCGATATGCAAGTTGCATCCGATCTTTCTGAAAGGCTGTATAATGGCGAAAACGATGTAGTTACAATAGATCTGTTTGGGATAATCCCTGTAAAGCAGGTTAGTATGCATGCGCGCAATAGTGTGATGGTAATGCCGGGCGGACAATCCATCGGGGTTACGTTGCATACTGCTGGAGCGCTTGTGGTTGGCCTTGGCAATGTGGAGGTAAATAATGACGAATGGGAGTGCCCGGCGGATAGCGCGGGTATACGGCCAGGGGATGTGATAATACGCGCAGCCGGCGAGGAAATAAAGGATGCTCAGCATCTTATTGAGGTATGTATGCGCGATGGTGATAGCATACCTATTGTAATAAAACGTGGTGAACAAAGGGTGGATGCTGTGGTAAAACCTGTGGTGGACATAAAGGACGGTAAGCGTAAAGTCGGGATGTGGGTGCGCGACAGCACGGTGGGTATAGGTACATTGTCGTTTTATACATTACAGGATAGTAGCTATGGAGCATTGGGACACGCAATTGTTGATGTGGATACTGGCAGCATACTATCGGTGAAGGATGGCGAAATAGCGGACTCCAGTGTGTTGGGTGTGTCACAGGGTACGCAGGGCTTCCCAGGTGAAATACACGGCACCTTTTCAGGAGGCAGCAAGCGGCTGGGGAGTATAGAGCAAAATACGAAATTTGGCATATTCGGCCAGCTGTATGGTGATATGATAAACCCGTTATATCCCGATGGAATGCCGCTTGCGTATCCGGAAGAGGCAAAACTCGGGCCTGCAACGCTGCTTACCACGGTGGATAGCGAGGGCGTTAAAGAGTATGAGTGTGAGATTATGAAGCTCTATACCCAGACACAGGCGGATGTAAAGAGCATGGTGATAAAAATAACGGATAAAAAATTGCTGGAGATCACAGGCGGGATAGTTCAGGGAATGAGTGGAAGCCCTATAATACAAAATGGAAAGCTGCTTGGCGTTGTGACACATGTGTTTTTAAATGATCCGACAAAGGGTTATTGTATATATGCGTTATGGATGAAAAACTTGTGCTGAATGCTTAAAGAATGTATAATATATGATAAAATATGCCACATATTATCGTATGGAGCATGAGTAATGCACAAGCTTAAACTGCTAATAGTGGATGACAATATACAATATTGCAATGCGTTAGAGGCTTTTTTTGGTGGCACGGATATATTTGATGTGCTACCATCGGCCTATAACGGCGTTTGTGTGCCGGATAGGGTAAGAATAGATAATCCGGATGTTATGATATTGGATATGGTAATGCCACATACGGATGGGATAGGTGTGCTTCAACAGCTGCGTGATGGCGGATTGATGGAACGAATAAGGATATTTGCAAATTCATCATTTATAGATGAAGGTGTGGTAAGACTATCACAGGAGCTGGGAGTGGCATATTTCATGGCCAAGCCAATGCAGCCGCAGTCGATGATGGAACGTATGATTGATATACTAGAAATGAACAACAGATGCAATCAAGGCGGACAGGGTAATGTAGCGATTGTGGCAAAACCGCCAAAGCGGGATGTTAGCAGAGAGCAGATGATAACGAATTATCTGCGTATATTGGGTGTTCCGGCACACGCCAGCGGATATATATACCTAAAAACAGGAATAGATTACTGTGTGGAAAACTACGGTAAGGTGCTGGGCATTACAACCATTGTTTACCCGTATATAGCGAAGGTGCATGACTCTATGCCAAAGCGGGTGGAGCGCAATATACGCCATGCGATAGAATATGCTTGGAACTATGGCAATATAGAAGCACAGCACAGAATATTTGGCTACACAGTTACAGATACAAAGGGTCGCCCAACAAACAAGGAATTTATAGCGTTGATTACTGACAAGGTGGTATTGCAGCTTAAATACAGGTGATATAATATGCCGCGGCAAAATATACATTAACATACGTTGTTTTGCGGAGTGGTATAATGATAAAAATAGAGAAATATAAGCAGCCTAATCTGATACGTACCCTTAAGGAGCATCCATATGCTGCGCTTACGGGTGCTTTTATGATTTTCGTTGGGTTTGTTGCAGGATGCTCTAGTGCAATATCACAAAATGATGAGGCGGATGTGCTTGCCATAATCAATGAGGCAAAGCTGTTTAGCTCGGCGGGTGCGCTAAGCTGCTTAAGGATAACGATGTTTGCATTGCTTCTGTTTTGTGCGGTGTACGCGGCGCTGATATGGAAGCTGCTGCTGCCGATTTCGGCTATTGCGCTGCTGGTTAAGGGCTTTGCGGCGGGCATGGCTGTGTGTGGTATAATACGTGGAAATGGGATAATTGGCGCATTAGATGGCGCGATATATATCCTGCTTCCGTGCGCTACCGGCTGTATGGCGTTGCTTATGGGATTCATACACTCCACAAGGATGTTGGATAAGAACAAACCGCTGCGCGTGGTAAAGAGTATGCCATCAGATGATATAGGATTGATGTGGAAAAATCTGGCGTTGCTTGGGGCAGGTTTGATGCTTGAATTTGCGATGGCGTTTTTTGTGAGCAACACGTTCTAATCATGGCATTGAAAAATAATTCCAACTATAGTACATTGATTGTTTTAGCCGATATAAAATGCTATTTGCCAGGTTTGACGCGAGGAACTGTGAATGCCAAAATTAAAGTATGAAGGATGGGATGAGCATGAAAAAACGGGCGATACTCATTGTACTGGACAGCGTTGGAATAGGCGCGCTGCCTGATGCAGGTGAATTTGGCGATGAGGGCGCACATACCCTGGGCAATATATACAAGGCAGGCGTAGGACTTGAGCTGCCAAATATGTACAGGCTAGGCTTGAGCCATATAACGGATTCATGCCTGCCTGAATATACAGGAATACTTAATGGCAGCTTTGGCAGGGCGGCTGAAGTTACAAAGGCGAAGGATACTACATGCGGACATTGGGAGATGACCGGAATAATTATGGACAAGCCGTTCAGGACGTATCCGAACGGATTTCCAGATGAGCTGATAAGCGAATATGAGCGGCGCATAGGCCGCAAGGTGCTAGGCAACTGCGTAGCCTCCGGCACCCAGATAATACAGCAGCTTGGTGACGAACACGTCAAGACGGGCAAGCCAATAGTGTACACCTCTGCAGATAGCGTATTCCAAGTGGCTGCGCATGAGCAGGTAATACCAATTGAGGAGCTATACCGGATATGCACCGTGGCGCGGGAGCTGCTTATGGGTGAGAACCTAGTAGGCCGCATTATTGCAAGGCCGTTTACTGGTAAAAGCGGAAGCTATACTCGCACGGAAAACCGCAGAGACTACGCGGTGGAACCAGTGCGGGATACTATAATGGACGGGTTGCAGAGGCTTGGACATACAACTGTGGGAATAGGCAAAATAGAGGATATATTCTGCAAGCGTGGCATTGATATTGTGGATCATACGAAAAACAACCGCGACGGATTTGCAGCGACAATGAAGTACATAAAAGAATGTAGCGACTGTGATTTTATATTTGCTAACCTTGTGGATTTTGATATGCTGTTTGGTCATCGTAATGATGTTGGCGGCTATGCTGATGCGCTGATGCGCTTTGACACACTACTACCTGAGCTGATGGATGCGATGCAGCCTGATGACATGCTTATTATAACGGCTGACCACGGATGTGACCCGACATTCCCCGGAACGAACCATACGCGTGAATATATACCGGTGCTTGTTTATGGCAAGAATCTAAAGGCAAATGTTGATATAGGAACTCGAAGCAGCTTTTCGGATATAGGATGCACGGTGTTTGAATACCTGACGGGAACGCCATGGCATGTAGGAATCTCATTTTTATCGCAATTAAAAAAAGATTGACGCAAAAATTGCATTAAACCTCCCCATGAAATATATCTTAGTGATATAGACGGGGAGGTTTTAATATGTTCGAAAAAAAATGTATCATTTGCATACTGTGCGCTATTATGCTTGCGATGACTCCAGCCTGTGTGACGAATGCGACTGACTTTGAATTTGGAACAGGAAAAAGCGCCGGATTGTTTGAGGCGCTATCAATGACTGAGGTCGCGGGAAAGGATACGGATAAAAAAATGGATGCGGCGGGGCTAAGTAAGCTGCCGGCACTGCTGCTGATATGTGAGCTTGCGGATGCCGGGCGACTTAATACATCCACAATGGTAAAGGTAAGCGATAAAGCGGCGCAGATAAGCGGCCCAACGGCATTTATCGAGGTGGACGAAAGCATAACGGCGGATTTGCTGCTAAAAGCTGCTGTGATAATAATGGCGGGTGACGCTATCGTGGCGCTAGCCGAAGCTGCAATGACGGAGACGGAATTTTTGGCAGCGATGAACCTAAGGCTAGCAGATCTTGGTATCAACGCTATATATCAAGATATTGTTGGAAGTGGGATAATGCTTTCTGCGCGTGAGATTGCAATACTTGGTGCGCAGCTTATCAAAAGCGCCACATTTGAGCGATATGGTACGGTGTTTTATGACAGCATAACCCATGATGACGGCAGACTGACAGAGCTTGCAAGCTCAAACAAGTTGCTCAAAAGTTGTGTGGGGTGCAAGGGCGTTGCCACAGGTTCATCTGGCACGGCAGGGTATTGCGGTGTGTTTGCAGTTAAACGCGCAGAAACAGCGTACATATGTGTCGTTATGGGTGCAGAAAATGCCGCTTCACGCGTAAAAATCGCTTCAGATGCGATTGAAAGAGCATTTTCATCATATAAAGCGGCCGTACTGGTGAAAAAAGGAGATGTGGTGGTGCACGATATACCCGTTTTGGATGGACAGATTCCCAAGATCAATCTTGTGGCCGCAAACGATGCTGTGGCGCTGCTGCCGGTAGGATCAACATTTAACGCGAAAATATCCGCCGTAGAGGAACTACAGGCACCTGTAAAGCATACGGATAAGACAGGCAGTGTTACATATGTTGACGTGGATGAAAACGTGTTGGCAATAGTGGATCTTGTTGCACACACAGACGTTGAGATCGCCAATGTTGCTGATTATATGAAGATTGTATTTTTAACTTGGCTGCACGCGTAAGATTATGATATAATGCGGCTTGATTCGCCACATCGTGGCTGCTTGTCAGCGCAGAATGTATGGCGTATAATGATGCAAAAGAGATTTAGGAGTTGGGCATTTTGAGGCTATTTGAGCTGTTTTCTAATCCGCGTGGATTTTTGATGGATATGCTATACCTGCTGCCTGCAGTAATAATAGCGCTTTCATTTCACGAGTGGGCACATGCATACGCTGCGTATAGGCTAGGCGATCCGACTGCAAGGAATCTTGGGCGCATGAGCGTTAATCCAATGTGTCATCTTGACCCGTTCGGATTAATAATGCTGTTCCTGGTAGGATTTGGCTGGGCAAAGCCTGTACCTATAAACCCAAGGAATTTTAAAAAACCACGCAGGGATGAGATAATTGTTTCGCTGGCGGGCGTTACTGCCAATATACTGCTGGCATTCGTGTTTATGGGGCTGTACTATCTTATCAACCTTGGATTTGGCTTTAGCAACGCGGTGGTAAATACCATAGTGATGTATATCGTGCAGATAAATATCGCGCTGTTTATATTCAATCTGTTGCCGGTTCCGCCGTTGGATGGATATCGAGTGGTGCAATGCCTATTGATACGTAAGGTAAGCCCTAACGTATTCTATTATGCCGAAAAATATGGATATCTTATACTCATAGTGCTGCTGATGAGCGGCGTTTTTTCAGGCGTACTCAACGCCGGACTAAATGGCATAATGAGCGCAATGAGCATGGTATATACGTCGATAATATCGCTGTTTGTGTAGGCATGTATGACGTATCAGGTGCATTTACAACAATTTGACGGCCCTTTGGATCTGCTGCTTCACCTTATCGAACAGGCCGAGGTGGACATCAAGGATATATTCATTTCCGAGATTACGGCGCAGTATCTCGCATATATGGATGAGCTGGACAAATTGGATATGGATACTGCCAGTGAGTTTTTGAATATGGCGGCAACGTTGGTTTATATTAAATCGCGTTCACTGCTGCCAAAACCGCCCAAGGATGATTTGGAAGAGGAAGACCCTGAGGTTGCACTTATCCGCCAGCTGAGGGAATATAAGGCGTTTAAGGAGGCCGGAGCGCAGCTTGAACTGCTGTTTCAAAGGGCATACGGCATGTTTTCAAAACTGCCAGAGGAATTTATATTGCCACCTCAGGAGATAATGCTGGACGAAACATCGATTGACTGCCTGTTCAATGCTTTTTTAGTGGCGCTCAATAAAGAACGCTTTGCTACGGAAAATTTAACGCATATACACGAGGTAAGCGCGGATCGCTTCACTGTGCGTATGCAACTGGTTAAGATTCGCGGCGCACTAAAGGAACAGGAAAGCATAACGTTCGACAGCCTTTTTGACGCAGCATCGACAAAGATGGAGATGATAGTCACATTTATGGCGCTGTTGGATATGATAGCGCGCAATGAGATAACGCTAAAACAAAATCAACCGTACAGCCCCATTACGATAACTGCCCACAGGCTTATCGACTACGATGAGGATATAGAATATATGGATGAGCAGTGAGGGATACACATATGGAAAATGATGAACGCTTCAGCGCGATAGAGTGTATATTGTTCGTTTCTGGCGAGCCGGTTTCAATACTGCAGCTTCAGCGGGCACTTGGTATAACCGAGATGGAAATACAGTTTGTGCTACAGGGCATGGACAAGCTGTATCGTGAGCAGGAGCGAGGTGTGTTGCTATATCTTACGGAGGAGACGGCTCAACTAATTTCTAATCCAAAGTATGCACCCTTCATTGAAGAACTGTTGCAGCCAGCCCAAACAAAGTCGTTTTCACAATCAATGCTGGAAACGTTATCCATAATAGCGTATAAGCAGCCTGTCACACGTTCAGATATTGAATCTGTACGTGGTGTCCGCTGCGAATACTCTGTGAGCCAGCTCATAAAGCTTGGCATGATACAGGAACTAGGCCGTAAGGATGCGGTAGGCAGGCCTATGCTTTTTGGCACTACGGATGCGTTTTTGCGCCAGTTCGGATTGCATTCGATAACCGACCTTCCATGTTATGAAACATACTCCCAACCGATAATGGACGATGAAGACGGCACGGAGACATCGATAATATAGCTTTAGGACTAATATTTTCCAGTGTTATAACAAAAACTAGGATCACGAACCCTTTGCAGGAGGTAGAGTGATTCTTTTTTTTGCTTCTATAGCAGCGGTTGCCTCTGTGTTAATATTTGACACTAGCCGCATAATATTGACGTTTACGATTGGATCGTATGGTGTGGAGCTGCATATAAAAATCAAGCTTATGCTTGGTTTGTTTGAAGCGCCAATACAAATTCGTCTTGCTATTGACGGATATGGAATGCTGGTGATACGGCTAGTGGATAGACAAGGGAAAAGCAGACCTATGGAAATATTTGCAAAAAGAAAACAGCCAAGCTTTATGGGAGGGATGATGAAGGAGCTTTTAAAAAAATCAAGGCTGGAGGAGATCAAGCTTTTCGGGGCAATAGGCATACGTGACGATGCATTTAGCACTGTGATGCTGACTGGTGGGATAAACATACTATTGCAGACGATTATCAAATTTATGTTGCATGAAACAAAACTAAAAGGCTGCATTAATCCGGTTTTCGACAGAGAAACTTTTTGGTTGGATGTGGAAGGCATACTAAGTATACGTAACACACATATTATAGGCGCTATATTCAGACAACTGAGAAAACAGAAGGAGAAAAAACATGAGCCATCCAATTGAAAACATAATGAAGACCAGCATGGAGCAGATACGGGAGATGGTAGACGTAAATACAGTGGTAGGCAGTCCAATAATCATTGGTGGTGAAACAATGGTGCTGCCAGTATCAAAGGTCAGTCTCGGTTTCATGTCTGGCGGCGGGGAATACCAAAGCCCACGCACAGTTAAAAAAAGCGGCGAAACACTTGATGAGGAAACAAGATATCCATTTGCCGGAACCACTGTGGCGGGTATGTGCATGACGCCTGTTGCATTCCTTTCGGTAAACGAGGGTGAGGTAAGGGTGATGTCGGCACAATACGAGAATACACTGGAGAGAATGGTGAATTTTATCCCTGGCGCATTGGATGCAATAGGTAAGCTTATTGGCAAGGTTTGCAGGTGCGACGGAGAGAAATCCGGCGAGTAGGATCATGCGCAAGAGAAAAATAAAAAGATGCGCCGCCGCTTTTATGGTGATAATAGCAGCCATCACCTTGCCAATGAGCGTGCAGGCGACATGGCTTGACGTGAGCGCGCAAGGCGCGGCGTTGCTTGAGGTACAAACGGGGAAAGTGCTATACTCTAAAAACTCACACCAAAAGATGCCAATGGCAAGTACCACAAAGGTAATGACGGCGATAATGGCAATAGAACATGGCGGGCTGGACGAACTGGTCACGGTGAGCGGTACTGCTTATGGCGTGGAAGGCTCCAGCATATACTTGGAAAAGAATGAACGCATAAACCTGCGGGATCTGTTATACGGCCTTATGCTTAGATCAGGTAACGATGCGGCTGTGGCAATAGCTGAGCATATAGGCGGTAGCGTGCCGGAATTTGCGGAACTAATGAATCAAAAGGCCGTACAGATTGGCGCGCTGAATACGCATTTCGTTTCGCCAAACGGTCTGCACGACGATGAACATTATACCACCGCCTATGATCTGGCACTAATAAGTGCGTACGCCATGCGTAACAGTATATTCCGGGAGATAGTGTCATGCAGCTATCACCGCACAACCAGCGGGAATATCCAACGCACAATGCAAAATAAAAACAAATTGCTTTGGGAATATGATGGAGCAACAGGGGTTAAAACGGGATACACAATTGCTGCGGGCAAGTGCCTTGTGTTTTCTGCAAAGCGTGATGGGCTTGATATTGTGGGTGTGGTGCTCAACTGTCCGAATATGTTTAGCGATGCAAGGGCGATAATGGATAATGCTTTTGCCACTTACTGTATGGAGCGAATAATTAAAAAAGGCGATATGATAGTTGTGTTGCCAGTGGATAGCGGTATGAGAAACATGTTGGAACTTGTTGCAGATGAAGATATAATGATACCCGTGAGCAGAAACAGCGATACCCAAATACATACGAAGGTTATTGCGGATGAACGCGTATACGCGCCGGTAACGGCGGGACAGGTGCTGGGCTGCGTAGAGGTATGGGATGACACTGGACTGCTGCGCACAGTCGAACTGGTGGCTGCCATAGACATAGAGGGCTGTGGGTATGGGTATTATCTAAACAAGCTGTTCACTAGGTGGACGGCGTAAATTTTACAGATGGGGGGGACAAGCATGCGACTGCAAAAATACATGGCGGATTCGGGGATAGCATCGAGGAGAAAGTGCGAGGAATATATCACGGCAGGCATGGTTACAGTGAACGGTGATATTGCTACGCTTGGCATGAGCGTTAATGATGGAGATGAGGTGCGCTATAACGGCAAAACGATAGCTCCGGTTTCACAACGGGTGGTGATAATGTTAAACAAGCCTGCCGGAATGGTGTGTACAGCAAGCGACCCGGAGGGACGAAGCACAATTATGGATTGCTTTAAGGACTTCAAATACAGACTTTATAACGTAGGCAGACTTGATTATGATTCCGAGGGGTTGCTTATAATGACTAACGATGGAGAACTGGCATACCGCATGACGCATCCTAAATTCATTATAGATAAGACCTACTATGCTGTGTGCAGCGGACGAATAACGGCGGAACAGATAGCAAGCTTGGAGCAAGGGGTAGATATAGGCGATTGCGTAACATCACCAGCAAATGTGAGAGATGTACATAAAATTGGCATTGATAAGTCATGCTTCTTTATTACGATACATGAAGGGCGCAATCGCCAGATACGTCGCATGATAAGCGCGATAGGTTATGATACACTGCTGCTTCGCCGGGTAAGGGTAGGCAGAATCAATCTGGGCGAGCTTAAACCAGGTGAATGGCGATACTTGACAACGGAAGAATTGACGGAATTGGATACGATGCTTGTCGATACGGACGAGGCCAACTGATAGATAAAAATATGTTATACAGGATTACCTGAATTTTGCAGGAAAAAAGGTTATAATGTAGAATATAAAGAATTAGGGCTAGGATAAGGGATTGTATTTTATTCCTTGTCCAGCAGTTAATAAATGTATCGTGCGGCGCGCAGAGGCCGCATGGAAGGGAGGCGTACACACTTGAGTCCATGGTTAGTAACATTGCTCGGGATGGGTACGGTTTTTGTGGGACTTATCGGCTTGGTGTATATAACCAAGTTGATGAGCTTTTTTATTTCTAAACTGGAAGGCATACCGAGGACTAAAAAAACGCCTGAAGTTGCGGCGCCTGTGCTTGCAACAAGCGCCGCGACAATTGTAAACCGCAAGGAGTTCGATGCAGTAGTGGCAGCTGCAATAGCCACATACATCGGATCCAACATCTCAGGACTAAGGATACGCTCCGTAAGGAGATTATCTGAGCCACATGCCGACCGTATGCAATTCACGGCTGCAATATCAGCTGCGATAGCGGCAACGATGGGTACAAATGTTAGTGGATTAAGAATTCACAGTATCAAAAAAATATAACTTTCAAGACAGTTGGAGGGAAAATCATGCGTAAGTTCGTAGTCAATGTCAACGGTTCATCCTATGAGATAGAGGTCGAAGAAATCAACGGTGCAGCGGCTTCTAATGCAGCTCCTGTTGTGGCAGCGCCTCAGACCCAAGCAGCACCGGCAGCACCAGCTGCACCAGCTGCAGCAAATGTAGGCCAAACAGCCATCAAAGCCCCAATGCCTGGCAATATACTAGATGTCAGGGTAAAGGCTGGCGATAACGTGAAGGCCGGCCAGATACTGCTAATACTTGAGGCTATGAAGATGGAAAATGAGATCATGGCACCCAAGGACGGAAAGGTTGTCGCCGTAAATGCAACAAAGGGCGCTACTGTAAATTCCGGCGATACGCTTTGCATTATAGGCTGATTAACCGGGTTGTTTACGGATTCCCCCGTCAGCCCTAAAGGAGAAATGAATGGAATTAACTAACTTTCTTTCATCTACGGGGTTTGCCATGTTGCTAGAGGATCCAAGGCCGCTGATAATGATAGCGATAGCCTGTTTCTTCCTATACCTGGCAATAGCGAAAAAATTCGAACCCCTGTTATTATTGCCGATCGCATTCGGCATGTTGCTTACCAATCTGCCAGGTGCGGGAATGTTCCATGAATCGCTTTATGCGAGCGGACATGTGGACTGGGCCGCATTCAGCCAGCAGGCGGGTCTTATAGATTATCTGTATCTTGGTGTAAAGCTTGGCATATATCCCTCGCTGATATTCCTTGGCGTGGGCGCTATGACTGACTTTGCCCCACTGATTGCCAATCCTAAGAGTTTACTCTTGGGCGCAGCCGCACAGCTAGGTATCTATGTGGCATTCATTGGAGCACTTTTACTGACTAAAACAGGCATTGTCAACTTTGGATTTAACGAAGCTGCATCAATAGGCATTATTGGTGGTGCGGATGGACCAACGGCAATATTCGTAACAACAATGCTTGCACCGAAGTTGCTTGGGCCAATAGCTGTAGCTGCATATTCATATATGGCACTTGTTCCTGTGATACAGCCACCAATCATGCGGCTGCTGACAACCAAGAAAGAGCGCTGCATAGTAATGGAGCAGTTAAGGCCAGTATCCAAGACAGAAAAAATCATTTTCCCATTGGTTGTTACCATATTTGTATCGCTGTTGCTGCCATCGGCCGCACCACTTATAGGTATGCTTATGCTTGGTAACCTGATGCGCGAGTGTGGCGTTGTAGAACGGCTTTCTAAGACGGCACAAAACGAGCTTATTAATATCGTTACGATTTTCCTAGGCCTCTCAGTAGGAGCTACCGCTACATTTGAAGCATTTTCAAATTGGCAAACCGTACTGATATTGGTATTGGGAATGATAGCGTTTGCGTTTGGCACAGCCGGAGGCGTGCTGCTGGGCAAACTGATGAACTGGATATCCGGCGGAAAGATAAACCCGCTGATCGGTTCTGCGGGTGTTTCGGCAGTGCCTATGGCGGCACGTGTTTCTCAGGTTGTTGGTCAAAAGGATAACCCCGGGAATTTCCTGCTTATGCATGCAATGGGTCCCAATGTGGCGGGTGTTATAGGCTCCGCTATAGCTGCGGGAGTTTTCCTGGCACTAGCCAGCGGTGGAATAGGCTGATATACGGTATAGATTTTTTAAGGAGATTAAACAATGGCAAAGCTCATGATTACCGATACCATATTGCGTGATGCACACCAGTCACAAGCGGCAACGCGTATGCGCGTTGAGGATATGCTTCCCGCCTGTGAAATATTGGATAGCATTGGCTATTGGTCATTGGAATGCTGGGGCGGAGCAACCTTCGACAGTTGCCTGCGCTTCTTGAACGAAGACCCATGGGAAAGGCTTAGAAAGCTTAAAAAGGCATTGCCTAAAACCAAGCTTCAGATGCTTTTCCGTGGGCAAAACATACTAGGATATAAGCACTATGCGGATGATATGGTGGAGCAGTTTTGCCGCAAGGCAATAGAAAATGGAATTGACGTTATCCGCATATTCGATGCGTTAAACGATGTACGCAACCTCGAGGCCGCCATAAAGTTCACGAAAAAATACGGAGGAATCTGCGAACCTGCTATCAGCTATACAATAAGCCCGGTTCACAATGAGGATTACTTCGTGAAATTGGCAAAAGAACTGGAGCAACTCGGTGCAGATACTATCTGCATAAAGGATATGGCTAACCTGCTGCTGCCATATGATGCATATTCGCTGGTTAAGCGGCTGAAAAAAGAGGTCAGCGTACCTATTCACTTGCATACACATAACACTACAGGCACGGGAGATATGACGTACCTGATGGCTGTACAGGCGGGCGTAGATATTGTTGATTGCGCACTATCCCCTATGGCAAACGGAACATCTCAGCCGGCTACAGAACCGCTGGTTGCTACGCTTAAGGGTACGGAATATGATACTGGACTGGATATTACAAAGATGGCTGAGGCTGCAAAGCATTTCCGCGGCGTGGCTGCAAAGCTTAAAACTGAGGGTTTCCTTGATCCCAAGGTGTTAAGCGTGGATACAAACACATTGATATATCAGGTTCCAGGCGGCATGTTGTCTAACCTTATCTCTCAGTTAAAACAGGCAAATGCTGAGGATAAATATTATGATGTGCTTTCAGAGATCCCAGTTGTGCGCAAAGATTTCGGTTACCCACCGCTTGTTACACCAACGAGTCAGATAGTAGGATCTCAGGCGGTTCTAAACGTGCTTCAGGGGCGATATAAGACATTTACAAAGGAATCCAAGGCACTACTACACGGCGAATATGGCGAGCTGCCAGGCGAAGTGAACAGTGAAGTGCGCAGAATGGCAATAGGCGATGAAAAGGTAATAACATGCCGCCCAGCCGACCTATTGGAGCCAGAACTCGAAAAATACCGCGAGGAGATAAAGGACTTTGCACAGAAGGATGAAGATGTGCTCAGCTATGCGCTTTTCCCGCAGGTTGCAATGAAATTTTTTGAGGCGAGAAGGGCTGCGGAAAACGCTACAGCTGCACCTGCCGTTATTGCACAAACACCAGTAAAACCGGTTGTGCAAGCCACGAGTAACCAATCAGACGTTACAACACTGTATGTTGAAGATATGACCATCTGATGGATAACCAATAAAGCACAGGCACGCCCTATGGCGTGCCTATACTTTTATCTAAAAGGCTTTGTAATTACGTTAAGTTGAACAATGATGCATTATCTGCTACAATAATATATGTATTTTAGGAAAATAGGAACATGAGGTATTTATGAAACTGATATTGACCAATGACGATGGGATATACGCTCCCGGAATAATCGCGCTTGCGCGCGAGCTTCAAAAGGAGCACGATATAACTATAGTCGCGCCAAGCATGCAACAGAGCGGAACATCGCATTCAATCACATTTATTGCACCATTGCGCGTCAATAAAGTGAAGATAAACGGGTTAGAGGGCGTGAGCTGCTATTCTGTGGATGGTTCTCCGGCGGATTGTGTCAAATTTGCATATGGAAATCTTAACATTAAACAGGATATAGTCATATCAGGCATCAACATAGGATCAAACCTGGGAACGGATGTTTTTTATTCAGGAACGGTCTCGGCCGCGATGGAAGGTGCTCTCAATGGTATACCGTCGATTGCGGTATCCTGCTGTTCTTTTACGCCGAAGTACCTTGACACGGCGGCGCTATACGCAAAGTATGCAATTGAGGTTGTGTTAAAAGAGGATTACAAGGTAATCAATATAAATGTTCCTGATTTACCGGCGGCACAGATAAGAGGCATAAAATATACCAAGCTATGCAGTCCTTCTTATGAGACTAGGTATACGGAATGCACTGATCCGCACGGCATGAAATATTATTGGATACCGCCCGCGCTTCCATCGCAATTCGGACCGGAAGATGATAATGATGGACGCTGGGTTGAAGAGGGCTATGTTGCTATAACACCTCTGCTCACAGATCTTACGGATTTTTCACGGGTGAAAAGATGAAGCTCATACTTGCACGCCACGGACAAACTGACTGGAACAGTCATCAAATGGTTCAAGGACGCACGGACATACCGCTTAATGAAACCGGCAAGCGGCAGGCGGCAGCACTTGGAGAACGTTTAAAAAATGCAGGTATATCAGCGATTTACAGCGGACCGCTTTCAAGAGCCTATGACACCGGATGTGAGATGGCACGCAGCAATGGCTGTGGTGTAACAAAGTGCGATAAGCTTACTGAAATCAAATTCGGGGTATGGGAAGGCATGGAATTCTTTGCTATAGCCGCGGGATATCCTGCGCTTTGGAAGCAATGGTGCGACAGACCCGACGAATGCCAAATAGAAGGCGCAGAGACGCTTGATACAATAGCGGAACGCACGATGCAGGCACTTGAGCGGATAATTAAGCAGCATTCGCCGGATGATACGGTGGCAATTGCAAGCCATACTATGCCAATAAAGCTGATTGTTGCACATTATACCGGTATACCGTTTGGATCTATACACCGGATACGCATAGACAACTGTGGATATACTGAGCTTAACGTGGAGGATATGAACATGGGGAAGCTGATAGTGCTCAACGATGTATCACATCTTTCGTGCAGGGGGTTAATATGAGCAAGGTGGCTATTATTGGCGGCGGGCCTGCGGGGATGCTTGCGGCAGCAACGGCCGCAGGAAACGGACATGCCGTTACGCTGTTTGAAAAAAACGAAAAGCTTGGTAAAAAACTGTATCTTACAGGCAAAGGCAGATGCAATGTCACAAATTCAGCCGATATGGATGAACTAATGGCCAATATACCATGCAACCCAAAGTTTCTGTACAGTGCGCTATACGGATTTAGCAACAACGACATAGTGGCACTGTTAGAACGAATGGGTGTGCCAACTAAGGTGGAACGCGGTGGCAGGGTATTCCCGCAATCGGACAAATCCAGTGATGTGATAAAGGCGCTTGAAACATATGTTAAACGAAATGGGGTAAACATACGGCTCAACTGCGCGGTATGCGGGATAAAAACGGAGGCAGACGGTAGGTTTTTACTTAAATTTGCCAGCAATCGAGTAGAACATTTTGATGCATTGGTGCTGTGTACAGGCGGCTGTAGCTATCAGTCAACAGGCTCTAATGGAGATGGATATGACTTAGCGCACTCGCTCGGGCACAGCGTTACTGATATACACCCATCCCTTATACCATTGGAAACAATCGAAGACTGGCCGCGGGAGCTTATGGGGTTATCACTGAAGAATGTTGTATTAAAGGTATACAGAAGAAAAAAGGTGATTTACAGCGAGCTGGGTGAGATGCTTTTTACACACTTTGGTGTATCAGGACCGCTGGTACTGAGTGCGAGCAGCAGGATAGCCGATGCGCCTGAGGGCGTGCATATGGAGATCGATCTTAAGCCGGGCCTAACGGCAGAGGAATTGGACAGACGCCTGCTGCGCGATTTTGATAAAAATACGCGCCGGATATTTGCAAATTCTCTGGCGGAATTGTTGCCCAGCAAACTCATTCCTGTTATCATTGAGTTGAGCAATATACGTGCCGATACGCCAATAAATGAGATAACACGGCAGCAGAGACTTGATTTTGGCATGTTGCTAAAATGTCTTCCGTTCACTGTGAAGCAGGCGCTGCCAGTTGATGAAGCGATAGTTACGCGTGGCGGCATACCTGTTAAGGAGATAGATGCCTCAACCATGCAATCAAAGCTGGTAAAAAATTTATTTTTTGCTGGTGAATTGATAGATGTGGATGGATATACCGGAGGATTCAATCTGCAAATCGCATATTCTACCGGCGCGTTGGCCGGTAATTCCATAAAGTGAGAGGCTACGATGGATCACATTAACATAGCGATAGATGGACCGGCGGGTGCGGGCAAGAGTACGGTGGCCCGTGAGGTGGCAAAGCGGCTGGGAATACTTTATCTGGATACAGGGGCTATGTACCGCGCGATGGCATTGAAGGCAATAAGAGCGGGTATAGAACCGGCTGATAGGGCTAAGGTACTGACACTGCTGGCAAACACGGATATATCGGCAAAGAACAATGATGGTGCGCAGATAACCTATCTTGACGGCGAAGATGTATCAACGCAGATACGTACACAACAGGTATCAAAGGGCGCATCTGATATTGCTGTGATACAAGAGGTACGCGAAAAACTTTCGCAATTGCAGAAGCGGATTGCCACTCAAAGCGATGTGGTGATGGATGGCAGAGATATTGGCTCGTGTATAATGCCGGATTCGAAATTTAAGTTTTTTATTACTGCATCGGTGGAGGAACGCGCAAGACGCAGATTGTTGGAATTACAGGCAAAGGGTGGATATATTGATGCGAATATCGAAAGTGTGTGTGCCGAGATAGAGGTGCGGGATCACACGGACAGCACACGAGAATTTGCGCCGCTTATATATGCAAATGATGCTGTATTGATAGATACCACTGATATGGATATACAATCCACAATAGAAGCGATAATGGGATATCTACAGGAGACGAGGTAAGAGGCTATGTTCTACATACTGCTAAAGTATTTGATCGGCCCATTTATATTGCTGGTATTAAGGCCGATAGTGCACGGGAAACAAAACCTAATGATAAAGGGCAAGGCGATATTCGTATGCAACCATATTTCCATGGGAGATCCAATGGTCATAGGTATAGTATCGCCGCGCATAGTGCATTTCATGGCAAAAAAAGAGCTGTTCAGCTCTGGAGTGGGCAACCTATTCTTCAGGTCGCTGTTTGCTTTCCCTGTAAACCGCAGCGCTGTGGATCTACAATCGCTTAAAAACGCACTTTCGGTATTAAACAGCGGCAAGGTCTTTGGTATATTCCCAGAGGGTAAGCGCGCTATTACCGGCAGACTAGATGAATTCGAAAAGGGTGCAGCACTTCTTGCAATACGTTCGGGAGCACCTGTGATACCAATGTATATATACCCGGACAGCTACCGTAGGGTACATCCGATAATGATGGTAGGTAAACCAATCGATGTTAACAACTTGATTGCAAATTCAAGCAAGTCAACGTTGGTAGACGTTGTTACGGACGAAATATCAGACTCGATAGATGCACTGCGTGTAGAATTGGAGGAAATGTATTGCAGATAAGGGTTGCGGATAACATTGGCTTTTGCTTCGGAGTAGAGCGGGCGATAAGCATGGCGGAATCGTGTGCTGATGGTGCTAAGATTGTATATACGCTTGGTGAACTTATACATAATGATGAGGTAATAAAAGAACTCAGAGATAAACATATTATACCCGCCGAAAAAATTGATGATATACCATGTGGCAGCACTGTTGTTATACGCTCACACGGCATCGGCAAAAGTGCATATGGGCAATGTGATGTGCGTGGCTTTAATATTGTTGATGCCACCTGTCCGTTCGTTAAAAAAATACATGGAATAGTAAATGAACATTATAATAATGGATACTCAATCGTAATATTAGGGGAGCCATCACATCCCGAAGTGATGGGAATAGCTGGATGGTGCGATAATACCGCTGCATTTGTACAAACAGCTGAGGATGCGCGGGAATATGAATGCGATGGCAGAGTGTGCCTCGTATCCCAAACTACATTTTCGTCAGAGCTATTTGATCGCATATCTTCTGTTGTTCTATCAAAATATAATGACGCTAAAATATTTAATACGCTGTGCAATACGACCCGTGCTAGGCAGAAGGAAGCGGGGCAATTGAGCGGTGAATGTACACAAATGATAGTAGTTGGGAATCGCAATAGCTCAAACACAGAAAAGCTTGCGGCTGCATGTAGAGAAAATTGTAAAAATATTCAGCTAATCTCTAAAGTATCTGAACTTTCACTTGATAAATTACACTCGAATGATATAATAGGTATTGTTGGAGGCGCATCGACGCCGAATTGGATAATTAGGGAGGTTATTACTGGAATGAGCGAACTGGAAATGACGATGGCTGGAAATCCGGAAGAAGAAAAATGTGAGGTCGCAACGGAAGCAACAGCTACCGTCGAAGAACCCGCTGCGGCAATCTCTGCTGCAGACACGGCTGAACCTGTGGAGAACGCCGACCCGAATTTCGAGGAAGCGTTTGAAAAGACGCTGGTTCGAATCAGAAACGGTCAAGTGCTGACTGGATCTGTGGTGCAGATAGTTGACGGAGAAGTTTGCGTCAATATCGGCTATAAGTCGGACGGATTCATTCCTCGCAGCGAATTCTCTTCAGATACGGATGTAAATCCCGCAGATGTTGTGAAAATCGGTGACGAGATCGAGGTAGAGGTGCTCAAGGTTAACGACGGTGAGGGTAACGTGTTGCTTTCACATAAAAATGTTGAGAGCAAGAAGATGTGGGATACGCTTATGGCGGACGATAATATTCAGGATAGAATATTTGATGCCGTTGGCAGAGAAGTGGTCAAGGGTGGCCTTATCGCCTCGATAGAGGGTGTAAGGGCGTTCGTGCCTGCGTCACAGTTATCAACAAAATATGTTGAGAATATTGGCGAGTTTGTTGGCAAGGAGCTAAAGCTTAAAGTAATCGAAGTGGACAAGTCGCGCAAGCGCATAGTTGCTTCGCATAAGGCTGTTATGCAGGCCGAAGCAGAAGATGCCAAAAAGCTGATCTGGGGTCAGTTGGTTGTTGGGTCTAAAATCAATGGTGTGGTTCGCAGACTTACCGACTTTGGTGCATTTGTTGATATCGGCGGCATTGATGGTTTGGTTCATGTTACTGATGTGGCATGGGGCAGAGTTAAGCACCCTTCTGATGTGCTTACGATTGGTCAGGAAATTGAAGTTCTTATACGCGACGTTGATGTCGAGAGACAGCGTGTATCGCTTGGTTACAAGCAATTACAGCCCAAACCGTGGACGCTTGCAGATCAAAAGTATCCTGTTGGCGTAGTAGTCGAGGGTAAGGTAGTGCGCATTGTACCGTTTGGTGCATTTGTTGCGCTTGAGCCTACGATAGACGGTCTAATCCATATCTCTCAGGTGGGCGTAAGGCGCATCGAGAAAGTGGAAGATGAAATCAATGTTGGCGATATCGTGCGTTGCAAGGTATTGGATGTTAATCCTGAAGCAAAGCGCATAAGCCTTAGCCGTAGGGAAGTATTGCTTGACGAGAACCCGGATTTGGTAGCTGAACTTGAAAGAGAACGTGAAGAGCGTGATCGCATAGCTGCGGAGCGCACAGAACAGCGTGCGTCAGCCCCTGAGCAACATCAGCAGGCGCCCAAACGCCGTGAGAACTCGGCACCGCAGAACAACAATGAGCGCGCGGATCGTGCTCCTGATCGTGGAGATCGTGGAGATCGCCGTGATCGTCGCCCACGTCGCGAGAACACGGATAATTATGAGCTGCCACCTGTGCAGCAAGCAACTACATCGCTGGCCGATCTGTTCTCAGGCTTTAATTCTTCCGATTCGGATGAATCAAAGTGACATAATAAAGCAAGAGAGGCTGTTTAACGACAACCTCTCTTTTTATTTGCAAACAACTGAAACAAATACCTGTAATTACCATTTGTGTATTAAATGAGCTTCTTACTAAAAAATCGATTGTATAAATGGTATTGATGTTTGAATAACGGCTTGAAGCAAATTGTTGTATGTGTAAAAGCATGAATGCTTGGGTTGTTGTGAGTACGTTGTATATGTGACGCTAAATAATGCAGACCATAAAAAACCATAAAAAATATTCACATATATTTTAAAATAAACTTATTTGGATTGTGGTATAATCTAAACGAAGAATAATACCTATCAAATTGGAGGCAAATTTATGAGAAAATGTTTAGCAGCGGCGCTGGCATTGATACTTGTATTAGGAGTTTTGGGATCTACTGCATTTGCACTGGAAACAGGCGAGCAACGCGTTACCATCGGGGCTAATCTGGATGAAACACAGCGTGCAAAAATATATAAGGACTTTGGAATTGAGCCTAATACTGTAACAGAGATAATTGTTACAAACGAAAACGAGCGAGAGTATCTCGAAGGGCTTGTGCCGGACGAAAAAATTGGCAACGTAGCTCTTTCGTGTATCTATATTACGATGCTTGAAACTGGTGAAGGGCTTAGCGTAAGCACCAACAATATCAACTGGTGTACTTCGCAAATGTATGTGAATGCACTTACGACAGCGGGAATTTCAGATGCCAAAGTTATGGTCAGTGCACCATTCCCGGTTTCTGGAACGGCTGCTTTAACCGGCATATATAGGGCATACGAGGATATTACAGGCCTAGAGCTGTCCTCATTGGCGAAAAGTGTAGGTGCCGAGGAACTGGTTGTTACGGGTCAGCTTGCAGAATATATAGGCAGTGCTGACGCTACACAAATGATTAACGAACTGAAAAAGATACTTGATCAAACCCAGAATATGACAGATGAAGAGGTTAAGGGTGAGATAAGACGTATTGCAAAGGATTATAATGTATCGATAACTGATGCGCAGGTAGATCAGCTATTGAAATTATGCCGCCAACTTGAGAAGTTGGATATTAGTGAACTCAAAAAAAAGCTGATATCATTGACTGAAACGGTACAGAAGGCAAGTAAAGTTCAGGAAAAACTATCCAAACTCGGGCAAAATGTTAAGAGCTTCTTTGTATCTGTAGGTGATTTTTTCACAAACCTGTTTAAAAAAGGTAACTAACGTAGCAAATATCAAAGGCCGTCCGTTTGTTCGGGCGGCCTTAGTACTTTATTCCATCAATTAAAGCTCAGCCAATAGCTTATAAAGCTGTTCAATATCACAGCATATCTGTTCAATAGACGGATGATGGTAGAACACACAGGTTCCAGCGCCTTGAACAAATTCAGCGCCGGTTTCTGACCACAGCATTATGCGTTTACCGTTACAGGAGGCAAGCGCCAAACCAAGCTCTATATGCGTGCCCTTACCACCGGGCAACATTATCAACACCAGTTCTGAACTGATAATGCCTGAGGTTTCGCTGACTGATACTTCGCGCATTCTAGGCTGGCCATCGCCGCGCACATCACCGTGCTGCGTCCAATCATATGATGGTTGATGACCGAGCATGATGAGGTGTTGTATTACAGAGTGCACCTTATCACGGTTTTCAAGGCCGCTGGCAACATAAAATCTCATTTATTACCACGCAATCCGGGGCCGGGATCACCCTCGCACCAATGCTTGCGGCAAAGGCTTATATATTTGTCATTTGCACCGAGTACAACCTGTTCACCAACTTTAGTTATTCCGCCATGCCCATCCAAACGTGCATTACAGATCGCCTTGTGACCGCACCAACAAATGGTTTTAATTTCTTCTATCGTATCTGCGCGCGCCATAAGCCAATGGCTGCCCTCAAAAAAATTACCTTGGAAATCAGTGCGCAGACCATAGCATATCACTGGCACGCCGTAATTATCAACGATCTCGCAAAGCAGGTCAACATCCCTTTTTGAAAGGAACTGCGCTTCATCAACTATAAGACAATCGTATTTGCCGCATTTTACCGATTCAAGATCTATCTCATGAAACATCACACATTCATCAGATAAGCCGCAGCGGGATTTTAGAACATGTACTCCATCTCGCATGTCCACTTCGGGCTTTACAAGAAGCGCGTGTTGACCGCGTTCACCATAATTATACTTTACCATTATCGCATTTGCGGTTTTACTGGAGCACATTGCTCCGTATCTGAAATATAATTTGGCCATATTTACCTCGAAAAATAAATGAAATAAAGGCCGCATGGTGTGCGGCCTTGAATGCGTTTAACGCTCACCCTTATCATAAGGAATTCCTTCAGCCTTTGGTGCTCTGGATTTTTTAGATGTAAGTATGAGCACCACCATGGTGACAATGTAAGGAAGCATAAGGTAGATATATTCGCTGGCATTAATATTATCAAAGCTTGGCAGGAACGGAATACTGCCGCTGTATGAGCCGATGATTTTAAACAGCGCAAAGAAGAGCGAAGCGCCAAGTATGTTTAGTGGTTTCCAATTGCCAAATATCATAACGGCCAATGCGAGGAATCCATATCCGGCCACAGAGGATTGAAAGCCAGAGCCGGCAGCTACAGTATATGCCATGCCGCCTATGCCGCCAAGCAAACCGGAGATGAACACGCCGGCATAACGCATGCGGTATACATTAATGCCAACAGAGTCAGCAGCCTGAGGATGTTCACCGCAAGCACGCAGACGTAGTCCGAAACGCGTTTTGTATAGCAATACTATCGTGCAGATGAGCAGGATTAATGCTATTGGCGTTGTAAGATATAGATTTTTGAATAGTATAGTTTGAAAAAATCCATCGCTCTGCGCAATGCCAAGTGTGCTTTGCGTAATCCTTGTCCAGGTGGGGATAAGAATTGTGGTTTGACCCTGACCCTGAATTGCCCATGTGAGTACGATAGCAAAAGCAGGGGCAAGCATGTTGAGTGCCGTACCGCCGATGGTCTGGTCAGCTTTAAGGTTAATAGAAGCAAACGCAAGCAAAAGCGAGTATAAAGCACCTGATGCGGCGGCAGCCAGCATTGCGAGCAATACAGCAAGCTGAGGGGCGCTATTGCCCAGTCCTGAGATGTCGAAAATGCGCAGGCAGAGACAGCTGATAAGCGCTCCAACAATCATTATTCCCTCAAGCGCAATGTTGACTATGCCGCTGCGCTCAGAAAACATGCCGCCAAGCGCAACCAGCAGCAGTGGTATGGCAAAAAGTATGGTGGCGCTTAATATGTCAGCAAGTATTCTCATTTGTACGGCACCTCGCTTTCTGAATCTGTTGATATATCAGACGGATGCGAATCTTCGTCGCCTATGTTAAATGTATCCTTGGTTTTGCGCCGTATTAGCAATTCGCGTATTAGCAGAGAGAATGCGGCAAGATAGATTATTACGGCTATGATTATGTCGATTATCTCTTTTACAAATTCAGGCTGCATGGCGTCACCGCCAACCTGTATATATGAAACAAACAGCGCCGAAAATATTGTGCCTATCGGATGTGATGAAGCCAGCAGCGCAACGGGGATGCCATTGAAGCCTGCGGTAAGCAGTACCTTTAGCAGGGTATATTGGCCTGTGCCTGCAAGGTAATACATTCCACCGGCAGCACCGGAAAGTGCGCCTGCAATCATCATCGATAACACGATATTGCGTTTTGCGTTGACCCCAGCGTACATACTGGCGTTGCGGTTATAACCGCATGCCTTTAGTTCGTAGCCGAATGTGGTTTTGCTAAGGATTATCCATATCAGTATTGCAAAGATTATTGCTATGAATATGCCAATATTCATGTAGGTGGAGTTAAGCAGTACATCAAGCCCCAGCTTGGGTAATATCGCCGCAGGATTTGCTATTGCTAAACTGGCTGTTCTGTCCATTTGAGTTTGTCCCCAGAATTTTGCCAGCATCATAGGCATGTTATTTATGCAAAGGTTTGCGGTAAATAGTGCCAGCCAGTTGAACATTATAGAGGTTATTACCTCATTAACATTGAATATCGCTTTGAAAAATCCAGGGAATACGCCCCAAATTGCACCGCCTATCATAGACGCTACAAGGCATACATACCATGGCAGTTGGAACTGTATGGCACATACCAGCGCGAAGAACGCGCCAATGGTATATTGCCCAGTTGCACCTATATTGAAAAGTCCAGTTTTAAACGCAAAGCCAACAGATAGACCTGTCATAACAAGTGGCGCAGCCTGATATAGCACCTTTGCCAATTTATCGGTGGTACCAAGACCGGCAAATAATATGCGGCTAAACCCATACAAGGCATGGGAGGGGTCCAACAGAAGCAGCACAATCAAACCAAATATAAGCCCTGCACCTATGGAAATTAGTGAAGCAAGAAGACTTGTAGTGCCTTTACTTTGCAGCAGATGCTTTAACTTATTCATGTGCGTCCGCCTCGCTTTCTATTATCTGTTGCCGTTTTGCACCGGCCATATACAGTCCCAACTCCTGCACTGTAGTGATTTTAGGGTCAAGCTCGCAAACTATTTCACCACCGTGCATTACAAGTATGCGATCAGGAACGCTCATTACTTCTTCAAGCTCAAGTGAGATCAAAAGCACTGCCTTACCGGCATCGCGTTGGGCAATTAATTGCTTATGTATATATTCTATCGCGCCAACATCTAGGCCGCGTGTGGGCTGAACGGCAACAAGTAATTCGGGATTTTTATCTATCTCGCGGGCAATTATCGTTTTTTGTTGGTTACCGCCGGACATGCTGCGCGCACTGGTAAGGGGGCCTTGACCGCTGCGTATGTCATATTGATCTATAAGCTTTAGCGCATAGCTGCGCACTTCATCCTTTTTGATAAAGCCATTCTTCTGAAACTCGGGTTGCCAATAGCGCTGGAGTACAAGGTTTTCCTCCAGTGAGTAATCCAAAATAAGTCCGTATTTATGCCTGTCTTCAGGGATATGGCTCATGCCGATTTTTGAACGTTCACGTATAGATGCTTTTGTTATATCCGTACCATTGAGATGAATTTGGCCGCTGCTTATTTTTTCAAGCCCGGTGAGCGCAGCTACAAATTCGGTTTGACCGTTACCCTCGATACCAGCAAGGCATACTATTTCACCAGCACGTACCTTAAATGAAACATTCTTTACTGCGTTGTTGTTGTGCAGTTTGGATGGAACAATAAGATTTTGTACTTTAAGTACAGCATCTCCGAGGCGGGCAGGACCTTTTTCTACATCAAAGCTGATATCACGGCCAACCATCATGCGGGAAAGCTCTTCCTTGGTTGTATCTGAAATATCAACAGTACCGACACATTTGCCCTTTCGCAGTACTGTGCAGCGGTCGGCAGCGGCCATTATTTCATTGAGTTTATGGGTTATGAATAGTATGGATTTCCCTTCAGCGGTAAAGTTGCGCATTATCTGCATGAGTTCGTCTATCTCCTGTGGGGTAAGCACGGCCGTAGGTTCGTCAAATATAAGTATATCATTATCGCGATACAGCATTTTCAGTATTTCAACACGCTGTTGCATACCGACGGATATATTTTCGATAAGGGCATCAGGATCAACCTTAAGCCCGTATTTTTCGCTCAGCTCTAATACTTTTTTTCGGGCATCCTGTTTTTTAATGAATCCCATTTTATTCGGCTCAATACCAAGAATTATGTTATCAAGGACTGTAAATACTTCAACCAGTTTAAAATGCTGATGAACCATGCCTATATTTAATGCGTTAGCATCGTTGGGATTGCTTATCTTGACTATCTCGCCGTTTTTTTTGATCGTACCGGCTTCGGGCTGATACAGGCCGAAAAGCACGCTCATAAGGGTGGACTTGCCGGCGCCGTTTTCACCAAGCAACGCGTGGACTTCACCCTTTTTTAATTGAAGTGTGATATTATCGTTTGCCTTTATGCCAGGGAATTCCTTTGTAATATTAAGCATTTCTATGATGTAATCGCTCATAAATGCTCCCTTCGTAGTTTGCTTAAAAACGGGGACTGGGCTATATGCCCAGCCCCCGAGAGATCACGGATGATACTGTGATCTGTATTTAGAACTGATAGTCGACCTTGATATCTACGGTAGGAGCTACATCGATAGCGCTGGAAATAACGACTTCGCCGTTGGCGATCTTTGTGAACAGTGCTTCATATTCTTCAACTGTGAATGTGGTAAGTCTCCAAGAGTCTTTAACAGTGGGGAGACCAACGCAGTTCTGAGCGGCACCAAGCTTAGTTTCTTTGCCGGCATAAGACTCAGACCATTTTCCCTCATTCTTGTACAGATCACCAAGAGCAATCTCAACGGATGGGGAGAGGGACTTCGTAGCAGAGGTAATGAACAGATCGGATTCACCGGCCTGGTCGCGGTCAACGCCGATAACCTTTGCACTGGCTTCTTCAGCAGCACCAACAGCAGACAGATAGATGCCGCCGCCGCAGGCAAACACAACCTCGGTACCTTCAGTGTACCAGCCGCTCATCTTGGTCTTGATGTCATCGCTGGGGGCGAAGCCGCCGCAATACCAATACTTCATATCAATTTTGTCAACAATGCCCATTTCCTTTGCGGCATCATTAACGCCCTGTACATAGCCATAGCCAAAGCGGACAACGGCAGGAACGTCTATGCCGCCCAAGAAGCCAAGCTTTGTGTATCCGTCCTTAACTGCGGCATAACCGGCCATGTAGCCAACCTGATCCTCCTGATAGGTGATCAACGCGGTGTTTGCGGATGGAACCATGTCGCCCTTGGGGTTCTGCTCAGTTTTTGCGGAAACGTCAAGTGCAAGGAACATAGTGTCAGGATACTTATCCTGAATGTTTGTGAGTGTTTCGGCAAAGAGGAAGCCTGGGCATACGACAACCTTGGCGCCCTTGTCGATAGCGGTCTTGATGGTCTCCTCGCGGGCCGCGGTAGAATCCTCGGTAGGACGATAGTAATTATAGGTGATCTTATTTGCCTCGGCATAGGCTTTTACGCCTTCCCAAGCGCCCTGGTTAAAAGATTTGTCATCGATGTTACCAACGTCTGTAACAAGCGCGATCTCATAGGTATCGGCAGTGGCGGCCGGTTTACATGCCACTGCGGCAAACACCATTACGAGTGCCAACAGTAATGCGGCAATTTTCTTCATTTTGTTTCCTCCTGATTAATTTGCTGCTTTTGCAACATAATCGTATAACTATATTCTACCAAACAACTGCAGATATTAAAAGTATATTTACATAAAAAGTTAGAGAATATACTAATAACTCCAATTACGCCTCAGTCTGTTTGCATTTTGCGGATGTATTTATATGTAAGTATATGGTACAATAACAAAAACAAAAATTACGAACGGATGGGCAAGTATTGTTCGGCTACATAGCACCGCTAAAAAACGAATTAAAGATAAAAGAGCTTGCGGAATACAAGGCGTTTTATTGTGGGCTGTGCAAGGCGATTGGCATAAGATATGGGCAACTTCCCAGACTTGCACTAAGCTATGACTGCTCATATATTGCTATACTGTTATCAGGATTGTATGAGTGTAAAGGCTTTTATCAACAGCGCTGTGCTTATAAATTGCTAGAAAAACCAAAAATGATTGCGCGTGCAAGCAGTGCGATGGATTTTGCGGCGGACATGGATATATTACTCAGCTGGTATAAAATGGAGGATGATTGGATAGACGAGCGGAAGCTATTATCGTTAGGCGCAAAGAGCGCGTTAAGCTCGGCGGCAAAGCGTGCAAAAACAAGCTCGCCGCGTATGGCTGAGGCAATATCAAGTGGAATTGCGCAGCTTTCTGTTGTGGAACGTGCAAAAAATGTGGAGCTTGATGCTGCGGCGCATGTATTCGCATCAATGATGAGCGCAATATTACAGCTTGCTCCAGTGCCGGATGAAAGGGCAAGGCTGATACTTACGAGCTTTGGCTACAATATCGGCAGATGGCTGTACTTGGCTGATGCATGGGACGATAGGGTTAAGGATAAAAAGAGCAATGCCTATAATCCCTTTAATATAACTGAATGCGATTCGGAGCGCGCAGAATTTGCACTGCATTACAGCCTTAATGAAGCGATAAAAGCATATGAACTGCTTGAGATAAAGTCGCATCGCGGCCTTTTAGATAATGTTATATACGATGGCTGCGTAGCGAAAACCATAAGCTTAGTGGGAGGAAATAATGAATAATCCCTATTCGGTGTTGGGAGTAAAAGAAAATGCCTCGCAGGAGGAAATACGCGCTGCATACCTTGAGCTGGTCAAGAAATATCATCCGGATAAGTATAGCGACAGTGATCTTAAAGAACTTGCAAACGAAAAACTGGTTGAGATCAATGAGGCATACGAGATACTGACTAAAAAGTCGGATCCGGGACGAACTGCCGATAACAGACGCTCATATGATTATGCAGGCTATAGTGGCACGGGTAGCGCATATTCGGGGCCAAATGCTTCTGAATTCGCACGGGCGCGCGCATTTATCAACCAAAATAATCTCCAGGCAGCAAAGCAGGTGCTGGATGCAATATCTATTCGAAACGCGGAATGGTACTATCTATATGGGATAATCTATTTGCGTCAGGGATGGTATGATAAGGCACGCGAATATATAACCCATGCCTATCAACAGGAGCCAGGCAATGCGGAATATAGCAGTGCATATAATTCTATGCGTAATACAGGTGCAGCTTATTCAAGAGGTGGAACTGCTAATGGCGGATATACGGGCGGTTGTTCCGGCTGCGATGTATGTTCCAGCCTGATGTGTGCGGATTGCTGCTGTGAATGCATGGGTGGCGACATGATACGCTGCTGCTGATGTATGAATAAGTTTTCTACAAGCAGGATTATCACAATAGGTGCTGCCGTAACTGCGCTTACGGTAATTTCACTGTATGGTGCGGCAACGCTGCCGACAATGCGCATTGCTGTATATTTTCTTTCATCACTGTTTGTATACATACCAGCATGCGAAAAACAATATAAGCTTGCAATGTGCGCGTTTGTTTCCTCTGCGGTGATTGGGTTAATATTGATACCAAATAAACTGTCGCCTGTGTTGTTTATTGCATTGCTAGGGCATTTTGGCATAGTTAAATCTATTCTGGACACAAATATACGCATTAGGTATCTGCGATTCACTGTACTTATGATATACGTTAATCTATGCATTGGAATGGCATACTTGGCGGTGCGCTTCATATTAAAATTGGATATAACCGCGATGCTTCCGGCGATGCCGATGTGGCTAATAGCAATAGTGGCTGAGGCATGTTTTGCGGCATTTATCGTGCTATATTCGGTGTGCCAGAACATATATGAGATGAGATTTAGAAAACATATCATAAAACGCTGAAAATCGCTTATCCCCATACTAAACCCTATACAAAATGGCAATGCTATAGGCAAAGATATGTGGGGAGGCGGACGGATTGGCTAAGAAAAAAAGTGGGAAAGCTGCAAGGTGGATAAAGGGTCTAATACTGACGTGTACATTGGCCGTACTGGCATTTGTGCTTTTTTTTGCCGTGCACATATTACGCTTGGATGCGTGGCATCAGTTTGATCCGGCCAAGATATTGGATACGCAGCAGACGTTGATAATATACGATGGCAACGGAACTGAAACGGTTCGCCTGCACGGCGCGGAAGATCGCGTAATGATTGAACTTAAGGAAATGCCATATTTAGCCCGTATGGCCTTCATATCGGCTGAGGATGCGCGCTTTTATGACCATATAGGCATAGATTTCATACGTATAGCAGGGGCGGCATGGGAGGATATAAAGGCGGGAGGTTATGTGCAGGGTGCATCCACAATAAGCCAGCAGCTTATTAAGTTAAGCCATCTTACAGCCGAAAAAACAATGACGCGTAAGCTTGAGGAGGCTGTTTTGGCATACCAGATGGAGCAGCAATTCTCAAAGGATGAAATATTAGGCATGTATCTCAATTATGTATACTTTGGCGGCGGCTATTATGGGATAGAGGCTGCGTCACGAGGTTATTTCGGCATAAACGCAAGCGAGTTAAGTGTTGCTCAAGCGGCTATGCTTGCGGGCATATTGAAATCTCCAGCAAGGTATTCTCCGCATATAGACTACGAAGCCTCAATTGAGCGCAGGAATAATATATTGAGACTTATGCAGGAATACGGATATATTACGAAGGATCAAATGGATGCCGCATCAGAGGAAAAGCCAATCATAGTGCACAATATGAATGGTGAGATTAAACGGGGATACTATGTAGATACAGTTATGCGTGATGCAATGACATTGCTTAATGTGGATGCCAAGGAGCTGCTTGCAGGTGGATATAGAATATACACTTGTATGGATGCAGAGGTTCAGGCGCGCTGCGAAGCTATATTTGCGGCGCCGGAATTCTTTCCAGCGGATAATACACAGGCGGCAATGGTTGTGCAGCGCGCCGGAAGCGGTGAGATAATTGCGCTGCTGGGCGGACGCAATAACGATACAGCAATGGCCTTTAACCGTGCGACAGATATACGTAGGCAGCCGGGTTCGGTTATAAAACCAATAATATGTTATGCGCCTGCGCTTGACGAACATGGGTATACTGCCGCAACTGTGCTGCTTGATGAACCAACGACATTCGGCGATTACTCCCCAAGCAACTATGGTAGCAAATACTATGGTTATGTAACGCTAAGGCAGGCGGTGACAAAGTCACTCAATATACCAGCCGTAAAGGTGCTTTCGGATATTGGTGTGCGGGACGGCAAGGAATTTGCGCAGCAGTGTGGCATACAGTTTAATGAAATGGACACAAGCCTTACGCTTGCGCTGGGCGGTTTCACATATGGTGTGTCACCGTGGCAGTTGGCAGGGGCATATGGAGTATTTGCTTCAAATGGCATATATAATACACCAACTGTGATACGCAGTATAACGGATGCAACAGGTAAGGTGCTATATCAATATGTGCCGGAAGAATCCAGGGTGATGAGTGAACAAAACGCATACATACTCACCAGTATGCTAGAGAGTGTGATAAGTGAGGGCACAGGACACCGCCTAAACGGACTGAAAATACCATTAGCTGGAAAAACAGGCACGGTAGGAGATGAAAACGGCAACAGAGATGCATGGATGGCAACCTATAACCCGGAATATATAGCGGTGGTATGGATGGGATATGATGATAATAGGGTAGAATACCTGCCGGCGGATGCTACGGGCGGCAACTATCCAGCGCAAATGCTTGGTGAGCTATACGGAGGAATATATCCTGATGCGGATGCACCTGGATTTGTGATGCCGGATGGCGTTGTGGAATATAAACTGGATGACTATACAATGAAAACACAGCATAACGTGGTGCTGGCAAGCGCACTTACGCCGCAGCGCAGCGTGTATAAGGAGATATTTAAGGTGGGGTCAGAGCCAAGCTGTGAAAGTGATTATTGGGTAGTTCCGTCAAAGCCGCGCGATTTTAACGTATTCTTGGATGGAGACGGTCAACCACATATAACATTTACTCCTGTGCAGGGATTTGCCGAGTATGTGCTATACCGTAATGATAGTATAGGAGAAACAAAAGTGATCAAGAAATGGGGCGGCAGTACTGGAAAAGTGGAATATATAGACACTACAGCGCAGTATGGGGAAACCTATACATATTATGTGGTTCCAATGCACCCAGAGCTGTATATAAACCATAAGCAGGTTGCGGGACCTGCCACTACAAAAAAGAATGTGTCACTCCCGAGCAAACCAATGCCAATTAATGAGGAACAGCAGATAGATTTTACTATGGATAGATAAGCGTATGCTTGACTTAATGATGTCGTATAGCTAATATAGAATATATAATAGCTGATATATCATTATCAAGAAAGAGTGTGATTCGTATGGAACTAAAGCAGATCGCAGCCGAGATGCAGCCAAAATCCATGGCCGCACGTGACTGGGTATTTCAGGTCATACGCACAGCCATCATACGCGGAATTTTACCGGGCGATATGCCGTTGCGGCAGGATGAAATATCCGCTGCGCTCAGTGTTAGCCATATCCCGGTGCGCGAAGCTTTCCGTCAGCTGGAGGCTCAGGGATTGGTCAGAATTTATCCTAACCGCGGTGCTGTGGTAACAAAGCTTTCCAAGCATGATATGACAAATGTGATGGATACGCGGATCATGCTGGAGCTTGGCGCGATCCGTTCGGCGATGCCACTTATATCAAGCCAAGATATTGATAAAGCGAGCTCATTTTTGGAACGGTATTCAACAGAGAAGGATTATAATAAATTTGACGAAATTAATCTGGGACTGCATCTTGCGTTATATGAGCCCGCAAACAACAGGATGCTTATGGAGCTTATAGATCAACTCCATGCCAATGTGGATAGATACATACATCCTTTTTATGATCAAACGCATGATGCTGAGCTGCGTTCGGTGGATGAACATCGTGCGCTGATAGCTGCTTGCCAAAACAAGGATGTTGATTTAGCTACTGCGGTTTTGCGCACACATATGGAGAAAACAAAAATATTGCTGCTAAGCTCCCCATTGCTTTCGTGAATTGAGCAGCGTTGCCAGAAAACGTACAACGTCCATTTTGACGCCTTCAATATTCTGAGTTTTTATGACTTGCTGTAGGATATACGATGTATCCTACGGCTTTTCTTGATTTAATTCTATATAATATTGCAAAATTAGTTATATAATATGCGAAATAATATGGGGAATGGAGCAACACATTGATAAAGCTTATTTCGAATAACAAGAAACAATATTTGGATCTATTGCTTCTTGCAGATGAGCAAGAGAATATGATTGATAGGTATTTAGATTCCGGAGAGATGTTCGCTCTTTTCGACAACGACCTAAAGGCTATATGCGTAGTCACTGATGAAGGCAACAATGTTTGTGAATTAAAAAATATTGCTACCGTGCCTAACTATCAGCGAGAGGGCTATGGCAAACAGCTGGTTGATTATATTTGTGAGCACTACAACTCGCGTTTCAATATGATGTTGGTAGGCACGGGCGATAGTCCGCAAACCATTCCATTTTACGAAAAATGCGGCTTTGTTGAGTCGTACAGGGTGAAAAATTTTTTTACTGATAACTATAACCACCCAATTTTCGAATGCGGAATACAGCTTGTTGATATGGTATACTTTGTGAAAAATCTTAAAACGAAGTAAATACTGAACCACGGATATACCAATCGATAGCAACGTTAAATCATTGGGCTGGCTGCGAATAATAAGCAAGCAGTAGATCTACCATCATTCCATAGCTACGCACGCCATTTTCTTGTTGATTGAACTTAAGATAGCTATCGTTAAGCTCAGTGCTAAATTTTTCAATGGGTCCGTCGAATGCTTTCCAATAGGCGTTGTAATTTTTAATGTCCCTTACAATTTCATCCGAATAGCTGGAGGATATCGCAAAGTATTTGTTTTCGTCTGCGGCATACAACTTATTGCCGCAGTTTATCAGCGCCAGCATAGCACCTGAGTAGCGTATTGCGGGATCAGAAGATTCCATGCAGGCAAGATATGCTATGAAGTTGGCCTCATCCTCGCGTGCGATACCTTGGAAATGTGCCATCTCATGCGCCGCACTGGACAGAGCAAGCAGCGGTGGCTGATCCACATTAACGTTTGGTTCGCCGGTATATGGAAAGAATATGCCGGCTATGCCCGTATATGACATGGCGTTAGAGAAATATACCGCCTTAGCTGGGTACGCCTTTTGAACAATTACGTTTATTTTTTTTGAAAGCGATGAATACGCGGATGGGAGCTCATCAAAACAATCCTCATAAGGACGTCCGGGTGTAAATACGCCAGCTGTGTCCTCATCAACTAGTAGTCGCAGCTCGTTGGATTCCTCAGCTAAACGTTTACACAGTGATTCAAGCTCATCAACAGACCTTTCGCGTACTGGAAGCTGCATAAGGGTATACAGCGATGGCCTATAATAGTTAAATCCCCAGCATACATAAAATAGATTAAGCAGTATGCCAGCGATTATACCAAGTGAAACGATTCTGCTAAGAAAGTCGGAAACGCGTATCTTGCGCATGAACAGCTTGAATATGCCGCCGAGCAAATAACATACGACAAACAATACCGCAAGAATTACAATAATTTCGGCAACTGAGGCGCTTATGGAGGAAGTTAATCCTGCAAGAGCTCCGCTTATATATGGGTATGCACCGCGGCTAAAATAGCGCTCCACAATATCGGGATATCGCGAAGCCAGCGTGGGTAGCCATAGACCAAATGGGATTAGTAACAGCCATAACGCGCGCAGTATAAGACGTTTAACCCCCGAGCTTTTTTGTTCAGTATCCTTTGCCATCACTACCTCCAGTCGGCTAATTATAGCACAACCGAATAAAACTCAAAAGCTCACTTATGTTAACTTTTATCATTATATGGCGCATATCGCTCCAGCAGCTGTTGCGTCCACTCTTTTTCTGGGGATTCAATCACTGAGATGCACGTTACACCGCTATTTTCACCTTCTGGAAACATGTACAAAGTTGGCCCGGAACGCATATGCTGCTTGAACACATGTACATAGAAGAGCGCATATGGGAGATAGCCGTCCTTATATGCTAACACCGTTATCTCGCCCCAAAATTGTGAAAGCAACAACTCATGCTCCTTATCAACGCGTAATTCCAAGCGGGTAGCATCGGCAATTCCTGCGTCGTTAGTAGTAATGCTAAGATCGTATTCTGGGATTACAATCGTGACGCCCTCAATTGGTGCGAGGGTGTATGCGTCAACAGCGCACAATTTAATATATCCATAGCTTTTATTAGACAGTAGCGCAACCGCCAGTATGCAAACTGAAATACAGAGCACAGCAATTGCCGATACCGTAATAAGGCGTTTATCGCCATATTTATTCAAATCATATCACCTCCGTATTTATGAAATGTATGGTAAAATCGTTGTAGATATGTGATACAATTAATAAACAAAAACGAATATGCATGGAGGTAAACTATGGAAAGATATGATAGTGTTGAGTGGCGGACGTCAATGCGTATAAGCATAGATTTTAACAACATGATGGCTGAACGTATCGGGCAGAACGGCATATCCATGCAGGATATTGAATCATGGAAGGATAGGGCGAATACGGCGGCAAGACGCATGAGAGAAAAGCGTGCCACTATGAAATGGCGAGAACTTCCGCATAATCAACAGAATATAACGTTGCAGCTGCTGGAAACGGCGGATTATGTGCGGGATAATTTTGATAATTTTGTTGTGCTTGGCATCGGCGGTAGCGCGCTTGGGCCGATAGCAGTACATAGAGCACTTTCGCACCTGCTATACAATGAGCTTCCGGCTCAAAAGCGCAATGGGCCTAAGTTATATGTTGAGGATAATATAGACCCTGAGCGTATGACGGCGCTTTTTGATGTGATTGATGTGCGGCGGACGGCATTTAATGTAATAACCAAATCTGGAAGCACATCGGAAACAATGGCGCAGCTGCTGCTTGTAATAGACATATTGAGTAAAAAACTAGGACAGGGATGGCGCAATAACGTAATAGCTACAACAGATGAAAATAACGGAAATCTTATAGGCGTAGCGCGCTCAAACGGTTTGCGAACATTTTATGTGCCGGATGGCGTGGGCGGAAGATTTAGTGAACTCTGCCCTGTTGGTCTGCTTGCGGCGGCTGTATGTGGGATAGACATAAATGAGTTGCTTGCAGGAGCAGCCTATATGGATGAATTATGCAGAATAGACGATACGCAGAAAAATCCTGCGTATATGATGGCGATGATGCACGTAATTGCGATGGAAAAAGGCTGTAACATAAGTGTGATTATGCCGTATGCAGATTCTCTCAAATATATTGCGGATTGGTATGCACAGCTTTGGGCGGAATCACTCGGTAAAAGCGCAGATAATGATGGAAATATTGTGCATTGCGGGCAGACGCCTGTGAAATCGCTTGGAGTAACAGACCAGCATTCACAGGTTCAACTTTATACAGAAGGTCCGTTGGATAAGATAATAACCTTTCTTGGCGTAAACAGCTATCGCAGCACGCTGACTATACCGCATACATTGGATGATATACCGGATGTGGCTTTTTTGAGCGGACATACATTTAATGAACTAATAAAATGCGAACAGGCTGCAACAGAGTATGCCGTGCAAAAGAGTGGGCATATGAATAACACAATAACGTTACCTGAAATCAACCCATTTACAATAGGCGAGCTGCTCTATATGTTTGAAGTTGAAACAGCGTTTGCCGGTGAGCTATTAAATATAAACGCATTCGATCAGCCGGGCGTGGAGGAAGGAAAGAAAGCAACATATGCGCTGCTTGGCAAATCAGGATATGATCAAAAGCGCGTGGAGCTTGCGGCTATACCAGCCAAGGATCCTAGATTCATGCTGTGAACGAAGAGCTGATTATGAGCGATTTGTAAATATACGGCCATATGGCTGACATACTGACCGATATAGGCTAAAATCATACTATGATCTAATCAGGAGGCAAACTATGATAAAACGCGTAAGCGTGTTATTTCTTATAGCGATTATGCTAGCCGCTTTTGGCTGCGCAAAACCGTCATCTGAGCAAGGTAACGACAATAAGGAAACGCCAATACCGCAGGAAAATGCAAATGCATCTGATTCACGTCAGGCGCTGCTGGGATTTATAATTGACGACGATGGCAGCATGGCGGCGTATATGGCCATGTATGGCTTCCTAAGGACAGCCGAAACACTTGGCTATCCCGCAAAGCTGTTTCGCGCAAAACCTGGTGCGCCGGCACAGTCAGCTGTACAAAACGCAATCGATGAAGGCTGCACAGGGCTTATGGTATTTAATCCAGGCGGAGTTAACGACAAGGCTGTGAAGCTTGCTGTGGACAGCGGAGTAAATGTGGTTATACCATACCATGAATGTGCCATACCGGGCATCAATTCCAATGTTGTGGCGGATACGGGCGAATATATAGAGGAGCTTTCACGCGGCCTTGCAACACGTCTCACGGAGCGCAGCCTTAAATCGGGAAGAATACTCGTATATGGTAGGGATACAGCGGCTACATGTGAGCAATTTGCTCGCTCAATAGGCGAATACTATCCGCAATACACAGTGGATTCATTTAACCGTGTTGCCGTAGATGAGGAGGGTGCGATTGAGGAACTTGCGCAGTATATCCTATATAATCGCGATATAAAGGGTATGTATGTTGCGGATTCAGATCTTGCTTCTATAGCTGTTACGGCGCGCAAACGCGCGCAGAACGTGTTCAGCTCAAAGGGCGCTCCAACGCCAACACCGGTGCAGGGTACGCCTGTTGCAGCGCCGGCGTTAACACCTAATCCGAATCTACTCACAAGCATAACAGTGACCATATTTGCCAGCGGTCTATCGGATGAAAACTATAAACTCTTTAACGATAGCGATATATACGCCCTGTGTATAGAGCCATATTATGAGGCAGCTACACAGGCAACGATGTATCTTGATAAGCTGACAGGCGGCGATGAAATACCTGAGAGGGCCAGAATAAATAGACCTATCGCATATGCCGATACGATCGACAAATATACGGCTATATTTGACAGAATGAAGGAGATGTTCGGCATTTTGGAGCAAAACGGGTGATTATGGATGTTTGATGTTAAATTACTTAAAAACATAGATTGGATAACGATTGCGCTGGTGTTCGTGCTGGTGAGCATAGGGCTTGTCAGCATAGCCAGCATAATGGCGACGCCATTTGACGGAAATGAGCAGGGTATAAGCGATTATCTTGCAAAAGTTAATATGTACTATATCAAAAAGCAGATAGTAAACTTCTTGGTTGGGTTAGCTGCTTTTCTCGTGATGATAGTGCTGGACTATCATATGTTTAAACTTGTAATTAAATATGCCTATTTATTTTTCGTTTTCCTGCTTGTTGTACTCTTTACAGCAGAAAAGACACGCGGAATACAAGGCTGGTTTATAATAGGCGGAGACAGAGCAATTCAGCCGGGCGAACTGTGTAAGATAGTTATTATAGTCACGTTGGCAAAGATCGCATCTGAATCTATGGATAAAAATGGTGGAGCACTTCGAGATTTTAAAAGCATAGCATTGTGTGTGCTATATTGTGCTATACCTACGGTATTGGTAATGCTTCAGCCGGACTTTGGCACAGCATTTGTGTACTTGTGCATAATGGTTGTGATATTCTTTATTGCCAAAATAGGCTGGGGATACATTGCCATCGCTGCCGGAACAGTGGCTGCGGGGTTGCCGCTGGGATATTTTTACGTGATGAATGAAGAACAGCAGAAGCGTATAGATGTATTCTTAAATCCGGATCTTGATCCATTGGATAAGGGTTATAATGTGGCCCAGTCCAAGATAGCGATAGGTTCAGGCCAGCTGTTTGGCAAGGGCTTCTTCTCTTCAGGAACATTGGCGCAGCTTCGCTTTGTACCTGAGCGGCACACGGACTTTATATTTGCGGGTATAGTCGAAGGCATAGGGTTCGTGGGAGGAATGATAATAATACTGCTTTATTTCCTGCTTATATTCCGATGGTTGTGGATAGCCTTTAAGGCTAAAGATAATTTCGGTTCATGTCTTGTTGTTGGAGTTATGGGGATGCTACTTGCGCATGTATTCGAAAATATAGGCATGACTATAGGGCTTATGCCGGTCACAGGTATACCATTGCCATTTATAAGCTATGGGGGCTCAAATCTTTTAACAAATATGATAGGCGTAGGAATAGTGGAAAATGTATGGATGCGACGGCCTACTAAGCGGTAACGCACAGCTGAACTATCTATGGCTTGGACCGGTATAAATACGAAAAATATAAAGAATCATGCAACACCCTCCGACATATATTTTATTGATATCGGGGGGTGGCTTTATGAGATTATCACGCATGGAAATATCAGCATTCGAGAGTACTGCGGAAATAACAAACGGCATGTCGAAGCATAAGAGGTTTACCCGGGTAAACCACAATAAAAACCGCAGCACCACGCAGGATAATGCGGGCTTTTCCAGCATGTTCATAAAGATAGGCATATGTGCTGCAGTATGTGCGTTGGTGCTTGTTATTAAACTTATAGATGATTCTGCAATGACGATATACAATTCTGCTGATTCAGGCACTGCAATAGATGAGGAGTTTGATGAATCACTAGGCAAGCTTAAATTCGTTGCGTTGCCTGGAATACTTGACGTGTTTGCTCCTGACGGAAAGCTACAGCTTGGATTTGAATATGATTCTAAAAAAGTACTCGATGATAATTCGGCACTGTGCATTTTTGCTTCAAAAGTCCAGAATATTCCAATACCCGTGGATTGCGTGGTAAAGGAGGTATCCAACATAGCGGAGACATGCGTAAGTGTGAGTATTACAACCGAGGATGATATTGAGATTGTATATAGGGGGCTTTCAAAAGCGGCTGTAGAGGAAGGACAAAGGCTTACATCGGGTGATACGCTTGGACAAAGCGGCGAAAATACACTTACAATACAGGTTTACTTGCAAGGCCGTCCCTGCGACCCAATGGAGGTGTTTGACATTGCTTCGGGTGATAAGATGTGAAATTAGGCGAGATCGCCGGGATAAGCATAAGGTGCAGCCCACTGGTAATACTGCTGACGCTGCTGTGTGCCGTAAGCGGGAGAATATCGGAATTGATAACAGCGGCGCTTGCGCTGTCACTGCACGAGATATGCCACACATCAATGGCATTGAGCTTGGGTTGCCGTGTAAGCACGATTGAACTCATGCCATTTGGTTTTGTTGCTGAACTGACGGCAGAGCCTAACACGCTTTGGGATGAAATCGCTATTGCCGCAGCGGGGCCGCTGTTTAGCATCATCGCAGGGATATCCTGCACTGCGCTGGCAGATAGATTCCCAGGTGCAGAATATATACGCAGCTTTGCCGCAATCAACACGGGTATAGCTGCAATAAATCTGCTGCCGGCGCTGCCACTGGATGGCGGTAGGTTGTTGCGTGCCGCACTTTCTGCTGTATTGCCGCCCAAATTGGCTTCAAGGATAGCCATATTTGGCGCTATAACACTTGGCGCGATTTGCATTGTGCTTGGCGCATTGATGATTGCGCGCGGAGAATTTAATATAACTGTCCCTATATTTGGGCTTTTTTTATTGATGGGGGCAATAAGCGAGTTCAAAAAATTGCAAGAGCTTGGGTTGCATCGCGTACTTAAACGCTGTGCTGCATTGCGTTCAGGCAGTAGCGTTGCGGTAAGGTGCATCGCAATAAACAAACATACTACCGCAAGAGAGGCTTTAAGGCTATTCGATAGCTCAAGGTATACAGTGCTTTTGGTAGTAGACGATGATATGAGTGCCATGTTTGAACTGGATGAAATGGCACTGCTTTACGGCGCATCAGCACATAACACCGATCTTACACTTGAAGGGCTTGCATCGCATGGATTTACAGGAATACACGGCGTTAGAAAAAATAGCGGATGATATATAATCATGTTCTACAATACTCAAATTGACCCGCTAAACAATTGGTGCTAAACTTAACAATAGCCGTATGCACACGCGGCATGTTGGATTATTGGAGGGCTCTTTTGAAACAGGTCAATATAGATAAGCTGCTATGCGGGGTTGAAAAGCCTGCGCGTTACACCGGAGATGAGTTTAATATGATAAAAAAACAGGATGCAGAAGTAAAATTCGCACTCTGTTTTCCGGACGTATACGAAATAGGTATGTCGCATTTAGGATCACGCATACTCTACAATGTGCTCAACAGCCGGGACGATACGCTGTGCGAGCGCGCATTTGCACCGTGGCCTGATATGGAAAAGGCGATGACGGATAACGATGTCCCAATGTTTTCATTGGAAAACAGACGCCCACTGGGGGAATTTGATATAATCGGCTTCTCACTGCTCTATGAGATGTGTTACACCAACATACTCACAATGCTAAAGCTGGCGAACATACCGATATTGGCAAAGGACAGGCCCGAGGACGCGCCGCTTATCGTATGTGGCGGGCCATGCGCCTGCAATCCAGAGCCTGTCGCGCCATTTATGGATGTGGTGATGATAGGTGATGGTGAAGAACTGATAGGCGAACTTGTTGAAATATACAATGCCGAAAGAAAATGCGGGCGTTCTAAACGCGATATTTTGGATGCACTTTCAAAGCTGGAGGGTATATATATTCCCTCGCTGTATGAACCCATATATGATGAACAGGGTCACTTCGTATCAATGCAGGCTCAGGATGGCGCACCCAATAAGGTGGTGCGCAGGATTGTAAAGAACCTTGATGGTGCGCAATATATCGGGAAACCGATCGTTCCATATTTATCAATAGTACATGATCGCATAGCACTTGAGCTATTCCGCGGATGTACGCGCGGATGCCGCTTTTGCCAAGCTGGTTTCATATATCGGCCGGTGCGTGAGCGAAGCAAAGAAACGCTTATGGATCAGGCACAGGCGTTGATAGACTGCACAGGATATGACGAGATATCACTGTTTTCATTGAGCTCAGGCGACTACTCAAAAATACATGAACTGGTGCCGGAGGTAATGGATAGATTTACGGCAAAGCGCGTATCTATATCGCTGCCGTCGCTTAGGATAGATTCATTCCTAAAGGCAGACCTTGAACAGATGCAGTCTGTGCGTAAGGCTGGGCTGACATTTGCACCTGAAGCCGGAACGCAGCGTTTGCGTGACGTAGTAAATAAATGTGTTACCGAGGAAGATCTGTTGCGCAGTGTTATGGATGCTTTCACATCAGGTTGGACTAGCGTAAAATTGTATTTTATGATCGGTCTTCCAACAGAAACTGACGAGGATATACTTGGTATTGCCGACCTTGCGCGTAAAGTGTCGACAGCATTCTATGCAATGCCCAAGGACCAGCGCGGCAAAGGCCTGAGATTGGCTGTGAGTGCGGCATCATTTGTACCAAAGCCTTTTACGCCATTCCAATGGGAGGCACAGGATACTAAGGAGGAACTTATCCGCAAGCAGCAGCTTCTTCGCAATGCAATGCGTGGTATCCGCGGAGCTGAGTTCTCATATCATGCACCGGATGTGAGTGTGCTTGAGGCGGTATTTGCCAGGGGGGATCGTTCGCTTGCGGGTGTTATTGCTTCAGCGCATGAAGCGGGAGCGCGCTTTGATTCGTGGGACGAGCATTTCAAGCTGGGCGTATGGCGGCAGGCGTTTGAAACATGTAACGTGGATCCTACGTCGTTTGCCCATAGAAAACGGGATATTGATGAAAAATTTCCATGGTCGCATATTGATATGCTGGTAACTGAAGATTATTTAAAAAAAGAACATGAGCTTGCGTATAGCGGTGGCCGCACAAGGGATTGTCGCGAGGGCTGCAACGGTTGCTTTGGGGAGAGATATGCGGATTATTGCAAAGTTTGAAAAATTGGATAATGTAAGATTTATATCGCACTTGGATATACAGCGGCTGTTTCAACGTGCGTTTCGCAGGGCGGATGTACCAGTTGCCCATTCTAACGGATTTAATCCGCATTCGCTGCTTTCGTTTGCAACTGCATTATCGGTTGGATATACGAGTTCGGCCGAATGGCTGGATATAAAGCTGTGTGAGGATATGGATGCTGCGAATTTTGTGGAGGCAGTCAATTTAACTATGCCACAGGGAATTAAGGTGACATACGCAAAGCAGGTCGATGATGGGATGCCTACGCTTGCGTCATTGATGCAGCGCGCAAAATATAGCGTACGTATCGCTACGCAGACTAAATGTGATGTTGAAATAGCGTTGGCTATAGCGCGGCTTATGGACGGTTCAATAGTTGTAAACAAGCGCACCAAGGCTGGAATGAAAGATGTGGATATACGGCCGATGCTTTACGATATGAGCGTAGCACATGCAGACGAGGGCTGCACTGTGGTGAATATTGAGGGTTGCCTTGATGCCGCAGGGAGTCTAAACGTAGAACTGCTGCTAAAAAGCTTATTTGACGTAATTGGCCGTGATATGGAGTTCACTGTACACCGCGATGAAATTATATTTGCTGACGAGGCTGCACTGCCGTCAGGCACATAAATATTACGTATTAAAACCTGTTTATGGGGGGATGCGAAGTGAGTAAAGAGATAGTAGTAGACATAAGCCCATATCAAACCAGAGTAGTGCTTCTGGAAAACAACTTACCAAGCGAAATATATATCGAGCGGCGTGGACACGAGCGGCTTGTTGGCAATATCTACATAGGGAAGGTGCAAAATGTGCTTCCGGGAATGCAAGCCGCATTTGTAGATATAGGTTTGGAGCGCAATGCATTTCTATACGCAGGCGATATACTGGTGGATAAATCTGATTTTGTGTTTGACGGCACGGAACAGAATGTGCGGATTGATCCACCTAACATACAGGATATGGTTAAATCTGGCCAGCAGATAATGGTGCAGGTTCTTAAGGAGCCTGTGGGTACGAAGGGTGCGCGGATAACTACGCACATAACGTTGCCGGGACGCACGCTGGTGCTAATGCCAACGGTAAACTATGTTGGAGTTTCGCGCCGTATAGGAAACGAAGCCGAGCGGGCACGATTGAAATGCATAATTGAGGAGCTAAAGCCAAGCAATATAGGCGTTATAGTACGCACTGCCGCTGCGGAAAAGATGCGCGGTGAGTTTGCTTCCGATATGGAGTTTCTAATGCGGTTGTGGGATCGTATAGTGCATAAGAGCAAGCTGCTTACTGCGCCAAGACTTATACACGCGGAAGAACCGCTTATGTTCCGTACAATACGGGATATGCTTACAGAGAATATAGATAGGCTGATTGTAAATGATAAGGAGTTTTTTGAACGGATGCAGATAGTTGCGGGGATAATCTCGCCATTACTGCGTGACAGGGTAGAACTGCACGATGGTATGCCGGATCTGTTTGAGACGCTTGGCTTGGATAGCGCTATTGACAAGGCACTTTCACGCAAAGTATGGATGAAAAACGGCGGCTATATCGTTATCGACCAGACTGAAGCGCTGACTACGATAGATGTGAATACAGGAAAATATGTTGGCAACGATAACCTTCGTGAAACAATAACGCAGACCAACTGCGAAGCGGCAAAGGAGATTGCCCGTCAATTGAGGCTGCGCGATATAAGCGGCATAATAATAATCGACTTTATAGATATGGATGAAATAAGCGACAAAGAACGTGTGCTGGACACACTTAGGGAAGAACTTAAAAATGATAGAACAAAATCCAACGTACTTGGAATTACGCAGCTTGGCCTGGTGGAGATGACGCGAAAAAAGACCAGGCAATCCATCAGCAATACGCTCCAGTCGACATGTCCATGCTGCGGCGGAGATGGCCGTGTGTTATCTGCTGAGAGCGTGGTTCTAAAGGTGCGAAAAAAGTTGCTGCGCGATTTTAATACAAATACAACCATAAATTACATTGTGAAGGTGCATCCGTCAGTTATGGAGTTCGTAAATAAACATTCGGATGACACGCAGCCACTGCCTAACTCCTACGGCAAAACAATATATATACAGGCTGTTCCAACATTTCATGTCGCGGAATATTCGGTAGAACCTATAACCTCTGCTGATGCGCTGAAAAAGGCTAAGGAGAATTCGCGGATATATATATAATCAATAAGAAAAATGTTTTGGCAAATGTTTTTGTAAAAGATAGTGACAGGATGTTATGGCTGTGCTATAATTCATAGCTGTAGCGCATGTTAGATGCCAATGTAGCTCAGTTGGTAGAGCAGCGCATTCGTAATGCGCAGGTCTGGGGTTCGAGTCCCCACATTGGCTCCATTCGGGGCGTAGCGCAGCTTGGTAGCGCGTTTGGTTCGGGACCAAAAGGCCGGGTGTTCAAATCACCTCGCCCCGACCACGAAAAAGCTAGATTTTATCTAGCTTTTTCTTTTTTGTATTATTGCAACAACAAGAGATTGTTAGTAACCGCATGATTACTCTAGGCACTTAATAGCGCCACATAATTTCTCCATATCTGGATGGGCATATTACCGTTTTGTAAAACTAGTGGCTGTATGGCCGCCGATAAGAGCCATTGTCCACTTGCCATAGCATTTTGCATCCGGCATTGTAAAAAAGGTGTGGCGGGCTTTATGCGGCGTTAGACGGCATATACCAAGCCTTTCGAGTGTTGAATAATACATATCGCGATAGTGTTCAGTCCGAACACGTTTGCCGTTTTATTCTATCAGATACTCGCGCGACAAGATGTAACGTTGGCGGATATCCTGTTTCAAGCGGTTGGATGGATAACCGTCTGCGGGACAGATGTCCTGCCACTCAAACTGCCATGCGGACGTATTTGATTATAATAACGAACCCAACACTCCATCAGTACTTGCGCTTCATACATGTTTGCAAACAGTTCTCCATTTAGAAATTCGTCCCTCATTCGAGAATTGAAGCTTTCAATATATCCGTTTTCCCATGGGCTTCCGGGCTCTATGCAGGCTGTTGTAATACCGACATTCAAACTGGTTCTATTTTACGGGGGCGGCTAAGTTAAGCTTGCCAAGCTACGAATATTACATATTAGTATTATCAGAAGAGGCTGGCATTTATGGGTCAATATAACAGAATGCGCTTATTTTCTTTATCGATAATATAGTATGAATCACCGGTTTTTACCACGGCAATCCCTCCAGCAAAGTTATTTGCACAATCATACTGTGGCTTGACTATCCATGTGCCAGAGTGGTTAATATAGCCCCATTTACCGCTTTGCGCATCACAAACTGCTGCGTATCCGCCGCAAAAGCTTTCAGCATTAGAATAGCAGGGTTCGATAATAACAACGCCTTTTTTATTGATAAAGCCCCATTTTCCATTTATTTTTACTGCTGCATATCCATTTGAAAATGCTTTCGCAGCTTGATACGTGATTTTGAAAGCGGGGGCGGCGTTGCCATTTATATAATAGCTTCCAGTATCCGATATAACTACGGCAAACCCATCAGAAAATACTGTGCCTTTTATAGCCGAACCAAGGGTTGCAATCTTTTCACCAACCTTATTTATTATATAATAACGATCTGTTGAGTATTCATCAGATGTAACAAAGGCCACATCCTGTGCAAAATCGCCAGCTTCACGCCATCTTGGTGATATTGCCATGTTGCCAAGAGCATCAATATAACCATAGCTTTCAGCGGATCGCACTGCGGCTCTGCCACAGTTGAAATTGCCAACTTCACGGTATAGATAATCTATTATTGTATTTCCTGAAGCGTCAATAAACCCCCATTTTGAATTGTATTCCACGCCGGCACGTCCTTCTGAAAAACTGGCAACGTTGCTCCATATTGGCGGCACAATAAAATTACCGCTTCGATCTATAAGACCGTAGCAACCATTTTCGGCGACAAAGGCAACATCATTTTCAAACTCGTTGGCGGCAGAGAAGCGAGGGGGTATCACTATATCACCATACATATTTTTATAGCCCCAAATACCTTCAGATAAAAATGGAATAAATCTGCCGCTTTTATATACGGTTTTTGCGGGAATATCTGTATCGGTAGCGATTGGGATATCCTGAACACTATGCACGGGAGTTATGTCATCAGCAGTATCGGTACTTAATACCTGAGCGCCATTGCCGCAATAGAGTAAGCCAAACAATATAACGCCAATTACTATTAAGCCTAACACCATAAGATATAGAAACAATATCGGGATTTTTTTAAACCATTGCGTAGCAGGCATAGTATCTCCAATTTAGCAAATGTCGAGCAAGTATTATTCGGTTTTGTTCATATTGGCCATTACAATATTGATGAAACGATCAGCAGCAGCTGAAAGCGGCACGCCTTCAAGAGATATAAGGCCTATGCCTCGGGATGGCATTGGGTTACTCAACTCAATTTCGAACAGCTCCCCGCTCATGAGCGTTTCCGCCGCAAATTCACGCGTAACGCAGGCAATACCAAGTCCTATTTTAGCGAACTGTATAAGAAGACTGTGCGCACCAAGCTCAATAGCTGGGTGTAACGTAAGCCCACATACTGACGCAAAATCATCGATATATTTGCGTGAGTTAGAAGCGCGCTCCAATAGCACAAGTGGTTCATGCGTAAGATCGGCAAGCGTTACCGGATGACCTTTAAGGTGCGAAAAACGCTCTGAAGCAACAAACACATCGTGAACCAACTGCACATCTCGCACAGAGAGAGAATCATCCTCAACAGGTAAGTTGACAAGCGCTATATCAACCTTACCGGTTTTGAGAAGTTCCACAGTTTCAGGTGTGGTTCTGTTCGTAACCTGAAGCTGTATCTCGGGATAACATGCATGGAATGCATCAAGATAGGGAAGTAAAAAATATTGGCAGAGTGTATCACTTGCGCCGATCATAAGCCCGCCAGATTGCAATGTACGCATACGGTTGAGTTTATCCTCGGCAGCTACGATAAGACCTATGGCTTTATTGGCATAGCTGTAAAGCATACGGCCTTCGCTGGTGAGCGTTATGCCACGGCTTGTCCGTGTAAACAGTGTGCAGCCAAGCATGTACTCCAGCCTATGCATAGATTGGCTGATTGCCGGTTGGCTTACATACAGTTCACGCGCAGCATGTGAAAGGCTACCACATCGCGCCACAGTGCAGAATATACTGTACAGATCCAAATCGGCATTCATAGTTGGCCTCCAAAATATTATATTATTAACATTTTATTGTATTTAAGTATATTATAAGCTAAAATTATAAGTTTTTCAATCGATTATACTTTCATTGATGCCAAAGCACCAAACAGATGGTATACTTTTATTATAAACTTGTGAGGGGGGTATCAACTTATATGCTAAATGATTTTACCATTCCATCCCAAACAAATCAAGGGAATCTGTTTGTGCGTGTGTGGCAACCTGATGGCGAAACACGAGCTGTGCTTCAGATAGTACACGGTATGGCTGAACATATGCAAAGGTATGAGGAGTTTGCAGAGTTTCTCAAGCATAATGGTATATTGGTTGTAGGTAACGATATATCGTCGCATGGCAAGAGCAGTATAGATGGCGACGATATACACGGCTATTTCGGAGAAAAAGATGGTTGGAGCAATCTTGTGGGTGACATTAGAAATGTTTACCAAAAGGTTAAGGCTCAATATCCGTTTGTCCCGTATATACTCATGGGGCATAGCATGGGCTCTTTTCTTGCGCGCTCATATGCGGGGCGAAATGGCGATGATATGGATGCTTTCGTGTTTTCGGGCACTGCCGGAAAAAATCCAGCTCTGCCAATAGCAAAACTTATTGCTCAAAATGAAATAAAGAAAAAAGGCGCAAAAACGCCCAGCGCCATACTAGACTCACTTTCATTCGGTGCATACAATAATGCGTTTAAACCTAATCGCACAAGATTTGACTGGCTTTCGCGCGACAGCGAACAAGTGGATAAATACGTTAACGATCCGTTGTGCGGCTTTGTATTTACAGCATCGGCCTTTAAAGATCTTTTTGATGGGCTTAGTGAAATACAGGATATAAAATGGGCAAAGCTCGTTCCAGATAAGCCTATCATGCTAATTTCCGGAACTGCCGACCCTGTTGGTGGCAAACAGGCAAAGGGTGTAAAGCAAGTAGCGGATATGCTGGTTGAAACAGGTCATCGCGTTGAACTTAATCTATATGAAAACGCGCGCCATGAGCTGCTAAATGAGATTAACAAGGATATTGTGTATGCCGATATCCTGGATTTTATAAATAGGGTTTAATTTATATGCACTACGAATGGAAGCAGCTATATAGTGAGCTTGAAAACTGCCGCAGATGCAGCCTGTGTGAAGAGCGCACAAGCGTGGTTATAGGCGAAGGTAATACGGCAGCAAGCGTTATGCTTATCGGCGAGGGGCCAGGACACGACGAGGATCTTTCGGGCAGACCATTCGTAGGTCCAGCGGGGCAGCTGCTGGATAGGATGCTTGCAGCAATTGGGCTTGACCGAAAGCAAGTATATATTGCAAACGTAGTGAAATGTCGTCCGCCCAATAACAGAACTCCTTCTGAAGGTGAGGCACAGGCATGCTTACCATTTGTGCGCGCTCAATTTGCTCTGGTAGGCCCTCAGATAATAATATGTCTTGGTGCGACGGCGGCAAAGTATGTATACGATAATAATGCACGTATAACTCGGGATAGAGGAAAATGGGTGCAACGCAAAGGAGTATGGATACTTCCAACATATCATCCGGCGGCATTACTGCGAGATCCATCCAAAAAACGCGATGCTTGGACTGATATGCAGCTGCTGCGGGATAAGATAAATGAACTCAGCCTTGAAGTCTGAGCGATAACGGTGTTATAATTAGCCGTTGATATATTTAGGAGGATTTTTTATGTCCGGACATTCCAAGTGGGCCAACATCAAAAACAAAAAAGAAAAGACCGATTCTCAGCGTGGCAAGGTATTTACAAAAATTGGCCGCGAAATAGCCATCGCCGTAAAAGAGGGTGGAGGCGACCCGGTTAACAATTCTAAGCTGCGTGATGTTATAGCAAAGGCAAAAGCAAACAACATGCCAAACGATAATATCGCCCGTTCTATAAAAAAAGCTGCCGGTGAGATGGGCAACGTAAACTATGAAGAAATCACATATGAAGGTTATGGCCCTGGCGGCATTGCGGTAATAGTTGAGGTAGTTACGGATAATCGTAATCGCACTGCGGCTGATATACGTCACATTTTTGATAAAAGCGGTGGCAGTATGGGGGCAACAGGTTGTGTCGGATGGATGTTTGATCGCAAAGGACTTATCGTTATAGAGCGCAGCGCCTTGATAGATGAGGACGAGCTTATGATGGCCGCGTTGGATGCGGGGGCGGAGGATTTTGTGCCGCTTGACGATGCATATGAGATATATACGTCTGTTGCCGGTTTTTCGGTTGTACGTGAAAAGCTTGAGACGGCGGGGCATTCGTTCCTTTCAGCAGAACTTACGATGATACCACAAACTACAGTGGATGCCAAAGATCCAGAACTTGCTGAAAAGGTTGAGCGAATGCTGGAGCGCTTTGATGATAATGAAGACGTTCAGGATGTATACCAGAATGCCCAGATGCCTGATGAGGACTAAACACGAATAATGCAAAGTATCGGCGCCGCGTCATAATAACGCGGCGCTTTGTTTTATTGACTAGCTTTATCGATGTATATTTGCATCTTCGCATCACTTATCGAAAACTCGCGTTGCAAATACTTTAAAGCATAATCAGGGCGCTCCTGTATGCACTTGCGCAGTTGCAGCACTGCGTCTTCCCATGAAGATACGGAGGCGGGTCTGCCCCAGCGAGCGATATGTCGTTTCATCTCGGGCTTCATTTGGCTGCTTAGGTCATCCAATATGCTTGTCATGCGTTTAGGGTCAAACTGATTAATGACCACATACACATATCTTTCACAAAATTTATCGCACCATGCGGCGTTTTTTCGCAGCCCAACAAATATATCCATATTGGTAAGGGATTCATCGACTGAAGGCACGCCTGCAGCCATAAAATAATTGTGCAGCATACTGCGTGACGGAGACGAGCCGGAAAAGCCAAAATCCAAATCATAGAATACAGGCCGCCATTTAACAGAGCCATCCTGCGAACGCCAATATTTTTGATTGAACATATCCGAATTGATAAAATAGCTTTGTGCAATTATATAATCTGTAAAATAATCCACATCAATCCATTCTGCAAGTTTTTCGAACTTATTATCATCAGATAGGTCGGTATTAAGCGCATATGCGCGTACTCGCTTAAAATCATACCTGTCGCCTTCAAGTGGGGTTTCATTGCGGCGTATTATATCAACAGCATTAGGATCTATACCATAATGCATCTCAAGAAAATTCTCATTTTGGTTTTCATTAAGATCATATAATCCCCAGTACTTACCGTTAATATATACAACTGTAAGTCTGGATTCAACATTTTCAATATTAAGTCCTTCAACAGCCCTACTAAAATATGTGTCCCTAAGGCGTGCTTTAGAAAAATCCTGACCAGAGTTACGCAGTACAAGGGATTTATATTCATTTACATCATTACCAGGGAAAAACTGATATTGTGTGCTGGCCGCACCGTAACCGCCGCGCAGCAGCACTGCCAGCGATTTCTGGCTGTATGTTAGCGTACCTGCTCCGTTTACACGCAGACCGCATGGGAATGAAGTGCCCAAAGTACCGTCTGATTCATAGAATTCAAAATATCCCTCGCGTTCGATTTTTTTCCAGCGGTCGATTACCGAATAAACGGCTGAAAAATCGTTACTGTCAGCACAAAGACATACTACAGGCACGCTGTGGCGCTCATCAAACAGATATGTCGCAGTAGCAACATCGCTTGGAAGCATATCGTCCTTATATGCCAGTGCGCGTAATGGAGTATTTGTGCTGATCTTGACAGGTTCAGTATAGCGCATTGATGCGGTTGTAGGCTTGCTGCCATCTACGGTATAGTATATCTCTGCATCCGGCGTTGCGCAGTTTATCTTTACCTGTATCGGCGCTGTTTGATACAGTTCGTTTTCGGAAAATACAGGAGTTATTGTGCGACTGGAATATGATTTGCCGGTGTTGGCAGAGCCACGCGTACTGGTCGTAAAATAAACACGGGAGGCCGTATCATCATTTTCAAGTCTGCCACTTGTTATGCCATATTTCAGCAAACCCGTACTGAAAGCATCTATTATCTCGTCATTATTATCGCAGAGCAGCAGAGATTCGCCATCGGTGGATATGCCGAAGGGCGCCGTAACGCCCTTTTTTCTGTTGACAGCAGTAGTCGCCTCTATGATGGCATAACCTCCGGATGGTATGCTTAACGATGGGATTTGATATTTTAAAGGCACATCCGGATCATCGCTTATATACCAGCCTGTAAGATCGGCGGTATCACCTGAGGCATTGTGTAACTCTATCCAGTCAGGTGTTTTATTACCCGTTGCGGTTGTTGCACAAACTTCACTTATATATATGCCGTTCATGTTGGTCAACTTGGCTTTGCTGGCAGAAGTTACGCTGCGCTTGCTGTTCTTTGCGCCGGGAGTAGGTGTGGTATGATAATGTATACTGCCAGCGCCGTCAGGTGCAACAGATACGTTATCGGGAATTGTAGGATCAAATATCAATGCGTCCACTCGAAGAGTGTTCTTGTCACTTAATATAATCGTTCCGTCTGTGGCAGACAGCGTGAATGAGGTATGATATGGTCCTGAAGTCCGATTTTTGCCTGATGTAAATACTACAGTATATTCATCAGGGCCAAGCTCAAAAGCTGGCAGCGCCCATTTGAATGGATTTTCAGGATCGTCGGATAGGCAGTAGTCGTCCAATGATATAGGTTGCGAGGAGCTATTATAAAGTTCAACCCAACTTTCACGGTCACCATCATCGTCCGATATACCGCATGTGTTGTGTATAAGCGCCTCGTTTAGGCGCAAAGGATCGTCATTAGTCATTGAGGATATCACAGCGCTTTCAACATATGCATCAGAGTTGGCAGCACCAGGGGTAGGGAAAGCTGTATAACAGGTATTGCTTAGCAAGGATACATCATACGGTATTTCGTAATCCCAAGCGAGCATCATGGTTATTCTTCCACTACTATCGGTAAGGCATATGCCGTCATCATCTCTGCCAAGCTTAAACGGAGCGTGCATTTCACCGCCAGAATTTTTCAGTCCTGAAAGGAACACAACTGCATATCCGCCAGATTCAAGCGGAACATCAGGCAGTCGCCATTTAAGCGCATCGTCTGGATCATCAGAAAGATGGTATGAAGAAAGCAGTATTGTATCAGCAGATTGATTATATAGCTCTACCCATGAATAATATTTTCCGTCCGCCGCTGCGAGTGTGGCGGAATTCTTAGGCATCACTTCGCTTATTACAAGCTGCTCATCGCCGCTCGCGTATGCAAGCTGCGAAAGATCCGAAGCTATTGCGGTATCGTTGATATCGCCAGGGGTAGGAGACACGCAATAACCATATTCACCGTTTAGCATACGGGCATAAGATATATCGGCGGAAAGATGAGGTGCGCTAAGTTGCTGCAGTACATTATAATAGCGATCGGTGAGCAGCAGTGTTTCACCGTTCTTTGAAAGGCCAAAACCTGTGCAAAGCGCGTTTTTATCCTCGCTTTTTGTGGCATATATGACTAGATAACCGCCTGGCTCAATGGTTACATTAGGAAATTCCCATTTGTGCGGTTCCTTTATATCATCGCTGAGCCCATATCCGTCTAAGCATACTGAGGAAGGCGATGCATTAAAGAGTTCAATCCAGTCAGGCGTTCCATAGGCTTCATCAACCAAGCAGCGGGTGTTTGAAAGTACAATTTCGTTGATGAATAACTCATGGCTTGAATCAGCATTAAGCATCAATTCAGAGCAACCACAAAGCGATGCAAGCATAGTTGCAACAAGCATAAAACTTGCAATAATCTTAATTTTAAACATCTTTTTCATAGTGAGTATTATAGCATAACGGTGTATATTTGTAACATCTATAATGATGATTTACATTATGTCAAAATATAGTACAATTATGTCAAGGTTTTGCACACACTTGAAATGGGGAAACTACAATAATATAATCCAATTGAGGTGATGGTATGGCAGCGATGCAACACATTTTGATATGTGATGATCAGCAAATAATACATGAAACGCTTGGAGTCTACCTCAAAAGTGAGGGCTTCGCCTATTCATCCGCAATGGATGGTGCGCAGGCGATAACGCTATTTGAAGCAAATAAACCGGATCTCATCATACTTGACCTTATGATGCCGGTAAAGAATGGAATAGAGGTATGCCGTGAGTTGCGCGCGGTAAGCAGAGTACCTATCATAATACTGACAGCAAAGGGTGAGGAAATCGATAGGATACTTGGACTGGAATTAGGAGCAGATGATTATATTATAAAGCCTTTTAGCGCACGAGAGGTAGTGGCCAGGATAAAGGCCGTGCTGCGCAGATTCAACGCCTCGAAAGATGATCCTGAAAAGGTGTTGCGCTTCAATTCGCTTGAGATAAATATAAGCAACTACGATGTGCGCTGCTGTGGTGAGCATGTCGCGCTGACGCCAAAAGAGGTTGAGATATTCTATCTGCTTGCATCACACCCTGGCCGTGTGTACACACGAGAGCAGGTACTCTCGCAGGTTTGGGGATATGACTATTTTGGAGATACGCGCGCTGTTGATACGCAGATAAAGCGCATCAGACAAAAACTTCCACAGGAGGGCCTTGGCTGGGCAATAAAAACAGTGTACGGCGTTGGCTACAAATTCGAGGCGGGCGTGTGATGAAGAACACCTTTCTTATAAAGACACTTGCTATAATACTTCTTACAGTGATACTTAGCGCCGCCTTGACGGCAATCGTTTTCAACTATTATGGCAGAGAGGCATTTTCAAATATAAAGGCTGAAGAATTAGTGCCAAGAGCAAAGCATATAGCGGGAATTACAGCAGATTTTATTTCAGGTTATATCGGCTCACGTGACTACGAGCGCGCTGTGGCGTCAGAATATAGAATATGGGATGCAGCGGTGTATATTTTCAACAGCCGTGGCGAGCTTATAGTTCAACCCGTAAATGCAGATAACGATGGTAATATATCGGCGCTTAAAAAGTATGTTGAGAGCGTGCTAATGGGCGCCAGCGTGTTTGAACCGGCTACAAATGGTGATACAGGTGTGATAATAGGCGAGCCGGCAGTAAGCCATTACGGCGACGTGGTAGCATCCGTATTCCTTGTAAAGCCGCTTATGGAGGTTACTGCCGCTTTAAGTACTCTGACGTTGGCGTTGCTAATCAGTATGTTGACGGTAACTACTGTTATGGTAGTTCCTGCCTATATTGGTTCACGTAACCTGACTCGGCCTCTGCGGCAGATGAACGCAGTAGCCAACGCTATGGCTCATGGGGATTTTTCAATTCGCGCTGAGGACTGTGGAAATGATGAAATGGCTCAACTTGGAAAATCGTTGAACTTCCTATCAGCAGAGCTGTCAAAGACCATATCCGATCTCGTATTTGAGCGTAATCGTTTAAGGGCTGTTATAGACGGTATGCGCGAGGGAATAATTGCATTTGACGCAGGAGGTGGAATAATCCAGCATAATCCGTCCGCGCTTAGGCTGCTTGGCGGCCAGGAAACAGATGATCTGGCGGAGCTTATTGCACGATATGGTATTGATGCGCTTACATGTCAGCTTTCAGAACAAATGCACACAGAAAAAGAGATTCATGTATACGATACAGTGCTGCGAGTATCATTGACAGCGCTTCAAGAGCCATCAGGCAGGGTTGAAGGCGGTGTAATGCTAATACAGGATGTTACTGAATCCATCCTTCTCGAGCAGACACGGCGTGAATATGTGGCAAATGTATCGCATGAGCTTCGCACACCTATTGCATCAATACGGGGACTTGCGGACGCATTAAATGACGGCATGATAGAAAATGAATCGGATAAAGCGCGTTACTATGGCTATATATTGCGTGAAACGCTGAGGTTGTCACGGCTGATAGATGATCTTATGGAACTTTCCAGACTACAATCTGGCGCTCTTGTTATCGTTAAAAAGCGCACGAATATTTCGGAGTTGCTTTGTGATGTGATTGATAGATTTTCAGGCATTGCCGCAGAGCATGAAATGCAGCTTGTGCTGAATGCGCCTGATGGATTGTATGCTCACACAAGCGCAGACCGTGCCGAGCAGGTGCTTATAGTGCTGATAGATAATGCCATAAAGCACTCCATAATCGGAGGACAGATAACCGTAAACGTATATGAAAAGGAGCATAACCTGCTGATATCAGTTGAAAATGCCGGGTATATCCCTCAGGCGGATCTCAAAAATGTGTTTGAACGATTTTTCAAGGTTGATAAATCACATTCCGGTGGCGGCACCGGACTTGGACTTTCCATCGCACGCGAGATAATAGTCCTTATAGACGAACGTATATGGGCGCGCTGCGAAAACGGCATTGTCACATTCAGCTTTACACTATCAAAAGACGGCTGATCAGTGACATTAATGCAAAATAACAGGTAGTGGATTTTATAATGCAGTAAAGCTGTGGTATAATTAAAAAATAATATGTAAATTCTTCAAAAGGAGCATATATGGCCACTAATAAGATACTTATAGCGGACGATGATAAGATTGTGCATGAGGCATTGGGAATATATCTTAAAGCCGAGGGATATGAGACGGTCGACGTTTATGATGGACTTGCAGCGGTAGACAGCATAAACACCGATACTGCACTGTGCGTGCTGGATATAATGATGCCTGGCATGTCTGGCACTGAAGCTTGCAAGGAAATACGCAAAAAATCAGGGATTCCAATTATCATGCTTACAGCTAAAGGTGAGGAAATAGACAGGATACTCGGGCTTGAGCTTGGAGCGGATGATTACATAGTAAAGCCGTTCAGCCCGCGCGAGGTAGTTGCAAGAATAAAGGCGGTTTTGCGCCGCACAAATGAACAGCAGCAATCCGTGAATAGCGGAACTGTAGTGCATGATGAACTGGTTATAGACATAAAGAGCTATACGGTCACGCTACGTGGTCAAAGCGTGATATGCACCCCCAAGGAAATCGAAATATTGTATATGCTATCCTCAAATCCAGGGCAGGTATTCACGCGTGAGCAACTGCTAAATAAGGTGTGGGGCTATGACTTCGCTGGTGAAACGCGCACGGTCGACACACATATCAAGCGCATTAGAGCTAAGCTAGATAACACAGGCCTAAACTGGAGCATTAAGACTATTTACGGAGTTGGGTACAAATTTGAGGTAGAGTAATGCACAGCGTGTTTTTCAGGCGCCTACTAGTCGCTTTGATAATAGCCATGCTGCTTACATCCACATTTATGGTAGCTGGTTATATTTTTTTAAGCAGGGATACGTATACAAAGATAAAGCTGGAAGAAATGATACCGAAGGCTCAGGCTGCAAACCAGCTTGTTTTGGAATACCGCAGAGGTGAGGTAAGCGATGCAGCCTATGAGAGACTGAGCGCTACTCTTATGCGAGCAGCCAGTGCTACTACCATTGTTGTGGATAAAAATGGCAACATAGACCACCTTAACAACGCAATATCAGGCCTTTCAAGCACGTCTATGTTGGATGCGCTCAAAAATGAGATAGCTCAGGTGCTTAGCGGCAATCTGGTCAGAACAGACAGCATATTCATACCAAATTACGGTGAAGTGCTGGCTGTGGGTGAACCAATTGTTGACGATAATGACAACATTGTAGGCGCGATTCTCGTAGTTAAATCCATACAGGAGATAATAAATGCTACAGACAAGCTTAGCAGGTCGCTTTTTTGGATAGTTGCCGTGGTGTTGCCTGTAATAATGATACTTATGACATGGCGTGTGCGCAGAATAACGGATCCGCTGCATGATATGTCCGAAGCTGCAATTGAAATGTCCAAGGGTAATTTCGATATACGGGTGGATGAAGATACGCTGGGTGAGGTTGGCGTGCTTGCAAGGGCGCTAAACGATCTGTGTGAAACGTTGTCTGCAACCATACATCAGCTGCGCCTTGAAAAAGGGCAATTAAATGAGATACTTCAAAGCCTTACAGACGGGGTTGCCGCAACGGATAGCCTAGGTATGTTGACTCATTATAACGGAGCGCTTATGCGCATGTTTGGTGCTGTTAATGTAGAAAAGCGCGAAGAACTGATATCCGACAGTATGGTGTGGGCAGCCTTTGATGAGGTATTTGCCTGCGGTCAACCGCAGACTATAACCTATCCAACCACAGGGGATAGGACGATATGGATAACCATTTCACCAGTATACACAGACGAAGGTGAACGCACAGGCGTTGTTGGACTTTTTAAGGACATGACTGAACTTGAACGACTAGAGAATATGCGCCGCGAATATGTTGCAAACGTATCGCATGAATTGCGCACTCCGCTTACAGCGGTGCGCGGGCTGTTGGAGCCATTGGCAGACGGAATGGTAAAGGATGAGGCCGATAAACAACGTTATTATAAAATAATGTTGCATGAAGTTCTACGGCTATCACGCCTTATAAGCGATATGATGACGCTTAGCCGCTTGCAATCCGGCAGCGAATATATTGAATATAGCAGGGTGAACATAGGTGAACTGATCGACGATGTGGCCGGTGGTTACACCAAGACCGCCGCAGAAAAGGGAATACAGCTTATCGTAAACGTTGACGATATGCCGGATGCACTTACTGCTCCAGATAGGGTTGAACAGGTGCTTGTAATTCTACTTGATAATGCAATGCACTATACGCCAAAGGGCGGAACCATAACGATACGCATACGCAGCGGCGAACGACTGCTGGTGAGCGTAGAGGATACCGGCTGCGGTATCCCGGAAGCAGATATTCCGCACATATTCGAACGCTTTTACAAAGTTGATAAATCACGTAACGAAGGTGGCACAGGACTTGGTCTTTCAATAGCTAAATATATAATGGATAAGTTAGAAGAGAGCCTCACGGTGGATAGCGAGCCAGGCAGGGGAACACGATTTACATTCAGTGTTAAAAAATATGTTTCCAATGCCATTGCGCTTGGACCGATATCGGACGATAGACAGTTTGGAACATATAGCGATTGCCCTGTGCAAGATGAAACCGCGATAACACCTAAAAAGCGTATTGTAGATGCTAAGTATGAGGTTATATCGGAACATAAAAATGATAGCACAAGAAAGCGCAAGGGCGGGAAATGAGCGGTTGTACATTATGTCCGCGCGAATGCGGCATTGATAGAAAAAATAGCTCCGGTGCATGTGGCGCCATGGAACTGCCATATATAGCACGCGCTGACCTGCATATGTGGGAAGAGCCTTTCATAAGCGGTACACGTGGATCGGGCACAATATTTTTTTGTGGCTGCAATCTGCAATGTATATTCTGCCAGAACCACAGCATAAGCCAAGGCATTATCGGCCATGCCGCCGATGCTGATCTCATTGCTAAAACAATGCTTAAATTGCAGGAAATCGGTGCGAATAACATAAACCTTGTTACGCCTACACCGCATATAGATGTTATTGTACCTGCACTGCAAATAGCAAAAGATAATGGCCTTATTATCCCAATCGTATACAATACGAATTCGTATGAAAAAGTGGATGCGCTGCGCAGGCTTGAAGGGCTTATAGACATATACCTGCCCGACCTTAAATATGTATCCGGCATTACGTCACTAAAATTTTCAGGTGCAGAGGATTATTTTGAATACGCTTCAAAAGCCGTGCTTGAGATGCAACGCCAATGCGGGCAGCTTACTGTTGATAATAATGGCATGGCTGTTCGCGGTATTGCGATAAGACACCTTGTTTTGCCAGGCTGCATTGATGAGGCGAGAGGCGTATTGAATTTTATTAAAGCTAACTTGCCAATAACAACATATATATCACTTATGGGTCAATATGTGCCTTGCTACAAAGCAGACAATCCTCCGCTTAACAGAAGACTGCTAAAAAGCGAATATCAGCGCGCCATAGATTATTGTTGTTTGCTGGGCTTTGAAAATGTGATGATTCAAGAACAAGACGCGTCAAGCACAGAATATACACCTGATTTTAACGGTTATACCGTGTTAGATTATTAATAATCTATTAATCCGTTAAAAAAAGGTTATATATGCTTGCATTCAACAATATATGGTGTTAGTATCATATTTAGAGAATAAAGTAATATTTCCGCCGTCCGATAAACAACCGTAATCTTCATTGTTTTCCTCCAAAAACTACGTTGAACTACATAAATATTGTGTGCCAGGCGCTTGCGCCTAAAACAAAAAAATTATCGGACGGATATTGTATGGGAAGCTCCACAAAAGTGGAGCTTCCTTTTTGTTTTATACAATTTCCATGCATATATTATGCTGAGGTGATCAGTATGAAAAATGTAAAATTAACGATAAAATTGCTTGTTTCATTAGGAATAGTTTTATATCTGGTGTTTGTGCCAGGTTATCTGATTGCAAATCTAGGCGTAAATCATTATACGGATTGGAAGCGCGGTGAGCCGGTGCAGCCTGTTGGTATAATAAAAATTTGGCATATAGCTGGATTTAAAACATACTCGGGCAGCGTGGGGTCATGGCTCAGCGAGCGCGCAAAAAAAATAGAGCATAAGCATTATGGATTGTTTTTCGATATATTGTCGATGTCGCTTGAAGAATGCAACGAGCGGGTACAGCGCGGCGAAACGGCGGACATATACTCTTTTCCATCGGGATGGGGTTATGTGGAGCAGTTTGCTCCAATGGAACGAGAATATGCACTCGCATATGATTTACAGCTTACAGGCTGTGTAAATGAAACACCTTATGCTGTTCCATATCTGTTTAGTGGCTATGCGCTGGTTGTAAATACATTTTTAGCACAATCAAGCGGTTTGACAACAATTGAAGGAGATCCCGCACAATGGCTTGCCAAAACTGTTGCAAGCTCGCAAGCAACAATTGCTGGCAATCCAGTTGTGGCAGCTGTGCTTGGACTTAACTGCCAAATTGAGGATATCTCAAAATTCATAGACGGTAAGTGTGCAATTGCATTATGTGACTATAAAACAATAGGTACGCTTGCCGCCCGTCAGATGGATGGTAAAGGTTTTGTGTTTGACGTTTATCCTGTTACTGAATATACGGATCAGGTGCAATTTATCGGATTTTCAAGGAATATTAGTGTCGCAAAGATGCAGGGCGCCACTGAGTTTGTGGATTCAATATTATCCGAAAAATCTCAGAAGAGCCTTACAGGACTTGGCGCAGCGTCTGTTATTAACATCGAACCGGATGCTAGTGCGCTACCTGACGCTATAAAAAATTGCATAAAGCGTTCACAACCTTTTATATTTAACACATTTATTTATAATGCAAAAAAGAATATTCTAAATGAAACTGCCGCACTTGCACTTACCGGCGATGTGGAAGCAAGCCATGATTTCAGTTTGCGTCTTAAAGAGCTTGTTTATAACGGGAAAATACAGTAAAATTATCATAAGAGTATGTAATACGTAGCAAAATATACTCTGGGGGATTTAATGAAACAAGATATATTCGATAAACTTAAATATATTGACATTAAAAGTGGTGTTCCAATGAGCGCATATACCTCTTTTAAAATCGGTGGACCAGCCTACGCACTGGTCGAACCGCAGACCCCATCGATGCTTTTGAAAGCTATCGCTGCTGCCGATGAATGCGGACTGGAATATGAGATAATTGGCAATGGTACAAATCTTCTGGTAAGCGATGCCGGAATAAACGCATTGGTAATACGTGTTTGCGGCACGATGGCCAACATTAGCAGGAACGGGGATGTATTTTGTGTGGGCGCAGGTGCGCTTATGAGTGCATTCGCGAAGAATACGGTAGAGCAGGGGTATATGGGGCTGGAGTGGGCCGCAGGTATACCTGGCACAGTCGGTGGCGCGGTAGCTATGAATGCTGGTGCATATGGAGGCGAGATAAAACATACGCTATGCGCTGTGGACTTGATAAAAGACGGACGGCTTGTTCAGGTTATACCAGTTGAAAACGATATGGGCTATAGATACAGTGTATTTGCTGCGCCTAGCAGTATTGTTGTAGCAGCGTATTTTAAGCTTGCTAATGATGATGGCAATGCAAAAGAGCGCATGGATGAATTCACTAGGCGCAGGCGAGAGAAGCAACCATTGCAATATCCAAGTGCTGGCAGTGTGTTTAAGCGCCCTGATGGTTATTTTGCGGGCGCGCTAATAGAACAAGCTGGGTTAAAGGGCGCAAACGTGGGTGATGCACAGGTAAGCGAAGTACATGCCGGGTTTATAATCAACAGAGGCAAGGCAACATGTGATGATGTTATTAAGCTTATTACGCTTGTGCAACAGCGGGTATTGGCACAAAGCGGGGTGAAACTAGAACCCGAGGTGAAACTTATAGGTGATTTTGCTACTTAAGATAAGAGGAATAGTATGTATTTGCTGATTGTTACTGGTCTTTCCGGCGCTGGAAAATCGCAAGCGTTAAGACGTTTTGAGGATATGGGCTTCTTCTGTGTCGATAATTTGCCATCAGAGATGCTTCAGGGTTTTATAGAGTTGTGCACTAAAGCCTCGCCCACAGTTGAACGGGCGGCGGTAGTTGTTGACAGCCGCGATGTTGTATTTAAAACTGATATGGAACGGGCATTGAGCGTGTTGGACATGCTACATGTGAAATACGAACTGCTGTTTTTGGATTGCCGCGACGATATATTAAAGCGTAGATACAATGAGACGCGCAGACGTCATCCTTTGGGAGATGATGTTGAAACCGGTATAAAAAATGAGCGCAATATACTTGCGCCGTTGCGCGATCTTGCCAATTATATAATAGATACCTCTGATTTAAAGCCCGTTGATCTTGTGAAGCGGCTGGAGGCAATAGTAAATGAAAATGCAGGCGATGAATTTTCACTTACGTTTGAAAGCTTTGGATACAAACGTGGAGTACCATTTGAGGCTGATATGGTTTTTGATATGCGCTTTTCACCAAATCCATATTATGAGCAGGATTTAAGGAGACTTTCCGGCACTGATGAGGCGGTAAAAAAATATGTAATGAGCGACACGGTGTTTGCTGCAACATTGGATACTGTGGAAAAATTGCTCAATTCACTGATACCAAAATTCATAGAACAGGGAAAGCGCAGGTTACTCGTTGCGTTTGGCTGCACTGGCGGCAGGCACCGCTCCGTATGCGCGGCGCAGGAACTTTATGAGCGTATGCGCGACCGATATGATTCACGCATATTCCATAGGGATACAGGGAGTGAAGCCGTTGATATCGCATCGCGCTCAGGAGCTAATACGGAGGGCAAATAAGCCATGTCGTTTTCTTCGCGAACAAAGGATGAAGCTGTTAAGCAACGTGTAAAAAGCCGTGGAGAACGACTTGCTTTGCTGTGCGCGTTAACACATGCGGCAGGCTCAATATCACTTTCGCGATCTGATGGTGTTGGCATACGCTATGTTACTGAAAATCTCAATGTTGCAAGACTAACTGCACAGTTGTCTGTGGAGTTGTATGATGTAGTATCCTCAATAGCGGTAAGCGAGCATGAGGGATTAAAGGCGCGCAATACAATAGTCAAGCTTACAGGGGAAAGTTGCAAAGCCATATTGACTGATTCTGGATGTCTCTCAAAGGATGATGGTGATAATATATCGACCGGTATAATACCACAGATGATAATTACCGGTGAAGCTGATCGAAGGGCATTCGTAAAGGGAGTGTTCCTCGGTTGCGGCTCTGTAACGGATCCCAGAAAAGGCTATCACTTAGAATTGGTATGTAGGAATGAGGGCTTTGCGCAGGCACTTGAAGCCTTGATAAATACATTTGACCTTAGTGCTAAAATCACTGCACGCAAAAACAGCTATGCCGTGTATATAAAGGATGGAGATGCTGTTTCGGATTTTTTGACACTTATTGGCGCTATGAACAGCACAATGGAATTTGAGCATGTGCGTATATTGCGAGGAGTCACAAATAACCTTAACAGACAAAGTAACTTTGAAAATGCAAATATGCAAAAAACCGCGTTGGCATCCGCTCAACAGCTTGTTGACATTGAACTGATACGTTTGGAATCTGGGCTTGATACGCTGCCGCCTAAGCTGCGCGATACAGCGGAGGTGCGGATAAACAACCCAGAGGCTTCACTGAGTGAACTGGCAGATATATTGGAGATTAGCCGCTCTGGAATAAACCACAGGCTTACCAAGCTCAGTGAAATGGCGATGGAACTGCGAATAGAAAAGGGCAAGAGCATATAAGAAAATGGAGAATGTATTTTGAAGAACTTTACGCATCTGCACGTACATACGCAATACAGCTTGCTTGATGGTGCGGCTAGAATACCAGAGCTTGTTGCCCGTGCGGTTGAGCTTGGCATGCATTCGTTAGCTATAACGGATCACGGAAACATGTATGGCGTGATAGATTTTTATAAGGAATGTAAAAAAGCTGGGATAAAACCTATACTTGGCATGGAAGCATATGTTGCACCAAATAAGCTTACAGATAGAGAGGGAGTGCGCGAATACGCGCATCTTGTGCTGCTTACAAAGGATCAAACAGGCTATAAAAATCTTATGCAGCTTTCGTCAACAGCATTTATAAAAGGGTTTTATTATAAACCAAGGATAGATTATGATCTGCTTGAGCAATACAGTGAAGGATTGATATGCCTTTCTGCGTGCCTTGCTGGTGATATCCCATCAAGATTATTAAATGGGAATCATGACGGAGCGCTAGCGCTTGCATCCCGTCTCAAAGGCATATTTGGCGATGACTTTTATATTGAGCTTCAAAATCATGGAATACCTGAACAACTCAATGTGCTTCCTATGCTTGCAGGACTTGCAGATGAGCTTGACATAAAAAAAGTGGCTACAAATGACGTACATTATGTTACTAAATCGGATGCGGAAGCTCAGGATGTACTGCTTTGCATACAGACAAATAAATTTGTGGATGAAGAAAACCGTATGAAAATGTCGTCCGACGAGTTCTATTTGAAGAGCGCGGTCGAGATGGATAACGTTTTGTTTGATTATCAGGATGCACTTGAACACACAAATGAGATTGCTGACAAATGCAATCTTGAGCTGGAGTTTGGTGTCAGACATCTGCCAGGTTTTACGTCTCCAGATGCAATGGATAACAACGAGTATATAAAGCGCCTGTGCGAGGATGGGCTTAGAAATAAAATTCCGGATGCTGACGAGGCGGCGTGGCAGAGACTGCATTACGAAATAGAAGTAATAATACAGATGGGATTCGTGGATTATTTTCTCATCGTATGGGACTTTGTGGATTTTGCACACCGCAAGGGTATATATGTAGGCCCAGGGCGTGGCAGTGGAGCTGGAAGCCTGGTGGCTTATGCATTGGATATAACCGATATAAATCCAATCAAATACGACCTTATATTCGAACGGTTTCTTAACCCTGAGCGTATCTCAATGCCTGACTTTGATATAGACTTTTGCATAGAGCGCCGTCAAGAGGTTATTGATTATGTTATAGAAAAATACGGCGCAGATCATGTGGCACAGATAATCACATTTGGGTCTATGGCGGCAAAGGCGGTAATACGTGATGTTGGGCGCGCCCTGCGCATGCCATATGGTGATGTAGATAGGATTGCAAAGCTTATCCCTAATGCTATAGGCATGACGCTGGATAAGGCGCTTTCTCTTTCGCCGCAGTTAAACGAGCTTTATACGGCTGACGTTACCATAAAAAAGCTTATCGATCTTTCGCTTAAGCTTGAAGGACTGCCGCGCCATGCTTCAACTCATGCTGCTGGCGTTGTGATATCAGCAAAACCTACAATAGAGTATGTGCCGTTGCAGCGCAATGAAGATGCAATAACAACACAGTTCCCAAAGGATACAATAGAAGAACTTGGGCTGCTCAAGATGGACTTCCTTGGGTTGCGCACATTGACCGTAATACGAGATACCTTGGCGCTTATTAAGCGGCAGGGCAAAGTCGTGCCGGATATTGAAAAGCTGGAATATGACGACCCAAACGTGTTTGATATGATAGCCAAAGCAGATACTGATGGTGTGTTCCAACTTGAATCCTCAGGAATGCGCCAATTCATGATGCAGCTAAAGCCAGATAATTTTGAAGATATAGTCGCAGGCATATCGCTTTTTCGTCCGGGCCCCATGGATCAGATACCGCGTTATATTGCCGGCAAAAACAACAAAAACAATATAAACTACGATCATCCCAAGCTGCGCCCAATACTTGATAAAACATATGGATGTATGGTATATCAAGAACAGGTAATGCAGATAGTACGTGATCTTGCGGGCTATTCATGGGGGCGTAGTGATCTTGTGCGTCGCGCCATGTCAAAAAAGAAACATGATGTTATGGCTAAGGAGCGCGAATATTTTGTAAACGGTATAGTTGAAAACGGCAAAATCATGGTTCCAGGAGCAGTGCGAAATGGCGTCAGTGCACCTATCGCCAATAAAATATTCGACGAGATGATGGATTTTGCATCCTATGCGTTCAATAAATCCCACGCCGCCGCCTATGCTGTTGTTGCATATAGAACAGCATATCTAAAGTACTACTACCCTGTGGAATTCATGACTGAGCTTATAAATAGCTTCCTGAGCAGCGCCGACAAGGTGGCTGAATACATCTATTCCTGCCGTAAACATGGCATTGAGGTGCTGCCGCCGGACATAAATTTAAGCTTTCCACGCTTTTGTGTTGAGAGACAAAATATTCGTTTTGGCCTTGCAGCAGTGCGTAATGTTGGTGAAAATGCTATACTTTCAATAATTAATGAACGCGAGAGGAATGGAGTATTTAGGGATTTTTTTGATTTTTTGCGCCGCAGTGACGGGCTTAATAAGCGCATGGTGGAGGGGTTAATTAAGGCAGGCTGCTTCGATTCGATGAATGTAAAGCGCGCACAATTGATGTGTATATACGAGCGATCGATCGATTCAGCAGTCAACGACAAGAAGAAGACTGCTTCGGGGCAGCTTTCACTATTTGACCTTGCATGCGGTGACGATGGCGGATCTATACAGGCTATAACTATACAACTACCTGATATAGACGAATATGACCAAAAAACCATACTTTCAATGGAGCGTGAGGCGCTTGGTATATATGTGAGCGGCCACCCGTTGCTTGAATATTCCGATATCTTGGAAAAAACCACCACTCCCGCCGCTGTGCTTGCCGACACTGAAGGAAAACTCCAAATTTCAGATGGAGACAAGGTAAGGGTAGGTGGCATAATAACATCTGTACGCACAAAACAAACCAAATCAGGAAGCGGTATGATGTGTTATGCTACTATTGAAGATTTAACCGGAGTAATGGAGCTTACGGCATTTCCATCGATATACACGAAATTTATGCGGTTATTAAAGGCTGATAGTGTCGTTTTGGTATCTGGAAAATTCAATATACGCGAGGATCAGCCCAATACTGTGCTCATTGATGAGGTAACTTCGCTTACGGATAAGATATCGAATGAAAAGCTTTATCTAAAGCTTAATACGCTTGATTCTATACTGCTTTCCCGTGTTGTAAATATATTGCAGCGCTTTCCTGGCAATATACCCGTTATACTATATGATCCTGATACAGGTAAGCAAAAGCTTGTGCCAAACGCCTGCTATGTAAACCTGTCTGAGCCGCTTATGAACATATTGGAAGAAGTGCTTGGCGTAAGCAATGTAAAACGCACGCAGGATGGTAATGCACGCTAAAGGGTGGTATCATTGGTTAGATTCAATACTGATTTTCATCATAAGGAGATATAAGTTTTGTATGAAATGCATAGGCGTTTTAACAAGCGGCGGAGATACCCCAGGAATGAACTCTGCCATCCGTGCTGTGGTCAAAGAGGGATTGGATCGCGGATGTAAGGTTATGGGTATCTACCACGGTTACAGAGGACTGCTTGAGGGTAGGATAGGGCAGCTTCAACATGCGGATGTGGATAATATTATGCACAAAGGCGGTACAATCCTGCGCACGGCGCGCAGTGCGGATTTTGTTGAGCCGCAGGGAACAGAAAAAGCGGTAAGAATGCTTCATGCATATGGTATTGACGGCCTTATTGTAATCGGTGGAGACGGAAGCTTTCGCGGTGCAAAATTGCTAGCGGACAGGGGTATAGCCACAATTGGGATTCCCGGTACAATAGATAATGACCTTGGCTATACCGATTTTACAATAGGTTTTGATACGGCCGTTAATACAATTACATCTGAAATATATAAAATACGTGATACCATGTGCGCACATGACCGCGTTGGCGTTATTGAAGTGATGGGACGAAATTGCGGCGATATTGCGCTATGGTCAGGTGTGGCAGGTGGCGCAGATATGATATTGGTTCCAGAGGTTGAATATTCATGGGCTGAAGCAGCGGATAAGCTTGCTGAAAACAAATTAAAAGGCAACCTGACCAGCATAGTGATAATAGCCGAGGGGGCGGGGCATGCTGAGGATTTTGTAAAATACGTGCGTAACAACACTGATGTTGAAATTAAAGGAATTGTACCTGGATATATTCAGCGTGGCGGTTGCCCCACAGCATTTGACAGGGTGCTTGCAGCAAGGCTTGGGCAGCGTGCGGTAGAGTTGCTGTCTATGGATCATGGTGGCAGGGCGGTTGGTATAAGAGATAATAGAATAATCGACGTTACGCTCAATGAAGCCGTTGCGCCGATAGAGGGGTTTGACAGACGGCTATACGATTTTAATGCCGTTATGGCAAAGTTTTAGTTAAAATTATGAGTGATTTACCAGTATCTAAAAATCAAGATATAACGCTTACAATCGATGCATTAAACTCAGAAGGCAATGGAGTTGGCCGCGTTAATGGCTTGGCCGTGTTCGTTCCGGGCGCTCTGGCAGGTGAAACTGTTAATGCGCATGTGATAAAGCTGGCATCAGGTTATGCAATTGCAAAGCTATGTGGCGTAACAACCGCAAGCGAGGATAGAATAGTTCCGCCTTGCGCATCATTTACGGTATGCGGAGGATGTACATTACAACATTTATCCTATGCTGCTCAGCTTGAATATAAGCAAAAGCTTGTGCGCGATGCACTTGAGCGTATAGGCGGTCTTTCCGACATAACTGTGCAGAGCGTTCTTGGCATGGACAACCCGTGGAACTATCGAAATAAGGCAAGTTTCCCAATTAGTGAATCTGATGGGCGTGTGGTATGTGGCTTTTATGCGCAGCGTAGCCACAGAATAACGCCTATTGAAGGTTGCGCAATACAGGATAAACGTATCAATGCTATACCAACGAGTGTGTGTGATTGGGCAAATAGATATGGCATCAGTGCTTATAACGAATTAACAGGCAAGGGAATGCTGCGCCATGTTATGGTGCGCACAACTGACTCCGGCGAACTGATGGCTGTTATCGTTACAACTGGCATACTTCCGCATAAGGACGAGCTTATCGACGCCATTTGTGCTTGCTCTGTCTCAGTGCGCAGTATAATACATAATATAAATCCACGAAACACAAATGTTATACTCGGTGATAGCTACAAAACAATATATGGAAGCGATCATATTACAGAAACACTCTGTGGTATGCGTTTCGATGTAAGCGCCGCATCGTTTTTACAAGTGAACCACGCTCAAACACAAAGGCTGTATGCTTCTGCGCTTGATGCGCTTGACCTTAACGGAAGTGAGCATGTGTTGGATGTATACTGCGGTATTGGTTCGATATCATTGCTTCTTGCAGCGCGCGCGTGCAGTGTAACTGGTATAGAAAGTGTGCCTGAGGCAATTGCGGATGCGCGAAAGAATGCAATGCTTAACGGCATTACAAATGCAGAATTCGTATGCGGGAATGCTGAGGATATATTGCCAAAATTTATAGAGAATGGAATACCGCCTGATGCGATTGTTGTTGACCCACCGCGCAAAGGCTGTGATCCTAAGGCAATTGATGCTATAATCAGGTGCAATGCGCAAAAGCTAGTATATATATCCTGCAATCCAGCTACACTTGCACGCGACTGCAAATTGCTGGTTGAGGGCGGATTCAAGTTAAAATATATACAACCAGTGGACATGTTCCCACATAGTAGTCATGTGGAGGTAGTAATACTTCTCGTTAAGGAATAGATATGCAATAAGCAGATATACGCCTTATTTAACTAATATCTGGGAATGTAATGTTTGTGGATTTTCAGTATATAGATATCATATATAAAGAAGGATGGTAAATAAAATGGGTGATAAGAATATCAAAAAAGAGGCAAAAAAAGCTAAGAAATCAGATAAAAAATCTTCAGTTTCTTTAACTCCCACTGCACTAAAACCGGTTGCGGTTCAGCCTGAACTAATTAAAAAAGAAAAAAAGCCTAAATAATATGCGTGTAAAAGGCAAAAAACATAGCTATCTTAACTGAAGTTACCGTAAATATTGAATATTAAGCTGGGAGACTAATAGCTTCAATCGTCATCATTATCACTATCTCAGAATATAGTCGAGATAGTGATAACGATGATATGTTGTACGTAAAATTATATAATGCTGTTTCGATTATAGAACCTTATCATTTTCAAGCAGAAAAGTATGAAAATCTTCGTCGCCAAGTGTGTACTCTGGCCGCCCTAATAGGGTTGCAGACAATGTTTCTCTATCAGCATAACGAGTTACCTGATACGGCATATTAGGAGATAGCTTTTCGATGAAAAGAAGATATCCTTCTTCTTCAATCAGCACGCCTGTATGGCCAATAAACAGAACCTTATCATATGAATCATTCATCACGACACTTATCATCGAAGCCTTTCCTGTTGGAAAAACAACGCCACGCTCTGTCCAAGCCTTTTGAAACGCATTAAGATAATCAGCATCTTCCTTTAAATTTGCCACTGACACCTGGTTGAATAATGCTATGAATTTACCAAGATCATCTTTAATAGCGGAATAACGATCGTTATTTTCAATTTCATCTACATCCATCATCAGGTAAGATCCATAATCTTTAAGAGGATTACTTTGGATATTATTCTGCAAAAGTAAAAATGCAACCAATCTGCAATTTGAATCCATTACTCCATTATGTGCTTTATCCCAAGAATCAAGCATTTTATCCGATTGATATGATACTTGCGAAAGCGGACTCCAGGTCTTTGCCAAGCCAGCATCTTCATCCATCGAATCATTGTAATCTTGAACCCACTCAAGAAAAACATCGGCATTTGATAAAGACGCCATATTAATGTTCTCTTTAACTTCTTCCTGTTCATCTGTTGTAACAAGGTTGGAATAGGCCTGCTCAAATAGCTGAGGTTGGTTGGTTACCACTGGGGTTGCGCTGGTCGCCGGCTCGTGAATATTATCTTGATTTGAATTTGAGCAACCAAGCAACAAAATGGTTGTTATTATCAAGGCTAAAATCAACAGATAACTGCTTTGCTTTTTCATATAAATCATTCTCCTTTGAATATTAATTCAATACTTTATATTAATATTATACCATAATAACTCATAGCTAATTCTATATAGAAAACACTATATTGACATGACTTTTTAAGATGGCTATTCTGATAATTGCTGTATCTATTTTTAGAAGTATACTTATGCTATAATAAATGTGCAAAAATGTATTTTTTTGTTGCACTTATGTGCAGCAGATGTTTACGAGTTATAGCAGGCGAGGTATTTCATGAAAAAGCACACATTGATGCATACGAATATAATCGTATGTGCCATAATTACAGCTGGCTTTATCGCAACATCAGTGATAGGCTATCGTTCTAATACCACTATTTTTGAAAAAGATGCAGAGCATGTATCTACACTGGCTGCGGATGGGATTTACTACCGGATCAATAAGACCCTTTCAGAACCTATAAGCGTATCAGCTACAATGGCAAATGACAATTTGCTCAAGAGCGTTTTATATGATGAGGAATATCACCTTGATGATGAAGATTATACTCAGCAACTAGCTGACTATTTATATGCATACAAAGAAAAATACTCATATGATTCGGTATTTTTGGTTTCAGCGCAGACAAACCGCTATTATCACTTTGGTGGAATTGACAGAGTGCTTACACCATATTCTTCTGAGAATATATGGTATTATGATCTGTTAAGGAACGATGATGATTATTCCTTAAATATTGACAATGACGAAGCCAGCAACGACAGTATCACGGTATTCATTAACTACAAAATTAAAGATAAAGACGGAGCTATTCTTGGAATTATCGGCGTTGGACTTGAAATAGACTCATTGCAAGCACTTTTGAGCGAATATGACAAGGAGTTTAATGTTGTAATATCCCTTATTGATGACCAGGGTGTGATACAGTTATCCTCAAAAACAACAGGCTATGAACATATAAATTTATTTGAAAATTCCTCTCTAGTTGATTTTAAAGATGTACTTACAAGCAAGCAAAACGATCAGCGAGCATTTTGGTGCACGTCTGAAAAATCAAAAAGCTACATTGTATCTCAATATGTAAGCAACTTGAAATGGCATCTGATCCTTGAAAACGATATGACACAGCTGAATAATCAACTCAACATTCAGCTTTACAAGGGAATTGGGATAATCATATTTATTATTATGTTTGTGCTCTTTACGATCACTAATGTACTTAAACAGTATAAGTCTAAGATAATTAAGCTAAGTGTTTCGCAAAAGCTTGAATATCAAAAATTACTCAGTGAGGCAACCGCCGATCTTTATGATAATGTTTTTGAAATTGATATATCCAATAATCGAGCTGCTGGCGAGGATCTGGAACGGTTTCTTGATGGACTTGGTATAGATAAGAACACGCCATATGACAAAGCTCTGCAAATGATAGCTGAGCGTCAGATAAAGGAAGAGTATATCCAGGGTTACCTTGATACGTTCTCACCTAAGAGCGTGATGAAGTGCTACAATAGCGGAATAAATAATCTTAGCTACGATTTCATGATTTACGATGATGACGGGAATTATCACTGGATCAGAACTGTTGGACGAATTTTCTACTGGTCAACCGATGAATCTGTGCGTATGATCTCATACAGAAAGAATATTGATGCAGAAAAGAAACGTGAATTGCTGCTGCTTGAGAAGTCACAGCGTGATTCGTTAACAGGGCTTTACAATAAAGGCGCTACGGAAGACTATATTTCAAGCCTGCTGATTGATGGCTCTAAGCATGCTATGCTAATTTTCGATCTTGATAACTTTAAAGATGTAAATGATAAATACGGTCACGCATTTGGCGATTTTATTATCACTGAATTTGCGGCTGAATTAAAGCTGCAATTTCGCGACAGCGATATCGTTGGGCGCATAGGCGGGGATGAATTTGCCGTATTAATGGTGAATTATGATGGTAATGCTGCTATGCTTGGTGAAAAGCTGGAGCGGTTTATTTCTAAAATAAGACAAAAGAATTTTGATAAGCAAAAAGACGCCAATATTTCATGCAGCATAGGCGTTGCGCTGTATCCGCAGGATGGCAGCGCTTACTCCATGCTGTTTGAAAAAGCAGATCAGGCGCTTTATTGTGCTAAGGCATACGGTAAAAGTTCTTTTCATATTACAGGTACAAGTTTAGGAGAAAACACTATATCACATATTGACTCGCGTGATATAAAAAATCTGCTGGATAATACTACAGACGGGATTGCAAAATTCGCATATTCCACACCACTAAAGCTGCTTTATTTTAATAAAAAGTTGGCAGACCTTATAGGCGGCTCAATAAAAAATTTATCATCACCGGATTTGAATATTTCAGATTATATACATCCTGAGGACTTAGCTATGATTTTGGAAACCATCAAAACAGCCATGCATGAAAAAACGCCAATTATCGCAACTTTTAGGATGCGGCATAAGGATGGCCACTATTTTAAAGTTAAAATCAACGGAATGTTTGTAAATGAATTCTACATGGAACGTTACCCGGTATTCTATGCAGTCTACACGGACCTATCTGACTTTATTCAGTAGCCTCAATGCTTGCTTGTATTGGATAATTTTGCAATTATAAAGCGAGGTGACAAGGGTGGGGAAACGTGGGTGGAGCGTATAGAGTAAATATAGATTCCGTGTGCGCCTAATCACAGCAAAAATGCAATGAAATCAATTTTCCCCAGCGTTTAGTGTTGAGTCAGTCCCTTTATTGATCATATTACCGCCGAACTGTCGGCGGTATTTATTGTATAAGGCTTTTAAGCTGAGTCAATATGTTGTATAATACAATACATATGTTCGTGAGGTGTGTATTATGGCAACCGGAAAAACCAATGGCAAAAAAAGTAAAAAAGCAACGCAATCGCAAGTGAAACGCGAAGTAGCGGGCGTTTGCCTTATAGCGCTGGGGCTTTTTTTTGCTGTTAGCATATATTCTGACGCGGTCGGCATAGTTGGCAACGCAATAAGCGATTTTTTCTTTGCATTCTTTGGCGTACTGTGCTATATATTGCCTGTTCTGGTGTTTGCGCTTGGCATTGCTATAATTGCGGTGGCAAAAAAGAAAAACAAAACATCCGTGTTTGTGCTGTCGGCTGTTGGTATACTGTGCATAATGGTGATAATTCATATATATTCGCATCCTAAAATTGAGGGCTTCACCGCGCTGCAATATTATAAAGAGGCATATACGCAAGGCCAGCTTTCCCGCATAGGCGGTGGACTGTTTGGCGCATTGCCAGCATACCCGTCATTATTGTTCATAGGCACCGTAGGCACGTATATATTCTTTTGTGCCGGTGCACTTGTTTGTTTTCTCATTGTAACGAAGTTATCCTTACGCGATACTGCGGAGCAAATGGGCAAGACGATTAAAGCAGGTGTAGACACTGTAACGGAGCAATTTGTTGAGATGCGCCGCGGTACTTTGTATACAGAGGATCTTTCAAATGAAAGCCAGGATTGCGCACCAACGAGAAAACAGCGCAGAGGAAACCAGCGTAACGTGCCTGCAATCACAATGGATGATTCTAAACAATCACCGCAGCAGGATACAAACAAGGTTAAGTACATTGAAAGCGATCTAAGTATGCTGCCATCCAGCGGTGTGATACAACGCAAAGGCAGCACAAGCGATGCTGTCGTCATAGTGCCAGATGATATATCCGAAGTTATACCTGCAATAGCGAATAATGTTGGAAGCGTATCGCGTATATCACAGAATTTACCGCATAAACCTGTGGCAGTCCGCCCCAATGATAATCAAGCTGAAACGACATCCAATAATGAAGATGTTGCTGCTATAATCGATGAAACGACCCTGGAATACCAAAGGCCGCCATATACATTGCTCAATAGCCCTATGCCGAATTATTCCGCTAACACCGAATCCCCACAAGAAAAAGGCAGATTGCTGGTGGCCACTCTTGAAAGCTTCAATATCAGCGCACGTATAATAAACATAAGCGTAGGTCCAGTTATAACCAGATATGAATTGCAGCCAGCACAGGGTATCCGCGTAAGCAGGATAACTACGTTGGCAAACGATATAGCTATGGCGCTGGCCGCGCCACGAGTACGTATAGAAGCGCCTATTCCAGGAAAAGCTGCAGTGGGTATCGAGGTGCCAAATACAAATGTGACCAAAGTATTACTGCGTGAAATAGTTGAATCAAATGAATTCAACACTTCAAAATCATCAATAGCATTTGCGCTTGGCAAGGATATTGCTGGCAAAGTAATGATCGCTGATCTCGACAAGATGCCGCATCTGCTGATTGCAGGCTCCACAGGTTCTGGTAAGAGCGTATGCATAAATGACATAATAATAAGTATGGTCTACAAATCTGCACCAGCGGATGTGCGCATGATACTTATCGATCCCAAGGTAGTTGAATTGAAGATTTTTTCAGCGTTACCACATTTGCTGCTGCCTGTCGTAACAGAGCCGAAACGTGCCGCAGGTGCGCTTAAATGGGCAGTAATGGAAATGGAGCAACGCTATCAAAAGATGTCCAAGCTTAACGCGCGCGATATCAGCCGTTACAACTCGCTTCAGGAGGATGAAGCAGAACGGCTTCCGAAAATAGTGATAATAATCGATGAGCTTGCTGATCTGATGATGGTAGCCGCTAAGGACGTTGAAGAAGCTGTTTGCCGAATAGCACAGCTTGGAAGGGCTGCCGGTATACATCTGATAGTAGCTACCCAACGGCCATCAACGGATATAATTACAGGATTAATTAAGGCGAATATACCATCTAGAATTGCATTTATGGTATCGTCTGCTGTGGATTCACGCGTTATACTGGATACTGGCGGCGCCGAAAAGCTAATAGGTAAAGGCGACATGCTGTTTCATGCAAATGGGGCAAACAAGCCACTTCGCGCGCAATGTGCATATGTTTCTGATGAAGAGGTGGAACGCGTGATGGAGTTTTTCACAGAACAACAACTAGAACCCCAGCTATTCTGTGAAGATACGCTCAATGAAATAATTACAAGCGGCATATCAGGTGCACAGGGCAATGGAAAACAAGAGGATGAGTTGCTGCCTGATGCGGTTAAAATAGTGATGGACAGCGGACAGGCCTCCATCTCAATGATACAGCGCAGATTGCGCGTAGGCTATGCACGGGCGGCGAGGCTTATCGATATAATGGAACAGATGAATATCGTAAGCGGCTTTGATGGAAGCAAGCCACGTAAGCTATTAATAGGCTACCCTGAATACGAAGAGATATTTGGGAATGAAAATTCCCCCACAGAGGATTAAATATGGATAAAGTTGGGATCGTATCGCTTGGATGCTCCAAGAACCGCGTTGATACCGAGTATCTAATGGGTCACCTTAAAAATGCTGGGCTTTGCATAACGGCTGACGCATCAGAGGCGGATATTATAATTGTTAACACTTGCGGTTTTATTACATCAGCCAAACAGGAATCAATTGATACTGTATTGGAGATGGCAAAGTTTAAGCAGAACGGTACATGCAAACTGCTTGTGATGTGCGGATGCCTCAGCGAAAGGTATCATGATGAGCTTACCAAAGAGTTTCCAGAGGTGGATTTATTTTGGGGTGTAAAGGATCAATATGGCTTAGCCAAGCAGATCGTTGAACTTTCCGGCATGGAGTGGACAAGCTGCATGACCGGTTGCACAAACAAACGTATTCTTACCACGCCACCATACAGTGCGTATCTTCGTATAGCGGATGGATGCGATAACAACTGTACCTATTGTGCAATACCGTTAATACGCGGTAGGCGGGTGAGTATACCAATGGAAAAGCTGCTGGATGAAGCTGCAATGCTTGCTGACAGCGGTGTCAAGGAGCTTACGGTAATCGCGCAGGATACCTCCGCTTACGGAATTGATATTTATGGAAAACCTCAGCTTGCACGACTGCTAAAAAAGCTTGCGGATATAAACGGCTTAGAATGGGTGCGCGTGCTGTACACATATCCGAGTACGGTGGATGAAGATCTTGTTGATACCATACTCTCCAATGATAAACTTACCAATTATTTAGATATGCCGATTCAGCATATAAATAAGGATGTGCTCTCACAGATGAACAGGCATGGAAGCTCAGAACATATTGAGCACATAATAAACTACATTCGCAAAGCTTCTGATGAGTTTATACTCCGATCTACCGTTATAGTAGGCTTCCCTGGCGAAACACAAGCACAATTCGGTCAATTGGCTGAATTTGTTAAGCGTGGTATGTTCGACAGGCTTGGGGCGTTTACCTATTCACAAGAAGAAGGTACGCCTGCTGCGCAGATGACATGCCAAATTGATGAATCTATTAAACAATGCCGATATGAAAATATCATGCAACTTCAGCAGAAAGTTTCTTATGATAAAAATAAAAATCGCGTTGGGCGCACAGTAAAACTACTTGTAGATAGGGTGAATGGGTCAAGCCTATATGGCAGATCCTATGCCGAAGCGCCGGAGGTTGATGGATATATACATGTAAAAAGCAACCTTGGTCTGCATCATGCCGGCGAATTTATAACGGTAAGACTCACAGACGCTAAAAATTATGACATGTGGGGTGAAGAGATATGAACCTTCCAAACAAATTGACAATTTTCCGTATAGCGCTTATCCCGTTATTTGTAATTTGCTTTTACATTCCTGTGCGCTGTTGGGAGTTTATAGCGGCGGCTGTATTTGTTATAGCGTACGCTACAGATATGCTTGATGGCCATATTGCAAGGAAAAATAATATTGTTACGGATTTCGGCAAACTTATGGATCCTATAGCGGATAAATTGCTTACTGCAAGCGCGCTTATAATGCTTACGGGAATTGATATGCTTTCGCCTATTCCAACAATTATCATAATAGCACGCGAATTCATTGTAAGTGGTTTGCGTTTAATAGCCGCTGGCGATGGGATTGTTATTGCTGCAGGGAAACTTGGCAAACTCAAAACTATAACACAGTGCATTGCCATAGTGCTTACGATACTTCAAAAGTCGATTGCTGTTCTGCTACACTTCAGATTGGATCTGGTGATCATGTGGATAGCCGTTGCACTTACAGTGATTTCCGCAATAGACTTTGTACTTAAAAACCGCAAAAATTTTAATTTCAGATAATGAGGCGATATGTATGACAGCAGAGATACTTTCAATTGGAACAGAACTACTCATGGGGCAGATAGTAGATACAAACGCGCAATATATATCCAAGCGTCTTGCTGAGCTTGGAATAGACCAGTATTTCCGCACGACCGTTGGCGATAATGAAGCGCGGCTAACAGGTGCAATTAAAACAGCGCTTTCGCGCTCGGATATAGTAATTATGACCGGCGGACTTGGACCAACGGGTGATGATATCTCAAAGGAAGTCGCTTCCGCCGTGATGAACAAGCAGCTTGTATACGATGATGTAAGCTTAGCTGCACTCAAAGCACGCTTTGCAGCTATGAACCACGAAATGACACCAAATAATCTCAAGCAGGCAATGTTCCCGGTTGGCTGCATAATCCTTCCCAATCCAAATGGAACAGCTCCCGGTTGCATTATTGAAGAAAATAACAAGGCAATAGCGTTGCTTCCTGGGCCGCCCAAGGAGATGGTGCCTATGTTTGAAAATTCGCTGATGCCGTATTTACAGGGGAAGAGTGGATACACACTGTATTCGCGTATAATGCGGATATTCGGTTCCGGTGAATCACAGGTTGAGTTTATGCTCAAAGACATGATCGATGCACAAACCAATCCAACAATCGCACCATATGCGTTGGCCGGTGAGCTAACACTCCGCATTACTGCACGCTGTAAGGATGAAGCGGAAGGTATAGCCCTGACCGAACCTGTGTTAAAGAAAATAACTGAAAGACTTGGCGAGGTTGTATATTCAACGAACGATGAACCACTTCAAGTGGTCGTAGCCGGATTACTTGCCACACAGAAAAAAGTGTTAGCATTGGCAGAAAGTTGCACAGGCGGTATGCTTGCGTCAATGCTGGTTTCTGTTCCAGGATGTTCAAAGTGGTTTACTGAGAGCGCTGTTACATATTCGGATGCTGCAAAAAGTCAAAGGCTTGGCGTAAGCGCAGAAACACTGAAAGACTTTGGTGCGGTTAGCGAACAAACAGCCACCCAAATGGCTCAAGGAATGCTGCGAACGTCAGGCGCACAGATAGCTGTTTCAATTACAGGTATTGCCGGTCCTGACGGCGGAAGCCAGGAAAAGCCGGTAGGACTTGTATATATAGCACTTGCCGATGCAGATGGAGTGTACACAAAGCAACTTAAATTATCAGGATCGCGTGAACGCATAAGATATTCAACATGCCTTAACGCTTTGGATATGATAAGACAAAAGCTTAAATAAAGCTGGTGCAACACTTGAAAACAAATGTTATAATCTTTATATATTCAGAAGGGGTGGTGAAGGCCGCAAGGTCGCAAAGATATGATTGAAAAAGAAAAAGCCTTAGAGATGGCATTGAGCCAGATCGAAAAGCAGTTCGGAAAAGGCGCAGTGATGAAGCTAGGCGATGCAAGCGCTAAGCTTGCAGTATCTACAATACCATCTGGCTGTTTGGAACTTGACTTTGCGTTGGGCGTTGGCGGTATACCTCGTGGCCGCATAATTGAGGTATATGGCCCCGAATCCTCTGGTAAAACGACAGTTGCACTGCATATAATAGCAGAAGCGCAAAAATTAGGAGGTACTGCCGCATTCATTGACGCTGAGCATGCGCTTGATCCAGTGTATGCGCATAATCTTGGTGTGCAGGTGGATGAACTGTATATCTCTCAGCCTGATACTGGTGAACAGGCGCTTGAAATATGCGAAGCATTTGTGCGCAGTGGTGCTATGGATGTTGTCGTAATCGATTCTGTCGCTGCGTTGGTTCCCAAAGCAGAGATTGAGGGTGACATGGGCGATTCACACGTGGGTCTGCAGGCGCGCCTAATGAGCCAGGCATTGCGCAAATTGGCGGGCGTAATCAGCAAATCCAATACAATCGTGGTTTTTATAAATCAACTTCGTGAAAAGGTTGGCGTTATGTTCGGCAATCCTGAAACGACAACAGGCGGTAAGGCGCTAAAGTTTTATGCCTCAATAAGACTGGATGTACGCAAAATCGATACAATTAAAAACGGCGCAGATATAATAGGTAACCGCACACGTATAAAGGTAGTTAAGAACAAGGTTGCCCCACCATTTAAAACCGCAGAATTTGATATAATCTATGGCGAGGGTATATCAAAAGAGGGTTCAATATTAGATCTGGCTGTGCAGAAAAAGATAATAAGCAAAACTGGAGCATGGTATTCATACAATGATATACGCATGGCGCAAGGGCGCGACAATGCAAGGCTGTTTCTCAAGGACAACGCTGAGCTGTGTCAACAAATAGAAGCGCAGCTGCGCAAGGATATTGAAGCGTCAAAACTACCAGCTGAAGTGGTAGATGTCGTCAGTGAAGCTGATGATTTATCTGAAATTGATTAACTAAATTAGCATATATTACTATGTCAAGGACGTGAAATTGTTGCGTCCTTGACTTTTATTTTTAAAAAGGTTAAAATCATATTGAGCAATTATGCCGGTGTGTAATTTCATGAATAATGAATAATTTTTATGAAAGTTGTCCATGCATACTGAGTAGACTTGTACTCGGCATTTTATATATTGTTGTGGAGGTGCACTAACTGGTGGTGAACGATATCATAATCCCCATAGTTGTCGGGGTAATATGTATAACCGCGGGCGCGGTGGGTGGATACTTTTATAGACGCAATATCGCTGAAGCGAAAGTAGCAAAAGCTGAAGACGCCGTTAAAAAGATGATAGACGACGCGCAAAAACGAGCGGAAACCCTCAAAAAGGAAACAGTACTTGAGGCCAAAGAAGAAGTTTATAGGATCAAGACAGAAAACGAAAAGGATCTACGCGAACGCAGGAATGAGCTGCAACGCACCGAACGCAGACTTATACAGCGCGAGGAAACTTTGGATAAAAAAATGGATAGCTTGGAACAACGTGAAGAGCTGTTAATAAAGCGTCAAAAAGAGTCCGATGCACTGGAAACGTCAATCAAAGAGATGCATGATCGCCAACTCAAAGAGCTTGAAACGATTTCCGGAATGTCTATGGACGAGGCGAAAGGGATTCTTTTGAGTAATGTTGAGCGCGAGGCACGTCATGATGCTGCAATAATGCTGCGTGATATAGAGGCAAAAACTAAAGAAGAGGCAGATAAGCGCGCAAGAAACATCGTATCGCTTGCAGTGCAGCGTTGCGCCGCAGATCATGTTGCCGAAACAACTGTATCCGTTGTACCGCTGCCAAACGATGAGATGAAGGGGCGTATAATTGGGCGTGAAGGCCGCAATATCCGCACATTAGAAACAGCCACTGGTGTTGACCTTATTATCGATGATACGCCGGAAGCTGTAATACTTTCAGGCTTTGATCCGGTCAGGCGCGAAGTTGCACGTATTGCACTTGAAAAACTTATACTTGATGGCCGTATACATCCTGCAAGAATTGAAGAGATGGTTGAAAAAGCTCGCAAAGAAGTGGATACTCAAATCCGCGAGGCGGGCGAGCAGGCTATATTCGAAGTTGGTATACATGGGCTTCATCATGAGCTTGTGAAAACCCTGGGCAGACTGAAATACCGTACCAGCTATGGTCAGAACGTACTCAAACACTCTATCGAGGTATCACATCTTGCAGGTATGATGGCTGCCGAGCTAGGTGCGAATGTGGCGCTGTCAAAGCGCGCAGGTCTATTACACGATATAGGCAAAGCTGTAGATCATGAAGTAGAGGGTCCGCATATCCAGATAGGTGCTGATCTTGCAAAGAAATACAGAGAGAGCAATCAAGTAATAAATGCAATAATGGCTCACCATGGCGATGTGGAGCCAAGCACAGTTGAGGCAGTGCTTGTTCAGGCGGCAGATGCAATATCGGCTGCACGACCGGGAGCGCGCCGTGAAACACTTGAAAACTATATTAAGCGTCTTGAAAAGCTTGAAGAGATAGCGAATTCATTTGAAGGCGTCGAAAAATCATTTGCAATACAAGCGGGACGTGAGGTACGTATAATAGTTAAACCAGAAAATGTAAACGATGCCGATACAATTGTAATGGCAAGGGATATTGTAAAGCGGATCGAAGCAGAACTTGAGTATCCTGGCCAAATAAAGGTCAACGTTATTCGCGAGACGCGCGCAGTCGAATTTGCAAAGTAAGTTGTAATCACAAATCAAGGATATGCACTTTGCATATCCTTGATTTTTATTAGATGGAGGATCAATCTTGAATTTTCCGGTAGCGGATGCGCATTGTGATTTTTTGTACTATATGGTACAGAATGGCTATGATATTAAACTGCCACATGCAAGTCAGGCGATTGCCCTGCCGTATATGCGCAAAGGCGGGGTAGCTTTGCAATTTTTTGCCGCATGGATAGACACTAATTTAAGAACGTCGTGCTTACAGCAATGTCTTGATATGATTGATGCATATTGGCGCATGATTGATGCAAACAGTGATTTTGTTCCATTTAGCAGCGGATTCACGCCTGGAAATAATATAGCGACACTGCTAACTATAGAAGGCGGGGAAGCGCTGCATGGCCGAATTGAAAATCTTAGACTTTTCTACCGGCTTGGTGTACGTGCGTTAACGCTTACATGGAATTATGCAAATGAACTGGCATATCCTGCTATGCGTCGACAGTGCAACAAAGGTCTTACAAGCCTTGGTAAAGATATAGTTAAGGAGATGGATCGAATCGGTATGGCACTGGATGTAGCTCATCTCAATGATGCCGGAATAGATGATGTTCTTTCGCTTTACAACAGACCTGTTTTTGCATCACATTCAAATGCACGTGCTGTATGTAATCATCCTCGTTCACTGACTGACGAACATATAAGAAGCATTGCGCAGCGCGGCGGGGTTATAGCAGTAAACTATTATCCGCCACAGCTGCTTAAGCATGGTAACGCCTGTGCAAAGAATGTTGTGGAACACATACGACATATATGTGATATAGGCGGCACAGGATGCGCTGCACTTGGCTCGGACTTTGATGGTATGTGTGAGTACCCCAAAGACCTTAAGAACAGTGCCGATGTGCCTGCACTGCTTGATTTGCTTATGTGTAACGGATTTAGCGAGTCAGAGGTTAGGGGAATCGCCTATGATAATCTTAGGAACTATATTGCAAAATTTGTATGATACATATAAAAAAGGGTCATATTGACCCTTTTAAATAGCGATGGCAGGGGCAGAAGGACTCGAACCCTCAAGAACGGTTTTGGAGACCGCTATGTTACCATTACATCATGCCCCTTCGAACGCCAACATTAAAATTATAGCATTACATACTATGTGTGTCAATTCAAAATGCGCACTTAAACTTATAATTAAACTTTGAGTTTATGGGGGGATGATTTGTGAAAAAAATAACCATTTATACGGATGGGGCATGCTCGGGTAATCCGGGTCCAGGCGGCTGGGCTGCAGTATTGATCTATAGCGAAAATCAAAAAGAAATATCCGGAGCAGAGTCACATACTACCAATAACCGTATGGAGCTTACCGCGGCCGCGATGGCGCTGGAGGCGCTCAAGGAATCGTGCGAGGTCGATCTTTATACCGACAGCGCGTATCTGTGCAAAGGCTTCAACGACGGATGGCTGTATAACTGGCAGCGCAACGGCTGGAAAACCGGCGCGAAAAAAGATGTGGAGAATCAAGACCTGTGGAAGCTGCTGCTCGCGCTTACGCGCACACATTCGGTCACATGGCATAAGGTCAAGGGCCATAGCGATAATAGCTTCAATAACCGCTGTGACGAGCTTGCGCGCAAGGCCATCGAACGGCTTAAAAAGGGCTGATATATGCAACATAAAAATCAACCGCATCATTTATGGAAACGGTTTTCTTTTTAATCATCTTGGTATAATCTCAGCCATTGCTTTCTGAAACGCCAGATCTCGATCTTCTTCAGAAACATTGCATGGCACTGAGGAATATTGAGTTTTTGCTAATGCCGGTTGGAATGCTGAAACAATCAAAAGAAGACGCGCCGGGTTTGGTTGGTATAACTATTCGTTAAACTTGTCTTTAACGAATAGTTGTGATATGATGTTAAGTATAATAAATTGGAGATTAAATGCTTATGCCGGATAACTTCGCTGGTGCTGAATATAAGACATATCTGTTAAAAATACGTGAGCTGCTTCATGAGCTGCCGCCGTTTTGCACAGAATTTTTTATGGGAATAGAAAACAACACTCTTGTACGTACGCGTTATGCGTATGCTGTTGATTTACGTACATTTTTTAAATACCTTATAAGTGAGCAGGCTGATTTTAAACATGATAATATAGCTTCCATCACACTTTCCGAATTGGATCATGTAACAACCACGCATATTGAAATGTATCTAACCTATCTCTCTTTATATATTGATAAATACGATAATGAAGTAATAAATCAAGAACGCGCCAAGGCGCGAAAATTAGCTACACTGCGATCATTTTATAAATACTTTCTTAAAAAAGAAAAACTTACAACTAACTCCCCTGCCCTTGTGGATCTGCCAACAATACATGAAAAATCCATAATCCGACTTGAACCCGAAGAGGTGGCAAACCTACTTGATGTTGTACAAAATGGAAATGGACTTACCGATAAACAAAAGGAGTACCATGCCAGAACACAATCGCGCGACCTAGCAATCCTCACGCTGTTTCTTGGCACTGGTATACGTATCAGCGAGCTTGTTGGGATAGATATGGATGACATAAATTTTTCAGCAAATGAATTTTCGATAATACGCAAGGGTGGTAATCAAGATATACTAGTATTTGGCGATGAGGCGCGCGCTGCGCTATTAGATTACATGCTGGATCGTGAACGGATAAGCGCAGTCCCTGGCTATGAGGATGCAATGTTCCTATCACTGCAAAACAAGCGCATAAGCGTACGCGCAGTAGAAAACCTTGTAAAAAAGTATGCCAGTATTGCCACACCGCTTAAATGTATATCACCGCACAAGCTGCGCAGCACATATGGAACTGCACTTTATCGCGAAACCGGAGATATATATCTAGTAGCAGATGTGCTTGGACATAAGGATGTTAATACCACACGCAAGCACTACGCCGCCGTTTCAGAGGACCGGCGTAGGTTGGCGGCAAAGGTAATCAAACTACGTGATGAATAAGGTTGCCTACTCATTTTTCTGCTTTCCTCGCTTCCCCGCCACGCCATAAATGGTATTAATCTCCATACAACGATGTGCTGCAAAATGATCCTGCTCGACGCATTCGATTAAGGTATCCTCATATAAGAAATCCGCAAGCACTGTATTATAGTCGCGCTCATCAAGATCAAGGCAACGACAGCAGTTGTCACATATTTTATTTGGGTCAAGGTCACAAATATCAGATTCAAAATCATCTTTTTCCACAACACACCTCTGCGAACAAATGTTTGTATTTCGGATTTCAATGTGTTATACTTACACAACATCGGAAATCTTTTTATGATTATATCATCTTCACGGAGGAATTGACATGCCAAACCTCGGTAAAATGCAAAATTCAATATATGAATTTATACAATCCTATATAAACCAAAGAGCATTCCCACCTACAGTGCGCGAAATTGGTGCGGCAGTTGGGCTAAAGTCTACCTCTACTGTTCATGCACACCTAAAAGCCCTTGCGGAATCGGGGCTAATAAGACTTAACCCATCAAAACAACGTTCAATAACACTTCCATATGCTACGGATACATCTGTCGTTAAGCCTGTGCCTCTTGTTGGCTCTGTTGCTGCCGGCGAACCTATACTGGCCTATGATAATATACAGGATACTTTTCCGCTGCCTGCGTCATTGTTGCACGGAGCAGAGGCTGGAGAAGTATTTTTGCTAAGTGTTGAAGGTGAAAGTATGATTGAGGCTGGAATACTTAACGGAGATATGATATTGATCCATTCCGGTATAACCGTTGGTAATGGTGATATTGCTGTTGTGCGCGTAAACGATGACACGGCTACTGTAAAGCGCATATTCTTCGAAAAAAATATAATAAAACTCCAGCCTGAAAATTCAAGCATGGAGCCTATATTCATTGCACCATCGAATGTTGAAATCGTTGGTAAGGTAATCGGACTTATACGGCGATTTTAGCCGTTTTCACAGGTGCACCAGTCCAATTCGCACAAGCTCACTCAGTGCAAACATAGCGCCCAACCTGCCATGTGAATATGTAAGCCCTCCCTGTATGTAGGCTGTGTACGGCTTTTTTATTGGCGCATCAGCACTAAGCTCAATAGATGCACCCTGTATAAAAGCTCCGGCGGCCATTATGACTTTGTCATCATAGCCCGGCATTGCCCACGGCTCAGGCACAGCATAGCTGTCAATAGGAGCCGCTTTTTGTATGCTTTGGCAGAACGCAATTAATGCATCCGCGGAATCGAAGCGGATTGATTGCACTATATCCGAGCGCATGGCATCACTTTTCGGCATACTCACCATACCAAGCTTTTCAAACACCTTAGCAAACAGCACGGCACTTTTTAGACTTTGCATAGTAACATGCGGCGCAAGAAAAAGTCCTTGAAAAAACGGTATATAGCTGCCAGCATAAGAGCCTGCCTCGCGCCCTATACCAGGCACTGTAAGCCGGTTAGATATGCGTTCGATATAATCGGCTTTTCCTGCTATATATCCGCCCGTAGGCGCTATTCCACCTCCTGGGTTTTTGATCAGTGAGCCTACAATAACATCTGCGCCATATGCACTTGGCTCCTCTGTCTGTGTAAATTCACCATAGCAGTTATCAACCATTATTATTACATCTGGTCTATGCGCTTTTACAACTGCAAAAGCATTCTTAAGCTTATTTGCATCCAATGCATTTCGCCAAGAATACCCACGTGAACGCTGGACGTATACGACCTTTATATTTGGTTTTAAATCAAGCATCTGTGTTACAGCCGCAATGTCTATCTCATCGCATTCGTCACCGCACAGTTCTGTTTGCATATAATCTATACCACAGCGCTTTAATGAACTTGATTCATTGCCTGTTATGCCTATAGCACCGCGCAGTGTATCATATGGAACACCTGTTATGGCCAGCATGGCATCTCCAGGCTCAAGCAGACCAGATAGTGCCGTAAATATGGCGTGGGTACCGCTTATCAGTTGCGGGCGCACCAACGCATCCTCACTATCCAACGCATATGCGAATACGCTATCCAGTGCATCTCTGCCTATATCGTCATAACCGTAGCCGGTTGTAGGAGCAAAATGCCGCGCACCTATATTTTTGCGCTGAAATGCCGTAAGCACCTTTGCCTGATTACTTATCTCTATCGCATCCAATCGAGCAAACACGGATGTAAGCTCAGCTTCAGCGCATATGATAAAATCAACAATATCCCCTGCTATTCCAAGTTTTAAAATATTATTATCAGCCATGTTAACTGTCTCCCTGTCTGTTTATGTCGGCAACTAAATCTATATTTTTTGACGGTGTTATCGATGATATTGCATGTTTATACAGCAGCATCTGTTTTGCGTCCTTTTCTACAAGCAATACAAAACTGTCGTAGCTTATTACTGTTGCATCATTTATCTGGAAACCGTTTACTATATGTATCGTCACAGGTATCTTTCCTTTACGTGCCTTATTAAGGAATACATCCTGAATATTCTGCGCAACCAAAACGACTACCTCCCTGCTATTGTAAATGCATCCGTTATGATATCCACCGCTTCTCGCTGCGATATAAGTCCCATATCTATCCATTGTATCCGCTGATCACGCTTAAACCATGTTAGCTGTCTTTTTGCAAAACGGCGTGTTTCCATTTTAATTGCATTTACCGCTTCTTCAATTGTATATTTGCCATGCAGATATAGTATAAGCTGCTTGTATCCAAGCCCCTGCAATGCAGTGAGCTGCGGGTCGTATCCGTTTTCTAAGATACGGCGTACCTCGCAAAGTAGTCCGGCGCTCATCATTACATCTACGCGCGTATTTATGCGCTCATATAGTGCCTCGCGTTGCATCGTTAGCCCAAATATCACAGGTTCGTAAGGTATTTCCTTTTTTGCTTTATTTGCAAAATCACCGCCGATTGAATCCATAGTACTGCCCGTAAGCTTACATATCTCTATTGCCCTTACCAAACGTTTACGGTCATTTCTATGTAATCGTACCGCCGCTTTTTCATCCAACATTCTTAGCATATCATGTAGCGCACCAGGAGTTGTATTCTCAAGTTCGTTTAGGCTTGATCTTAGTGCTTCATCGGCGGGTATTGTGGCAAAGTCAAGCGGGAATATTAATGAATTAACATACAGTCCTGTGCCACCTGAAACAATAGGGAAAATTCCGCGGGAATATGTGTCAGCTATGCAGGCCTGAGCAAGTCCTTGATATTCCGCCACACTAAAGCTGGCGTCAATATCCACTATATCTATAAGATGATGCGGAATATCCTTTCGTTCGTAAATAGTTGGCTTAGCTGAGCCAATATCCATCCCGCGATAGATCTGTATTGAATCCGCAGAGATTATTTCCGCATCCATGCGTTTCGCAACTTCGATTGAAATTGTTGTTTTTCCTACCGCCGTAGGTCCAATTATAACACCTAACACAGGTTTATTCATACTATCCTCTTAAACAGCTTTTCAAGCTCCGATTTGTTCATACATATCATAACGGGGCGGCCATGTGGACATGTCATAGGGATACCGCTCTTAGCATACATATCTAGCAACTCGGCTATTTCATCATTTGACAACATTGCTCCGGCTTTAACGGCATGCTTACATGCCGTTTGTATTATCGTCCTGCGCTTCACATCTGCCGCTGACACTTTTCCATTGTGAAGCAAAGTATCTATTGCATCATGCAAAAATTGAACTGTTTGAGGCTGTCCAAGTACATGCGGTATTGCCCTTATGCTTATGGTGAGGCTTCCAAATTCGTCTATATCAAAACCAAGCTCATTGAAAACCTTTATGTTGCTCATAAGCGTATCAAATTCTATCGGAGTAAGCTTAACTATCAATGGCGTTAACAGCTGCTGTGAATCTGCATTAAGTCCTTTTTCCATAATATTATCGTATAGTTTTCGCTCATGGGCTGCATGTTGATCAATAAAAAATACATTTTCACCCTGTTGCACTATCCAATAACAGTCAAAAAGTTGGCCAACCAACATATATGGTAAAGCCTCAAAACCGATCTGCTCAGGTTTGGCATATGCTATATTATTCATTATCTGTTGCTGTCTTGCCTGAACATATGTTGTGGGCATAACGACATCTTTCTGCCTTGCATCAAGCAAGCCGCCTATGTCAAATGCGTGCGCCGATTCGCCAAGTTTAATTACTTCTTTATGATCCTTCGGATAGAACATACTTTGATCAATTAATTGTTTTTGCTCATCCGGTATGTATTCAGCCGAATGGCTGACAGTGCTTTCATCTTTGAGCACATCGCTATCAATGCCATCGGTCACAGTACCGATATGGTTTAATTCTATATGTTCTATATGGCGCGGCGCATAATCGCCAAGCGCAGTCTTAATTGTGCTTACCACCGCATGCATTACCCTGTTTTCATCCTTAAAGCGGATATCCAGCTTGTTAGGGTGTACATTTACGTCTATATCTTCGCTCGCTATTGTGATATCCATAACTACAAATGGAAATCTGCCATTCATAAGTCGAGTACCAAATGCGCGTTGAAGCGCAAATGAGAGTTTTTGCGATTTAATATAGCGCGAATTAACAAAAAACGATTGCTGATTCCGATTTACGCGTGCAAGCTGTTCACTTCCAACGTAGCCTGTAAGTTTAACATAGCCATCGTCATAGCTTAATTCGTATAGATAATCAAGTATGTCGCTACCATATACACAGTATAGCGCGTTGTATCTGCTTCCATCACCGGCGCTCTTATAGATTTGCTTATCATTTTGTATAAGTTTTATCGCAATTCCCGGCTCTGCAAGTATCATCCTTGAAACATAGTCGCTTGTAAGGGCAGATTCTGCTTGAGGGCTCTTAAGGAATTTCAATCGTGCTGGTATATTGAAAAACAGATTGGATACCTCAATGCTTGTGCCGTCAGGACATCCAGTTTCACGTTCTTCTCTAAGCTCGCCGCCCTCGTATACAATTGTTTTCCCGAAATCCGAATCTGGAGTTTTGCTCTTAAGCCTTACCCTTGCAACTGCAGCAATGGATGCCAGTGCCTCACCACGAAAGCCAAGAGTACATATATGTTCAAGATCCTCAGCAACGGCCATCTTGCTCGTAGCATGGCGTAAAAACGCGCATTTTACATCATCAGCATGTATACCAGAGCCGTTATCGCTAACTCTGATATAATCGCACCCTCCACCGCGTGTTTCAATTGTGATTGCAGTGCTGCCTGCATCAATAGCATTTTCAAGTAACTCCTTTACCACAGACATTGGGCGTTCAACGACTTCTCCTGCGGCTATCTGATTGCTAGTATGCTGGCTTAAAAGATTAATTCTACTCATATTCCTCACGATTTTGCCCGCATATGCAGGTCATACAATTTTGAGAGCGCCTCCATCGGCGACAACTCATTTATATCCATCTCACGAAGATCCTTTATTATATCATCCGGTCCGCTTGCGAACAACGACAACTGCGTTGGAACTGTATCTGGCGCATTGAAGCCGCGCATTAGACTGTGGTTTATATCTGCCGTTTCAAGCTGCTTCAATATCTCCTTCGCGCGTTTTATTACATTTTCAGGCAGTCCCGCAAGCCTTGACACCTGTATGCCGAAGCTCTTATCCGCTCCACCTCGCATTATCTTCCTCAAAAATATAATATCTTCGCCTATCTCCTTAACGGATATGCGGTAGTTCTTCACGCCATCTAGCCTGCCCTCAAGCTCTGTTAGTTCATGATAGTGTGTAGCAAACAGCGTTTTTGCGCCACACTTCCCCTTATCGTGTATATACTCAAGCACTGCCCATGCTATACTAAGCCCATCAAATGTACTTGTTCCGCGACCTATCTCATCAACTATCAACAAACTATCTGCTGTAGCATTGTTGAGTATCCCGGCCATCTCAGTCATCTCAACCATAAATGTGCTTTGACCGGATGCAAGGTTATCTGCCGCGCCCACGCGTGTAAATATCCTATCCGTAATTGATATTTCCGCCGATGATGCCGGCACAAAGCTGCCTATGTGCGCCATAAGCGTTATCAAGGCTACCTGCCGCATATATGTGCTCTTACCCGCCATGTTTGGGCCTGTAAGTATTAACAGTCGATTTTCATCTTTATCAAGCTGCGTATTGTTCGGTACGAAGCTGTCCTTCATCGCCCGTTCTACCACTGGATGGCGTCCATCGCATATGGATAGCACGCCGTCATCACGCATAGTAGGTCGGCAATAGTCAAATGTAAATGCCACATCGGCAAGTGCGCGATATACGTCAAGCTGCGCTATTAGCTGCGCATTAAGTTGCAATCTATTTATACAGCTTAACAACATGCCACGTATCTGAATAAATAACTTATATTCTAGATCAACACACTTTTCTTCAGCACCAAGTATGCTTTCTTCAAGCTCTTTAAGCTCCGGTGTTATATAGCGTTCACAATTGGCCAATGTTTGTTTGCGCTCAAACGTATATGGAACCAAATGCTGATATGCCTTTGTCACCTCTATATAATAACCAAACACTCTGTTATAGCCTATTTTAAGATTTTTTATGCCTGTACTTTCCCGCGTGTCGCTCTCAAGCTTTGCTATCCAATCCTTGCCGTTTGCAGATGCCAAGCGGTACGCATCCACATCGGCATTATACCCGGTTTTGATTATGCCGCCATCCTTTACACTAAGCGGCGGTTCGTCAACTATTGCGGCACAAAGCAAGCCATATATATCGTCCATTGGCTCAAGGCTTAGCCGTATACGCTTAAACTCCTCCGCTTCCAGAGCACTTATCGCAAAAATTATATCCGGCAGGCGTCCTAAGGATACACGCAGCGACTCACAATCCCTGGCACTTGCCGTACCGTATGCTATACGGCTGCATAAACGCTCTATATCGTACATTGAGGAAAGCGCTGTGCAAAGTTCTTCGCGCTGTGGATGCTTTTTAGCAAGTTCCTCTACAGCGTCCAGCCTGCTATTTATATCATTAATACTTTGAAGTGGCTGTTCTACCCAACTGCGCAACAGCCGTCCGCCCATTGCGGTATTGGTTTTATCGATTACATACAGCAACGTGTTTTTTTTGCTACCTTCAAAATGTATCGGTTTTGTCAGTTCAAGATTTCTACGTGTGGCTGCATCCAATTGCATAAAGCAGCTTCCGTTTTCCTTTACTAACTTATTTATATGGGTCAGTGTATTTTTCTGCGTATCAGAAAGATATGCAAGCAGCGCGCCCGCGGCGCATATGGCATCTTTACAATTATCGCAGCCAAAGCCTGAAAGCGATGCAACCTTAAATTGTGATAGCAGCCGTTCCAATGCTCCTGCATAATCATACATCCATCCGCCAAGACACTGAATATAATACATTGATTGCAGTCTTCTTATTGTATGTTCTTGAAGGAACATGGCGTCATTGAGTATTATCTCTGTGGGCTGTATGCGAGCAAGTTCATCGAACAGGTGATTTTCCCACTCTCCGCCGCTGAATTCACTTATTCTGAAGCTCCCTGTAGACACATCGCAATATGCAATGCCAATACCTGATTCATACAGGAATACAGAAGCAATATAGTTATTGCTTCGTTCATCCAGCATTGATTCTTCTATTACTGTTCCTGGCGTTATAACGCGTATAACATCCCGTTCTACAAGGCCGTTAGACTCCTTTGGATCGGTAAGCTGCTCACATATTGCAACCTTATAACCTTTGCTGATAAGCTTATTTATGTATGAATTTACCGAGTGATGCGGCACCCCGCACATTGGCGCACGATCACTAAGCCCACAATCACGCCCTGTGAGCACTATTTCAAGCTCTTTTGATGCTGTTATTGCGTCATCAAAGAACATTTCATAAAAATCACCCAGGCGGAAAAATAACAAGCAGTCGCTGTATTTTTCTTTTAAAGTGATATATTGCTGCATCATCGGCGTCAGATTTGCGGTCATTGGATGTCCTTCCTCAAGTTATCGCGTGCATTAGTGCTTACAGCTATCACATGAGCCACACTCATGTCCGCAGGAGTGCTCCTGAGGCTCCATACCTATACATGCACCTATTGTACTGTTAACCTCTCCCATAAGCTGTTGGAAAACGTTCTGCGTACTCAGCATTGATGCAAACAGTGGATGCGACACAAGTTCATCCTGCATCCGTTCCAGATCGTCTGAGCGTGCACGTATAGCCTCTGCGTTTGCATTTTCATCGCTCATCATATCCATTATCGAATGCTGAATAGAACTGAACTCATTTACCATTGCCATCAATGCAGCATCTGATTCCATAGCAGTCCTTGCGCGCAGCATATCCTGAAACTCGGCAGATTCGCTCAGTTCCAATCCCAACTCACGTGCTTTTTGAATTACCATACCATATACCTCTTTCATGCTAGTACTCACATATTATATCAATTCGCCTATAAGCGAATTATGCTGCACATCAGTTATTTTAACGGCCTTAATGCTGCCAATCATAGCATCTTCGCCAGGGAAATACACCATTTTAAAGTTCGGAAGCTTGCCGAATGCCATTGGCACATTCCGCTGATCACATCCCTCAATAAGAACTTCGCCTGTTGTTCCCATATATTTATGGTTTCCCTCGTGCAACAACTTTGCTTGAAGACTGTTTAGTCCTGCAAGGCGCTGCTTTTTCACGTCCTGCGGTACCTGCTGCGGCATGAGAGATGCCTTTGTGCCTTCTCGCTTTGAATACATGAAGGTATATGCGGCCGAAAATCCCGCTTCGCACATTAACGATAACGTATCATCATAATCTGCATCCGTCTCACCTGGAAAGCCCACTATTACATCAGTAGTTATTTCTATTCCAGGCACACCCTGGCGCAGGGATTCAACCAACGACAGGTATTGCTCTCTATCGTATTTACGGTTCATCGCGGCAAGCACTCTACTGCTTCCTGATTGCACAGGCAGATGGATATGGTTACATACCCTCTCCAGAGTACCAAGCGCCTCTACAAGGCTTTGCGATAGGTCCTTGGGATGCGAAGTCATAAAGCGTATACGTTTTATACCGGATTCATCATTAAGCAGCTTTAGCAGAGCAGGAAAGTCCCTTGCCAATCCATCACCCTTAAATGAGTTAACATTTTGCCCAAGAAGCGTTATTTCTTTATAGCCTGCCATAGCGAGCCCCTGTGCCTCATTCAGCACATCCAACGGTCTGCGTGAACGCTCACGCCCGCGTACATACGGAACCACACAATAGGTACAGAAATTATCACAGCCGTACATTATAGTTATACTTGTTGAAAATGTACCTGCCCTTATTATTGGCAATCCCTCCGCTATTTCCCCCTCTATATCGCGCACGGCAAACACACGTTCACCAGAATATGCTGTCTCAAACAACGCTGGAAATCTATGAAGTTCATGTGTACCAAATACGAAGTCAACAAATGGAAACCGTTTATATAGCTTTTGAGCAACATCCTTTTGCTGCATCATGCATCCGCAAACGCCTATCATCAAGCCTGGTTTTTCATCTTTTTGTTGCTTTAGCGCCCCGATATTCCCAAAAACACGCAATTCAGCATGTTCACGAACACAGCATGTATTAAATATTATTATATCTGCATCGTTTTTTGATGGCGCCTTCGTATAACCAAGCTTTTCAAGCATGCCAGCTAACTTTTCAGAATCATGATCGTTCATCTGACAGCCATAGGATTCAATATGATACTTTAGCGCCAGCTCATTTATTTCATCATATAAGCGTGAATATATCTTATCGTTTTGTATAATCTCAGCCTCAGGCACGTATTTAGCAACAGTCATTTTATACCTCTACCGCAAATAAAATCATAATTAGTTTATTATATCTTCTATAGGTATTGAGTGCAAGTTGAACGCCAAGATAAACGTCAATATAACCGAATATACACTAATTAATAAAATCAGTTGACAATCATTACAAAATACGTTATATTTATTAGCGTCGCGTAAGCGGGGTGTAGCGCAGTTCGGTAGCGCACGTGCTTTGGGAGCATGGGGCCGGGGGTTCAAATCCCTTCACCCCGACCAAAATTTGGCCCCTTGGTCAAGTGGTTAAGACACCGCCCTTTCACGGCGGTAACAGGAGTTCAAGTCTCCTAGGGGTCACCAAGTTTTTGTTTAAGTTTAAAATGGGCCTTTAGCTCAGTTGGTCAGAGCGGTCGGCTCATAACCGATTGGTCCGGGGTTCGAGTCCCTGAAGGCCCACCATTTTAAATTTAGCGCGTCAACGCGGTCCGGTAGTTCAGTTGGTTAGAATGCCAGCCTGTCACGCTGGAGGTCAGGGGTTCGAGCCCCCTCCGGATCGCCAATTAGCCTCGGTAGCTCAGTTGGTAGAGCAAGGGACTGAAAATCCCTGTGTCGGTGGTTCAAGCCCACTCTGAGGCACCAACCTGACAGTGTGTGCTGGTGTAGCTCAATTGGCAGAGCAGCTGATTTGTAATCAGCAGGTTGCGGGTTCGAGTCCCATCACCAGCTCCATTGATACAAAATTTTGCCGTGGATGGGTTCCCGAGCGGCCAAAGGGAGCAGACTGTAAATCTGCCGTCTCAGACTTCGATGGTTCGAATCCATCCCCATCCACCAATTTTTTTCTGCGGGAATGGCGGAATTGGCAGACGCGCACGGTTCAGGTCCGTGTGCTGGTAACAGCATGCAGGTTCAAGTCCTGTTTCCCGCACCAAAGAGGCTTCTTTCAGGGGGTCTCTTTTTTAACTAAATAAGCTCCCCCTTTCCCCCATTATGTAGAAAAAAGAGGCAATAATGGATATTATCTCGCTGCTGCTGATCGCCATCGCCTTATCCATGGACGCCATGGCGGTAGCCGTAACAAGCGGAATCCTCGTTAACAATCCACGTAAGCGCGATGTGATAAAGCTTGCCGCTTTTTTTGGTGTATTTCAATTTATAATGCCTGTTATCGGCTGGATGCTTGTAAAAACTGTAAGTGGCTATGTTGAATCTGTGGATCATTGGATTGCTTTTGCCCTTCTCTCATTCATCGGTATCCGTATGATAATCGGCGCATTAAATAGCAAAAATGACATCGAAAAAGCTTCTGCAAATCCGTTTTTAACAAAAACACTCTTACTTATGGCAATAGCAACCAGCATTGATGCACTTGCGGTTGGTGCAAGTCTTGGATTTGCCGACATCAATATCTGGTTTTGCGGTATTCTTATAGGTGTAGTTACTTTTTTCCTTTCAGCTCTGGGCGTGTATATTGGCAAAAAGATGGGCAAGCTGTTTAAAAAGCATGCCGAACTTATTGGTGGTGTGATATTGATAGGCATAGGATTAAAGATACTTATCGAGCATTTAACTGCATAGTCTGCACATAAACAGCTCAATAGATAATTATGCTTGCCAAACCATGCCGTAGGTATTATAATAACAATGTTTGATTTTAAGCTACGCTTACAGTCGGTAAGGAGGTGTTAAAGCATGGGTAAGTTTTGTGAAGTATGCAACAAGGGTGTCATGAGCGGGAATCTGGTCAGTCACTCCAACCGGAAGACCAAGCGCGCTTGGGCTCCCAACATCCAGCGCGTCAACGTGGTCGTAAACGGTACGCCGCGTAAGATGGACGTTTGCACTCGCTGCCTTCGTTCCGGCAAGGTCGAGCGCAACTGAGTATAGACACGTCATCACATTTACTACCCCCTAATGGGGGGTAGTTTTTTTAGTTTCTAGCTAGCCAGTACCGCGCCGACAGCATCACAGCGCCTGCAATTATCAATGCCAATAATGTATCCACCTCAATTGACAACAGTAAAAGCAGCACTCCTATGAACACCAGTGTTGAGCGTAGACTTCTTCTTTTTACGCATTTTCGCTTTATATATACCGTAGATGGACGAGTTTGCATATGCATCCCCCCTCACTCACATATATACGCAAATCAATTTTATCTTGTTCACCCTATGTTAAGTTACGGAATACACTGTATGATATAAGCTTATTTGGAGGCTCTCATGGCAGAAAATACAGTTGAGGTTAAAAACGTCAGCTTAATTTATCATGAAAAAACAGCAGAAACGCTTGCCATAGAAAATCTTAGTTTCGATGTATGTAATGGTGAATTTGTGGCGATAGTCGGTCCGTCTGGATGCGGCAAAACCAGTATACTCTCACTGCTGTCTGGGCTAATAAAGCCCACAAAAGGCAGCGTATATATTCAGGACAACTCACCTGGATATATGCTTCAGCACGATCATTTACTGGATTGGCGCACTATAGAGGGCAATATAATACTTGGGCTTCAGGTAAAGCACATGTTAAGTGATGATACCAGGTCCTATGCACTCAGGCTACTCGATAGCGCAGGGTTAAGCGAGTTTCGCAATCATTATCCTAGGCAACTATCCGGTGGCATGAGACAAAAGGTTGCGCTCATACGCACACTTGCGGTTTCTCCACAAATATTACTTTTGGATGAGCCATTCTCAGCATTGGACTTTCAAACGCGGCTTAAAATATCTGATGATATATACTCTATAATTAAATCACAGCATAAAACGGCCATATTAGTAACGCATGACATATCCGAGGCCATATCAATGAGCGATCGCATATTGGTATTTTCAAAGCGACCGGCATCCCTCAAAAATCAACATATTATCAAGTTAAGCGCTCCGCCCTCGCCTATTGCGCGGCGCAACGCTCCAGAATTCAAGGATTATTTCGACACTATATGGAAGGAGCTTGATGATGGTGAAGCATAATCGGTCCGCATATTCGCCTGAACATACCAGGTATCTTATGGGTATAAAGCAAAGAGATCGGTTTGTTGTGGCGATGCAATATATACTGCTCATAGTTATAATAGGACTTTGGGAGCTTTTCGCGCGCATCGGTGTGATAGATTCGTTTATTGCAAGCTCGCCATCAAGGTTCATACAAACGATAATCAGATTATACCAGAGCGGAGATCTGTTCATGCACATTGGTGTAACACTATTTGAAACCATAGTTGGTTTTTTACTTGGAACAGCATTTGGTACACTTATGGCTATATTGCTATGGTGGAGCAGCACGCTTTCACGCATACTTGATCCATATCTTGTGGTGTTAAATGCGCTGCCTAAGATTGCTTTAGGGCCTATACTAATCGTGTGGTGTGGCGCAGGAATTAAGAGCATAATCGTTATGGCGCTATTGATATCACTAATAGTCACAATAATGAGCGTTTTATCTGGTTTTAATGAAATTACAGGTGAAAAGCAGATGTTGATGCGTACTCTAGGCGCAAGCAAACTGCAAATACTGGGTATGGTTGTATTGCCTGCCTCCATACCAACAATAATGAGTGCACTAAAAATAAGCGTTGGCATGAGTTGGGTAGGTGTTATAGTTGGCGAATATCTGGTATCAAAAGCCGGATTGGGTTATCTTATCGTATATGGTGGACAGGTATTTCAATTGGATCTTGTTATGGCAAGTATAGTTGTGTTATGCGCACTTGCTGCGCTGATGTACTATGGCGTAGCATACGCAGAAAAACGTCTTATATTATGGCGCACACATGGTTAGGCCTGTAAAGAGGTCGCTATACGGCATTTTTATATTGTCATTATTCTGGCACTTATATCTCCATTACTGATTTCCAGTACAGCTATGGATGGCATTCGCCCATGCCGCGGTTTTGATGGACTGCCTGGATTTATCATTAGCGTGCGACCATCATTTTCAATTAGTGAAATATGGGTATGACCATAGAGCGCCGCAATGCAGCCAAGCTCCTGCGCCCTATAGGAAAGCTCCGAACGGTCATAGTCAACATGATAGCTGTGCCCATGAACTGCAAACAAACGCACACCGCAAAGCTCTATAATCCGTTCAAGCTCCGCTGATGCGCTAAAATCGCAATTTCCGCGTACGCTATATACAGCAACACCAGATTGTTTTCTAAGCAATGCTGCATCTGAAACGACATCCCCCAGATGTATCCAGGCTTCCGCATCCTTAAGGCTGCCTAACGCGCGCCGTAACGCAAGAGTATCGCCATGAGTATCTGCAATAACACCTATCTTCATTGTATTTCGTTTTCCAATTGTTTGCGCAGCGCTTCAAGAGCCTGTTTTCTGTGGCTTATCGTATTTTTTTCCTCTGCGTTAAGTTCAGCAAATGACTTTTGAAGTGGTTCATACAAAAACAGCGGGTCATAGCCAAAGCCGTTATTCCCACGATACTGCCACAGTAGACGCCCCTCAACACTGCCCCTGGCGATAAGCGTTGGCATATTATTATTTCTGGCCAAAGCCACAACGCTTACAAATCTACACGTACGCTGTGCATCGGGAATATCATTCATAAGCTGCAACAGCTTTCGATTGTTGCCTTCATCATCGTGACCTTCTCCGGCAAATCGTGCGCTGTACACGCCAGGAGCACCGTTAATTGCGTCCACCATAAGTCCGCTGTCGTCAGATAGCACGGCAATGTCCTGATTCTGTACTAGTGCAAGCACCTCAACGGCTTTTTTAATTGCGTTCGCTTCAAATGTGTTGCCATCCTCTACAACGTCTATTTTTAACCCAGCATCCGCGAGGGAAAGTATACTGCTAAAATAGGGTGCGAGGATGGCTTTGATCTCCATCACTTTATGTGCGTTGTTTGATGCAATTATCAGCTTCACTCAAACTTCTCCTTATCATATGTTTAATAGTAATTTATTTAAACTCATTGACATACATCGGGGCGCTGACCTCCATTGCAGACATATCCACTGGCTTGCCCTGAGCAAATATCTCAAGTGCATACACTTCCCCGGCCTGTGCAGCTGTCAGATACAGCGCGTCATATGCGGCAAGCAACATACCATCTTGCTCTGTTGCGGCTATAAAATCAGCGCTTAGATCGATCTTTGCTATATTATTCACTATTTCGGCACTGATGAGCTTTGTACCTTCCGGGAAGCAGTTCATCAATCTGTCTGTACGTGGTCCTTCTATAAGGGCAGTTATACGGCTACTCAGCGTAGGCTCAATTTCGGTATAGCGCGTTACAGGAACATTGAGACTGCCAGTTTTATTGGGGAAATACAATGTCATTGCATATGCGTCATCAGTACTTACAGCAAGTTCGCTCTTCTCTATATTAAGCGAAAACGCACTCATACTGCCTGATATTCGCGTACCATGCGGCAGAGCCTTTACGCACTTGCCATCCAGCGTAAAACTTACGGTATCTATTGTGGGAAATTCGCTTAATGTATTAACTATAGCCGTAACAAGCTGCTGCTCTGTGGACGCATCTGCAAGCTCTGGAAGCTTAGCAAGGTTAACTATGGCGTTCTTATCGCGTATTTGCAGCGACACCTGAGTACCTTCAGGTATTATTGTTTTTAATCCCATCATAGAGGCGCTAATCTTATTGTCCGTTGTATCTGTAAGATAGCTCAGAGCTGCTTTACCTATCCCCTCCTCCCATGGTATCAGCTTCATTATTGGAACTATAAAGCCGTCGTCAGAGGGATAGTACAACACTGTTCTACGGTAACCTGCTTCACCTGATAAGGAATCATATTCGTCCATTACCATCTCAGGCTTTGAACATCCGGATAGCGTCACACATAGCATTAATGCACATAACAGCACACAAGCCAGCTTTTTTAACATATAATATCCCCCATTCGCGGTTTTTGTATATGGATATTCGCCGCAAATGTGAAAAATGCCGGTGTGCCTATGTATTCAGCGACTTTATGAGCACCTCATCAGGCGTTACATACGCCGTGCGGTTAGTGGTATATATAACCATACCTGGCTTTGCACCAGCAGGCTTTTTAACGTATCTACGCGGCGTAAAATCCACAGGCACATTTTCACTGCCTCGTGCCTTGCTGTAGTATACTGCTAGCATAGCCGCCTCATAGAGTGTCTGCTTGGAAGGGGCTGAATTTTTAATTATAACATGCGATCCCGGTATATTTTTAGTGTGGAGCCAATAATCATCCCCGTCGGCCAGCCTTAGCGTAAGGTAATCATTTTGGCGGTTATTTTTGCCAACAAATATCTCTGTTCCATCGGACGATATGAAGTGCATCGGTTTTGTTGCCGGAACCTTCTGTGCCTTACGCTTTTTATCGCGTTTTATGTAGCCTTGCTCGCAAAGCTCATCGCCCAGCTCGCTGAGTTCAGCTATGGCGGTGCATTTTGAAAGGTTATCCATTTGTCCGTCAAGATATTCTAACTCGCGCAAGGTCTCCTCACGGTATTTAAAGGCCATCTCCTTGGCTGCCTTGGCCTTTTGGTAACGTTTATAATACCGCTGCGCATTATCATTTGGTGATAGCTGCCTTTCAAGTGGTATTACAATAGGCTCAGGCGGATCAAGATAGTAGTTAATCAGCGCCGCTTCTTCGGCGCCTTGTTTAAGCATATGCAGATTTGCGGTTATCAGCTCGCCAAAAAGCTTTAGCTTTTCCGTATCCTTTTCGGAATCTATTGCTTCATTGTAGAGGGCAAGCTTTTTTTCGCAGCGATCGATGTTGTTTTGCAAAATGCGTCGTATTGATGCGCCGTGCCGTTGCATACGTGAAGCTATGTCATATTGTTCATAATATGAGTCCAGTGCCGATGCTAATGTAGGCATTTGTTTTATATGTTCAGAATTAGGTTTAAATGGGAACACTCCCATCGGCTCATTATATTCATTTAGCACAAGATATGGATTAAAGCGCCCCTGCGTAAGATCAAAATAAAATATACGCAGATGCTTTGCAAGTTCCTCGGCTTCTTCATCTGTAAGGGCAGAACAGTCGTTTACTGTACATACGCTCGCACACAGCTCTCCTGCCATAACCGGTGAAAGTCCAAAGAACGCACTGGATAGCATCTTATCCACCCTGCCTCCGGCTTCCGTGAGTACTGCAACAAAATCTGCTTCCTGTGCTTGTCGCGGATCGCGTTTATCCTGCTGCGGCGGCAATTCATATGTAAGGCCTGGCATCACAAGGCGCTTGTTGGATACGCCAATGCCAACATGGCGTATTGCGTCTAGGACTATGCCCTTTTCATTTACAAGAATTATGTTCGAATACTTTCCCATTATTTCCGCTACAAGAGTATAATTAACCGTATCGCCCAGATCGTTCTGTGCTTCTATAGTGATATTTAGCACCCGATCAAAATTAGGCTGTACTGCCGAAATCATTCGCCCACCTGTAAGCTTTTTGCGCAGCAACATGCAGAACATCGGCGGTTCCGCAGGGTTATCACGCTTTATATCTGTAAGCTGCGCCCTGCAATGTGAGGCTGATGCCGAAAGCAGCAGCCTGTGATTTACACCGTCTTTACGTATGTTTAATATCAGCTCATCCCGTTCGGGCTGCTGTATTTTATCTATTTTTCCACCTGCAAGCGCGGCTATTTCGATAGTCGAAGCATACAGGCTTAATCCGTCCATTGCCACTGCACTTATCTCCATTCGATATCATATTGTGTTTTGTAGTACCCCTATACCTTCTATTTCAACCTCAACCGTATCTCCGCGTTGCATTGGACCTATTCCCTCCGGCGTACCTGTTAGCACAATGTCTCCAGGCAGCAGTGTCATACACTGGGTTATATAGCATACAAGCTTATCTATGCTATGCGTCATGAGCAAGGTATTTGAGTCCTGCCGTATTTCGCCGTTTAGGCGTGTGATTATATGCGCATGCTGCGCGTCAAGCTCTGTTTCTATCCATGGGCCTATTGGGCAAAATGTGTCAAAGCCCTTTCCACGCGTCCATTGCTTATCCCCTTTTTGAATATCGCGTGCAGTAACATCATTGGCGCATGTATACCCAAATATGTATTGTGCGGCATGACCCGCTTGTACATTTGACGCCTGCGATCCTATCACTACTGCCAATTCGCCCTCATAATCCACACGGCGGCTTATTTCAGGATAGCATATTACACCATTATGCCCAATAACGCAGGTATTAGGTTTGATAAAAAGTAGCGGTTCATCCGGACTGCCCTCATTCATTTCCTGCGCGTGCGCCCAATAGTTTTTACCTATGCAAACAAGCTTGCTTGGCTCCGCCGGCGCAAGCAGCGTTGCCTCAGCTATATCATATTGTCTGCCATCATATATAAATCCCTCATATGGCGCAGCAGACAGGCGCATAAGCTTGTCCGCCATCACAGCATAAAAGCGTTCATTATCAACCATCACTCTAACAATACGCATAAAAAACACCTCACAATTTTACTCAAAGCAGCTCAAGCGATGAACATGATACTTCATAGGCCGTGCGCAATACCATTGTGCCATCTTCAAGGCATTTCTGGTATTCCCTGCTTTGTAATCTACCACACAGCTGCATATGGCTGCCAACCATCAAGTCCGCCGCAAAGCGGGCGTTGCGCCCCCATGCTATGCATGGCAGGTAATCCGACTTATTATATGAGCGGTTAACGGCAAGTAGTATATCGCCTATCTCGCGCAAAAACGGGGTTGTACGCAACATCACTGGCTTGCAGAGATATCCGCTAAGGGTTATCTCGTTATATGCTTCGCACTCGTCATCAGCCGGCTCTATCGTCCTTGCAAACACGCTTATTATCAGCCTGCTGCCATTATCAGTATGCTTGTTATAGGAGCGTAGCTGCCCCATAATGTGTATTTTGTCACCTTCTTCAGGAAGCTCAGTGCATGCGCGTCCCGGGAGTGTAACAGGCAACACGTCCGTAGTGCCGCTAAGGCGTGGCACCATTACCTTTATCACATAAAATGTTTCGCCGAATAACCTGTGGTCAAATTCGGCGCCTTCAATAACTGTGCCGCATATGCGGACTAAATTCGTATCATATGCTCCCACGCTACTATCGCTCCTACTTATCGTTGGTGTTTAATAGTATTCGTGGGCAAAAGTTATTATGTCAGTTTTCTGTATGCATCAGTAACAAGGTCGTCAAGCAATGCCATAACCAGCAATGCTCCCTTACCTGCACGATTATCAATAAATACCTGCTCTGTATTTACCAATGTGCGCAAGCCATGCACCTGCACTATAACAAAATCAAATGGCTCACGTACATACAAAGCTGCCGCTATCTGTTTTCCATTTGACCCGTTCTTTTTAAAGTCGAATGTTTTCATGCCCTTTCCGTTGCGGCCTTGCATCTCATAGTCAAACACAAAACTGCGTTTGGCATACCCGCTGTCTGTTATTGTAAGTATCTCGCCCTCAGATCCAATCTGTTCAACAAAAACCACTTCGTCACCCTCGTCCAGTTTAATGCAGCGCACTCCCGCACTGACTCTACCCATTTCTGGAACCGTATTTATATCGAAGCGTATACTCATGCCAGCACGTGTAATTAGCACCACACTTTCTTCACAGCGTAGTTTTACCTTTATGATTTCATCGCCTTCCTTTACGGTAGCAGCTGTAATCCGCTTTACACGTGATTCATATTCCTTAGTATCAGTACACTTGACATATCCATACTTTGTGTAGAACATCAGTTTACCATCAGGAAGCTTATCTAAGCATGTAACTATGCGTTCTCCGCTCTCCAGCGCCAACAGCGTGTTTATATTTATGGCACGCAAAGCCGCCTTTGATTCTGGTATTTCCTCAACATCCAGCACAAGACAGGCACCGTAGTTGGTAAACAGCCGCAATCGCGCATCGGTTGTTGTATGTAGTGTACACAGGCGTTTCTCATCCTCAATCTGTTCCACATTATACTGCCGTTCGGAAATTCTGCGCAGCCTTCCATCTGTGAATATCACTATTGCAACGTCCTCAACTACCTTGAGGTCACTATCATCCACAATGATCTCCTGTTGTGCGCATATCAGCTTTGTACGTCGTTCTATGCCATATTTTCGCCTTATCTCTGCCAATTCGCCCTTTATCACATCTTTAAGTTTTTCTTCGGAGCTTAGTATCGCTTCAAGATTTTTTATTAATTTTCTTATTTCTTTATATTCGTTTTGTATAGCCACAAGTTCAAGGTTTGTGAGTCTCTGCAATCGAAGATCAAGTATTGCTTGAGCTTGAACTTCGCTCAAAGCAAAGCGTGCCATCAGCCCCTCGCGTGCATCCTTTGGCGTTTTTGAGGCCCTGATAAGTGCTATCACTTCATCGATGTTTAGTATAGCGATGGCTAGGCCTTCTAAAATGTGCTCTCTACGCTTGGCGGCATCTAATTCGAATTTTGTTCTGCGCCTTACAACATCCTCTTGGTGCGCTATATAGTGGCTAAGTATCTGTTTTAAACCCATCTGCTGTGGTTTACCATTGGCTATGGCAACCATATTCACTCCAAATGTCATTTGCAGATCTGAGTACTTGAATAGGTATTGAAGTATTTTTTCCGCGTCCGCGTCCTTTTTGACCTCTATTACCGCGCGCATGCCCGTACGGTCCGATTCATCACGTATGTCGCCTATACCGGAAAACAACAGCTTCTTCTCCTGGCTTAGCTTAAGTATATTTTCAAGTGCCTTGGCCTTATTAACCTGATATGGCAGCTCGTGTATGACGATAAGCTTTTTGCCGTTTTTGAGCGGTTCTATCTCGGTCTTAGCGCGCATGATTATTTTGCCACGGCCTGTCTCATACGCCGTCTTTATCTCACTTGAATCCAGCAGATAACCACCTGTTGGGAAGTCCGGGCAAGGTAACACGTTCATAAGAGCATCAAGGCTCACATCAGGGTCGTTCATCTGCATTACCACAGCGTCTATAGCCTCGTTTAGGTTGTGCGGCGGTATGTTTGTCGCAAGACCCACGGCTATGCCGCTAGCGCCGTTTACAAGCAGGTTTGGATACCTTCCAGGCAGCAAATCAGGTTCCTTTAACGTATCGTCAAAGTTGAGACTGAATTTTACAGTATCCTTTTCTATATCGCGAAGAAGCTCCATCGCCAGCGGTGTCATGCGCGCTTCTGTATATCGCATTGCTGCTGCGGTATCGCCATCAACGCTGCCATAGTTGCCGTGGCCATCCACAAGCGGCATCTGCATGTTGAAATCCTGTGCCATGCGCACCATTGCATCATAAACAGAGCTATCGCCATGTGGATGGTATTTACCAAGGCAGTCACCTACTATACGCGCACTTTTTCTATGCGGTTTATCAGGCGATAGTGAAAGCTCCAACATTGTATAGAGTATACGACGCTGAACTGGCTTTAGGCCATCCTCAACCCGCGGCAGTGCACGCTCGAGTATTACATACTCCGCATACGGCAACATGGATGAGTGCATAACCTCATCCATCGTCCTATTTATTATATTGCCACCAGTTAGATCAGGTGTGGCTTCTGTTTTTTTTGTCATATTCTCTTACCCCGTAACCGAGGGCGCAGTCGTAACCTTACCCTCAAATGTATCAGTTTTATTGAAGTTTGCGAATTCGCTTATATACTCCTTGCGTGGCGCAACCTTGTCTCCCATAAGCACCGTAACCATATGCTCTACATCGGCCGCATCCTCGATGCCAACACGTATGAGTGAACGATTTTCCGGATTCATAGTTGTAGACCAAAGCTGCTCAGGATTCATTTCGCCAAGACCTTTATAGCGTTGCAGCGAATATCCTTTGCCAATGAATGTTATTGCATCGGCAAGCTCAACATCTGAATAAGCATACTTTTCATCCTTGCCCTTTTGCACCTTGTACAGCGGAGGCAAACCTATAAATACATGCCCATCCATAATTAATTCTTTCATATATCGATAGAAAAAAGTGAGCAGTATAGCCCTGATATGGGCGCCGTCCTGATCCGCATCCGACAATATTATTATCCTGTTATACTTCAAGCCGGCAAGATCAAAATCCTCTCCAATACCCGTACCCATTGCCGTTATTATGGATCGGAACTCCTCATTAGCAAGAACCTGATCTATACGTTTTTTTTCCACGTTAAGCGGTTTACCTCTAAGTGGCAGTATCGCCTGAAAACGTCTGTCCCTGCCCTGCTTGGCACTACCACCGGCAGAATCACCTTCAACAATGAAAAGCTCGTTTTGCGTAGGGTCCCTGCCTGTGCAGCTTGAGAGCTTGCCCACCAACGGTGCATTTTCCAGTTTGCTTTTTTCGCGCGCCATATTTTTTGCCTTGCGGGCGCTCTCCCTTACCTTAGCCGCCTTTAGTGCTTTATCAGCTATGCTGTTTGCAATTTCAGCATTTTTTAGATCCTCTAAAAAAGGTGTGAGCTTATCCATTATAACCGATTCCACCGCCGGACGTGCTTCAGTGTTTCCAAGGCGCGTTTTTGTCTGCCCTTCAAATTGTATATTGTGCATCTTCAATGAAATTATCGCAGTAAGGCCCTCACGAAAATCCTCCCCAGAGAGCGAAGGATCTTTGTCTTTAAGAATATCATTTTTGCGGCAATAATCATTAAGCGTTTTTGTAAGCGCAGCCTTAAAGCCTGTTTCATGCGTTCCGCCTTCAGTTGTTGGTATATTGTTTACGTATGAAAATATGCTCTCTGAATAGCTGTCGTTATGCTGCATGGCAATCTCAACAACTATATCGTCCTTCTTACCAATAAAGTAGATGGGCTCAGAATACAACGGAGTTTTATCTTCGTTCATGTAGGACACAAAATCCGACAAGCCACCGTCAAATTTATATTCCTTTGTGCGCTTGTTGCCGCGCTCACGTTGATCCTCAAGCTTAAAGCATATACCCTTATTTAGGTATGCCAACTCGCGCAGCCGCTTGGCAATTGTTTCAAAATTCATATCCAATGTTTCGAACACGCACTTATCAGGCAAAAATGTTACGATTGAGCCTTGCCTGCGCGTGCGCCCTGTTTCCGTAAGTGGTGCCATAGGTTTGCCGCACTGCATCTTTCCCTGTGAATCCACATAACTGCGGAACCGTTGTTGGTATATCCGGCCTTCAGTGAATACTGTTACATCAACATATTCCGATAGAGCGTTTACCACAGATGCGCCCACTCCGTGCAAGCCGCCGGAATAGCCGTATGAATCATTGTCAAATTTACCACCTGCATGCAGCTGAGTAAAAACCACCTCAACACCACTAACGCCAAGCTTTTCATGTATCCCCACAGGTATTCCACGACCATTATCCTCCACAGTCACTGAAAAATCACGATGCAGCGTAACATTTATTTCATCGGCATATCCGTTTGCCGCTTCATCCACGGCGTTGTCTACTATCTCCCACAGTATATGGTGCAGACCGCGCAGACCTGTGCTGCCAATGTACATACCTGGCCGCATACGTACCGCTTCAAGACCTTCCATTATTTTTATATCGCTTACGCTGTAATCTTTTGCCATATATTCCTCCAATGGAAACTACCATATAATGTGTAGATTCATATTTTGACCACAGCATATTATAATACACCTTTCATTTTGGGGCAATAATTCTGCTGTATTTCGGTATAATTTTCTAGCTTGCATATCACACTACACCAAGGAGGCGATAGCTATGGAAACAAACAAGGAATTGCTGCATACAATTTATGAGAATGCAGCTATAGGCAAGCAAACACTTGGCCGGCTAATCAAAAAGAGCAAGGATGCAACTTTCCGCAATGTAATGGCAGAGCAGTTTGCCGAGTATCAGAAGCTTCTTTGTGAAGCCGAAAATCTACGCAATATTTTTGAGACATCCAGTGTTGCACACATACCGCGCACACCTATTTTTGCATCGCTGTATCTCAACACTGCGCTGGATGCAACTTCTTCGCACATGGCCGAGATGGTGATACAAGGCAGCACAATGGGTATCATCGACATGAGAAGGCAACTTAGGGAGTTGTCCGGTGCCGATACAGCTGTGATTTCACTTGGTGAAAAGTTGCTTTTGATCGAAGAAAACAACATCCGGCAAATGTACAACTATGTGTGATATCAGCCGTTGTGAAGTTCGCTTATGATGCTCTTATACACACTTTCTGCCCGATCCGGCCATTTGCGGCAGATTGCCCTGACGTTATCCGCGTCTGGCAGCAATATGGACACTTGCAGCAGAATGTCGTTGCGTTCAAGTATCTTGAGCGTAGCCAGGTATCCGCCGTTTGAGCTTTTTTCATAGCATGATGAAAATTGCGTTTCACGGAGCAGCTTTTCACGGCATTCATCGGCGTAATTTGCAAGATCCTCTCGCAACGAAATCGGCAGTTGCTCAAGGAACATCATAAGCGTCTCACGGCCCTTTTCAGTAACAGCATAAACCTGTCCCCACGTACGCGGGACGGCTGCTAGGAAGCCCGCTTCTTCCATCTCGTATACAGCGCTTTGCAGTTCAAAAAAAGGTACAATCTCGCGCTCTGCCGCCGCTGTAGTTATTTGCTCACGCGTAAGTTCCGTACCGAGGGTATCCAAAAAAAACAATATCGTCAACTTGTCCTTTGAAAATCCGTCCATAAAATATGACATATACGCACCTCACGATCATCTTTAATTTATTATAACACAGCCATACTGCAAAAAAAATGTACTTGCAAACTTCGGGATAATATGTATAATAGTATTTGCGCACGAAAAACGGGGTTATAGCTCAGCTGGTCAGAGCGCTACGTTGACATCGTAGAGGTCGTTGGTTCGATCCCAACTAATCCCACCATCACAATCCTGTGATGTGCGTTAGGTTTCGGTTATAAACCCACAAAGTGATTACGGGAGTATGCGTTGGCTGGATGATGCCACCTTCTTTTGTTTGGTAAGCAGAAGCCGCCACAATACACCCACCTGCCAAGAGGCGGGTATTATAATCGGGACAGACGGCAAAGCGGGATTTGATTTGTTTATTGCGGAATTGTGTAATGGTAGCACCTACGACTCTGACTCGTATTGTCTAGGTTCGAATCCTAGTTCCGCAGCCAAATAAAAGAGCTAGATGTTATCTAGCTCTTTTATTTGCCATTATATCATATTATTTTTTTCCAATACACTTGCGCAAATCACCGTTTCTTTTATCGAGCAGTCCAAACAATACAAAGAACAACGGTGCCACGATAACAATTGAGAAGCTGAAAAATATATGGACACAGTAGCACAGGACGGGCGCGCCTAGTATCGCCACCCACTCATCCCTGAATACATTTTTGAAAAATGCAACTCCCTGCCCGATTAAGCCAGTAACATAGGCGAGCAATCCCAGTATGCCCATGTTGCAAAGTATCTGTATATAATCATTATGGGCAAAGTCAAATGTTACATTGGCACCAAGCGCCTCTATTTCGTCTTGAAATTGCAATGTAAATGCTGCATAGAAAGATCCAGGTCCAGTTCCTATTATTGGATGTTGCGTAGCCATAAGCAACGCGCGCTTCCATACCATTATGCGGCCCGAACCAAATTCATCATTGAAATTGCCATGCATAATCTGTCCAACCTCATAGATAAAACCTTTGGAAGGGTCATCGGCAAAGTGATATACGCATATTCCTCCAACTGCTACAGCCACAAATAGAACGGTTGCTAAACCTATTGTCATAAACTTCGGGTTTGGCCTAAATTTCTCCTTGAATAGGAACAGGGTTAACCAAATCAGAATAAGCGTCACTGCGCCGCAAATCAGCATTTTTGCAAGGCCTGATAATGCAAAGCTTGAGTTAACAACCAGCTTTCCAAGCGTATCGGTCGTTTGGCTGAACACAATACTCTTTGCAACGGCCAGCGTTATGCATATCGTTATAAGCAGTATAAGTCCATTTAATATGCGCTCTCTGCTTCTAAACAGCAATGGCATCATAATTATCATGCTTATTGCAAGCCCAACTATGCCGCTGTCCACATTTATCAAACTTATCAGCATCACACTTGCAACTACGGATGGCAACAGCAACCAACGCCATTTATCCTTAATAACAACAAATGCCGCACTCATAAGCGAAATGCATATGCAAAGTATCCCACTTGCCATATCTATGTTACCTGCCATGGCAACAAAGTTGGAGTTGTAGAAATTTTTGCCTGACGGATAGAGATTCATTATATCTATGTTCCAACACTGCAAAAGTCCTATCACACTAAAGATTAGCATGCTAAGACCCATCCCTAGCACATGCCACCGATCTATCCTGCCAAACATTGAAATACACATGAACACAAAAAAATATAATATAAGGGTAAGTAAGCCATCAAACCGGCTGGCCCCCATCCAAACAAAGTTGGAGTATTCGGAAAGGATCGCAGATATTATTGCAATAAATATATATGCTACCATCGCCTTTTGCGTTAATGAGGAATTTTGCCAAATGTACTTTGGCGACACCAGCCCCTGCTCACCAGTTATCAGCGCCGTAAGCCGTCTAAAGCCCATCAGCACCAAATATATTACGGTACTATAAAAGAAGAAGTTGAATTTGCCGCCTGTCAGCTTCAAATATTTGCTTTGATCAAGAATTATTGGAAATATCAGTACATACAGCATGATATATAACCATGTTAAATAATGTGCCCAACCATTCCATGATGCTATTTCGCTTTTAAATGATGCTTTTTTTACCGTTTTCTGTTCTTGTGACATATTCCCCCCATAAAGAACATACCTCCCTACATACAGGCGCAATATTTTTATCAGCCCTCGCGCAGCAGCTTTATCGTTTGAATTGGATCCGCCGCTGTAAATACGCTGCTTCCGGCAACCAACACATTAGCACCTGCCTCACGGCACAGGCGCGCATTTTCGATATTGATCCCGCCATCCACCTCTATATCCAGTTGTGCTCCACATTGGTCTGCCATAGTTCTGATACGCTTTAGCTTTTCTAACGTCGTCGGTATAAAGCGTTGACCACCAGCACCAGGGTTAACTGACATTATCAGCACCATATCACAGCACATAAGCACATTTTCAGTCATACATACGGGCGTTGCAGGGTTGATCGCCACTCCCGCCTTCATTCCGGCTGCTTTAATACGCTGTAATGTACGGTGTAAATGCACATCAGTCTCCGCATGGATCGTCAATATATCTGCGCCGGCTTTGGCAAATTGATCGATAAAGCTTTCTGGGTGCATCACCATAAGATGCACATCCACCGGCAGAATCGTATGCTTTTTCACGGCCGCGCACATTGCGGCTCCAAATGTTATGGCAGGCACAAAGCTGCCATCCATAACATCAAAATGCACATAATCAGCGCCCCAGTCCGTTACATTTTTAACGGCTATTTCCATATTGGAAAAATCTGCAGACAATATTGACGGTGCAACTTTAATCATATTTATGTTTCCTCATTTCTTTAAGCTCATTAACCAACAACAAATACCTATCATACCTATCCTGCGAAATCTCACCATTTTGCAACGCCAGTTTTACAGCGCAATCAGGCTCAGATATATGCATACATTCTGGAAAACGGCATGCACAACGCAATTCACGCATTTCAGGATAGCTGGCAGAAAGCTCATGTGGCTGTAGCTCTGTCATATCGAGCAAACTAAAGCCCGGGGTATCCAACACCCATCCTCCATATGCAGGCCATAGTTCTGCATGCCTAGTAGTATGCTTGCCATGCTCTGTTTTTTTTGAAAGTCCACCTACAGGAAGCCCTAATTCAGGCAGCATAGCATTGAGCAAAGATGATTTCCCTACTGCTGACTGACCGGCAAAGCAGCATACATTTCCAGCGATATGCATTTTAAGTTCATCTATGCCCTGATGCGTAGCCGCCGAGGCATGTATGCAGATATACCCGGCACGTTGGTATTGTTCCATTTCATCTTTTGCATCCATTGCAAGTTCATCCTGTTTATTTTGAATCAACAGCGGAATTACGTTCAGCAGTTCACATTGCAGCAGTAGCTTATCTATCAATATAAAATCCGGCTCTGGCGCTGATGCTGAGAATACGATTAACAACTTATCTACATTCGCTACCATCGGCCGTACAAGTGAATTCTTGCGCTGCAATATATCCGTTATATAGCCTTTGCCATCGCCATCAACATCAAACTTGGCCGTATCTCCTGGCATCGGCACTACTCCATCCTTACGGAATCTTCCGCACGCCTTGCATACCCACTGAGCACCATCCTTACCCAACAGCGTATAGAAGCTTCCTATTCCTTTAAGTATAAGTCCCGTCAAAATAGCTTCCTCGTCATCGTAGTGTAAATTTTTGCGTGGATCTACGCACTTCTTCACCATTAACGTAAGCTATACATGTGTATTCTCCAAAATGCAGCGAATAGCCCGTAAAAGAAACCGGCTGTTGCTTTCCTGCGGCCATGGCGCTTTCATACATAATGATTTCCGCACCGCTCTCCAGCTTCATAGTAACTACCACATTTTTTTCAGTATCTTCAATGTCAAGGTTAAATGCGATATCCGCACAATAGCTGCCCAAATATGTGCGCCCTATTAGCAACTCCAGTATCGTTGTCTTTGGCGTCGATACGCCAGATGCAGGGCTTTGCCGTATAACATTTTCCTCCTGTGTGGTATTTTCAGGTGCTGTCGTGCGTATCCAAATATGGTTAAAGCCGTTGCCCATTAGCGTGCTTACAGCCGTATCCACATTTTGACCTGAAACGGCGGGCACATCCACACTCTGATCCGGCATACCACTCACCCATATATCTACATAATCGTTCTCAAAAACCTGTGTGTTCGCAGCCGGCTCCTGTTTAATTATCTGCCCATCCGGTAAATCGCTGGGGATATATTCTACTATGCTGTAATTAAGCCCTTCTTGATCCAGTATCATTATCCCATCAGAGAGCATTATTCCTGTTACTTCAGGCACAACTGCATAATCACTTCCGCTGCTTACTATCACGTTTATCATATCACCCTCACTGCCCTTTGCGCCACTGGCAGGACTTTGATTGATAACGTAACCCTCCTCATATTCGTCGTTTATCTCCTTGCCGGTAATATTCATAACAAATCCGCGCAGCGATGCAAGCTCACCAGCCTCATCCGTTGCTTTACCCGTAAGCGTGGGCACAATATATTCCGGTTTACCGGAATTATCGGTATCCTTCCACGTCTTTGCAATGAGAAACATTGTTGTAAACAGGCCAAGGGCAACTATCAACGAAATGGTTATGTTAACCAGTTTATTGCCGCGCTTAGTGGGCGCATGATTTTCGGCATCCGCTTTTTGTCTTGCAAATCTGCCATGCGGATCATGCAAAGCACGCTGCAAATCATCACACATCGCCTGTGCCGAGCTGTAGCGCATAGCAGGATTTTTTGCGGTAGCTTTCATTGTTACATCGGAAAGTGAGTGAGGTATCCACGGATTTACTTTGATTGGAGGCACCATCTCCTCTTGAAGGTGTTTTAGTGCAATGGCGACTGAATTATCCCCTCCAAATGGTACGCGCCCCGTAAGCATTTCATATAGCATTATTCCGCATGAATATATATCACTTTCAACAGTTACCTGCTCACCTCGCGCCTGTTCCGGCGACAGATAATGCACAGAGCCTATCACGTTTGTTCCTGCAAATGTGCGAGTGGTCGCACCTGCATCTCTTGCTATGCCAAAATCCGTAAGTTTTGCAGTGCCATCCGGCATTATTATCACATTTTGCGGTTTTACATCCCTGTGTATTATACCGCGCTCATGCGCATGTGATAGTGCATTGAGTACCTGTACGGCAATATTCACAGCGGTCTTGGGGCTAAGAGCGCCGCCGTTGGTAATTTTTTCTTTAAGAGTGCTTCCCTCTACAAATTCTAATACGATAAAATTTACATCGCCATCCTCACCAACATCAAATGACTTTACTATGTTTGGGTGTGACAACGTAAGCACAGCAGCAGCCTCGCGTTCAAAACGGCGCACAAAATCCGCGTCCTCACGATGTTCGTCCTTTAACACCTTGAGCGCAATTGTACGGTTTTCTTTAATATCGTAAGCCTTATATACATTGGCCATTCCGCCGGAACCAATAAGGCCTTCTACTTGATATCTATCTGCAATCAACCTATCCGTCATTAGCATCATCCCCCGCTGTTTTTCACCAGCACTATGCTGATATTATCTGTAGATCCACCATATATTGCATCCTGAACAAGCGCATCACAAGCATCACTCAGGGAGGTCTCTTCTTTAAGCACCCGTATTATATCATAAACCTCCAATGCTTCGTACAGCCCATCTGTGCACAGCATAAGTATATCGCCTTCATTCCATTTGCATCGGAACAAGTCCACCTTTTCGATCTCATGCGTTCCTAGTGCCCTTGTGATTATATTGCGCTGTGGATGATGCTTTGCCTGCTGAGCCGTTATATATCCGGCTGCAACAAGCTCTTGCACATAGGAATGATCAATAGTGATCTGCACAAGATTTATTCCATCAAAATGATATAGTCTGCTATCACCAACATTTGCTGCGACGAAGTGTGCGCTAGACAGCAATGCCATAACCATTGTTGTGCCCATTCCACTGCACTCCGGCTTGTTGTGCGCATACTCAAGCACAGCTCTGTTGGCGGTGATTACGGCGTTTTTAAGTGCCGCTTCAGTATCGCCTTCGCTGTTAAGCTTTATTTCGCTGAGTGCCGTTTGCACGGCGATCCTGCTTGCCATTTGGCCGGCATTATGCCCGCCCATACCATCTGCAACTATTACGAGCGGTATGTCCCCTTCTCCGGGAATGGCTATATTATCCTCATTACGGTTTCGAAGCCCCTGCTCAGATCTGCTTGCATAGATCATCTGCAACTCCTTTGGTATATTATTCAGCCTGTGTCTCTTTTAATATGCGGCGGCGCAGCTGACCGCACGCCCCGTCAATATCCGAACCCATTTCTCGCCTGACAGTTGCCGATATATTTAGCTTATCCAGCCATTTCATAAACTGCTCAGCTTCTGCGCGCGCAACCCCATGAAGTTCGCGCTCCTTTACATCGTTAAGCGGGATAAGGTTTACATGGCAGTTTATTCCGCGTAACCGTTTCGCAAGCTCCAGCGCATGCTCATAGTGCGAATTAAGCTCCTTTATCAGTGCGTATTCAAATACGACACGGCGCCCTGTAAGATCTGCGTATCGCTTTGCCGCCGAAAGCACCTCATCTATTCCATAGCGCATATTTATCGGCATCAGTTTGCCGCGTATTTCATCATTTGGCGCATGCAGCGATACTGAAAGCGTAACATGAGGAGCTTCATCCGTAAATCTCAGCAGTTCCGGTACCAATCCGCATGTGGATAACGAAATGTTGCGTACGCTTATGTTCATGCCGTCAGGCGAGGATACAAGTTGTAAAAACCTCACTACATTATCATAATTATCCAACGGTTCACCGCTGCCCATAAGTACTATATTTGTAACAGAGCGCAGTTTTTCCGGTGTATGCGGCACATCCGCCTCCACACAGCATATAAAGCCCATCATCTCGCCGGCAGTAAGGTTGCGCACGCATCCATCAAGCGTTGACGCACAGAACTCGCAGCCCATTTTGCAACCCACTTGGGTTGATATGCAAAGCGTGTTACCATAATTATAACTCATAAGCACGCCTTCCACCAGATTGTCGTCGTGCAACCTGAATAGATACTTTATCGTTCCATCCTTTGCAGATATACGTTTTTGGTCAATTGCCACGCGTAAGCATGGATATTCCTTTAGCTTCTCACGCAGCGATTTCGAGAGATTTGTCATATCGTCAACCGACGCCCCACGTGAGAGCCATGAAAAAACCTGCTTTGCCCTATATGCAGGCTCATTTAGTTCTTTCATAAGAACGGTCAGTTCCGATATATTCATCGAACAGATATCCTGCATTATACTTCCCTTCTGAATTTTGCTATGAAAAATCCTTCAGTGCCGTCCAGATGCGGAAAAAGTTGCATGGTGCCGCTTTCCGCACGTTTTCTTTGAGATTCATGTACAATATCTGCCATGCTTCCAGGTTTAAATTGAGTATGACCATGTAAAAAGGCCTCTGCTTGCGCTTCGTTTTCTTGGTTGGATACTGTACATGTCGAATAGACCAGTACACCACCAGGTCTAACATAGCGTGCGCACGTATCCAATATTGCTGATTGTATCTGTGCAAGGTTAATTATTATTGCTGCACTTTTAGAATATCTAGCATCTGGCTTACCCGTAATGCCAAGGCCTGAGCACGGCGCATCCACCAGAACCGCATCAAAGCAGCGTTCGTATTCCGGATCAAATACCGATGCATCGCGTACCTGTGTTTGCACGTTCAATACATTAAGCCTATGCAGCGTTTTGTCCATCAACTCTGCACGGTGTTCATGCAGTTCCCATGCAACAATGCTTCCATCTCCACACATAAGATGTGATATATATGCGCTCTTTCCACCGGGTGCAGCACACGCATCCAATACATGCATACCAGGTTGTATTCCAAGCGCCATACTTGCTAGCATAGCTCCTTCACTCTGTACCGTTATTTTACCTTCAATAAACAATGTCTCAGCAGTTACATCAATTCCATTTTCCAACTTGAATGCATCCGGCACGACACTGCCGCGTGCATATTTAATTTTCCGTTGGTCAAGATTCTGCGCAAGCTCATGCGTACTGTATGGGTATTGTGCGCGTATTGTCATACCGCGCAGGTTGCATGATGAAAGCATTGTCTCTGTGAACTCTGCCCCATAGAAATGTAGATATTCATCCACAATATAATGTGGATAGCTGTATTGTATACTTAGACGATCGCGTATTTCTGTTGGCAGCGGTGGCAAATCATCAAAGCTACGGCATATACTGCGCATTACCCCATTCACAAAGCTGCTGAGCGCACCCTTGCCGGTTTCTTTTGCAAGCTTTACGCTCTCGTTGCATACGGCGCTCTGTGGCACATCCATATATAGTAGCTGGCATATGCCAAGCCGCAATATGCCACGTATAACACGATTAATCTTACCGTTGGTAAAGTGCTTTAACACATGGTCAATATACAGCAAATGTTCCAGCGTCGTATATACCGCCGCGTTTATCCACGCAATATCCCGCTCCTGCATATCGCGCGGCAACGCTTTAAGACGAAGGTTTGCATACGCCCCGTTATCCGTAATATCTATAAGCGCGTCCAGCGCCCTCCTGCGTATACTCATTTTAACAGCCTGCCCGCAAGCGAGCGGCCGTGCGCACATGTTCTCGCATCCATACGCTTTGCGCCTGGAAATTGCAGCTCAAGCAGTTCTAGTAAGCCGTCACCAGTATTTACGAACACGCCTTCTTTTGGGTCTGTGCTAACACATTCGCCTATTCGTCCATTGCCGGCATACTGAGTGAGTCTGGTTGAATACAGCTTTACCTGTTCACCATCAAGCTCGAAAAATGCTACCGGCCACGGATTCATTCCACGCACAAAGTTGTGTATTTGCTTGTGCGGAAGTGAAAAATCAATCTTCGCCATATCTTTTTTTATCATCCGGCACTTTGTGGCACGTGCGCTATCCTGCGGCATACGCTTTAGCGTTCCACCTTCGAGCGCTGCAATTGTATCAAGCAACACCCGTGCTCCTATATCTGCCATCCTGTCAAATAGCTCGCCTGATGTTTCATTCTCGTATATCTCTACCTCTCTCTGAAGCAGTATATCACCAGTATCCAGCCCCGCATCCGTAAGCATTGTGGTAATCCCAGTCACCCTTTCCCCATTGATTACGGCCCATTGTATAGGTGCTGCACCACGGTATTGAGGAAGTAGACTGCCATGTACGTTGATGCAGCCGTGCTTGGGTATATCCAAATTCTCCTGTGAAAGTATCTGGCCAAATGCCGCCGTTACCATAAGATCCGGCGCAAACGCTGTAAGCGCCTCAACCCCCTCTGGCAAGCGTATCTTATCAAATTGATATACTGGTATGCCATGCTGCTCCGCAAGCACTTTAACAGGTGGCGGTGTAAGCGTTCCATGCCTGCCCTTTGGCCTATCTGGCTGCGTGAACACGCACAGTTCATCGCCACGCTGTATCAACATGCGCAATGATGGTAGTGCAAAATCCGGAGTGCCTAAAAACGCTATCCTCATCAAATGTCCTCCGCATCATCATCGTCATCCTCGCCATAGCCTTCAGGCGGTTCAGTTACAAGTCTCGTATATATAAGCCCATCCAAATGGTCCGTCTCGTGCATTATGGCACGAGCAAAAAGGCCTTCGGCTTCGTATTCCACAAGTTCGCCGTTTCGGTTATACGCCCGTGCTTTTACATTGTTGGGGCGCAGGACATATCCGCTTTTACCAGGCACTGAAAGGCAACCTTCCATGCAGCCCTGCTCACCTGACGTCTCTATTATTTCTGGGTTTATCATTTCTACAAGCCCGCCACCCGCGTCAATAACTGTTATTCGCCTGAGTATACCTATTTGCGGCGCGGCAAGGCCAACGCCCTCTGCGTCATAAAGCGTTTCGGCCATATCATCCAACAGTTCATTGAGCTTGCTGTCGAAGTTATCTACCGGCCTGCATTTCTTGTGCAAGCATGGTGCATCCTGTGTAAATATCGTTCTCTTTGCCATACCGTTTCCTCCATAATATACCAATCGTATGATTATATCTTATCTGCATTATACAACACAAGTCAGAACATGCTTGCCGGATTTATCTCAAGTCCAGCAAAATGCTCGGTTCTATATGTATCCGAAAACGCATACGTCCGCCTTATTATCCCGGATGTATGCTTTGTGCGTGCGAGCTTTAACAACACCTGATAGCGGAAAAGCTTTTGTTTGCGCTTCACCGGCGAAGGCATATCTACTAACATTAGCAGTTCCCGTATATCTCCGCCTGCTGCTATTAGCGCTTCCTCAATACATGCCTTTAACCCGCACATAAAGCTGTGCGCCTCATCGCTGATCTGTGCTTCGTCCTCGCCAACAAACATTGCCCTCACAAACAGCGAAAACGGTGGAAACATCGCCATACGTCTGGCAATTATTTCATGCTCGTAAAACCCCTTATAATCATGTTTCGCGGCCAACGTTATAGCCGGATGCTCAGGCGAATAGGTTTGTATCACAACATACCCCGGCCACTCAGCCCTTCCCGCACGGCCCGCAACTTGTGTTATTAGCTGGAATGTGCGCTCACTGTTGCGATAATCCGGTATATGCAACGTAGCGTCTGCCGCTATTATGCCGACAAGCGTAACACTTGGTATGTCAAGCCCCTTCGCCACCATCTGCGTACCAATTAGCACCTGCGCATCCCCTTTTGAAAAGCTGCTCAGCAGATTATAATGGGAATTTTTTGTGCGCGTTGTATCCATATCCATTCTAAGCGATGTAGTGCCCGGAAACACATGCTCAAGCTGCTCCTGAACCTGTTGCGTACCTATGCCGAAGTATTTAAGATACGGTTTCCCACACTCCGGACACACATCCGGCACACGCATATATCTACCGCAATAATGGCACTTAAGCCTATCATCCAGCTTGTGGTACGTCATAGACACATCACAATCTGCACATTTTATCACATAGCCGCAACCGCGGCATGATACAAATGTTGAATAACCTCTACGGTTTATGAACAGTATCGCTTGTTCTCCAGCCGCTATGCACACCTTTAGTCGTTCGTATAACGCGGAGCTGAATATTGTAGTATTCCCGGACATAAACTCTTGCCGCATGTCCACTATTTCAACGCTTGGCATAGGTAGATCATTCACGCGTTCTGGTAGTTCTATATATACATACTGGCCGTTTTTTGCTCTTAGGTAGCTTGTTATTGACGGCGTAGCGCTCCCCAATACCAATGCAGCCCCGCTTAGTCTGCACCGCTTTGCCGCGGTTTCTATCGTATTGTAGCGTGGCGTGATTTCAGATTGATATGAAGGCTCATGCTCTTCATCAATGATTATCAGCTTTATGTTTATAAGAGGTGCAAATACCGCGCTTCTTGCACCAACCACAACCTTTATCCTGTTAAGCCTTATCCTGCGCCACTCATCGTATCGCTCGCCGGCAGAAAGGCGGCTGTGCAGCAACGCAACACTATCACCAAAGCGACTTCGAAAATGTTCCATTGTCTGCGGCGTAAGTGCTATCTCTGGCACGAGTACCATTGCTGTGCCGCCTTCGTTTATAGCGTTAGCAATTGCCTGCATGTATACCTCTGTTTTACCACTGCCTGTTACGCCGTGCAGCAACAGTGTACCCTCACCTTTGCGCATTGCCGTCACAATAGTCTCGTATGCGTGCTGTTGTGCCGCATTAAGCTGCAGTGGTTGTGTTGAATGCATCTTTATTCCAGCAAGTGGGTCGCGGAATGTCGTATGCCCTTGTTCCTGTATAAGTCCTTTTGTTAGAAGTGCCCTTATAGCTGTGGACGCACCTGGAATGAATGCATTTATATCATTTATGCTGATTGGCATCTTGCTTTCACCAATCAGTCTTAACACCTCGTATTGCACAGGCGCTTTTGGCGTGCCGTCTTTTTTTAGCAAGGTGCTCTGCGCTGCAACTATATCTAGTCCATCGGCTATACACACCGTGCGCGTCAGTTTTTCCTTTATTCTTCCGCCTCGCAGTTGCGCCGGTATCATAAGTCTCAGCGCATCCACAAGCAAACAATGATAACTCTCTTTTATCCAGTTCGCAAGCTCAATCTGATCCGGCATCAGTACACTGTATGGCTCTAAAGTACGCAGCACCGGTTTTATATGATAATCATTGTTTGGGGCATTTTCTATTAGCCCAAGCACAAAACCTTCTATGCGCTTATTACCTGCGCCAAACGGTACCAGTACGCGCTGACCTTGAACAAGCTGCATGTCTTCCGGTACAGAATAGGTGAACAGCTTGTCCACGTTAGCATTCGCTATATCCACTATCACCTGCGCATACATACTACCACCTCAATCTATATTTTATAAAAAAGAGGGCCACGCCCTCTTTGTATCTATGTTATAGGGGCAATCCCCATCAGTTATTCAATTTCAAAATCCTATCTAGCAGCCAATCTGCCAGTTCACGTTTACTAACTATCCCGCTGTCGGCACAGCTACCGTCCCGTATGTACAGCATAACATGGTTGTAATCGGATTTAAATCCTAGTTCCATACCGGATACGTCGTTCGCGGCGATCATATCCAGATTTTTACTTGCAAGCTTTTTCATGGCATTTGCCGCTATATCCTGCGTTTCTGCCGCAAATCCAACAAGTATTCTATTACCTTTGTTTTTTCCCACCGATGCTAATATATCCTGCGTGGCGGCAAGTTCAATGGAGAGACCATCGCGGCCGTTTTTCTTTATCTTCTGATTGCTATATTCCGGCGTAAAGTCCGCAGGAGCTGCTGCCATAATAAGCACGTCACACGATTTAAATTCTGCATTTACGGCATCAAACATATCATGTGATGACACAACGTCTATACGCTTCACTCCATGCGGTGTGATGAGTGCACTTGGGCCGCTTATCAGCGTCACAAGCGCGCCACGCTCCTGTGCCGCTTCCGCTATTGCATAACCCATTTTGCCTGATGAACGGTTAGTAATATATCTGACAGGGTCAATGTTTTCCTGCGTTGGGCCTGCACTTACAATAATGCGCATACCCAGAAGATCGGATTTTTTATTCATCGCAGCTAGTACGGTTTCAACTATTGTATCAGTTTCAGCCAATCGGCCTATTCCTGTATCTCCACAGGCAAGCATACCATTACCGGGCTGTATAAATATTGCGCCACGCGAACGCAGCACAGCCATGTTCTGTTGCACAATAGCATTTTGATACATGTTTGAATTCATCGCCGGAGCTATGAGCAATGCAGCATGCGTAGCCAGCAGCGTAGTTAAGAGCATATCGTCTGCTATGCCAACTGACGCTTTGGCCAAAAAATTTGCGCTTGCAGGAGCCACTAGGAACACATCAGCCTGTTTTGCAAGCGCAACATGCTCCACTTCCCATGGAGTCGTGCGATTGAACATATCCGTTATCACGGGGTTGCCGCTTATTGTTTCTAGCGCTAGTGGAGTTATGAACTCCGCACCTGCGCGCGTCAATATTATGTGCACATCAATGTCGTGCTTTTTTAATCGGCTTACTATATCGCATGCCTTATAAGCCGCAATAGAGCCAGTAACGCCCATCACGACTGTTTTTTTCATTTCGTATATTCCTCAGGATAGCGTATATCAAGCTCGTCTTTATATAACTCGTTCACTGCCATCGGCACAGGTTTTTGATCACCTGTTCTTTCTGGATCTACCAGTAGCTGGCGTGCTCGCTTAGCCACAACTGTTACCAGCATATAGCGGCAACCAACTTTGTCCTGCAACTCATTGAGCGGCGGATTGTTCATCATAATTAATTTCCTCCTTGCAATTCCTTTACCAATGCGGCATTGCGGCATACACTCGCATGTTCCGCAATTATTATGCTCTCCACCTGTGACACCGCTGTATCCAAAACATCGTTTATCACAATATAATCATACTGTTCAATGCACTTCATTTCTTCATAAGCCCGTTTAAATCTGCGTTCTATTGCTTCCTGCGTTTCTGTATGGCGCCCCACAAGGCGAGATTTTAGGATCTGCATAGATGGTGGTGCTATAAATATCGCCACTGCTTTACTGCATACACGTTTTATGTTCATTGCGCCGCGTACATCTATCTCAAGCACTATATCGTTGCCTGCATCCATTTCCCTGCGCACAGTTTCCTTAGGCGTGCCATAATAGTGAGTGCCAAATACGTTTGTATACTCTAAAAACTCATCATTCGTTATCATGTTTTCGAACTTTTCAACAGGCATGAAGCGATAGTCTCTCCCATCTACCTCACCAGGACGCGGTGCTCTGGTAGTTGCGGATACAGAAAATTTAATGCCTGGATTCCGCTGCATCAGTCCTTTGAATATAGCTCCTTTGCCTACTCCGGAAGGTCCAGATATGACTACCAATAAACCTTCTTTTTGTGTGTGCATACGCCCCTCCCAATTTCGCATATCATCCGTCATTGCTTATTCTATGTTCTGTACCTGCTCTCGAATCTTCTCAATTTCAGCCTTGCCGGATATTACCAACTCTACTATGGCGGAATCATTCGCTTTTGAGCCTATTGTGTTGAATTCGCGGTTCATTTCCTGAACTATAAAATCAAGCTTTCGTCCCGCCGGCTCTACGCTGTCCAATTCTTTGCGCATCTGCGCCACGTGACTGCGCAGACGTACTATCTCCTCATCTATGCTGGCCTTATCAGCAAATATAGCTACCTCGGTAGCCAATCTCGCCTTATCCACTTCAACTGAACCGATCAGCTTCTCTATTCGCTCGTTTAACTTTAGTTTATATTCATCAACAACCACAGGGGCGCGCAGCGCTATTTTTTCAGCGAGCGCCTTTACCATATTCGCCCGCTCATACAGATCGTCATGCAAGTGCTTGCCCTCCTGCGCGCGCATACCTTTAAGCTCAGCTATTGCATTGCTTACAGCTGTCCTGGCAAGAGCGCACACAGCACCACGGTCTTCTTCATTTTCGATTACATTTGTTACATCAGGCATACGCAACGCATTTGCAAGCGTCATATCATCCTGCAATTTCAAGGTGATGTTAGCGTCTCTCGCAGCGCTGATATATTCATCCAGCAACGTTGTGTCTATCTCCACCTTGCGCGCATCCTCACGCATATTGCGATAATTCACGTATACATCCACATGCCCACGCGAAAGCTTGTCACTAAGCTCTGCACGAACCGCATCTTCAATAAAACCAATATGCTTAGGCATACGGTAGCTTATATCCAGATAGCGATGATTCACGCTCTTAAGCTCAAACGTTATCTCTCTACCGTCTATACAAGCGGTAGCACGGCCAAATCCAGTCATACTATTAACCAAGCATATACCCCCATCTAATGTGAATCCGCTACTATACAAATAATAACACATCCCTAAGATTTAATAAACATCTGCATTAAAACTAGCTCAAAATAGTTTATACAGCTCATCAGCTTGCGGAGGCATAACAACAGCTTCGTCACATATCACTGCACTATCCTCGGTTGCTACACCAATCAGCTTAGCAGCTATACCAATCGTAAGAAGTTCTTGCACCAGATATTTGCCGTCAGGGCAGGAAATCAGCATACATCCGCTTGAGAGCAGACGCAGAGGATCAAGTCCTAACGCGGCGCATATATGCGATGTGGCCGGGTGCACCGGTATATTTGCAGACTTGACCCGTACACCGCATCCTGAGGCGTGCGCCATCTCCCACAAAGCTCCCATCACGCCGCCCTCGGTTACATCGTGCATTGCGCTTGCAGAGTGAGCGGCAGCAAACAATCCTTCCTTAACTACACTAAGGCTGTTTGCAAAGCTTCTCGCCTCTGCCAACTCCAAAGGAGCTATTTGTGTAAGCCTGTCTGCAAAATCCTCGGCTATCACCGCGGCGCCTTCCAGTCCGGCATGTTTCGTTAGCACTATATCATCCCCTGGTTTCATCCCCCCTGATGTAATGATTCTATCCGCAGTCGCCTTGGCTATCACTGTTGCGCAGGTGACCATACGTGTTACTGAATCCGTAACCTCGGTATGACCTCCTATTATATCTATTCCCGCAAGCTGCGACGCTTCCGCAAGCTCATCCGCCACCCTGCCAATATCCTCCTGTGTACTCGTGGGCGGCACAAGCAGTGTTACCAGCAAGCCGACCGGCTCTGCACCGGCAGCGGCGGCATCGTTGCAGCAAACATGCACTGTAAGCCTTCCAATGTTATTATCCGCCGATGTTATTGGATCGGTGGACAGCACTGCGAGCTTTCCGCCAAGGTCCAGTGCCGTACAATCCACACCTATACGCGGCGAAAGAACAACTTCTTCGCGCGTATGGCTGAACTTGCTTAATATCAATCTTTCAAGCTGCTCATTATCCAATTTCCCCAATCTCATTCGGCCTCTCCTGTCAATTCAAAAAATTCATCCTCGGTAAGAACGCATACACCGAGCGCAACTGCATTTGCCAGCTTGCTACCGGCGTTTTCTCCGGCAACCACATAGTCTGTTTTTTTGCTCACACTACCTGTAGCCTTGCCGCCAAGATCCTCTATAAGTTTTTTTATTGTCGCTCTGTCCATGCGCGACATACTACCTGTAACAACTATAGTTTTACCATTAATAGGTGATATTGTAAGTTTTTCTTCTTCATCATGCGGCTTTACTCCGTGTGCAAGCAGCCTATCCAGCTGTTCGGTTATTAAATCATCTGCAAAAAAGCTCATTATACTAGTTGCTACAACATCGCCAACATCTGTAACATCTGTAAGTTCATCATATCCGGCTCTGCGCACCGCATCAAATGTTTTAAACCGTCTTGCAAGATCGCGCGCCGTCTTTATTCCAACGTTCGGTATGCCGATAGCAAACAAAAATGCGCCTAGGCTGCAATCCTTTGAGCGATCTATCTCATCAATCAGTTTATCCGCCTTTTTGCTAGCAAACCCATACAACGTAAGACAATCATTTGCTTTCAGATCATACAGATCAGGAATGCTGTTTATGTTAAGCTTATCAACAAATAGAGCCGCTGTTTTTTCTGAAAACATCTCTATATCCATAGCGTCACGTGAAGCGTAATGTGTAAGCCTGCCGGCTATCTGTGGCTTACATGAAAGCGAGTTCGTGCAGAATATATTTGCACCACGCTGCTCCACATGTGATCCACACGCAGGGCAATGCTGCGGTTTTTTTACGGCACATTTAGGCACGTCCCCCGTCACAGCCGAAAGTATCTCTGGTATCACATCATTGCTGCGCCGTATAAAAACACGCGACCCTATGCCTACATGCTTACGCTGAATATCATCCCAATTGTTTAGCGTTGCATGGGATATTGTAGCGCCTGAAAGCTCAACGGCATCCAGATGTGCGCGTGGCGTAAGCTTGCCTGTGCGCCCCACCTCCCATGTTACATCACGTATTACGGTGGTGGTTTCCTCCGCTGCAAATTTATATGCTGTTGCCCATCGTGGAAAACGGTCTGTTGTACCCAGTGCTTCACGTGTTGCGAAATCACGCAGTTTGATTACCATTCCGTCTATCAAAAAATCTAAGCTGTCTCGATCAGCCTCTGCCTGCAATATGTGATTGAATATCGCGGTTATATCCGTTTCTGTTTTAATAAAAGAGCTCGTAGGCAGACCGTTTTGCCTTAAAAATTCCAGCATAGTCGTTTGTTCATCAAGCTTCATCCCTTCGATATACCCAATGTTATAGCAAAAGCAATCCAATTTTCGCTTTGCGGTTATCTGCGGATCAAGGTTGCGCAGCGCGCCTGCCGCTGCGTTACGCGCATTTTTAAGTGTATCGTCCGTGCTCTTGTTTATTTTTTCTAGCACAGACAGGTGCATCAGGCATTCGCCCTGCACCTCCATCATTCCTTTAAATGGTATTGTCAGCGGTATTGACTGTATAGTCTTTATCTGTGGCAGTATATCCTCGCCTACTATTCCGTTGCCACGCGTAGCGCCAGCAACCAAATTACCGTCATTATATGTCAGGTTTATTGTAAGTCCATCAAACTTATATTCAAGCGCATAACTAAGTATCGGCAGTTCAGTCGTGTTTATACGGTTATATTCCATCCGCAGCTTATCTGCCCGTACAGCCCAATCCAGCAGTTCTTGACATGTTTTAACCTTGTCCATGCTCCATAAGCGCGCGATATGCTTATGCTGCACAAATGCGCTCAAAGCCTCTCCGCCCACGCGCACCGTCGGAGAATCCTGAAGGACTATACCGCACTGTTTTTCCATGGTAAGCAATTCGTCAAATAATGCATCGTACTCCTCATCGCTTATCATGGGAGCATCCATTACATAGTATGCCTTGGCATATTCGTTGAGCCTGTCAACAAGCTCTCGCATACGTTCCGGCATACAATTATCCCTCCGTATCATTTATCACAGTTATTGGCGCGTAAGCCGCCGCAAAGCGTTTTACGCCCGTACCCTGAAAATCTATTGTAACCATCATAGCGCTGCCCGTCCCGCTTACTTCCATCACTGTGCCTACGCCAAATTTTTCATGTTCAACCTTTTGGAATAGTGAAAGCTGTTTATCCACAGCTGTTGCAGCTTGTACCGCCTTTGGCTGCTTTGAACCAAAGCCAGGATGCATCATCGCATCAAATGCTGCCGCCCTGCGTGCGCTGCTCTGAGCCGTTGCAGATAATTGCTGTATCTGTTCATCCATCAGTTCAGGCGGTATCTCATCAATAAAGCGTGAGCGCCTATTATAGGAATAATCTCCAAACAGCATGCGCTGCTTGGCGTGGATAATGTGCAATCGTTCCCGTGCGCGCGTTATACCAACATAGCACAATCTACGTTCTTCTTCAATGGCATTTGATGAAAGATCGTTGCGTGCGCGCGATGTAGGGAATATGTTTTCTTCCATGCCAGCAAGGAACACAGTATCAAATTCCAGTCCCTTTGCACTGTGCAGTGTCATCAACGAAACAGTACCATTCTCATCCTGCATAGAATCAATATCGGACACAAGCGCAACATTTTCTAAAAAAAGCTGTAACGCACTCACATCATCCGCAAGGCCGCTTTCTATTTCCTTTATATTTCCTGCAAGCTCGCGTATATTATCAAGTCTTGATTCCAATTCATTTTTTTTGTCGTCAAGTGCAAGATATTTTTCATATTCCAACGCTGCCATAAGCTTATTCACAAACTCAGATAGCAGCATTGTGTTTGCCATTGCGATAAATTCAGTCATACTGTCGGCAAATGGCTTTAGCTTGCTTTTAAGCTTATCTGTCATACCCGTACCAGTTATCACCGTCATAAGCATTGATATGCCATTTTCTTGGGCAGCTTTGCTTATTTCACCTATCGTGACATCGCCTATACCCCTTCGAGGCACATTTACTATTCGCATAAATGCCACATCGTCATTCGGGTTATATATAAGGCGCAAATACGCCATAATATCCTTTATCTCACGTCTGTCATAGAAGCGTTGTCCTCCATATACCTTATACGGAATTCCGTAATTGCTCAGCATACCTTCCAACACACGGCTTTGTGCGTTCATGCGGTAGAGTACGCCAAACTCATCGTAGCTCCTGCCACTTCTTACTCCCTCTAGTATGCGTTTACACATATAAGCGGCTTCATCACGTTCGCTCTCCGCACAATACAGAGTAATCTTTTCGCCACCATCTTTTTGTGTCCAAAGTTTTTTTTGTTTACGGCCTATATTGTTCTGTATCACTGCATTTGCCGCATCCAATATTACGCTGGTAGAGCGGTAGTTTTGCTCTAAGCGTATCACCTTTGTATTTTCAAAATCCTTTTCAAAGCCCAGTATGTTGCGTATATCCGCACCGCGCCAGCCATATATACTCTGATCATCATCGCCAACCACACATATATTTCGATGTTCATGACATAGCAGTTCAACCAGGCGATACTGTGTCATATTTGTATCCTGATATTCATCTACCAACACATAACGAAACCTTGCGCGATATTTTTCCAGCACAGCTGGGCACTGATCAAATAGCACCGTGGTTTTAATTAGCAGATCGTCAAAATCCAAAGCATTTGATTCTTTGAGACGTTTTTCGTATTTATCATATACCTTTATTACCGTATCATCCGCATAAGCCAGCTCGATGAGATATTGCTTGGGGTCGGATGAACGGTTTTTAGCATCGCTTATGCGCTCTTTTATCTCGCGTTTTGATATTTCCTTGTCGTTCAATCCCATTGTCTTTATTATTTCCGTTATAAGGCTCATCTGATCCGAATCGTCATATATAACAAAATTCCTGTCAAAGCCTATTTTATCTATATCCATACGCAATATGCGGGCACAGCAGGAATGGAATGTCGTCACCCACATTCCATCTGTACGGCCGCCTATAAGCGTTTCTGCGCGTTCGCGCATCGCACTCGCCGCCTTATTTGTAAACGTCAGCGCAAGTATGTTGCGCGGTGCCACGCCATGCTCAATAAGATTTGCAATGCGATACACCAGCACTCGCGTCTTTCCGCTGCCAGCACCTGCAAGCACCAGAAGCGGCCCATCGATATATTCCACAGCCTCGCGCTGTTCTTTATTTAATTTTGACAGTTCCATATATCCACCACCTTTGTCTATCTAGGTTATTATACCATAATTCCACGTTAAATTTACCATTTGCAGTGCTATGACGATAAAATAGCGGTTGAAATGCGCACTAGGCGTATAATCACCGCACTAAGTCATTATATCACCTGCAAGGCCGCCCCTCAATGCGTATGAACAAAAAAAGACCCGATAGATTATATCGGGTCTTGGATGCATATATTCTGTGTCAGCAATGCTCCTGATGCTTATGCGCACGATGCCTGGTTCAACACGTCGGGATGGAACTAATCGAATTCCCGAACAGACTAACTATTTATTAATACTTACGCTTTCTGGCAGCTTCGGCTTTCTTCTTGCGCTTGACACTTGGCTTTTCATAGTGTTCACGCCTGCGAACCTCTGCGAGTACGCCAGAGCGAGCGCACTTACGCTTGAATCGTTTAAGAGCACTTTCCAGGGACTCATTTTCACCTACACGAATTTCCATTACATTTTCCCTCCCCTCTGATGCGACATAGCGATCGTGCTATTGCTATGAGCATGGGCATGCTGAAGCACAAAGGTATTATACTTAAAACCCAACCCCAAGTCAACAACTATTAATAGTTGTTTTATATCATCTTGTAGATTACAGGGCTGGTTTTTATTGATATCAGCCTGGTGGCCATCCAAAAGTCCTGCCGGCAAGCAGATGCAGATGCAGATGCTGCACAGACTGCCCACCGTCCCTTCCGGTATTTATAACTATACGAAACCCGCTATCAGATACGCCAAGCTGCTTTGCAAGCTTGCCCGCTACATCGATCATATGCGATATTAATGCGCTGTCTGCACTTGACGCATCCTGTATGTTATCATAATGAAGCTTTGGTACTATAAGGATATGCAGTGGCGCCTGTGGTTCTATATCATGGAATGCGAACAGTGTTTCGTCTTCATAGGCCTTGTTGGATGGTATTGCACCGTTTGCTATCCTGCAAAAAATGCACTCACACATAGGTATGCTCCTTTCTTTTTTTGTTATATCAGTTCACCTGTAAGATGTTCCTGTTCTGCTTGCGTTATATGTACTTTCGCTATTGTACCCTGCAGTGTGTTTTTAGCGCATATAACCCGCACTCGTATATATGTATCTGTATACCCTTGTATCCATTCGCCATTGCATTCCTCGAAAAGCACATCTACATCTGATCCGACAAAACCTTTTATATATCTGCGTTCACATCGTTCGCCAAGCTCAATAAGTTTACTTGTACGTTCCGCCTTTATTCCACGCGGTACTTGGCTTGGCATATCAGCCGCCTTTGTTCCGGCCCTTCTAGAATACGGGAAAGCATGTATGCGCGCAAAGCCAATTTTTTCCACAAAACGCATGGTTTCATCAAATTCTTCCTCGCTCTCGCCCGGAAAGCCAGTAATAATATCCGTAGTTATTGCGCATCCCGGCATAGCTGCCCTAAGCCTGTTTACACAGTCAGAGTATCCAGCAGTATCATATCTGCGATTCATGCGTTTTAGTACTGTGTCGCTTCCACTTTGCAGTGACAGATGAAAATGCCTGCATATCTTGGGGTTTGATGTAAGCATATCCACCGTTTCAACGGAAAGCATCTGCGGCTCCAGTGATCCGAGTCGTATGCGTTTTATCCCATCTATATCATTAGCCTGTTGGATAGCATCCGCTAGCGAAACAGTATCCTTCATATCTTTTCCATATGACATCAGGTGTATGCCCGTAAGCACAACTTCACAGTACCCCTCATTTGAAAGCTTAACCAGCTCATCTTTCACACTCGCTATCGGTCTTGAGCGCAGCGGCCCGCGAGTATAGGGTATTATGCAATAGGTGCAATATCTGTCGCATCCCTCCTGTATTTTTAGGTGTGCGCGCGTCCTGCCTTCGTGCGAAGCGGTGAGCAGTTCAAAATTCCGCTCTGTCACAAGCTCGCCTACTGCATTTTGCTTGCTGCCATTATATACCGACTTTAGGAGTTCAATCACCCGCAAGCGATCCTTTGTGCCTAACACCAGTGCCACTCCTGGTAAGTTGCTTATCTCCTCAGGCGCACGCTGAGAGTAGCATCCCGTTACGATTATTTTCGCATCAGGATTTAGCGAATGAGCGCGTGATATCATTTGGCGCGACTTTTTATCACTAGTAGCCGTAACAGTGCAGGTATTTATCAAATAAATATCCGCCACATCTTCGAACTCAACTATATCATAGCCGGCACATTCAAACAATTCGCGCATAGCCTGCGTATCATATTGATTCACCTTGCAGCCAAGGGTGCAAAAAGCAACATTCATTATATTATCCTACGTCCGCCATCTTTACCAGTATTGCCGCCCAGTCCTCGCTGCGGCGCACCTGTATGATTTCAAAGCCGGATGCCACAAACGCCGCTTTAACCTCATCAAGCCTATCGTCTATTATGCCTGAGGCTATTACTACCCCATCTTTTTTGAGCAGCTTTGAAAACAGCCCCATAAGCTGTATTATTACTGACGCAACTATATTTGCGCAAATAACGCCGTAGTGGCGCTCGCCCAATGTCTGTTCAAGCTTTGTATCCGCAAGCACATCGCCCGTCATAATGCAGTATTGTTTATCATATATTCCGTTTATGGCTGCATTCTCTGCGGCTATTTTTTGCACAGCTGGATCAATATCCACGCCTGTGGCGCGTTTTGCGCCCAGCAGCAACCCTGCAATCGAAAGTATACCGCTTCCACAGCCAATATCCAGCAATTCATCACAATCAGGCGCATATTGCTCAAGTAGCTCAAGGCACATGCGAGTGGTATGATGGGAACCCGTGCCGAACGCCATGCCCGGATCTATTAGTAGCACTGCGCGTCCATCTGGTTGCACCTTCTCCCATGAAGGACAAACAATCAGCCGCTCGCCCGTTTTTATTGGTTTATAATACGCCTTCCAATTATTTGCCCAATCCTCGTCAGCCGCTCGATGTACAGACACGTCAAGGCTGCCCAAATCCAGCCCTGTATCTAGACCTTTAAGCTGTTCAAAGGAACTGCGTATCGTATCAACCATATCGGTGTCATCGGCGTGTATGTATGCCTTTACACATGGCGTATCACCAATTGCAAGCTTATCCATATCTGCAAAGTCCCAATATTTTGCGGTAGTATTTAAATATGCCTCTATGCTTGCGCGCCCCTGCCCTATCATAACATCGGTTATGCCCAACATATCCAGCCGCCCACATACTGCATCTAATCCCGCATCACTTGTGTATATTGTTATTTCAAACCAATCCATAGGCTACCTCACTTTTCATGGTTTCTAATATATTACATTTTGAGTGCCGCGGCAATAGGTTTAGGTGACCATTGACAATAAATACTTATTTTAGATCAAAATAAAATATATTATCTTTGTCTCGCTATATTGACTTTTTATGCATAATGAAATAAAATACACTGTAATTTAATATGTGCATAACGAAGATTTGCTTTGCGCATTTCGGAGTATAAGAGTAAAAGCTGTGATAAGAAATAGTAGCAGTCACGATGCCAAACAGAAAGATGCCGGTTGATGAGAGGCTCATGGATAATGATTGTGAATACATCTTGGAGCTGCGTACCGAACGGGATTTTGCCCCAGTAGGCTACGACGGAAAAGCACCCCGTAACCGTGTGCAGAAGTATCGCCGCATTATGGCTGTACTCATTGAGATAAGCAACGTGAGTTGTTTATAAACTTAAGGTGGTAACACGAGATAATACTCGTCCTTTTGGAAACATTAGGACGGGTTTTTTATTGCCGTTTTTCCCTCTTATAGACCTTGCAATGTTGAAAAATAATATTTCAAGGAGATAACAACCATGATTTCACCAAAGGAGCAACTGCGCATCATAAGTAAAGGCGTCCATACACTTGTTAACGAAGAAGAGCTTCTGATAAAGCTTGAAAAGTCCTGTGCACAAAACAAGCCATTAATAATCAAGCTTGGACTTGACCCCTCCGCCCCTGACATCCATCTTGGGCACGCAGTAGTGCTAAGAAAAATAAAGCAAATGCAGGATCTCGGTCATAGCGCGGTAATTGTAATAGGCGATTTTACAGGTAAAATCGGTGATCCTAGCGGCAAAGCAAAGGGCAGAGTTGCCCTGAGCAATGAACAGGTACACATTAATGCACAAACCTATTGTGAACAAATATTCAAGGTGCTCGATAAAGAAAAAACCACTGTACGATTTAACAGTGAATGGCTTGCAAAGCTTAACTTTGAGGACATAATTAAGCTTGCTGCAACTACTACTGTGGCAAGGATATTGGAGCGTGACGATTTCCAGACACGGTATAAAAATCAAGTTTCAATAGGGGTTCATGAGTTTTTCTATCCTCTCATGCAGGCCTATGATTCAGTAGAGCTTGCCGCAGATATTGAGCTTGGTGGAACAGATCAGACCTTTAACGTATTGATGGGGCGCACGCTGCAAAAAACACTTGGTCAGGAACAGCAGATCGCCATGTTTATGCCTATTTTAGAGGGACTTGACGGCATCGAAAAAATGAGCAAGAGCCTTGGCAATTATATCGGAGTAAGCGAGCCTGCCGAGGTGATGTTCAAAAAAATAATGGAAGTGCCAGATGAGCTTATCATCAAATACTTCGAGCTTGCCACCGACGAACATCCAGATGATATCGACAGAATTAAAATTGCGTTGGCTGATGGCGAAAATCCCCGTAACTGTAAATATCATTTGGCGCAGATCATCACAAAATTGTATCATGGCGAAAATGAAATGCAGCGGGCAGCAACATACTTTGATACAGCCTTTGGCAAAAAAGCCATTCCTGACGATGTGCCTGAGTTATATATATTAAATCCAAACGAAACGATATCTACGATTGTAGTAAGGCTCATTGAAGCCGGACTTGTGCACAGCAAAAGCGAATTCATAAGGCTTGTCAATCAGGGCGGTATTCAATTACAGGGAAACAAAATTGCAAGCGATGATATGAACATGCCGATTAAAGGTGGTGAAGTGATGAAGCTTGGCAAAAAACGTTTTGTAAGATTTATTATGCAGCAACAATAATAAATTTTATTATATACTAAGGCGGCCGGAGGTTTATAGCCAACGGCCGCCTTATATACTCACTCTATCACAGCAATATGCATATCAACCCATTACATCCATCATTTACCATACGCTGAAGCGTGCTTTGAAGCCGTTGCTGAACCTGCGGCGGCATACGTGCAACTTTGCCTGACATATCATCCTTTATAAGGTCGTAGAGTGGCTTACCAAATATCTTAGTCTGCCAGACCTTATCCGGTTCTTTTTCAAAGCTTTCCATCAAATATGATAAAAATTCTTCGGATTGCTCCTCGCTGCCAACCAGCGGTGATACCTCTGAATCTATATCTACCCTGATAAGATGCAATCCCGATGCATGTGCGTTAAGCCTGACGCCAAACCTGTTACCACGCTGCACCACTTCCGGCTTATCCAAAACCATTTCCTCCATAGGTGGACTCACCATACCGTATCCCGTCTTATAGGCAGAATCCAATGCCGATGATACGCGGTCATATTCGCGTTTTGCGCCTACAAACTCCTTTATTATCGAGATAAGGTGCGCATCGTCCTCTATTTCACAGCCGCATTCCTCACCCAGCACTTTGTAGAATACTTCGCTGAGCGGCCTTAGCTCCATCTCTACCATGCCGCTCCCCGGAAGCATACTTCTCGTCGATGCCGGCTCAAAATCTTCTATGCTGCCCAGCACAGGCTCCATAGCAGCACAGTCACGCATCCTCATAACATTCTCAGTGCACTTTGTAACCGGCACAAGTACACGCTGCATCAACCAGTGTTCATATGGCAGCGCACACATCCAACTTGGTACATTTATATGGATCATCCGCACAGGAAATTCCATAAGTATGTCCTCGAGCAGCTCGTTTATCTGGGTCGCGCTCATATTCATTACATCCATCGGTTTTACGACTGTGCCGTATTTTTCGCTTAGCTTTTCAGCCATCCCAACCGTTTCCTCTGATTGCGGATGTGTGCTGTTGAGTACTATGGCAAACGGCTTGCTCTGTTCGTTAAGCTCGCATATCACCCTTTCCTCTGCCTTTACGTAGTCATCACGCGGTATCTGGGTTATGCTGCCATCCGTAGTTATAACAACGCCAATTGTTGAATGCTCCGTTATAACCTTTCTAGTGCCTATCTCTGCCGCTTCCTCAAACGGAATATCATAATCGAACCACGGTGTGCGCACCATGCGCGGAACCTCGTTTTCGATATGCCCAACTGCCCCCGGAACCATATAGCCCACACAGTCCACCATCCGCAGCCGCACATTGGCAGCCCCGTCAAGATATACCTCTGCGGCCTCATTTGGAACAAATTTGGGCTGCGTGGTCATGATGGTTTTTCCTGCTGCGCTTTGTGGCAGCTCGTCTATTGCTCGACCTTTCGCAAACTCATTATGCATATTGGGGATGACGAGCAGATCCATAAACCTCTTTATGAAGGTGGATTTACCCGTCCGCACCGGACCCACCACACCGATATATATATCCCCGTCAGTCCGCTCAGCAATGTCCTTGTATAAAGCCGATCTATCCATTGAGGTACCTCCCTATAATCACGATAAGCATTAGATATATATGTGCCAAAAAATAAAAAAATGCACCGCATAGCAGTGCATTGCATATAATATAACCGTCTTTATTTTGTCTTGCGTTTAAACAGCTTGCTCTCTTCACCCCGTATTATACGCCTTATATTGTCTGTATGGCGCAACAGCAGCAACACAAGCAATACTATACACATGATTATTAGTGGTATATTATCAAGATTAAACAATACAGTGGCAATAGTAAAACCTACAAAGCCTATCATAGAGCCAAGCGATACCATCTGGCTGATATAAATTATCGTAAAGCCAACAAGCGTAGCCACCGCAGCTATAGTCGGCGCCACCATCCACGCAACGCCAAGCGAAGTAGCAACCCCTTTACCACCCTTAAATTTGAATAGCACCGGGAAATCATGTCCTAATACGGCAAATGCGCCGCATATGTAACCGCATACTTCGCCACAGATCAGTCTACCTATCAGTACAGCGATAATTCCCTTCGAGAAATCACCAACAAAGGTAATTATGCCTGACTTCATACCAAACACGCGCAGCATATTCGTAGTACCAGCATTACCACTGCCATGCTTACGCACATCGTCGTGGTACATTGATTTGCTCAGCAGCACAGCTGTTTCTACGTTGCCAAGCAAATAACCTAAAACCGCGCATACAATCCACAGATAATTAAATTCCACTGCCCTACCTCTTTATAACTTTATGCTTCATCATTCTTTGTGCGTTTCCGTATTATCAGCCGTATCGGCGTTGCATCAAGCTTGAAAGATTTCCTGATATAGTTTTCAAGATATCTTTTATATGAAAAATGCATAAGCTCCGGCTCATTTACGAATATCACAAACGTTGGCGGCTTTGTGGCTACCTGCGTTGAATAGTATATTTTAAGTCTGCGTCCCTTGTCTGAAGGCGGCTCGGTTACAGTAATGGCTTCAGAAACTATATCGTTTAGCATTCCTGTTGAAATACGCGTGCAATTTTGTGCATAGGCATATTTCGCAATCTCCATTACCTTGTTAACACGTTGGCCGCTAAGTGCGGATATAAACAACATAGGCACGTAGTCCATAAATGCTATATCTGAATACAGCTTTTTTTTAAACGCATCCATTGTGTGGGTATCCTTTTCGATAAGATCCCACTTATTCACTATAAGTACCGAGGCCTTGCCCTCCTCATGTACATATCCCGCTATGCGCACATCCTGTTCGCTAAGTCCCTGTTCGGCATCAACCACTATTAAAACAACATCTGCGCGCCTTATAGCATCCAGTGAGCGTATCACGCTGTAACGTTCGATTGATACATCATCTATTGCACGTTTGCGGCGGATGCCGGCGGTATCCACAAGCACATACTGTTCGCCTGCGTACTCAAATGGCGAGTCTATCGCATCGCGTGTTGTGCCAGGGATACTGCTTACTATCGTTCGTTCGTGGCCTAACAGCATGTTTACCAGGCTTGATTTACCTACATTTGGTTTTCCTACAACTGCTATACTTACAGGAGCGTCGGATTGCTCCTCCTCGCTCTGTGGAAAATAGGAAACAACTTCATCAAGCAAATCGCCCAGGCCAAGTCCCTGTTCGCCGGATATAGATATTGGCGTGCCTATACCAAGCGAATAAAAATCATATATTGTATCCTCAAATTTAGGATGGTCAACCTTGTTTACCGCCAGTACTATCGGTTTTTTTGAGCGCCGTAGCATGTTTGCCACATCCTCATCAGCCGCAGTTATACCTTCCCGACCGTCAACAAGAAAAATTATAACGTCCGCAGTTTCAATCGCCAGTTCAGCTTGTCTGCGCATCTGTGTGCTTATGATATCATCCTTAACCGGCTCGATTCCGCCCGTATCTATAAGCATAAATGAATGTGTAAGCCATGTAGCGTCACCATAAATACGATCCCGTGTGACTCCCGGTGTATCCTCTACAATTGCTATACGTTTACCTATTATTCTGTTAAAAAATGTCGATTTCCCGACATTGGGTCGTCCAACGACCGCAACTAATGGTTTTGGCATAAATCACCTCAAGTATGTATTTCAAACAGCTGCTGTACGAATTCCTCTGCATCAAAAGCGCACATTGGTATTATGCGTTTTTGTGACAGTTTTTCAACTTCGTTCAGGTGCATACCGTCCAAAAATACATGTTCTCCTTCTCTCATCATGTTGCGCGGAATAAGCACAGTGCTTTCCGGCACATTACTAATCCGCTTTATCAGATCTATACCGCACAGCAGACCACTTACCGTGATGGTATGACCGAAATAATCATTGACTACTGGATTTACTGTTATTGTAATTCCATATTCTCTAAGCCTGTTGAATAGCGTTTGCATAAACGGAGCAGCGGCTGTTCCACATGCGGAGGCAAAACATCTTGCTTTTTTTAATGGAGTCTGTCCTGATAGCGCATATATGAACTCATGTTCAAATTTACGCAGCAAACCTACTCCGTTTTCAAGTTGATCAAAATCGCCATAGTACTCGTATGATGGAAGTTCTACTCCGGCGGTTAGGTACAGCTCATCCGAAGCATAGGCAAATGCAGTTTCGCTTTCTGCATCGGTATCGCAAGAATATCCCTCCACCTCAGCTATTGCCGCAGCAGCCTCATCGCGTGTAAGGCAGCGCAATGAATGCAGTCCTTCGCGGTACTTTGTAAGTCCAACCGGAACAACGGCAACACTTTTTGCAGCCGGTTTAAGCGCATAAAGCTCTGCAAGCGTTCGTTTTAGCACCTCTCCGTCATTTATTCCGGGGCACAGCACTATTTGGCAATGAAATGCAAGGTTCTCCTGCTTTAGCCGCTTAAGCCGCTGCAATATCAGCTCTGCCGATGGATTTCCCATCATGCGTCTGCGTACATCACCGTCTGTAGCATGAACCGATATATACAATGGACTTACCCTGCGCCGTATTATGCGTTCAAACTCGTTATCATCAACGTTTGTTAGCGTTATATAGTTGCCCATTATAAGTGATAATCGCCAATCATCATCCTTTACATGCAGCGTGTCGCGCACTCCTCGTGGCATTTGATCTATAAAGCAAAATACGCACCGATTTTTGCAGTTCCTTATCTGACTCATCAGCCCACATTGGAACTCAAGACCAAGCGATTCGTATTCATCCTTATGTATCTGGCCTTCTATTATCTCACCATTTGGCGCTTCAAAGCATACTGTTAATTTTTCATTTGCGCTTAGCTGCTCGTAATCTATTATATCCAGGACTTCTTCGGAGTTTATCGAAACTAAAAAGCAACCTGGAACTATGCCAAGCTCCTGGGCAATTGATCCTTTGTCCACATTTACAATAAGGTGTTTCATCGTACGCTCCGCTTTTCGTAATGGAGTAATTATAGCATGATTTGCCAATCATAACAAATCAAATAGCGCGTGTAAAAGTGAGCAATGTGAAAATTAAAGCAGCGCCTATGGTCACAATCTCACAGGCGCTGGTCGTATTTGTTCTTTTAGGTATATGTAAAGTTGCATTACTATGTCGTGAGTTTTTATGTATAGTTATAATTTAATTAGTGTGAATTTTAGCTTTTATTTTATGCATAATATACCATGCATAGCACATGTTAAGCATGTAAAGTCTCCATGTATAGTTACTCTTTATAATATTGTTATCAATAATAAATTGCGCCAACACAAATATTCCGGCACCAAACATAGCCGGAAGAAATGGTATAATCCACACTCCCGGCTCTTTTGAGTTATTTATCTGGTTTTTACAGCTTTAAGTATTTTTTCAAACGTTATTGGCATGAAGTTAAGTGCGTTGTCATTTCCAATAGCGTCACAGATCGCATTGACCACAGCGGGAGCTATCGAATTATCTGAAGGTTCACCAATGCCCTTCGCGTTGTAAGGCCCAAGCCCGCCGCCACTTTCAAGTATTACAGTTTCAACATCCGGCACATCAACTGACGTCGGTATCAAGTAAGTTGAGAAGCTGTTTGCCTTTGTGATACCACCACGCCACTGAAGATCCTCATGAGTCGCCCATAGCGCATTGTATACACATCCGCCTTCAACCTGGCCTTCGCAGGAATTTTTGTTTATCATCTTACCTGCATCTATGCCGGCAATCAATCTAAGTATCTCAAATTCGCCTGTCTCCTCATCTACCGCAACCTCAACGCCGTGGCACGTATATGTAAGATCCGGGTTAAGCTGCCCTTTGATATCTGAAAGGTCAGGCACCTCTGTGAATGGCGCGTTAAACTGCGCTATAGTCTCAAGCTCGCCGCCATCGTTGCTCAAATTACCGACCACGCTTACGAATGGCATGTTAACCATTGGGTTATTCACAAGGTAAACCTTGCGATCGCCCAGCGCAAGACTTTCAACCGGATATCCGAGTAGTTCGGACGCCTTTTCAAGAATCCTATCCCTCATTATACCTGCACACTTGAGCGCGGCATTACCGGACATGTATAGCTGACGTGTAGCCGTTGTTGTTCCGCAAAGCGGAGTAAGGTGGGTATCCATTATGAATGGATGCACATCCTCCATTTCCAAGCCAAGCTCTTCCGCGATTATTTGAACAAGTACGCTGGCCTGGCCGCCACCAAGATCTGGAACTCCAGCACGCAACGTTACGCTTCCGTCCAGTTCAAGGCGGATAGATAGACGGGATGAATCATGAAGAAAAGTCAAGCGTCCATATACCATATGGCCCACAGCTATTGCCCTGCCAACCTTTCGTCCGTCTGGCAGCCTATCTAGCTTAGGCGTATTATTGAGCGAAGCGTTAACTTTATCTATCAGCTCATCAAGCGCTATATGGCCCTGAGGTATAAAGCCTGTGGGCAGCTTGTCGCCATTGTGCATCATGTTGCGTTTGCGCAGCTCAACAGGGCAGATACCGAGCTTATGAGCTATCTGATCCATCTGCCGTTCATAAGCGAAGTTGACCTGAGGGGCACCAAATCCGCGGTTCGCACTTGAAAACGTATTGTTGGTAAACGCTGATACGCTTTTTATGTGTACATTGGGAATATTGTATGGGCCTGCCGCAGCGTTTGTTGAATACATCTGCACCCACGGAGTAAGGTATGTATAGCTGCCGCTATCCATAACTATTGACACTTCCTGTGCGATTATCTTACCGTCTTTTGTCGCACCCGTCTTATAATGCAGATACTCCGGATGGCGTTTAGCGTGTGTCTCCATTGATTCTTCACGGCTCCATACCATCTTTACTGGTCTGCGCGTTTTGTTTATCAGCAGCGCCAGATAGGTTTCGACGGTGATATCCTCTTTACCGCCAAAGCCACCGCCAATAGGTAGGCTCATATTCCTTACTTTTGTATGCTGCAAACCCATTATCTTGGCAACCGTACGGAAATGCTCAAGCACCTGTACGCCAACGCGCAACGTTATAACGCCGTTTTCATCCAGCCATCCCATACCGCCTTCGGTTTCAAGATATGCATGTTCGTGTGGGGTTGTTTCATAGTCGTTTTCAACAATAACGTCGCACATTGCCCATGCTTTTTCCACATCGCCATCTTGTACCTGCGTCCGCATAACAATGTTACTCTCATCCTCGCTCGAAACAAGGTATGCGCCCTCTTTTATAGCTTCACGCGGGTCAAATACACCCTCCGTAGGTTCATAATCCACTTCAATCAGCTTACACGCCTCGGCCGCTATCTCCTCGGTTTCCGCAGCAACTAGCGCTATAGCTTCACTCTTTGAGCGCACCTTGCCTGTGGCAAGCACCTTGTAAAGTCCTTCAAATCCGCCGCCAACATCACGCATCTGGCCAAACTTAGTTATATCCTCGTTATGTGGCACATCCTTGGCAGTCAAAACTGCGCGTACTCCGGGCAAAGCCTCAGCCTTGGTTGTATCTATACCATGGATTATGGCTGCTGGATATTTGCTCCTTAACACCTTGCCATACAACATATTGGGCATTGACCAATCGTCGCTGTAAAGCTGTTCGCCCTTTGCCTTTGCCCACGCATCATGGCGCGGAACTGCATTGCCTACGAGTTTCAGATTGCGCTTCATGCAAGCACCCCCTCTTCAATCTCTTTTGCGACCTTGTATATCGCGTCAACAATCTTTACGTAACCTGTGCAGCGGCACAGATTGCCCGAGATCGCCTTCTTGATGGCATTCCTATCAGGCTTGCCGCCATTTTTTAAATAGCTTACACCAACCACAATCATACCAGGTGTACAGAATCCGCACTGTACCGAACCGCATTCAACGAATGCCGCCTGCAACCTTGCGGCTACTCTATCGTTGTATCCTAGGCCTTTATCTGTCCATATTTCGCACCCATCACAGGCGGCGGCAAGCGTTATGCAGCTTTTAACGGTAACACCATCCAGCAACACAGTACAGGTACCGCAATCGCCTTCTTCACAGCCGCACTTGACATCGTAAATATAATTGTCACGAAGCACCCGCAGGAGATTTTGCTGCGGCTCAATCTCGTATGTTACATTCTCACCGTTAACCTTGAGGTTTATCTTCATTTTGTTGCTCATTTTGCTTACCTCCCTTACATGCACTCGCCATATGCGGCGAGTTTAAGAGCACGCTTCACAAGCACTGGCATCACCTCGCGCCTATAAGTTACGGTAGCGCGTACTGATGGCTCCCGCGGATTCATGTCCTTCTGAACCTCTTCACCCATATGTGCAAAAGTCGCATCATCAAGTTTGTTGCCTATTAGTGCCTTTTCAGCATTACGCGCACGTACCGGCGTAGGCGCAACAGCACCGAGCGCCAATCGGCAATCCGCTATCGTGCCATCTGCCTCCAGCTTCACATATGCGGCCGCCGAAGCCATGGCGATTGACATTGAGTTTCGCATGCTCATCTTTATGAATCCAATATGAGGCTCTGCTTTAAATGTAAAGTGTGTAAGTATCTCATTGGGAGCCATGCATGTCCTACCAGGTCCTGTGAACAAATCACAAACCGGTATCTCGCGCCCACCATTAAGCGATTTAAGATGCGCCACCGCGTTTAGCACCATAAGCGATGGTATCGTGTCACCGCCTGCTCCGGCATTGGCAACATTACCGCCTATGGTTGCACTGTTGCGTGTGGTTGGGTCTGCAAACACATTACCGGCAGCATACAGGCCTGGCGCGTTAACCTTGAGTGTTTCGGATTTGCTTATCTGTGTAAGTGTTGTAAGCGCACCTATACATACCACGCCGTTATCCACAGATATGCCTCTAAGCTCATCTATACCCCGAATATTCACAAGCGTACGATCATTTCGCTTGCCAGAACGTATATACACCATTACATTGGTGCCGCCGGCAACAAGAAATGCCTTTTCGCCAAGCTCATCAAGCGCTTTTAGCGCATCTGTTAATGTGGATGCGTTTATATACTCGAAGTTCTTCATGCCTTTTCCTCCTTCATCCGGTCTGCAGCGTCTTTTACTGCATTTACTATTGATATATACCCTGTGCAGCGGCAGTAATTACCACGCAGATAATCCTTGATATACTCTTCATCCGGGTTTGGGTTTTCATTTAGCAGCGCAGTGGATGTCACAACCATGCCAGGCGTACAGAATCCGCACTGAATGGCGCCATTATCCAAGAACGCCTGCTGCACGTGCGAAAGTTTATTACCATCAGCCAATCCTTCCGCCGTAGTTATCTCCCAGCCATCCGCTACTATTGCAGGTATTAGGCAGCTTAACACGCTCTGTTTATCATGCAGTATAGTACAAGCGCCGCATTCCGCTATTCCGCAACCGTACTTTGCGCCTGTAAGATATAACCTATCCCGCAGCACATTTAGAAGTAGCTCATTGCTCTTTACCGTCAATGTGTGCTGTTTGCCATTTACCTTCAATGTGATTTCATGCATGCTCATTTTACTTCACCTCCGCTGCGTTTCCACGCCAGCTCGATGCAATCCCTTGCAATTACCTTTGCCACATCCGTGCGATACTGTGCGGTGGTACGGTTATCATCTATTGGTTTTATAAACTCTGATATTTTATCTGCCGTATCCGCTATCAGTGCGCTGGTTACCTGCTTGCCCGCAAGCAGATCAGCTATGTTTTTCAGGAAGAGCGGCCTTGCCGCAACTGAACCCATCGCCATACGGCATACCTTTATTTTATTTCCATCGCGCTCTATCACGCATGTAATGCTGATTTTAGCAATATCAGAAGCAACGCGTCCCAGCTTGATAAAAGCCGCACCAGTATTTTTTTCGGGCGATGGCAAGCATATTTGTGTAAGTATTTCGTCCTGCTCCATAACGGTAACTCCCGGGGCAACGAAGAAATCTACCGCGTCAACCTTGCGCTCGCCTCGCACGCTGTCAAGAACAACCTTAGCGTTATAGCACATGCATGGTCCAACCGCATCCGCTACCGGCGAAGCATTGCAAAAATTCCCGCCAAGTGTGCCCATGTTGCGCACTGACACCGACGCCATCTTGTGTATTGCCTCCGCCAGCGCTTGAAACCTCTCTGTCACGCGCGTATCATTTTCAATAACCGTAAGTTTTGCGGCCGCGCCAATTTTTACTCCGCGGCACTCGGTACAGTCAGTAATCTTTTTAAGCTCATCAATGGCATTTATATCCATCATATTGTCCATGTCGATGGATGCGCCAACCTTTAGCTTCACTATAAGATCTGTACCGCCTGCAAATATTTTTACATTTTTCTTTTGCGAGAGGATAGCCTTAGCCTCATCCAGCGACGCAGGCTTAAGATAATCGAATTCTCTTTCAAGTATTTTGGTATTCATGCCTTCGCCTCCTTCTTAGCCTTCTCCTTGAGCGCTGCAAGCATCACTTCAGGAGTTATTGGCAGCTTTGTGAATCTTATGCCAACAGCATTGTATATCGCATTTGCTATCGCGGCCTGTACGCTTGCAAGCGCCGCTTCGCCTATTCCTTTTGCGCCAAATGGACCCGTAGGTTCATTCGTATGGCATATTTCCACCCTGACATTGCCTATCAGCGGCATCTCTGCGGCTGTGGGAGTTTTATAGTCTATCATCAGGCCATTATTGCACAGTGCGCCAGTAGCTTCATTGAGCGCTAGGTTCTCATATACCGTATACCCGAAACCACGGTTGAACGAACCTATAAGCTGACCCTTTACCAGCATTGGATTGATAGCAACACCACAATCGCCATAGATAAGTACGCTCGGCACTGAGATGATGCCTGTTTCCGTATCCACCTCTACCTCAACGAAGTGGGTCGTGAAACACGGCGGGCAGTTGCGCTGTCGATAGCTGTCGCAATACTGCATAGTACCCCAACTCATAATCTGCATCTGCTTAGCTATATAGCCTATCGTCATGTTTTTTTGCGGATAGCCCTTAACCTGCACTACGCCCTGATTTAGCTCCTCATTACGCACAACCTCCAGATTGTACGCATGCTCAGCCATCAGCTTACCCGCCATCTCAAGCAATTGCTCTTTGACTTTCATCGCAACATGGTATGCTGCCGCACCGCCACAATATACGCCACGTGTAGCATGGGTGCATACATCGTAGCCGGTATTCATTGTTTCTGCTGGTGAAAGTCCTACCATATCCAGCGGCACCTGAAGCACCTCTGACACTATTTTACGCAACGCGTCCCATGTTCCACCGCCGTGATCCGTAACCGGCGTTATAAGATCAATGGATCCATCTTCATTGATCTTTACGGTAGCACTTGAATAATCTATTACCTCGCCCTCCTTGGGGCCGCCTGTACCGGAGCAATGAAATCCGCGGGCAACACCAAGGCCGCGCCGTTTTACACCGGTTTTCTGATCCGGCTTTATGCGATTATCGAAATCAGTGACCTTGCGGCCTTCTACAAGGCTCTCCTCTACGCCGCAGCTCTTTATTATTGAGCGTATCGTAGGCCCCTGCCCCCAGAATTCATCACCTACACCACGATAGTTTTTCAAGCGGAAGTCAATTGGGCTAAAACCCATCTCCTCACTTATCATATCTATCATACTTTCAATAGCAAAGTTAATCTGTGGATTACCATAGCCCTGCATTGCGCAGCATGGCGTTTTGTTTGTATATACTGCCGTACCGTTAAAACGGATATTACCCTGATATTTATATAGGGAAGCAAACCAACCCGCCACACAACCCATATACGGAAGTGGCTGCACCTGGTGTGCGCCAAAATCCACAAGCGCGGTTACGTGCGCAGCCGTTATTACGCCATCGTTTGTAACGCCTATCTTTACGTGGAATTGGGAAGGGTATTTTTGATGGCTATAGAAATCGTCTTCGCGCGTGGATATGAGTTTAACAGGACGACGCGCCTTAAGCGCAATACAGGCGCATATCGGCGTTACTGTGTTTACCTGTATTGATGAGCCAAACGCACCTCCAAATGGAAGCTTTTTAACATTAATCTTGGAGAGCGGCATACCAAGTATACGTCCTAGCAGCTGCCTGTTAGCATGGATGGATTGTGCGGTAGTCCAAACTGTTAGCGTTCCGTCAGGCTCAGGTTTGCATACCGCACCTTTGGTTTCCATCTGCGCGTGATAGATACGTTCAAGAGCAAAATCCTCTTCAAATATCCTGTCCGCTTGTGCAAACCCTGCGTCGCAATCACCTTCGTCAATGTTGCGAACAACGCCTATATTGTTATGTACTTCCACAACCTCATCGCCAAGATATATCTTATCATAGAGCTGTGGCGCGCCATCTTTCATGGCTTCTTTCGGGTCATAGACCGCATCAAGCACCTTATACTCTACTTTAAGCGCCTTTAGCGCCTTTGAGGCAAGCTCCTCTGTGTCCGCTGCAACTGCAGCAATTGGTTCGCCAACATGGCGTGCCTTCTTTGGCAGCACAGTTCTATCCCGATATGTTGCCGCAGGAATGCTTACACTTCGTTCATTGTAGATTATTGGGTTGATGTCATCGTAGGTAAGACACACCGCGCCCATAGCCTCGGCCGCAGATGTATCTATTGATATTATCTCTGCATGGGGGTATGGGCTTCTGAGCACCATTGCATACATCATTCCTGGAATTATTATATCCGATGGATATTGCATGGTGCCTGTGACTTTGGCAAACCCGTCTGAACGCGGAATATCCTTGCCAATCACGCTGTTGTTAACTTGCTGACTCAACTGCATCACTCCTAAATAAATTGAATTGGTAAATAAGTTGCAATAAAAGTATACCATATATGTTTGCAGATTTGAACGTCACTAACCCCGTTTTGATGATAAAATATGCTTATTTACACCGTTTCATAAATAAATAATATTCTCTTTTGCAAACCGCGCACGTTATTCTTTTGCAAGAACAACGTGTGCGGTCTATGTCGAATTTACACAATCTATAACGGTAATGCTTAAATTAATTTAAAGTCGTTATAGTATATTTAATTAAAGTTCGATTTTACTATTTTGACAAATCCTAATGTTGACCAATTGATTTCCGTTCGAAAACAAAATTCTTAAAGCGCATCGCCATAGGAGATAGTGTTCTATTCTTAGGATACACAAAATAGAACGCATTACGAAAAGTATAGTTTTCTATCGGCAGCACCTTGATATATCCTGCTTTCACCTTATCTTCAACCGACACATAGGATACTATTGACAGGCCAAAGCCCGCTTTAACGCTGAGCATTATCATTTCGTTGTTGTGCATATACGCAAGCACCTTAGGCTGTTTCCCTAAATATTGCTGATCCTTGAGCGCGGCATCAAATGCCTGGCGTGTGCCGGAGCCATCTTTACGCAGCAGCATTGGCTCATCAAGCAGGCGTTCAAAGCTTATGCTCTTCATTGTATCAAAAGGTGGCTTATTCGGCGCTATTACCACCAGTTCATCGTCGGCAACCTTTTCGTATACGAGATTTCTACTTTCAGGCTCACAACCAACAAATCCGAAATCAAGCTCGCCTGACAGCAGCGCGCTTACAACTTCACCAGAATCCGAATAATGCAGATTGTATGTAACATCAGGGTAAATCTGATGGAATCCCACAAGAATGTCCGGCAAAATGTATTGCCCCGGTACGCTGCTTGTAGCAACCTGAAGCATACCGTCTATCTTGCCCTGATATTTTTGCAGGTTTAAAAGCGCTATCTCCCGTTGATTCAATATTTCTAATGCAGAAAAATAAAATTGCTGACCTGCCTGTGTAAGCTCAGTTTTTTTGTTATTGCGCTCAAAAAGCGTTATTCCCAGCTCCTTCTCTAACTTGGAAATGTGATTGCTCAGCGCCGGCTGCGTCAGGAACAGTTTTTCTGCTGCCTTTGAAAAGCTCTTTACCTTTGCTATGGTAACAAATGAGTCCAATTCTTTAAAATCCATGATGAGCTATCCTTTCCATATTCTGAAGCACAAATTGCAGATGATTTTATCGAAGCAACCTTCTAATCGTGTATTAACGCCATCTATAAAAATTTGTGTTAGCTATTATAAATAAATTATATATCAAAATAAAAAAAAACGGTTATCCCATTTTGAGGATAACGCTTTTTAATTGACGAATTAAATATCTTGTCACAAAACATGTAAAAATACTTCATTAATAAACGAGGGTGCTGCAATTCGTAGCACCCTCGTTATTAATGAAATTAATTTACCGGTTTTATGAAGTGGCCACAAGGTTCTCCGCAGATCTCGCCGTTCTTAGCGATCGTCTTGCCGCGCAATATCGTCTGTACAACCTTACCCTTGAAATTACGATTATCATATGGGCTGAGCTTTGTGCGCGAATGCATTTCCTCTTGATGGAATGTATATTCCTTATCCATATCCACTATCGTAATGTCCGCATCTGTGCCAACGTTTAGTGATCCCTTCATGGGATATGTGCCAAACATGCGCGCAGGCTGCTCGCTCATTACATCAACGAGTGTATTTATGGTTAGCTTTCCCTTGTTTACGGCATCCAGCATCACCATACTCATGGTTTCTATTGTTGCCATTCCGGCAGGAGCTTCCCAGAAACCCTTCATTTTCTCCTCTGGAGAATGTGGCGCATGGTCAGAGCATACAAACGCAAGCGTGCCATCATTAAGACCATCCCACAGCTTATCCTGATCATACTTTCCACGCACAGGTGGGTAACCCTTTATGAGTGCGCCAAGCCTATCTCCATCCTCATCTGTAAGCGCCAAATAATGTGGGCAAGTTTCGCCGGTTACGTTAACACCTTCCGCCTGCGCATTTCTGATAAGATCGACGCCATCACCTGCAGCAAGGTGCAATATATGAAGATGCGTCCCTAGCTCACGCGCCAAAGATATAGCAGTTTCAATTATTGTCGTTTCGGTAATCACTGGGCGTGTTTTAAGCATACCAGCATAGCTGGTGTCGCCGCTTTTTTTAACGCGCTCGGTAAGCAGCTTAATAAGGTCGAAATTTTCGGCATGTATGGCAACCATTTTACCTGTTTTCGCGACATTTTCGAATATTTCATATATCTGACCAAGATCCAGCGGAGGTATTACATCTGTCATTCCCTCTTTATAGTTGTATATCAGCTGATAGTTCTTAGAATCTATGGCATAGCCCCAGAAGAATTTAAAGCCAATAACGCCTGCCGCAGACAATGCCGCTATCTGGTCGTTGTTTAGATTGCCAAGGCACAGTCCCCATACGCCAAAATCCACGTGTGCTTTAGGGGTTATGCACTCAATCAGCTTATTCATTGTATCCACACAATATACAGCCGGATTGCAGTTAGGCATCTCATATATAGTTGTAATACCACCGCAGGCTGCCGCCATAGAGGAGTGGAAAAAATCTTCTTTATAATGTGCGCCATTGAACCCATCGCGTGAATGCGAATGCGTATCTATAAAGCCTGGCATTACGTATTTGCCGCTTGCATCCGTAATCTCAACCGCATCGCCAGGCAGCTCTTCCGCTGTTACCGCAGCAATATTGCCATCTTTTATGTAGATGTTAGCTTTATATTGATCCGCAGCATTAACAATTGTTCCATTTTTAATTACATGATCCCATTTCACGATATGTTACCTCCTTGATTGGCTGCTAAACTTGTATTTGACAAATGTGGGGGAAAGCTCCCCCACATTTGAACATACTTTATTGACTTATGTTTATATTCTGCCCGTAACCAAGCCGAGCAGTGCCATGCGCAGATACATGCCGTTATGCGCCTGACGGAAGTAAGCGGCGCCTTCATAGCTATCTACATCTGTCGCGATCTCGTCTACACGCGGCAATGGATGCAGGATTGTGATGCCCTTCTTTGCGCCGTCGATAAGCTTACGATCAACTATATAGCTGCCCTTGCAGCGTTCATACTCAGCCTGATCCTCAAAGCGCTCACGCTGTACGCGTGTTACGTATACAACGTCGCTCTCGGCCAAAGCCGCTTTAACATCGGAGGTTTCAGTGATGTTTGCACCACGTGAACGCAGATCTGCCGTGATCTCATCAGGCATTTTAAGCTGCTCTGGAGATGCAAATATCATCTTGTTGCCAAGCTGCTGCATGAAATAACCCAGCGAGTGCACGGTACGGCCATACTTAAGGTCGCCCAGGAAAGTTATTGTCTGGCCGCCGATATGACCCTTTTCCTTACGAATGGTGTATATGTCCAACAGCGCCTGAGTTGGGTGCTGGCCTGCGCCATCGCCACCATTGATTACCGGATGCTCTGCAATATTTGCAGCAGTTACTGCCGCGCCTTTTACAGGGTGGCGCATAACGATAGCATCAACATAGCCATCGATGGTACTTATGGTATCTTCAAGTGTCTCGCCCTTAGCTTGGCTGGATGCCTTAGCATCGGCCATGGAGATGCACTTTGCGCCAGTTCTGTTTATAGCGGCCTCAAAAGACAGCCTTGTGCGTGTGGAAGGCTCAAAGAACAGTGATGCAACAACCATGCCCTCCATATCCTTTATCGCTTCGCCCGCTTTAACACGCTTTTCGTATATGGCGGCAGTGTTCATGATAAGGTCAAGCTGCTGATTTGAAAACTGGTAACCGTTTAGGATATCCAATCCTTTGAAATTGAGTTCATTCATTATTATTTCCTCCGTTTATATTTTTAAATTTAACGAATCGTAGTGCCGGCCTTGCCATCAAGTGCCAACATAGCTTTATCCAGCGAGGTTATTATTGCTTTGCGTCCGCTCTTGCTCTCAACAAACTTCAGCGCTGCCTCTATCTTTGGCAGCATGGAACCGGGCGCGAAATGGCCCTCCGCCATATACTGCTTTGCTTCCGCAACAGTGATAACATCAAGATCCTTCTGATTAGGCTTGTTGAAGTTGATAGAAACCTTTTCAACCGCCGTCAAAATCACCAACGAATCCGCATCCATATCCTCAGCCAATTTTTCAGATGCAAGATCCTTATCTATAACCGCAGCCGTACCCGTAAGATCTCCGTTTGCAGCCTTCACAACAGGGATTCCGCCACCGCCAACAGTCACGACTATGAAGCCGTTTTCAACAAGGCACTTCACTGCATCCAGCTCAGTTATCTCTATCGGCATCGGTGAAGCAACAACACGTCTCCAACCACGGCCCGAATCTTCCTTCATCGAATAGCCTTTTTCTGCGGCTATGGCCTTGGCTTCATCCTCTTTGTAGAATGGGCCTATCGGCTTTGATGGATTCTTGAACTTCGGATCATTCTGATCCACAACAACCTGTGTAACAACCGTAACTACCTGCGAATTATTTCCGCGTTTTCTGAGCACTTTGCTCAGGCCCTGCTGGATATGATAGCCGATCATTCCCTGGCTCATCGCTCCGCATACGTCAAACGGCATCGCTGGCGTTATCGTATTTGCATACTCGTTCTGGAGCACAATTCGTCCAACCTGAGGACCGTTTCCGTGTGCAATCACAACGTTATATCCCTTATCTATTATGTCGGCAATGTATTCCGCCGTGGTTTCCACGACCTCAAGCTGTGCCTCAGCGGTAGCTGGCTTACCAGCCTCCTGCAATGCGTTTCCTCCAAGTGCGATGACGATTTTCTTCATTTCGTTCTCCTTTGTTGCGATCTGTATTATTTTATACGTTTTAATGTTCAATCAGCCAACCATCAATTGTAAATAAAAAACAGCCTGCTGACACGAATCGATTTTACCATGTTTCAATTTCATTATCAAGTTGCTTTTTCTTTTCCAGATCAGCTATCCATAAAAGAAATTTATACGCGTTTCATGTCGCATCAAGTATACGCCGATATACCTCCACGCCGTTGAGAAGCACAGTTTCATCAAAATCAAACTTTGGGCTATGCAGTGGCGCATTATTGTTAGGCTCACCAGAACCCACAAAGAAAAATACACCACTCACGCTTCGTTGATAGAATGAAAAATCCTCGCCGAGCGGCACACGTGGATATTCGTATGCGTCTTTATTCAATATCCCAACCAATTCTTTGGTAAGCGCGGGATCATTATTTACGCAGTAGTAGCGTTGAACCTCAATAAACTCTGTTTTTACGCCAAATGCGCTCTCAGCGCCCCTCAGTATATCGCGTATGCGCGCATACACATTGTCGTGCAGATCATCTGAGAATACGCGTAAAGTACCTTTAAGCTCTACCTTGTCACAGATCACATTGCGCACCTCTCCACCCATTATGCTCCCTATACTCACAACCACAGGCTCATCCGCAGAAACTGATCGCGACACAACAGTCTGCAAAGCAGTTATTATCTGCGCTGCCGCAACTATCGCATCAATCCCCATCTCCGGCTTCGCGCCATGTGCACTCTTGCCGCAAACTGTGATATTAAAGCCGCAGGACTGCGCCATAAATGCTCCGCTGCGAGTTCCAATTTTCCCACGTTCAAGTTCCGGCCATATATGCATTCCATATATTCGTTCAATATGCGGATTATTTAGTGCGCCGTCATCTATCATTGCTTGTGCGCCGCAGCCTCCCTCCTCCCCAGGTTGGAACAGCAGCACAACATTGCACTTTAACGTGCCATGCATTGAGCTCACAAGTCTAGCAAGCATAAGCAATGCGCTCATATGCCCGTCATGGCCGCAGGCATGCATATATCCGATATGCGTTGACGCGAACTGTACGCCAGTTGCTTCTTTAACAGGCAATGCATCCATGTCCGCGCGGAATGCTATAGTGCTCTGTGGATGCTTTGCATAATACACAGCTTTTACCCCTGTTCCCGCAATTGGAACAAGCACATCAGGGGCAAGCTTACTCATATACTCCATCACATACGCTTGCGTCTTTATCTCGTTATATGCCGTTTCCGGTATGCTATGCAGTTCACGTCTTACTCTAATGCACTCATCCCTCAATGCCTCTACACTGTTGCTAAGTTCCATATTCGTCCTCCTATACTGCTTCGTCATTATACTATGTTTTTTAAATAATGCAAAAGTTACAGCACGTACAATACCATAAAAGCCCCCCATCTCCTCGATCATACTGAAGTGATAGTTGGGCTTTTCACATTGGCGTCAAAATGTGAATCTGTCATTTTAATCATTAATGCAATCTGCCATATATGGAGCTTATAGCGTTATCTAACCCTGTCTGTAAAGCATGTACCTCCGCTTTGGGGGCTATGATTTTGTGTCTTATATCGCTTCTGCAATAATATCGCTTATCAAAACGCCTGTTTTATCACATGACTTAATAAATTTCTTTGACACCATCCAATCATTTTCAACAAACAGTGTTTTGTTATATGCTATAGCCCTGACCTGCAAAGATCTAGGCAAGTAGAACAGCTTCCTATCCCCTGAAATATTATTAAACATTGCCGTTACATACTTACCCATCATTTGCAATACCGGCAGATAGTGATTTTTAAAGGCAATGGAAGATTATGTTCATAATAAGCAGTCGTTAATTTAAATCCTGCTTTTCAAAATTCATAACGCTTATCTTGTATGTAATTGCAGTTAGAATTAGATACGCAAGCAATCCGAATAGTAAGAAAATAACTTTTTGCATCAAATACTCTGAATCAGGGGTATCCAATACGTCTCTTACAAATGGTACGCCATGAGTGGAAATAACATCAATTCCCGTAAGGATAAATAAGAGAACGCTTGATTTTATAAATGCTATTCCTACCTTGGAAACATTTTTATAGTAGCTGTTAAAAAACACAAAATTGAATAATCCATAGACGATAAAGGCTATAGCAAAAAGGGCGATATTTGCATCCATTCCCGCTTGATTGCCTGTTGGGTTTATATTTTGATTTAGCACAGCAAATGGAATCATAATTAGCAGCTGCACGAATTCCAGTATGATAGCGAACGCAAATCTTGCTTTCACTATATTCTTTTTTGCAACAGGCAAATTAAGAGAATACACCACATCATTGTTTTCTCTGCCCGAAAGGCAGGTAAAGAAAACCGCCATAGAAACATAAAAAAAGATAACAATATAGGGATAATTCGGAATCAATACCATAGCGGAAAGCAATACCATCATAGGTACGATCGGGTGCATCGCAAGCATAAATTCCTTTTTTATCAGCTTAATCATTGCTTTCTGCCTCCTTTTCAATATGGATCATAATCGCTTCTAAATCCGCATTATGGACTTCGCAATCAAAGTGAACGGCATCGTTGCTTTCAATCAATGCGCTATAACCATCCTTGTTGCGTTTTATACCCAAAAGATAGCGTTGATACTTTGTTACAGCATCTTGATTGTCAAATGATATAAGCTTATAAAAGTTTTCAAAGTCCTTAACTGCTTTTTCTGATATGATTTTCCCGTTTTTGATGTAGATAATATTGTCAGCGCATTTATCAAGATCAGAAATGATGTGCGTTGAGAATAAAATTGTTTTGCCCTCATCGCACAGGCTCATAAAAACGTCCAATAGGTCATCGCGAGAAACAGGGTCAAGTCCACTGGTAGGTTCATCTAAAATCAGCAAATCCGCATTGTGGGATAATGCCAGAGTAAGAGCATATTTCACTTTCATACCGGTGGAGAGCTGTGACGGCGTTTTTTTCTCGTCCAGCTTAAACATCTGCATATATTTTTGGTATGCAGCATCGTCCCACTTATTATAAAACATTTTTGTGACCGCAGAAATTTTCTTTATTTTTTTGTTTGGATAGTAATTCACACCACTGGAAACAAAGCCGATTTTTTCTTTAATTTCGGTTTCGCTCTTTTTAAAATCCAACCCGAAGAAAGAAATTTCTCCGCTATCCGAATGGACAAAGTTAAACAAACAATTGAGAGTTGTCGATTTACCCGCACCATTTCGGCCTATAAAGCCTGTGATTTTGCCTTCCTCCAAAGAAAAGGAAACAGCATCAAGCTTAAAGGACGGATAGCTTTTTGTCAGATTGTTTACGGTTAAAACATTCATAAGTTATCACCTTTATTTTCGTCTGTTGGAAAGATTGTCTTAGTTAGCTCTTCAAAAAGATTTTTAGGTGGAATAGCAATTCCTCTTTCTACATCCCCAAGCACAATTAAAGTGTCGCCCGGTTTAATATCAAAAATATCTCTTGCTTCCTTTGGAATTACAAACTGTCCCTTTTCACCTACCTTGACCGTCCAAGCAAATTTACCTTCTGGATTTTTCATATCGCGCCTCCGTAAGTATGATATGTATGATTTGTATAACTTTATTATAAAATTCAAACCGTAAAATGTCAATAAAAAATCACTATCATTTAAAATAGTGATTTGAAAATATAAATAATTTTTATTTGCTTATATGTATATTTTTAAACATAGAAAAAGATCCATTTTCCATTTTTAATTATTAGTCTTTTTCTTTTTATGCAGGCGCCAAACTATAAATATACCAACTATAACGGCAATTAAAATAAAGGGAGAAAACATCAAAAGTGTCATATGAAAATAAGGGCTTCTCAAAGTGCTGAAAATGTTTTGCCACCAGTTTTCATCAATGACAATCTCTAAATTTTCTTCGGGAAGTGTATCTGAAACATACTGATATGTGCGAGTGCTAATTTTTTTAAACTCTAAATTACTTTTTGATATAACCGGCATATCCTTATCAAGATTCAAATTAATCGTAATGCCGCCAAAGCCATTCCACATTGCAGCAGGGGCAAGATAATATTCAATTCTACCATTTTTAGCATTGAAATCATAATCAGGGTATCCGCCAAGATGATAGCTATAAGAAACTACAACATCATATTCCTCATTCGGCTGAAAATCCATCCGAAAGTTTATGGCGTCAACTGTCTGCTCCGCATTACGACTTGCTATCGCTTCATCCGTAAGCACAGCATACTGCCAATCATCAGTTTTTATTTCTGTATCATAATTCAATGCATAGCTTTCCACTGTAAAAGATGCCTTTTTTTCATTGATCACAACCTTTACTCCACCATCTTTAATATTTGGAGAAAGAAACATAGTTTGGGTGGAAATGTTCTCATTTATGGTGTTTCTCACTGTATAAGTCGCAACAATGTTCGCCTCAGAACCCTTAAGCGTAATATCCAATATTTCCGACAGTACCGAAACGGTGTCGTTTTGCTCAAATGTGATTGATGAACCAATGTCCGCCTCTTGAGGGGCTGCCATATTTGCATAAGCCACTTGAGGAATTGAGAATGCGAAAACTAATATCAATGCAAAAATTAAACTAATTTTTCTCATAAGTATGGCCATTCCTTTCACTTGCGCAACGTTTCATGCCTGCGTTTTCGAAAATATATAAAAACCGCGGTAGCTATCTCCAGCATATAGATACCACCAAAAATTACATTTCTAAAGGCAATCGTCTGCCGCGCCGCCATGATATCATGCTGGGTGAAGACGGTAATCGGCAGAAGTTCTCCATTCAAGTGTCCGTAGCGTAGGCTCAACACCGACTGATTGCGATCAATGTACCGGCAAACTACATTACCAGCGTTATCTGTAATTGTGCGGGTCATGGATTGCTCCTTTGTACTTTCATTCCCTTGCTCATCATAGTAATGCTCGCTGCCCGGTATGCTCTGTGTGGGTGCGCCGTCAATGCCGCCTTTGCCATTGTGTTCGGCGGGTATGTCTTGTTCCATATATGCCTTGAAAGCGTCAAAATCATCAAAGGTGGTTCCTTCCGCCACCTTGCTGATATCCCCTCCGCCGATAGCCACAGCATTGCAAAAAATTGTAAGGCAGAGCACAGCCAATAAAACCAGTGCGCAGCTTCGCTTCAACTTAAAATTGTGGAGGTAGGCGGCGTTTTCTTTTTCAGTCAGCGTGTAGACCCCTCTTTTTTGCAGTGCATCGGTCAAAAAATAGCAGGCAAGGCAGCAGAGAACAACGCCAATCAGACCAAAGGGCAAAGCACTCATCAGCCAGCTTTCGGCAGTCAGACCCATGTAGGTGTCGGTGGGAAAGACAATCAGCGGCAGGGACAGCGCCAGCAAAACCAGGGATAGGCTAATCGCTTTTTCGCCCAACGAAACCACGCGGTGGCGAAATCGCTCCACTTCGGCTCCCGCCATTTCATCATCCGATACCGAGAGAAATGCAGCGTTTATGAATATTGCCTGACAGATGATTGCCCCCAAGTAGAATAGGGCAGCGGTAAGGAAGCCGATATAGGCACGATTAAAGCCAAAGTTGCAAAACATTGCGGCGAGAAAGCCGACGATTGCCAAGCCAATTCCAATCAAGCTGCGATTGCGATATTTGGATAAGCTTGCGGACAAAATCCGTTGCCGCTGTTTTTCTGCCTTGAAAGTGGGTTTATCTTCGCCCTGCTGCTCCGACTGATTGGCAGTGGACTTGCGTTCGCCCCGCAGTAATTCGTCGCAGGTGACGTTAAAAATTTCGGCAATGACAGGGACAAGTGACAAATCCGGCGCACCGTCATCCCGTTCCCATCGACTGACTGATTTGTCCGATACATTTAATTTCTCCGCCAAATCCTTCTGCGTGAGTCCATTTGCTTTTCGCAGCACGGCAATAAAACTTCCAATTGATTTTCGTTCCACTATTTTTCTCCTCATCCGATGATTTGTTTTTCTGTATATATTCTACCGTTTCGACAAAGAGAATACTACCCTACAACCTTGGAGTTGCTCTCGTAATATGAGAAAAAAGCTCATTTGACGAGGTCAATCTATTTATTGAATATGGAGTTTTTTATATTGATATACGATTTGAACAATCCCTGCAACCATTAACAGCACAGCAATCACATTTGCGAACAAAAATGATGTTGTGTAATCACTGGGGCTATAACTCCCAGCCGCTGCCGCTTGATATGCAATCCGTCCTAAAATAGGTAACGTTTCTTTGATAATAGAACTTATACACAATAGCAATGACCCAACCACAATCTCAACACTTCCAATAATATAAATACTTTTTTTCATATTTAATTCCCTCCTATTGTATAAACGATTTATATAAACAATCTTTATCCGACTATAGCATATTTTCAAGCATAGAAAAAGACCTATCCCCTTGGCGGAAATAGGTCTCTTTTTGTGGTGATGAGAGGAAATAAAACTTGTGATTTTAGGTGGATTATGCTCTTAGCTTAGCCGCCTGTAAATTGCAATAGCAAATGCGAAAAATATTATATAGAATTTAAATGTTCTGCAAAAACCTCCGCGCTGGTTCTATAACCAAGAATCTTGCGCGGATAATTGTTTATCCACGATTCAATATGTTGCACTTGTTTGATAGTATATTTTGATATATCATCTCCCTTAGGTATATGACGCCGTATAAGCTTGTTTGCGTTTTCATTGCTGCCACGCTCATATGCACTATATGGATGGCAGTAATACAAATGTGTACGCGCAACACTTTTGTAAATACACGATTGTTCGATGCAATCAGTATTTAAAAATTCAGTTCCATTATCTGATGTAATAGTCTTAAAAATAATAGGGAAACGATCTTTATATATATGTTCGAGTTGATCTAATGCGTGTACCACTTCGGACTGTGTTTTACTACGTAGTTTGCGAACAATCTCATGACGTGTGCTACGTTCTGTAAGTACTAACAAACATGACTTGCTTGCTACTTTTCCAACAACAGTATCTAATTCCCAGTGACCCCAATCACGTAAATTTGCTTCATCTGGACGCTGCTCAATTGATTATGCAAGGGGCATCTTAACTTGTTCCGAGCGTATATGTCTATATGATTTTTTACATTTACCACGCATAGGCAAATCTTTATTGGTTAAATTTAAAAACAAACCAGAATTAATATAGTTATATAAAGTACGTGTACATATATCGGTATTAAATATCAGTCTTTGTTGGTGTATCCTACCAATTACAGCATCAGGACTATATTTCTGAGATAATATCATATCCTCTATATATGACATTAACCCATAATCATTCCCAATTTTCAATGCAGCACCTTTGCTAGTCTGCTTATAGTCATAATCATGTTGAGCTATGTCAGCGCTATAAGATCGAACAAGAATCAAATCTGTATTCATGTGATCATATGCTCCACGTCGCAATTCACGGTAAATTGTAGAGACATGACAACACAGATATGCAGCTATATACTTAGGAGTATGACCAGCCTTAGTTAATGCTTCTAGTTTATTACGATCTGCAAAGGTAAGATGGCGATAGCTCATAATAATTACTCCTTTCAACGCCCCCCATATTAAAATCAGCGTGTCACTTTCTAAAGACGTGACCCGCAATGATTTAAACATCGCCCCCCTGCGCGGGGGGATTTCCAATGAAAGAAATAGTAATTTGTTTTTTTAGATATAGCATTATTTCAATAAAAACTATATAATATAGCATAATAATTTAGAAAATATAATTATCAAATAATTGGAGAATTAAATGAATGATATGATGAAAAATTTTATCGATATCATAAAACCGATAGTTGCTATATTAATTGCACTAATGGCATTTGATTTACTTATAAGATTTATAATAGCTAAAACTAAAAAAAATAAAAACATAAAAAGTTCAACGTGTAAAGATGCGATTATTAACGATTATCCATATGTAAAACGCATATTATTATCAAAAGCAGAAAGTGAATTTTATAAAATACTACAAATATGCATACCAGATAATTATTTGCTTTTCGCCAAGGTGAGGTTGTGGGATTTTATCGACACAACAGCTAAATCAAATCGCATACAATACACGAATAAAATACAATCCAAACATGTTGATTATCTTATAACAGACACAGACGGAAATCCGTTAGTCGCGATAGAACTTGACGATGCAAGCCATAATTATGATGAACGTAAAAAACGTGATAACTTTGTCGACAACACATTGAATGCAGCCCAAATATCGATCATAAGAATACATACAAGCTACAGCTACAGTAAAGAAGATATTGAAAGACAAATAAAAGAAGCAATAAAAGAAGCAATAAAAAAATAATGAATGCGCAGACGGAGACCCCCTAAACCCCGTCTGCACATTATCATTGAAATAACGAATAACTATTGTACGCATTACATATTTTTTTACTCACAGTAAAAGTTTCGCGTCCTGTAAGCATTTTCACGCCATACCATTTTTCAATAGCCATAAATAATTTTATGCCAAACAATGACAACAATAAACCTACCGTACCAGCACTATTTAATTTTCTATGAACAATTTCATATTCAATAAAGCAGCGTATTTGACGATCTAACATTCTATCAAATTGACATATCAAAATAACATTATATCCCAATTTTCTATGTTGCTGAAAAAACGTAATCCATTTTGCACGATCATTTCGGTTAATATCGCGACAATTAAACATAATTGCACATTCGTCCAAAACCAAAACACACTGCCCCTCTAGACCTGGCTTTAAATATTTATGAGAATAAGCTATAAGCAGATCAGGAGTTATATCAGTATTATCTTTATATAAAAATTTACGTTCTTTAATGCCAAGATGGAAAGCAGTTAAATTCAATGGGTAATTTGCAATTACTCTCCTGCCAAGCCGTAAATATTGTATAATTTTTTTAGTAGCATGTAAACTTTTTCCACTACCTGGAGTACCACTATACAAATATATCATATTAGAAAACCTCAAACATCACAATATATTAAATAATTACTCAATAGCTTTAACCCAACGCAATATAGCCATATAAACATAAAATAAACCAATACACACAGTCCAAAGTTGAAGTTCCGCAATGACTTCGCTTACCGGAAAAATCCAATTAAGCGAACCTAGAAATTCTGATACAGGAGCATTACTAATAGCCTGAAAAGGAGAACCAGGTAGTAAATTAACAACACTTATAAGAGCACTCTTTATAGAACTCCAAATAGTATTAAAAAAACCTCCCAAATCAACAGCTAATAACATAATCATGCTTTGATTAACCTCCGAGTAATTAATATCAAGCCAATATTAAATGAAATTAATACGCCCCATCGAACAACAGTAGCAAGTTTATCAAAATAAGATAAATCTATATCAATAGAAGTATTAACACCATTTACAGACCATGGTAAGCTCCATTTAGGAGCTTTACGTGGTAGACCACTAAATGCGGCAAAAGCATTGTATAGATCAAAAGGTATACAAAAAGGAAAACGTGTCATGATAGCAGTTGACAGCTTAACATCATCAATATCAATGTCAATATCACTAGCACCAACTTTAGCAGCTGTTTGAGCATCAATAATAGCTTGCTGCAACAATGCTATAAGACGTGCTTGCTGAGCATTAGATGCAGTTAATGCATCAATACCAGCCAATAATGATGTATATACATCAGCATCAGTAGCAGGCAACGGCAATGATATCACTACATCATTACCAATATCACCAGCACCAATAGCATTACCCCAAGACCCTATAACATCCTCAACGCCCTCAGTATCATAAGGTATAGATATTGGGGATGTCGCAACAGTAATAGGATAAAATACATATTGTTGTAAACTACATACTAATTCATTTATAATATTAGTAAATTCTATACCGTTAAAATTACTATTTAAACGTGCATTACGTAATATATCAATAGTTTGTGTAGATCTACCATAAGCCTTATATTGATTATAACTACAGTAATCAGCGCCACCATAAATCAATAATCCCATATCCTGTGCAATCGCAAAACCTGATGTAGTAAAGTAATTATCAATATTATTGATATTAATAGTACCGTTGGTAAAATTACGATGAAAATCACTATCATATACCATTAACATTACAGGCTTACCAGGTATAGATGGATTTGTATCAGGTTTAGCAATAGCATCAGCTGTAAATTGTATGTTTTTATCAACTTTAATTGCCATAATTGCATCAATAGACTTATTCTTATTATTAATATTACATACATTAAGTCTATATAATCGATAATCTACATCACATGATAGATATCGACCAGAAAATGACCCAAATGATTTGATACGTATAGCATTATTAAGCGGCATACCATCAACGTTGTAATTAATATTAGACGGCAATGAAACAGTGCCATCTGATATCTTAGGTACTATCCATGATTTAAACATAGTCCACAAATTTTTACACTGCCCATACTCAACATCTATATAAGGGTTACCGGATGCATCATATTTAGTAACAAATGATGAACCATATAAATCAATAGCACGCTGAGTCATATCATCAAAAGATTTATCAGAATATGCAAAATCTTTAAAATCATGAAACCAGTTTTCCATATTAATCAAATCATGATCATATCTACCACTAGCAGTATTAACACCCAAATTGAAAAATAAATTAAATAGTACAGATGGCCAAGGGAGCGCAATAGCATAAGCAGGTGATGCATAACGCAACGTATATACAAAGAAAAAGAAAAACACAAGAACAATGCATGCAATTTTTTTGATTGTGATTTTCATAAATACCTCACAAAAACTTGGGCTACCGCCAAAAAGGCGGCAGCCCACAAGATCAGTTAGCAATTGTTTTGAATATTTTTTTGCCATACTTCCAAAGCAGAAAAACACCAAATATACCAATAGCAATAGGAGCAATTACACCAACAGCAGACATGAGATCAGACTTGATTGTTGTAAAAGCAGTAGTCATAGCTTGCGTAGATGTTGCTGCATCGCCCTCAGCAGCGAACGCAACGGCAGCAAATGCAAAAGACACAACAAGTACACATACAACAGAAAGAATACGCTTAGCTTTAATAGTCATGTTAAAAATCTCCTATTATTTTATTTATTAAAACGGCGGCCGTCCGTTCTAATCCAAGATTAAACAAGTGAGGAAAAAAATCGTATACAAAAAGTTATTATAAACAGTACAGAAAAAATGCTAAGAAACAGTGTAAGAGCAGGAACAAATATAGCAAACATCAGAAAAACCACCTCACTGAAAATATTGATATCAACAGCACAACACCAAAAGCAATTAACACACATAGTATTGCATCAGAATACGATAAAAGATTATCAAGATAAGATGTATAATCTATATCTGAAGATGTACTAATAGGTATAACAGGAGTTTGGACAACTGGTAATAGACTAATATCAGTAGGTGTACCAGTGGGTGTACCAGTGGGTGTATCAGTAGGTGTAACAGTGGGTGTAACAGTGGGCGTAACAGTGGGCGTAACAGTGGGCGTATCAGTAGGTGTTATTAAATCAGATGTAATACCTTGGTTAGCATACGACACTGACCAGCAACAGCATAAAGTAAAACATATTACAATTAATGATAAATAGTATTTTAATCTAACATCAAACATTTATATCACCAACCTTAACCAATGACATATCAAGTTGCTCAGGCGATTCAAATCTAAGCATGTAATCGCTTATGCTTTTGTATACAACAAGACCAAATACACCATATTCATGCACGAAATGTATACGGCGAAGAAAAGCAAGCCACGATTCATTATAATCTTGTTGTACACTCTCATATTGATGTTCAAGCGGAATATTGGTAATAATATAGCATTTTGTAAAACATGCCACCTTATTAGCATAGCGACAAGGCAATTCAAGCGGATAGCCATCAAGATAGTTAAGCATATCGCTAATTTTAATGCTACTACGAAATTCCTCAAAAACGATTACATCTTGACCATTATAACTATCAAACGGATGATCGTAATCGGTAACACGATATACATTTTCATAACCATATTGATCCATTACACTACGTGTTTTCCCTGAACCAGCATTACCAAATATATAAGTGACTTCCAAATGACGAAATACCTTGCAATACTTATCATCACGTATAATTTGACGTGTACGCTCAACCTTATCAAGATTAAGCATATAAGTTGCATTAGTTTCAAGGATTTCATAATTACTACAACCAGATTTAATCATATCGTATAAATCAATTATATCGTTTCGCTGACCTTGACGCTCAACAGGTAATACGCCAAATTCTTCGAAAGTATCAGTAAGGTTAGTTTCTTTTTTGCGATCTTTTTCCCATTTGCCTGATTTACATATATAATCGCGATTTTGTTGACACGTACCATATGCCATTTCAAAATGCGCACCATCAAATTTATTTTGCAATGTAGAAAATCGCACAGCACCACCCAAGGCTATAAACACATGAGTATGAAAAGTAGTTCCTATTTCATCACACATACACCAATACAATAACGACTTAAAAGTAGTAAGTATATCTTTTATACTATTATGACTAAAACCTTTATCACATGGATTATTAATAGTTATTTGCCATTTACGACTACGACTATCATTAACCATTTTGACCCCCATATATTTGTCACAAAATATATCACAAAAAACATTTGTCACATCATTTATCAATAATAAATATAAGGTAATATCTGATATAATCAAAAATTGTCACATGTCACATAAGTAGCCTAAAGGTAATACTAGCCTTTAGGCAATGTGCATGGGATGCAGTAGTATACAAAACATCCCACGCACAATAAAACATTAAATACCAACCGGCCTAGCATACAGAGTACCATCCTTAGATACCCCAAGATCAAAAGTAATATTATCGCCTGGCTTGTACATTTTCTTAGACCAAACTTTTGCAACATCACCATTTTGGAGTTGTACATAAACAGAGTATCCATGTACTATCCCACCATCTTTGCGAGTATACTCTTGTTCTCTGACAGATAACACGACTAATTTAAACATTATTTTTCACCTTTCAATTCAATATTTTTAGATCAATTTGCTAGTAGAGTACACCTTAGCTCGCGTTCTTTCGTAAGGTATGCTTATGCGATTAGTCCCACCTGCCGAAATGATATGTTTTACGGCCAAGATGGAGTCGCGCGGATTTTTCTCGAATGAAGATTGTGAGCTTGTTATTTTGGCTGCCAATGTGGATTGTACCGTTGTTGCGATAGTATCTGATGGGCTTAAACATGGCTTATCCTTTCTGCCCTCGTAACCTCCGGGGCGGGTGATGGCGATCAGGCTTCCTCGCTCACGACCCATTCAATTCGGCGATCTCCTCGATGTACTGCGTCTTGCTGACGGCTTGCTTGGCGGTCTCAGTGATAATACTAAAGCTTACCTCGCACTGGATTCTCTCTGCGATCCCATCCTTGTTGTTCATGTAAGCCTTAGAAAGCGTCCTTCACCCTTCGCAATATATATTACAATCTTCTTTAGCTTAGCCGCCGGCAAAATGTCTTGACAAATTTTGCTCACAATGTTAATATACATACTGTTCGTGATCTCTGGGTGTGGCGCAGTTTGGTAGCGTGCTTGAATGGGGTTCAAGAGGCCGGAAGTTCGAATCTTCTCACCCAGACCAAAAAAAGACCTATTTCCCGCCAAGGTGGATAGGTCTTTTTCTATGCTTGAAAATATGCTATAGTCGGATAAAGATTGTTTATATTAAACGAGGTGAAATATGAAAAAGTTTATTTATATGATGATGGTTGTTTTATCACTATTCGCTCTTAGTGGATGCAGTAGTACAATAGACAACTACGATGGTTTGATTGAAAAAGCAAGAGAAGAGATACCTCTTGCAGATATAGAGAATATGGATGTACAAATTGCTGGCACTACTGATGTAGACGGCAGCAGTTTGATTTGGTTCGTGACAGGAAACGAATATCAAAAGCATTCTTATTTTCCCATTGAATTTGGAATTATTGGTGAACATAGCGATAAATATAGATTTGTAAAAACCTATAAAGCATATGAGCGTGAGCAAGACATTGCGGTATATCCGTGGAATGGGTATTCATTTGTGATAAATAATGATAAATGCGCAAAGATTATTTTAACCTTTGAAGATGGTAGCGTTGAAGAATTGGAAATTGCAGGTCAATTGCCAATAGTATGTTCTACTGCGTTAACTCCTAAAAGTTATATATTTGTTGATCGTAATGGTGATGAAATAGGTTAATTCCTATTATTAGCCAGACTGTGTGAAAACGCTTGCCGGAGGGCAGGCGTTTTCTTACAGTCTGGCTCAGGATGGTTCGGAATTTTTCGATAAATATGCCGTTTCAATCATCGTCACTGCGCCATCGATACCGGTGAACCCGCTGTCTACACAGATATTGTAATTCGTCATTTTTCTACCATCCAGGCCGGTATAAAATTTGAAATAAGATGCACGTTTTTTGTCTATGGCAACAATACAGGACTCAATTTTGCTTGGGGCGTCGCCGTATTCCTCCACAGCGCGGCGCTTGCGCTGCTCCAGGTCAGCGTAGATAAATACATTCAGCAGCGGCACAATACCGTCCAGTGCCGCCCCCGCACCTCTGCCCACCATGATGCAGGGGCCCTTTTCAGCAAGCATACGGATGGCTGAAAATTGTGCCAAATACGCCTTGTCGCCCATGGTCAGCTCTGGGGAAGCTCCAATGAAAAAATCTCTAAACAGGCTACCTCCCCCTCGCTCCGCCTGAACCAAAAAATCACTGGAAACATCACTCTCTTTTGCGGCATAGGCGATAATTTCTTTATCGTAAAAGGGAATTTCTAGTTTTTCGGCAAGCCTCGCGCCAATGAGTCTGGCACCGCTACCGTATTGGCGGCTGATGGTGATGATGCGATGTTCCACGATAATTTCTCCTTACACTCTCATCATATTTTCACTTGAAATGCGTTTCATCGCCTTGTAGGAGCAAAGGCAGACTATAATTGTCATCACATCCGCAATAGGCTGTGCGAAATAGATGCCGTTAACGCCTAAAAGGCTGGGCAATAGTAGAATACAGGGTACGTAAAAAAGTCCCTGTCGAATGGTTGAGAGAAACAGCCCATATTTGGACGCGCCAATTGTCTGAAAAGTAATTGTCATCATGTAGCACAACCCAAATGCGGGGTATAGTGCCACTTGTGAAATCAGTAGTCTGGAGCCGTATTCCACAATGGCTGGATTGCGGTTAAAAAGCATGATGAGAGGCTGTGAGAACAGAATATAAATCCCGGCTATTGCCAGTGACAGAAGCAAAACGGCTTTCAACGAAAACCGTGCCGAATCGTGGAACCGCTCCTCGTTCTTTGCGCCGAACGCATAGGAGGCAATCGGCTGATAGCCCTGCATAAAACCCATAATCACATAACAACCCACCAGTACCAATCGTTGTACCACGCCATAGGCAGCAATGATCAGGTCGCTGTCTGTCAGTGCCGCGGCGGCGACATTTGTCAGTGATGTGGCTACTGCCAGACAAATTTGAATTACGGCGGTTGGTATGCCGATTATAATAACATCTTTAAAAAGTTTGAGTGTAGGCTTTATGTATTTGAGGCTCACCTTAATGATGGACTTGCCGCTCAAATAGAACCAACCGAGGATAGCAAAAGTAACAATCTGCGACACGGTTGTGGCAAGAGACGCTCCGCCAACGCCCATATTGAAGCCCCAGTCGAACATAAAAATCGGATCTAGAACCACATTGAGGACTGCACCCGTGATCACCGCAATAGAGGAAATTTTCACCGAGGATTCTGCCCGTGCGGCACAGTTCATGCTTTGCGCCGGAAGGTTAAATATAGCGGCAATGAACATCCAGAATGCGTAATCTTTGGCCATAGGCATTACGGCTTCTGATGCGCCAAAGGCGCGGAGTAACGGTTCCATAAATATAATGCCTACGACACATAATAGCCCACCAATCAGCGTAGATGCTGCTACAATGGTGGATATGGTGGTGTTCGCTCCATTTTTATTATTCGCGCCCAGTTGTCGCCCGGCAAGCACCGCCGCACCGGCGGCAAAAATATTTTCGATAGACACGAAAATCAGCAGCAGCGGTAGTGTCACGCCAACAGATGCCAGCGCTATTTCGCTGTCCAAAAGGCCGATGTAAGCGGTATCAACAATGTTATAAACAGCTTTTGCCAACAAGGCGATGGTTGCCGGTATCGCCAGATTCACAATTGCCTTTGCGGGCTTCACTTCAGAGAGGAGGGACTGCTGCGCAATTATTTTTTTCTTACCCATTTTCTAATCTACCTCTCTTTTCACAACGCCATACAGCAAAATTGCGAGAGAACGCTTGCAGGTTTCCTCATGCTGTTCCAAATCTACTTTTTCGCTGGATTCCATCTGATACCTAGCGTTGACAAAATCTTGATACAGTCTAAAAGTCTCCACGGCAGATTCAATAGTCACATCAGGACGGAGTTTTTCTTCTTGCAGCAATTCTGTTAGTGCCGAAATATTCACACCATCAAATACCGCCCGCAGTTCTAAAATTCTTACCGCCAAGTGCTGAGGAGGAGCAATAACCACATCGCAGAACAGCTTATGATACAATGGATTCTTATGAAAAAATTCAAACCTTGCATCAAAATACCGTTTCAACCGTGCCGTTTTTGTGCCGCTCATATCAGCGAGTGCCTGCGCCAGATGCTCAGCCAGATTGTCAAAAAGCTCCTTCACACAGACAAGATACAACTCATCTTTATCCTTGAAATAATGGTATAGAATCCCTTTGGAAATATTTCCTGTCGTACAAATCATGTTTACAGAACTCAGCCCATAGCCCTGTGTTCCGAACTCCTCAAAAGCACTGTCTAAAATTTTTCGTCTGCTGATTAAATTCTTTTCGTCACGTTTCATAGAATGCCTCCATTAAAATAGACTTCTTAGTCTAATTTATTTATATTAGCATAAACAGACCAGTAAGTCTATAACTAAAATATGAACTTTTGCTTAACGCGGATTTAAACCTATTCTTGTTGTCATTTACTTATCAAAAGAAAACATAAGGGCTATCAATGTTACTCTTTCTCTCTGTTCTCCCTGACTGGTTGCGGCGGCAGGCCATCGCCACGCTGCTACAAAATCTCCACTTAATAGACTTTTTACTGGAAAAATTCTCAATGGCAATCTCGATGGTATCTGCGTGTCTGTATTGAACTGCTACTCCCGCCCCGGCGCGGTTGCCCCCTGCACATCGGCAGTTTGCAAGCGGTACTGTACTCATCGAAGTTTCAGTTTGGCAATTGTATCGTAGATATTTTGATTTTCTTCGGTGTGCTGTTGACTGAATTGTCTGTAACTTGCTCTACCCTTTCGAATGGCTGCGAGAGCTGTTGTAAAGGGATAGCATAATATGCATACAAAAAGTCTGATGGCATTTATCAATAAAACGCTATCAGACTTTTATTATTGTTATATATTGAATTTCAGGCGGAAATCCAACAAGCGATAGGTATCAGCTCCATGCATCCTTAACTTTGTTGAATATGCCTTTTTTGCCTGGTTTTGGTTCTGACACCTTATCTCCCAGTGAAAGCGCAAGCTTCGTAAAAAGCTCTCTTTGCTCATCTGTCAGTTTTTTAGGTATCTGTATATTTACCTTTATTAACAGATCGCCCTTAGCCGTAGAGTTTAGCCGTTGTACTCCCTGCTCACGCAACCTAAATACCGTATTAGGCTGTGTGCCTTCTGGCACAACATATTTAACGTTGCCATTGAGTGTAGGAATCTGTATTTCGCCGCCAAGCGCAGCTGTGCTTACAGGTATATCCATCTCAATGTGCAGATCAAATCCCTTGCGTGTAAACAGTTTGTGTGGCTTCACACGTATTGAGATATACAGATCTCCGTTAGGCCCACCGCGCAAACCAGCTTCACCCTCACCGCGCATATTCAGCGATTGACCATCATCAATTCCGGCAGGGATATTTACCACAATCCTGTTTGATTTGTTCACACGCCCTCTGCCACGGCATTCCTGACATGGCTCCTTGATTATCTTACCCGAGCCATTGCATGCATCGCATGTACGTACCGTTGCAAACGATCCAAACATTGTATTCTGCTGTACGCGAACCTGACCGCTACCACCGCATGCAGAACAACGTACGGGCTGCGTGCCAGTCTTTGCCCCGCTGCCTCCGCATGTGGTGCAGTTTTCTTCGCGAGGCACGAGTATTTCCTTGCGCACACCAAACGCCGCCTCTTCAAAGGTAATCGTCAGGTTATAGCGTAAGTCATTTCCGCCTACAGGGCCGTTGCGCTGCTGCGCACCTGTGTTAAAGCCACCAAAGCCGCCGCCAAACACTGTGCTGAATATATCTCCAAAGCCCTCAAATCCCGCTCCGTAGCTTCCGCCTCCTGCATTTGGATCAAAGGCCGCATGGCCAAATTGATCGTATTTGGCGCGCTTCTGAGAATCTGAAAGCACCTCATAAGCCTCGTTTATTTCCTTGAATTTGGCTTCAGCAGCCTTATCCCCCGGATGTAAATCTGGGTGACATTGCTTGGCAATCTTGCGAAATGCATTCTTTATTTCATCGTCGCCGGCATTTTTATTTACACCAAGCAACTCATAGTAATCCGTCTTTGCCAATTCCCCAAAGCTCCTTTTCAAACTCCCCAAGAGCCAAAGCATTATTTGCTCTGGCTCTGGAGGTGATTAAATCTTTAGCGTTACCGCATTTTTATTTATTTTTATTATCGTCCACAACCTCATATTCCGCGTCTACTACGTTATCATCATTTGGTTGACTGCCACCATGCTGCTGCTCTGGGCCTGCACCTGGCTCCTGCTGCGTTGTCTGCTGATAGATTTTGCCGAACACTTCATACGATACCTCTGTCAGCTTATCTGTAGCAGCTTTTATAGTTGCGCTATCAGTTCCCTCAAGCGCTTTGCGAACCTCCGCCACCTCAGTCTCTATGCGGGACTTATCGTCCGCAGGCAGCTTTGCGTCAAGTTCCTTAAGGGTTTTTTCGGTCGAATATACAAGCCCATCGGCATGATTGCGCAGCTCTACATCTTCCTTGCGCTGCTTATCCTCGTTGGCAAACTGCTCTGCTTCGTGCACTGCTTTCTTTATTTCGTCCTCATTGAGGTTGGTGGAAGCGGTGATAGTCACCTTCTGCTCATTGCCAGTGCCAAGATCCTTTGCAGAAACATGTACTATACCATTAGCATCTATATCAAACGTAACCTCAATTTGCGGTACGCCACGCGGTGATGGAGCGATACCAGCAAGCTGGAATCTGCCAAGCGTTTTATTATATTGCGCAAATTCACGCTCGCCCTGAAGCACATGTACTTCAACGCTTGTTTGCCCATCGGCAGCTGTAGAGAATATCTGACTCTTTTTGCTTGGAATGGTTGTATTGCGGTCAATAAGGCGTGTAAATACACCACCAACCGTCTCTATGCCAAGCGAAAGCGGCGTAACATCCAGCAGCAATATATCTTTCACCTCTCCGCCAAGCACACCAGCCTGTATGGCTGCGCCAACGGCCACGCACTCGTCGGGATTGATTCCTTTGAATGGTTCCTTGCCTGTCATATTTTTGACAAGCTCCTGCACCGCAGGAATACGTGTGGAACCGCCAACAAGTATCACTTTGTCTATCTGTGAGCTGGAAAGGCCTGCATCCTTCATGGCAATATGCATGGATTCCTTAGTCTTTCCTACTAAATCCGCTGTAAGCTCATCGAACTTTGCACGGGTTATCGTCATGTCAAGATGTTTGGGGCCAGCATTGTCCGCCGTAATGAATGGCAGATTAACATTGGTTTGCACCATGCTCGAAAGCTCTATCTTTGCCTTTTCAGAAGCCTCCTTCAGCCGCTGAAGCGCCATACGGTCAGCCGAAAGATCTATGCCCATTTCCTTCTTAAACTGGCTTACTATATGATCCATTATGCGTTGGTCAAAATCATCGCCGCCAAGACGGTTATTGCCGTTTGTCGCAAGCACCTCAAACACGCCGTCGCCTATCTCCAATATTGATACGTCAAACGTGCCGCCGCCAAGGTCAAACACCAGTATTTTTTGATTTTTTTCTTTATCCATGCCATACGCCAGGGCCGCAGCTGTAGGCTCGTTGATTATGCGAAGAACCTCAAGCCCAGCGATGCGTCCAGCATCCTTTGTCGCCTGACGCTGGCTATCGCTGAAATATGCCGGCACAGTTATAACCGCCTGGCTTACCTTTTCACCCAGATAGCCTTCTGCATCTTTTTTCAGTTTTTGGAGTATCATCGCTGAAATTTCCTGTGGGGTATAATCCTTACCGTCTATGTTCTTCTTATACGCTGAGCCCATCTCGCGCTTAATCGAAGCAATTGTTCTATCAGGGTTGGTTATTGCCTGACGTTTGGCTACTTCACCCACCATACGCTCCGTATCTTTAAATGCCACTACGGACGGAGTTGTACGTGCGCCCTCCGCGTTGGGTATAACTACTGGCTCACCGCCTTCAAGCACCGCTACGCATGAATTGGTAGTGCCAAGATCGATGCCGATTATCTTTGCCATAACTATATTTCCTCCAGTTTTGTTTTATTTATTATTTCGCAACCTTCACCATGCTATGGCGAATTATGCGATCATTTACCCTATAGCCCTTTTGTAACACCTCGGCTACCATGCCACATTCAAGTCCATCCACTTCCTCCTGCATAACTGCATCATGCAGCGTGGGATCAAACATACCGTCAGACGGTATTTCTTCAAGTCCATTCTTTATCAGCACATCCATTAGCTGCCGTTGAACCAATTTAATCCCTTCAGTCCAGGCGGCATCAGCGGGGCAATTGTCCATTGCGCGATCAAAATTGTCAAGCGCTGGCAGCATATCTTTTATCAGGCTTCGCATCCCCTCATCCATGCTATCAATATGCACGGACGCATTGCGCTTGCGAAAGTTATCAAAGTCTGCTTGCAGTCGCTGTGCCAGTATCACTGTATCATCTTTTTCCTTCTGGAGCTTTTCTATATGCTCCTTGACCTCAGTAAATTCCTGACGCGATAGGGTTACGTTTTCAGGCAGTTCTTCTGATGGTGCATCAGCAGTTTTGTCTGCGTCACATCCAGTCTGCCTCTGAAGCTCCTGCTCCGCTGTAAGTTCCGATGTATTTTCTTTTTTCCTGTTCAAATCAGTCGTGCTCCTCTTCAAACATATTAGTAAGTATATCGCTAAGGCTTTTGCCTATATAGCCCAGCACAGCAAGTACCCGCGAATAATCCATGCGCGTAGGCCCTATTATTCCCATGGAACCCATGGACACATCTCCTACCTTATAGGTTGCTGTGACCACGCTGCAATCCTTCATGTCCGTTGAATTGTTCTCGTTGCCTATGGTAATTGAGAACTCCACCTTAGATGCGTCTGTAAGCATTTTATACAACACATCCTGTTCTTCGATCGCAGCTAAAAAGCTTTTGGCCTTGTCGATATCGTTGTATTCCGGATAATTAAGTATATTCGTCTTTCCGCTCAATTCCACATTTCCGCCGGTTGGTTGCATACTTCTTTGCACAGTTTCCAGCATTGCATTGAGGAATTCCCTGTGCTCACCTATCTGGGCGGCCAACTCCGGAATAAGCACATTGCTCACATTATCCAATCTGCTGTTTGTCAGCTTAGCCGTAAGTATATGCGAAAGTCTCTCCAGCTGCGTAACATCCATATCATGCGGTATTCTTATTATCGCGTCCCGCGTTATACCCGCGTCCGTAACGATTACTAGCAGCGCCTTGCCCTCACTTACCGGAACCAACTGTATGTGTTTTAGCTTCACCGTGTGTATCTGCGGCTTAAGCACCATTGATGTATAGTTGGTGATGTTGGAAAGCACCCATGCCGTCTGCCTGACTATACGTTCAACCTCATCCAGTGTATTGGAAAAATGCCGTTGTATATATTGCATTTCATCCGCCGAGAGCCTCGATTTCTGCATGATACTGTTCACATATAGGCGGTATGCCTTATCCGATGGTACGCGCCCAGCAGATGTATGCGGCTGTTCCAAATAGCCAAGCTCCTCAAGGTCTGACATTTCATTGCGTATCGTTGCCGAGGAAAGCCCTATATCTGGATGCTTTGAGATTGTTCGCGAGCCAACAGGCGCTGCCGTCAATATATAATCATCGATTATAGCCTGCAATATTCGAATTTTTCTTATATCCAGGTCAGGCATGACACACACCTCCTCGCCTTAAACACCTTCCGGCACGTTATTAGCACTCGTTTCATTTGAGTGCTAACCACAGAAATAAAATAGCACCGGCAGCAATCCTTGTCAAGTGCGCCGGGGCCTTCTATTGTGACAAAACAGCAACATTAGCATGATTATTGCGGTATGGCTAAGCTGTGTTAGAAGAACACCATCATGCTATATCAATCATCCTCCATAAAGGTGAGCAGCGCCGCATTCTGCATATCCAGCCCTTCATCTGTAAGATATATATGATCCTTTGTTATAGTAAGCCAACCCCGCTGCACAAGCTGTGTCACAGCATTTTCGTATGTGTTCAACAGGCTTGTACCGAATCTTTGTTCAAAATCCACAAGCTTAAGTCCGCATGTTTTCCGCAAGCCCAGCATAACGCATTCGAACATCTCTTCACTGCGCTGTATAACGGTTTGCTCCTCCGTTGGAAGCATGCCTTCGTTTAGCTTATCTACATAACTGTTTATATCTATACAGTTGGCAAACCGCAGTATATGCCCCTGCTTTTTAAGCGACGAATGCGCCGCCAGTCCAATGCCTAGGTATTCTCCATTGTCCCAATAGTTCAGATTATGCCGACACATTCTGCCGTCTAGTGCATAGTTTGATATCTCGTAGCGCTTGTATCCTGCGCGTTTAAGATATTCTATCGTTTGCCTGTGCATATCATATACCGCGTCATCATCCGGCAATATGCACTCACCGCGCTTTACCCTGTTAAATAGCGGTGTGCCTTCCTCAAGTATCAGCGAATATGCGGATATATGTTCCACGTTAAGCTCACAAATTGCCTGTAGCGTATCTATGTGGTTTTTCGTGTGCTGATCCGGCAAACCATACATTACATCCACATTTATATTATTAAACCCACACGCACGCGCAAGTGCAAAGCTTTTATAAAAATCACTTGCAGTATGCCTTCTTCCTATGCCAGTTAGTAATGAATCTTCCGCACTCTGCAAGCCCATCGACAGCCGGTTTATTCCGCACGAGCGATATGTGTAAAGCTTTTTTGCATCAAGTGTACCTGGATTGCTCTCAATTGTGATCTCTGCGTCCGCTTCAAGTGCAAAGCATCGCCGTGCAGTGTGCAGCAGCTCCACAATAGCATTTTGCGGCAGTATTGACGGGGTTCCCCCGCCTATAAACACAGTATCAAACACAAGCTCACGTACGCCTTGGCTTGCAAGCTTCATCTCGATATTGAGTGCATTCATATATGCATCCATGCAGGTATGATCCGCAAAGGACACGAAATCGCAATAGCTGCATTTACTTGTGCAGAATGGTATGTGAATATACAGTCCTGCCATGGCTCAGTCTATACGCAATACGCTCATAAACGCATCGCTTGGCAGCGACACTGAGCCTACCTGACGCATGCGCTTCTTACCTTCCTTTTGCTTTTCAAGCAGCTTTTTTTTGCGGCTGATATCGCCGCCGTAGCATTTTGCAAGCACATCCTTGCGCACGGCGCGCACCGTTTCACGTGCAATTATCTTGCCGCCTATCGCCGCCTGAATGGGTATTTCGAACTGCTGGCGCGGTATTACTTCCTGAAGTTTTTCCGCTACCGCCCTTCCCTTTGCATATGATTTATCACGGTGCACGATTGTTGAAAGTGCATCACAAATATCGCTATTTAGCAGAAAGTCCAGCTTCACAAGATCCGAGCGCTGGTATTCCTTTAGCTCATAATCAAATGAAGCATAGCCGCGGCTGCGTGACTTTAATTGATCAAAAAAATCATATATAATCTCGTTTAGTGGTAGTTCATATTTTATGTTAACTCGTTTTTCTTCGATATATTTCATATCTCCGAATATTCCGCGTTTTTCCTGACACAGCTCCATTATCGTGCCCACATATTCGGATGGCGTTATTATATGCGCTTCTACCATAGGCTCTTCCATATATTGTATCTCTGCCACAGGCGGAAGATTGCTTGGGTTATCTATCATTAGTTCACTGCCATCCGTTTTCATAACCCTGTATATTACGCTAGGCGCCGTTGTTACAAGGTCAATATCAAACTCACGCTCCAGACGTTCCTGCGTTATTTCCATATGCAAAAGCCCAAGGAAACCGCACCTGAAGCCAAAGCCAAGTGCCATCGAAGTTTCCGGCTCATATGTAACGGAAGCGTCGTTGAGCACCAGTTTATCCAACGCATCATGCAGGCTTTCATACTCAGCGCCATCAGCTGGGTAGATGCCGCAGAATACCATTGGGTGCGCCTGTTTATAACCTGGCAACGGAATTTTTGCCGGATTATCGGCATCTGTTATCGTATCGCCAACCTTTGTTTCTGCTACGCTCTTAATTGAAGCGGCTATATATCCCACCTCACCCGCGCACAGCTCATCCGTGGGCTTCCACGATGGTGCGAAAAAGCCGACTTCAGTCACTTCAAACTCGTTGCCGCTAGCCATGGAGCGTATGCGCATACCAGGGACTACCCTGCCCTCCATTATTCGTACATAGCTTAATGCACCCTTATAGTTATCGTATATGCTATCAAATATCAATGCTCGCAATGGCGCCGATATATCCCCCTTGGGTGGTGGAATAAGATCAACTATTTGAGCGAGCACTTTTTCAACATTTGTGCCCATCTTTGCGGATATCTGCGGCGCGTCGGCGGCCGGAAGCCCGATTACGTCCTCAATTTCTTTTATTACGTATTCCGGCTGTGAGCTTGGCAGATCAATTTTATTTATCACCGGCATTATCTCAAGTCCGTTATCCAGCGCGAGATATACATTAGCTAACGTTTGTGCTTCAATGCCCTGAGTTGCGTCCACAACAAGCACTGCGCCCTCGCAGGCAGCAAGGCTGCGCGATACTTCATAGGTGAAGTCCACGTGGCCCGGCGTGTCAATCAGGTTGAACATATAGCGTTTACCGTCCGTGTGCGTGTAGAACATACGCACGGCAGTAGCTTTTATCGTAATGCCGCGTTCGCGCTCGATATCCATTGTGTCGAGCAATTGATCCTCCATATCTCGCCTTGCAACCGTGTTAGTAAGCTCCATCATACGGTCTGCAAGTGTTGATTTTCCGTGATCTATGTGTGCTATTATGCAAAAATTTCTTATAAGTTCTTGGCTATATGCCATATTAATCCTCCACCATCAGGGCTTTCTTTATTAGAAATGATACTTTATAGCGCGTTAAATTGCAAGCGCCGCGCTACAGTGTTATTATAGAAGTAACTTTATATTTTGATTATTGGAGGTTTATATTGTGTTTTGTGAAAATTATGCCCAATATGTATCCTTGCTTGAAAAGCGAGCTTATACTGTGCACACAGCTCAAAATGGCGCTCAAGCGAAGGTGATAGCACTTGACATCATCGGCAATGGTTCTGTTGGCTTCGGCGGATCAATGACAGTTGCCAATCTTAATATCTATGAAGAACTAAAAGCACGCGGAGGCACAGCATTTAAACACATGACCTCAATTGGCGAGCCAGAATGGCAGCCGGACAGGGATGCATTGCGTGCAGATTACTATCTATGCTCCACAAACGCCATAACAATGCATGGTGAGCTTGTCAATATAGATGGTACAGGCAACCGTATCGCCGGTATGATATTTGGGCCGCACAGGGTCATATTGATAATAGGTAAAAATAAGCTTGCGGCAGATATACCTGCCGCTATTGATCGAATAAAATCCATAGCATGCCCGCTTAACGCACGGCGGCTGGGCTATAACACGCCATGCGCAATTACTGGAAAATGCGGCAATTGCAGCGCGCCTCAGCGCATATGCAGAGTCACCAGCATTATCGAATATCCCCCCAAGCATATCGAGCAATTTCACCTTATATTGGTAGATGAGGAGCTTGGCTATTAATATGCCATACTATTCCTATATCCTTCGCTGTGCGGATGGATCACTTTATTCAGGTTATACAGCTAACATTAAAAAACGACTTGCCACGCATAACAGCGGCAAGGGTGCAAAGTATACGCGTGCACATTTACCTGTAGAGCTGGCGTTCATTGAAGAATTTGAAGATAAGAGTGCTGCTATGCGCCGCGAGTACGAATATAAGAAGTTATCACATGCGCAAAAACTTATTCTCATAGATGAAAAACCAATTTTAACTTAACCTGATATGAAAAAGAGCCGTACGCGTCCGATAAGTACGGCTCTTTCCTTTGCGCAAGGGTGACGCGGGCAGTTATGTTTGCCCATCCTCGCATTAGTTGCAGCCACATCCGCAACCATTGTTCATGCCGCAGCTGTTATTCATGCCGCAACTGTTGTTGTTATCGCAGCCGCATCCGCTGTTGCCACAGCAGCCGCTCATAAGCAGCACCAGTATGATTATCCACCATGAATTGTTGCCGCAACCGCAATCATCCTGACAGCCGCAACCACTATTACCGCAACTATTACCGCAACTATTACCACAGCCGCAGCCATTGCCCGAAATTAGCAGCAGGATAATTATCCACCACCAGTTGCTTCCATTACCAAGATTAAACATCTATACGCCTCCTAACATAATCGCGCGCTTAGCGCTCTTGCTACGATATATTACGCAATTCGGCGGCATTGTGTGCATCTTGACAAAATCATCCTCTGTGTTATCATATTCGTATTGTTTTTATGGGGATGTACGTATTCCCTACAATCGGAAGGAGTATTGTTTTTATGTCAGCATTCGGCATGGATAAGATCGTTGCGCTGTGCAAAAACCGCGGCTTTATATTTGCGGGTTCGGAAATATATGGTGGGCTGGCGAACACATGGGATTACGGCCCCCTTGGCGTAGAGTTCAAAAATAATGTAAAAAAAGCATGGTGGCGTAAATTTGTGCAGGAAAGCCCATACAACGTTGGTATGGATTCTGCCATATTGATGAACCCCGAAACATGGGTAGCCTCAGGACATGTAGTCAATTTCAATGACCCGCTTATGGATTGTAAAGCCTGTAAGGCGCGCTTCCGCGCCGACAAGCTAATAGAGGATTATGCAAATACGCACAATCTTGCGGATGTGCATCCCGACGGATGGAGTCATGAGCAGATGCAGCAATATATTGCAGAAAATGGTATAGTCTGCCCCGAGTGTGGTAAGTCTGATTTTACGGGCATCCGCAAATTCAACATGATGTTTAAGACATTTCAAGGCGTAAACGAGGATACGGCCAGCGAACTTTATCTGCGCCCCGAAACTGCACAGGGAATCTTTGTCAACTTTAAAAATGTCCAGCGTACCACTCGCCGCAAAATTCCATTTGGCATAGCTCAGGTTGGCAAATCCTTCCGCAACGAGATAACCCCGGGCAACTTCACATTCCGCACGCGTGAATTTGAACAGATGGAGCTTGAATTTTTTTGTGAACCCGGTACCGAGATGAAATGGTACGTCTATTGGAAGGATTATGCCAAGAATTTCTTGCTTTCGTTGGGAATGACGCAAGAACATATAAGACTGCGCGAGCATGAGCAGGCAGAGCTTTCGCACTACTCCAATGGTACTACCGACATCGAATACCTCTTTCCGTTTGGCTGGGGCGAGCTTTGGGGCGTTGCCAGCCGCACAGACTTTGATCTTAAAGCACACGCAGCGCATTCTGGCGTAAGCTTTGAATATCAGGATCCATTTACGAACGCTAAGTATGTTCCCTACTGCGTAGAGCCTTCGCTCGGTGCAGACAGGGTTACTCTTGCTTTCCTGTGTGATGCATACGATGAGGAAAAGCTTGAAGATGGCGAAACACGCAACATACTTCACCTTCACCCCGCCCTTGCGCCATACAAGGCAGCCATATTGCCATTACAAAAGAACAAGCTTGGCGATAAAGCGTTGGAGGTTTATGCATTGTTGTCAAAGTACTTTATGGTAGACTACGACGATTCCGGCGCTATAGGCAAACGCTACCGCAGGGCTGATGAAGTCGGTACCCCTATGTGTATCACCATAGACTTTGATACGCTTGAAGATGGCTCCGTTACCGTGCGCGACCGCGATACAATGGCGCAGATAAGGCTACCTATCGATCAACTGGTGGAATACGTTAATAATCGCATATACTTTTAACTCAAAATACATAATGAGCCGTCCCAATTTAGGGACGGCTCTTTTTTTTATGTTAACACTTGTTTTACGCAAATTCTATAACACCTTTGACAAAAAGTCGCGCAACCTTGGATTTTGTGGGTTCTCAAAAAACTCACTCGGGCTGTTTTGTTCTAATATTTTTCCGCTATCCATGAACATGCAGCGCGTTGCTACTTCCTTTGCAAAGCCCATCTCGTGTGTTACAACCACCATCGTCATTCCCTCATCCGCAAGTGTACGCATAAAATCCAGCACTTCGCCTACCATTTCCGGATCAAGCGCAGATGTAGGTTCGTCAAACAGCATCACATCCGGGTTCATCGCAAGCGCTCGGACTATGGCTACGCGCTGCTGCTGTCCGCCGGAAAGCTGCGCTGGAAACGAATCTATTTTATCCAAAAGGCCAGTCCTTTTAAGTAGTGCCTCCGCCCGCTCATCGGCCTGTTCTTGCCCAATTAAGTTCAGTTTGACCGGTGCAAGCGTGATATTCTGTCTCACTGTTTTATGCGGAAATAGATTAAACTGCTGGAATACCATACCCATCTTCTGTCTTACCTTATCAATGTTGGTATTCTTATCCGTAAGAAGCTTTCCCTCAAACCATATTTCACCGTCAGTTGGCTCCTCGAGCATGTTTATGCAGCGCAAGAAGGTGGATTTACCGCTGCCTGAAGGACCTATTATTACCACCTTCTCACCGCGTTGTATCTGCTCGTCTATCCCGTTTAAAACCATATTTCCGCTGCCAAAGCGCTTATAAAGACCCTTTACAATAATCATAACCTATCCCTACCTTGCATCGCTTTGTGCAAGCTTTTTCTCCAGCTTTCTAAGCACCAATGTAATCAGTATCACAATCCCCAGATATATCAGCGCAATGAATATGAGCGGAACGAACGCATCCAGCGTCCTTGACCTGACCAGCTCCGCCGCACGCGTAAGATCCATTACCGCAACATAACCCACAACCGAAGTTTCTTTAAACAGCGTGATAAACTCATTTCCCAGCGCCGGCAGGATATTCTTTACAGCCTGCGGAAATACTATCTCCCGCATTGCCATGCCATTGGTCAAGCCCAGCGAACGTCCCGCCTCCATCTGTCCCTTTGGCACAGCCATTATACCAGAGCGCACAATCTCCGCAACATATGCGCCACTGTTTATTCCAAATGCAAGCGCTGCCACATATGGTGCCATTTCGATAGGCGCTGCTGCAAAAATGATGTAGTACATTATCAAAAGCTGGACGAGTACGGGCGTACCACGTATTATTGCCAAATAAATATCGCATATCACACTGAGCCACTTAAGTCGCTTATTGTGCATAGCATTCACCTTTGCTATTGCAACAAGCGAACCTATCGCTATACCCATCAACACAGCGATACTGGCTATCATCAGGGTGACCATAAGGCCATCCAGGAACATCTTCCAGCGGTCATTTACAATCAGCGTATTATAAATTTGTTGTCCAAGCTTACTTAACATAATTCTTATCTTATCAGTTGATCGCAGCCTGTTCGTGCTTGGTGGTAAATTCCGCTATTTTACCATCGGCTATTAGTTTGCCCAGTACACTATTGATAACTTCCAGAAGCTCCGCATCGCCTTTCTTTACGGCAATCGCATACTCTTCATCTGTAAAAGCTTCATCAATATATGTCAGCGTAGCATCATTTGTGATGATATTCTGTGCCGTGAGCTTATCGAGCATAACGGCATCAAGCTTGCCATTTGACAAGTCCATTGACGCTTCAAGACCGCTCTTGTACTGTTTCACCGTGACGCCATCAATCATAGAAACAAAAAAGTCACCTGTAGTTCCCAACTGTACTCCTACTGTTTTTCCGCCTAGATCATCCACGCTGGCGACCTTTGGAGCTTCTTTATTTACGATAATTACCTGAGTTGTTTGTGCATAAGTATCAGAAAAATCAACGCTTTCTTTTTTCTCATCCGTTATGGTCAACCCTGCCGCCACCAAATCACCCTTGCCGCCGTTTAGCGCTGGAACAAGCCCATCAAACTCCATATCCAACACAGTCAGCTTTACTCCAAGCTCATCCGCAATCGCTTGAGCCACATCGATGTCTACACCCGCCGGTTTATTGTCTGCACCTAAATATTCATAGGGCGCAAACTGCGCGTTTGTAAGCATCACCAGTTCTCCGGACTTCTTGATCTTATCAAGAGAGCTTGTCTTTGCGCACGATGCAAGCATCGCCGCAGCCATCACCAAAGTCATTACCAAAGCCAGTACCTTTTTCATTGTTACCTCCAAGTTAATTTATTTAAAATCTATAATGTATAATTATACACATAGATTGGAAAAAATCAACCCCTATATTAAAACATTTATATGCTTAACAATACTATGTATATGCAGATTGTCCAATTGAATTCATCGATATCTTCAAATCGATAATATGTATCATAATTCGTCATTATAGTATAATAATACTATAATTTATAGAATCAAAAAACTACCTGCAAGCAATTATTAAAATTCACCTGTAGGTAGTCTATTGCGTATATGATGTCTTCAACTTATTTAGCTTTTTATTTTTCCATTATGGTTTTTCACCAATATTCTCGCTATCGTCACCGCATCCTCGCGTATTTCGTCCTCATCCTGTCCTTCTATCATAATGCGTATTACCGGTTCTGTGCCCGATGCACGCACAAGCACTCTTCCGCTATCGCCAAGGCGCGCCTCTATAGTCCGTATGCAATCCGCCATCTCGGCATCCTGTATTGCGGCAGACTTATTTGCGTTACTCACCATTACATTGGCAAGCACCTGTGGATATATCTTTATTTGCTCTGCCAGCTGCGACATGCGCATACCCGAAGCCACCAGTACGTTTAGCACCTGTATTGCCGTCAGCATTCCGTCGCCAGTCGTATTCTTATCTAAAAAAATAACGTGGCCGGATTGTTCGCCGCCCAATGAATAGCCATTCTTCATCATGCATTCCAGCACATATCTGTCGCCAACATTGGTTTCTTCCAGTTTTATTCCGTACTGTTGCATTGTTTTCTTCAGTCCCAGATTTGACATTACCGTTACCACCAGAGTATCGCTCTTAAGCGTACCCATGTGCTTCATTGCCAACGCACATAGCCCCATTATCCTGTCACCATCCACTATGTTGCCCAACTCATCCGTAGCTATTAGCCTGTCGGCATCGCCATCAAAAGCAAAGCCCACATCAGCGTCAGAGCTCCTCACGAGTTCCTGCAGATGTTCAGGGTGTGTTGAACCACACATTTCGTTGATATTGCTGCCATTCGGCTCATCAGCGCGTGAGGTGACACATGCGCCAAGTTTTTTAAACACATCCAGTGCTATACTGCTTGAAGCGCCATTGGCACAATCAAGCGCTACATTCAATCCGTTGAATCTGCATGCAGCCATGCTATTTAAAAATTCCTTATACTCTTCTTCTGCGCGCTTTGCAATTATTACATGGCCCACATCTGATCCTGTAGGACGCGTAAGCTCAGCATCAGAGCATACCATTTTTTCTATCATATCCTCTATTTTATCAGAAAGCTTATATCCATGCGCATTAAACCACTTTATACCGTTGTATTCCATGGAGTTATGGGACGCGCTTATCATTACCGCCGCATCTGCGTCATATTTACGCACCAAGTATGCCATAGCCGGTGTTGGTATCACACCCACATCTATCACATCTCCGCCAACAGAACATATTCCAGCCGTAAGCGCCGCTCGTAGCATATCACCGGACAGCCGCGTATCCATTCCGATCAGTATTCTTGGATTATGCACCTCGCTGGTCAAAACCGATGCGCCGGCAGCGCCTATTTTCATCGCCAGCTCACAGGATAGATCAGCATTGGCGATCCCCCGCACGCCATCTGTTCCAAAAAGTCTTGCCATACATTCCTCCCCAAAAGAAATAGCTCTATGCCATTAAATATTCAATCGCCGATGTTGCTGCCACAGCGCCATCAGCCGCCGCCGTAACTACTTGACGCAGTGGAGTATCCCTAACATCGCCAGCCGCGAATACCCCTGTTACTGAAGTGTTTAACTTTGTATCGGTGATAATATACCCACCATTATCAAGCTTGAGCTCATCCTTAACAACACTCGAATTGGGATCTATTCCTATCGCTACAAATATTCCCTCCACCTCAAGCTTGCGCACCGCATCCGTTTTCACATTACGCACCTTCAAGGCGCTCACAGCGCTTTCTCCGCATATTTCGTTCGGCACGTTGTCGAGTACGAGTTCAATGCGTTTTTCTCCTCTCAGCGCATCCTGCAAGGTCTGCACGGCACGCAGCTGGTTACGTCTATGCACAAGATACACTCGGCTTGCAAATTTGGCAAGATACAGTGCATCCGATACCGCCGTATCTCCACCGCCTACTACCGCCACAGCTTTTTCGCGAAAGAATGCACCATCACATGTTGCGCAATACGATATGCCTGCTCCTGTAAGCTCACCCTCACGAGATATTCCCAGCTTGCGTGGCATTGCGCCTGTGGCAATTATTACAGTCTTTGCCTCATACGTGTTTGAGCCGCAAATAATCTTTTTTGTTATACCCGAAAGTTGCAGCGCAGTTACATTTTCGCTTTTTATCTCCAGTCCGAATCTAACAGCCTGCTTTTCAAACTTATCAGCTATAGAAAAACCATCTATCGACTCATAAAAGCCCGGATAATTCTCAACAGATGCCGTCCTTGTAATCTGCCCGCCCAGGAATACGCCTTCAAACAGCACAGTGCTTCTGCCGCTACGCGCACCATAAATGCCAGCAGAAAGCCCTGCTGGCCCGCCCCCGACTATAGCTATATCTATCATAATTCCACCTCTAAGTTAATTGTAATGGAGGTATTATATCCCATAATCATAAAAACAACAAATAATGCTCAGGCAAAAGCCTGAGCATTGAATGTAATAAAATTATCTCTTTGAGAACTGGGGCGCACGACGTGCAGCCTTGAGACCATACTTCTTTCTTTCCTTCATACGCGGATCGCGTGTAAGGAACCCCGCCTTCTTAAGAGCACCACGAAGCTCAGGATTCGCATCGATGAGCGCACGGGCAATACCGTGACGGATTGCGCCTGCCTGTCCGGTGGTTCCGCCGCCATAGACATTCACCTTAACATCGAATTTATTTAGCGTATCAGTAAGCACCATTGGTGCACGAACGATCATTTTAAGCGTTTCATAACCAAAGTAGCTATCAAGATCGCGTTTATTAACGGTGATGTTTCCGTTTCCGGGAATCAGACGAACACGAGCAATGGACTTCTTACGTCTGCCGGTACCAAGATGTTGTGTAACAGTTGCCATAGTTAGTTCCTCCTTCCCTTCTATTTAAGTTTGAGCATTTCGGGCATCTGAGCAGCATTGTCATGGCTCGGCCCTTTATATATACGAACTTTTTTAAGCATCTTACGCCCAAGTGGACCCTTTGGCATCATACGCCTGATAGCTTCATACAGCACAAACTCGGGCTTATTCTGCATAAGATCACGATATGAAGTCTCTTTGAGTCCTCCCGGATAACCGGTGTGATGATAGTATTTCTTGTTATCCAGCTTTTTGCCGGTCAAAACAATCTTTTCCGCATTCACGATTATAACGTGATCGCCTGTATCGACGTGCGGAGTATATATAGGCTTGTGTTTTCCACGAAGTATAGCGGCAACCTGAGAAGCAAGACGACCGAGCACCATTCCGTCAGCATCTACTACATACCACTTACGTTCGAGGTTTTCGCCCTTCGCCATATAGGTCTTCATGGCTCATCCTCCAATGGTTTATCATATTATTTCGTTTGCACGCGGATCTTGTCATGTCGAGCCGGGGCTGTGGCTGCAAAACACCTATCCTAACGAACACACAACTGATATTTTAATCAATACACATAGTCCTGTCAAGCTAAAAGCACTATTTAATAGAGGATATTTTATTAATCTATCAATATACGGCATTTTAACACAGTTTTGGAAAGCCATTTTGCCTTAGTGCCTCATAGAGTACGATAGCCACTGAGTTCGAAAGGTTGAGCGAGCGTTGTTCACTGCCCATTGGTATGCGTATTGTATCAGCTGACCGTATTGACAGTATTGCTTCGCCAAGACCTGCGGTTTCTTTGCCGAATACCAGAAAATCCCCGTCATTATATCTTACGTCACAATAGCTTCTGGTTGCATGCGTCGTAGCCAGAAAAAAATGTGCGGACGGATGCTGCTGCTCTACCTGTGAAAATGAATCATAATAGAATACTGAAAGATCCTTCCAGTAATCCAAGCCTGCCCTTTTAAGGTGCTTGTCATCCAGTGAAAAGCCAAATGGTCTAACCATATGCAGCGCCGCACCGCACACCGCGCAGGTGCGTGATATATTGCCTGTGTTTGCGGGTATCTCTGGCTCCACCAGCACTATATTGAACATGATATTGCCTCCAAAATATTTGAGACTTTATTGTACCATATTCATATAAAAAAGCAAAGGCCGCCTTCATCGTCCGTCCTTAAGCATATCCTTTATCCTGTCACGATATATATCGCAAAGCTCTTTTGAATACTCCTGATTATAGCTGCCTGCCATTATTCGGCAAGCCGTAGCCTGTGGATTTGCCTGCACAAGCACCCATCCATCATCATCTTTTATCTTTATGCCATCCATAAGTTCCACGCGATCTTCTCTTTCGGTTTGCACAAGGCTGCGCAGAATACCGCCTATATCCTTCCATGAGCAGCCTACATCCACTTCGCTTGTGCAGGATTGCGGCAGCTCATGTAGATAGCTCGCAAGCGCGTTGCTCTTTACAAGCGTTGTCAGTCGTACTATCATGCTTTCTGGTTCAAAGAGCTCCGGCAGATACGTGTCGCCTGTTTTTGCGGCTCTGCGCCACTGTGCGTTTGCGCTTGCACAATGGATTATCTTTGCACCATGCCGTTTAAGATAAGCTATGTATTCGTTCGGTATGCTGATAGGAAGTGTAAAGCTTTCCATTCGTCCGTTACGTAGGGAGTCCAGCACCAACACTGCATACAACTCATACCTGTTTATATAGCGGTCTCCATATATCAGCGCTGTTACATCATTATCCGCATCAACTATACAGCCCAATTCCGCGCCGGATTGCACCATTGCTCCGTGCAGTTTTTCTCCCTTACGCCCCTCCATAAACTGCACCCTAACTCCGTGCGGCGACAGAACCCGTAGCACCGTATCGAACATAGGTTTATTATCCGCTATTATTATACACATACCATCACCCTCAAAGTTGCCAAGCTCCCTTGCAACATGCGCCTCATACGCCTTTGTACTGCCTCCAAGGCGTTGAAGCACTCCTAGCCGTTCGTCTGTAGCAGGATGGTGCTCGCCTTGTCTGATCTCACTTTTAAAGCATCTGAGTTCTTTGGCGTTAATAAGCGCGCCAAGGCCGTCACATACCAACAATTCAGTCATATGCGGATCATGACTGCACCGTTTAATCATCACACCTCCTGAGAGTCCATCGTGTTCTATAGAAAACTCAAACGCCGTGCGCGAACAGCACTCCAGCTCATATACGTCCGCGCCCTGTGATATCATTCCGGATATCACAGCATGTTTAAGCATATTTGCCTGTAAGCTTCCGTCTGTGGCTATAGCAAATTCCCTCTGGCCATGCTGCATCGATGCTATCACTGCGCCTATGCGCACCGCCCGCTCTGGTGTAAGATCATAATCACAATGACCACGAAGCATGGAATCGCCACTCAAAGCTTCGCTGTCTTCCCATACCACGTTTGCGCTATATTGCGTGTCCGCCGCCAACTCCTTATCCGGCCAAATAAGCACATTCTTTTTAACTGCGCATCCCTTGCCAAGCGTGCAACCCTTAGCGATCACCGCTCCCTCAAAAAGTTGAGCGCCGCGGTCTATATGTGCATTCTCACACACTATCGCACCGCGCAGCTCAGCATTATCCCGCACACGGACATTATTCATAAGCACACTGCGCCTGATACTTGCTCCTCTGCCTATTCTGCATCCACTTCCTATCACCGCGTATTCGTCTATCACAACGTTGTCGGCTATCTCAGCACATGATCCAATATAGCATGGTGCGCGCAGTATAGCTTTGTCTGATATTCTTGCGCCTTGCTCACGGTATATCCCGCCTATTTCCGCCGCCGCACTTGTAAAATGGCACTTGCCAGAGAGCATTTCACGCTGCGCGCTCATATATTGATACAAATCGCCTATGTCACACCAATAACCATTTGTTTCATATCCATTCATCTTAGCACCTCGTTGCATCAGCAGAGGAAAAAGGTCGCAGCTAAAATCAAACATCTGTCCGTCCGGTATCAGTTGCATTACCTCGGGTTCTATTATATATATTCCTGTGTTTGCAAGGTCGCTGAACACCTCGCTTATCATCGGCTTCTCCAGGAACCTGGTTATTCTACCCGTTTCATCTGTAAGGACTACCCCATATTCCATTGGTGCAGTCACTTTTTTAAGCACTATTGTTACGGCTGCGCCGCTTGCCTCATGTGATCTTATTGCCTCTGTCAGGTCGATATCACATATTGCGTCACCGCTTATAACGATAAGTCTATCGCTGCGTTCTCCGGCCGCAAGCTTTACACTGCCCGCAGTGCCAAGCGGTTGATCCTCTGTGGAATATGAAACATCCACACCAAATCTGCTGCCATCGCCAATATGCTCTTTTATTTTGTTTGGAAGATAAAAAAGCGTAATGCTTATATCCGTGATCCCATGTGATTTTATCAGTTCTATACAATAATCTATAACGGGTTTATTTAGCAGCGGGACCATTGGCTTGGGTATGCTGCATGTGATTGGGCGCAGGCGCTTGCCAGAGCCTCCAGCCATTATTATCGCGCGCATAGAAAATACCGCCTTTCTGCTTTAGAGATAGCGGTATTATTGTGGCCGGTGTTTATATAAATTATTTAGCTGAAAAATGCATTTCCTCCGTAGGTTCCATAATATACCCTAACGCTGCCCCAGCTTTCGCCGCTGCTTGCGGCACGGAAATACATTACATTATCCGCAAGTATTGTATTGCCGCCAAAAACTTCTTCCACAGCCTTTAGCATATCCTTTGTAGGTTTTACCGCACGCAACGAAGACTCGTTCTTTGCAGGGCTGAACTGCGATCCATTGCCTTGAAATATCACGCCTTCCACGCTGTTTGGGAACTTCTTGCTATTAACACGGTTTAATATAACGTTTGCCACCGCCCTATACCCGTCAATATCGCTGCGCGAGCTCTCTTTGCTGACAAGCTGCGCCGTAAGATATATGTCATCTGCGCTAAATCCACCTGATCCGCCATCACTTTCGCCATCAGACGGAGACGATGTGGGTGATATGCTTGGCTTAGGTGTTGATTTTGGTTTTGATGTTGATTTCGGCTTTGGTGTTGGTGTAGGTACGCTACCTAAGTGGACAAATTCTTTAAGCATAAAGCCAGTTTGGTTATCTATCTCTACCCTATACCATTCGCCACTCTCGCCTGTAACTTTCAGCTTATCATTCTTTTTGTACTCAGCCAATATATCGCTTTGGGTGTTGGGGTCATTGCGCAGATTAATAGTTTTTGAATAGACATACCCTTTTTTCCCATCCATTTCGGTGACTGTGTATTCCGGGGTCAACGAAGGGGTTGGTGAAGGTGCCGGCGTATTTATAGCCGGCTCTGGCGTGAATGGCACGTTAAGCTCTATTATATCTGTTGACGTTACCGGCGCCTTTGATTTAACTATATCTGTAGATGAAGCGGGCATGTCCAACTCGATAACATCGTCAGAAAGCATCTCCTCATCCATATAAGCCGGCAGCAGGTTACCCGTTGTCGCCGCGCCACAGCCAATGAGTGCAATTGTGACAAGCGACCATAGAATAGCTGCAAACAGTTTCTTTTTTGTTCGTATATTTTTCACAGTATGTATTTATGCAGATCCTCTCCGTCAAACTCACTGGACAAGTGTTCTTTCACATACTTTTGATCTACTGTCACCTTAATAATTGGGTGATCACCAGAAGCGTTAAATGATATATCATCCAGCAGGTTTTCCATTATCGTATGCAGACGCCTTGCTCCAATATTTTCTCCGGTTTCATTGGCGTTAAATGCGCACTGAGCTATCTCGTCCAATGAATCGTGTTCAAAATTAAGTACGATATTATCTGTTGACAGCAGTGCAGCATATTGTTTTGTAATAGCATGCTCCGGCTGCGTCAATATGCGCTTATAGTCATCCACACGCAGCGCATCCAGCTTTACCCTTATTGGGAAACGCCCCTGCAACTCTGGTATAAGATCCGACACCTTTGAAACATGGAACGCTCCGGCAGCAATAAACAGTATGAAATCAGTTTTTACAGGTCCATACTTAGTATTAACTGTGCAGCCTTCAACAATAGGCAATATGTCGCGCTGCACGCCTTCACGCGATACATCTGGACCTGAATTATGCTGTGATCCGGCAATTTTATCTATTTCATCGATAAATATTATGCCTTCCTGCTCTGCAAGTTCAATCGCCTCGCGGATAACCTCATCCATATCTATGAGCTTATCTGTTTCCTCCTGAATGAGTATACGGCGGGCTTCAACTGTATTTACCCTGCGCTTTTTCTTTTTTGTGGGTAATATGCCGCCTATCATCTCGTTGAGGTTTATATCTATCCCCATCGCAATCATAGCGTCATTGCCTGTATTGTTTTGTTCTACCTCAACCTCAACAAGTTCATTATCAAGCTGCCCACTGCAAAGCGCCTGTGCCACCTCCTGGCGTTTTGTAAGCCGCTCGGTCTTCTCGTTTTCGGAAAGTTCCGGCTCGGCGGGCTGGCTCTGTCCACCGCCAAGCAGCAACTGAAGCGGGTTAACACTCACATGCGCACGCTTGGCCTGAGATGGCATCAGCAGATCGATCAGACGCTGCTCCGCCGCAACTTCAGCCATCACCCTTACCTGCTCCGCCTTTTTCTCCTTGCAAAGCCGTATAGACGCCTCCACAAGATCGCGTATCATGGAATCCACATCCCGTCCCACATATCCTACTTCGGTAAACTTCGTGGCCTCAACCTTTACCAGCGGAGCGTTAACGAGCTTCGCAAGCCTTCTGGCGATTTCAGTTTTGCCTACGCCTGTTGGCCCCATCATTATTATATTTTTCGGCGTAATCTCCTCACGCAGCTCAGGTGAAAGCCTGCTGCGACGATAACGGTTACGCAGTGCTATCGCTACAGCACGTTTTGCGCTATCCTGTCCGATTATATGTTTATCCAGTGCGTCTACTATTTCTTTTGGTGTAAGCATGTTTAAACCTCCTCAACGGATATGTTTCCATTGGTAAAGATACATATATCCGAGGCTATCAACAGTGATTTTTCAGCTATTTCGCGCGCTGAGAGGTCGGTATTATCCTTAAGCGCCTTGGCTGCCGCCAATGCATACATCCCTCCAGATCCGATCGCCGCTATGCCATCGTCAGGATCTATCACCTCGCCTGTCCCCGATATGATCAGCAATTCCTCCACATCAGCCGCTATCAGCAGCGCTTCTAACTGCCGCATAGCTTTGTCGCTGCGCCAATCCTGCGCAAGCGATACGGCCGCACGTTTCAGGCTGCCGCTGTATTGCTCCAGTTTCGCCTCGAACCGCTCGCATAGTGAAAATGCGTCAGCCACTGAGCCTGCAAAGCCCACCACCACGTTATTATGATAAAGCCTGCGTACCTTGCATGCGGTATGCTTCATTATCGTTTTTTCTCCCATGGTAACCTGTCCATCGCCGGCCACCGCACATTTTCCATCCCTTTTAACTGCAATTATCGTTGTTCCCATCAATGGCATAAGTAATACCTCTCAAAAATATTCCTAAGGCAATAATAGCACAGATCAAGTTACTTTTTTACTTGTATACACATACTTTACATTTTATTCTCAATGACGTCACTTAATATTCTTAAAGCACGTTCGCTGGTAAGCTCATAACGCTGCATCTTGTTCCGCGGTGGGTTTATAAGCGGCTCCATTATTCCAAAGTTCATGTTCATCGGCTGAAAATCCTTGCCGGCATACCCTGAAACATAATGCGACAGTGCGCCTATTGCCGTTGTGCGGGTAAAATCCAGCTTACCTTTACCCAGCTGTTCGCGCGCAAGGTTCAATCCAGCCACGAGTCCGCTGGAGGCACTTTCAACATAGCCCTCAACTCCTGTGATCTGGCCTGCAAAATATAATCCTGGTATTGCTTTTACCTGATAATCACAGTCCAACTTACCAGGAGAATTTATGAAGCTGTTTCGATGCATTACACCATAGCGCATGAATTCGGCGTGTTCCAGCCCTGGTATCATGCTAAATACGCGCCGTTGCTCTGCAAATTTAAGGTTAGTCTGAAACCCTACTATGTTATACAGCGTACCAGCCGCATCATCCTGTCTTAATTGCACCACCGCAAATGGTCTTTCTCCCGTTCTTTCATCGGATAGGCCGATTGGTTTTAGCGGGCCAAATGCAAGTGTCATATCCCCACGCTTCGCCATTATTTCAATTGGCATACATCCTTCGAACACCTTAACAAATTCAAAGTCGTGCAGTGGCGCAGCTTCCGCCGTTACCAATTCACGAACAAAGGCAAAATATTCCTCCCTTGTCATTGCACAATTAAGATAATCGCTGCCACGTTCATACCTTGAAGCGCAAAACACCTTATCCATGTCCAGCGATTCCTTCGTAATTATTGGCGCCGCCGCATCAAAAAAGTGCAATCCCTCACCCAGCGCTTCTTCTATAGATTCTATCAGTTTACCATCAGTAAGCGGCCCTGTAGCTACTATTGCCGGGCCTTTTGGAAGCTCACCTATCTCGCTTTCTATTATTTGTATATTTGGATGGCTGCGTATGCGCTGTGTTACCAGCGCCGAAAATCCATCTCTATCTACAGCAAGCGCTCCTCCGGCTGGTACGCGCGTTTCATCAGCGCACCTTATTATCAGCGAACCAAGCCTGCGCATCTCTTCTTTAAGCAAGCCTACAGCATTTTGCAGCCTGTCCGATCTAAGGGAATTTGAGCACACAAGTTCACAAAAATTATTTGATTTATGCGCCGGCAATTTACGCTGAGGCTTCATTTCATACAGGAATACAGTTATGCCGCGCTCAGCAAGCTGAAACGCGGCTTCACATCCCGCAAGGCCAGCACCTATCACCGTCACACGGTCATTCATTCTCATTCCCCTTCTTGATTGCCCTAACCACAAACCCGCACGCCTTATCCGAGCAGATAGTGTAACCACCGTTTGGGCCCATTTTATGCACCATTATCGCTCCGCATTTTGGGCACTTGTCCTTTGTGGGTCTATCCCACGATACGAAGTCGCAATCCGGATATTTTTCACATCCATAAAACACCTTGCCACGCTTTGACTTGCGTTTTATCAGCATATTTCCACATTTGGGGCATGGCACATCTATCTTCTCAATTATTGCCTTAGTACTGCGGCAATCGGGGAAATTAGGACATGCCAAAAACTTGCCGAATCTGCCCATCTTATATACCATCATAGCCCCACACTTTTCGCATGGGATATCGGACACAACATCGGGTATTACGATTTTTTCGATGCTCTCGGCTGCCTTTTCGATCGTTATTCTGAAAGGTTCATAGAATTCGCGGATTACCTCCGTCCAGCCCTGTTCCCCATCCTTAACAAAATCCAGTTTACTCTCCATGTCGGCGGTAAACTTGATGTCAACAATATTATCAAAATTGTCCTTCATTATCTGCGTAACCACGAAGCCAAGCTCTGTTGGGATAAGCAGCTTTTTTTCGCGTTGCACATAGCCGCGGTCAATTATTGTTGATATCGTAGGTGAATATGTGCTTGGGCGACCAATGCCCTTTTCTTCAAGTGTTTTTACCAGTGAAGCCTCAGTATAGCGCGGCAACGGCTGTGTAAATCGCTGTTCGCTCTGGATATCATCCGCAGTAAATACATCTTCTTTTGACAGTTTTGGCAGCGCTGTTTCATTTTCGTCAGTATCATCTCTGCCTTCTGTATATACGGCTGTATACCCATCAAATATTGTTCGCACGCCGTTCGCTTTATATGTGCAGCCATTTGCATCGAATGTAACTGTGCTATTTTCAAACACCGCTTCAGCCATCTGGCTGGCAAGGAAGCGCTCATATATCAGCCTGTATAGCTTATATTGATTGTTGTTTAGTGAGCCTCTTATTCCCTGTGGCGTCAACTCCAGGTTTGCTGGGCGGATTGCCTCATGCGCATCCTGCGCACCCTTGCGTCCTTTATATATGTTTGGCTGATTAGGCACATACTTTTCACCATATTGTTTTGCTATATAGCCCAGTGCCTGCTGCTGCGCTTCATCCGCTATGCGCACTGAATCCGTTCTAATATATGTAATAAGACCGGTAAGTCCACCACTGCCCTGCAATTCTATGCCTTCATACAGTTGCTGAGCCACAAGCATTGTAAGTTTTGTTGTAAAGCTAAGTTTTCGTGACGCCTCCTGCTGAAGGCTGCTTGTTATGAACGGAGCTGGCGCATGGCGCGGTTTTTCTATTACTTTTATATCCGTTATATCAAACCTTGCGTCCTTGCTTTTATCAACAATCTCATTGGCCTGCTGTTCTGTTTTTATGTCCATCTTTTTACCATTGATGCCAAAAAACTTAGCTTTTATAGGCTTCTTTATAGATTTTCCAGCCAATATTGCCACTATATTCCAATATTCTTCAGGTACAAAGTCGATTATCTCCTGCTCACGATCACATATTATTCGTGTTGCAACAGATTGAACCCGGCCGGCTGAAAGTCCTTTGCGCACCTTTGCCCATAATATAGGGCTTATCTTATACCCAACCAGTCTATCCAGTACACGCCGCGCCTGCTGCGCATCAACAAGGTTCATATCTATCGCACGCGCATTTTTAACCGATTTTTTAACGGTGTTTGAGGTTATCTCATTAAAAACTATGCGGCATTGTGATTTTACGTCAAGCTTTAGTATCTGCGCCAAATGCCACGATATCGCTTCACCCTCCATATCAGGGTCAGTTGCCAAATATATCTTATTCGCCGTCTTGGCTTCCTTCCTTATTCGCTCTAGAACATCTCCGCGGCCGCGCAGCGTAATGTATTTAGGCTGAAAGTCATTGTCCACGTCCACGCCGAGCTGACTCTTGGGAAGATCCCTCACGTGCCCGTTTGAAGCTACCACCTTATACTTGCTACCAAGAAACTTACCAATCGTTTTGGCCTTTGCGGGGGACTCCACGATCACAAGCATTTCCGACATTAATCTACCTCCGATGTAAATCCGGCCGCTATAATTCGTACATTCTGCCGGGCGATTGCTTAATTATTCCCGAAAACTCCATCCCTGTCAAGGTGGAATTTAGTTTTGCAGCCGAAAGCCCCGTAAGCTCGCACAGCTCATCAAAGCTGCGTTCGCCTGCCGTAAGCAGCCGTATCAGCAGCGTTTGTTCATAGTTTAGCACGGTTTCGTCGATTCGCATGGCAGCGTCTTTTCTCTTAAATTCACCGCCATATTCATCAATTATATCCTGTGTGCAAAGCACACATTTTGCATGTCCTTGGGCTATAAGCGCATTTGTTCCTTCGCTCATCTGGTCGTTTATCCTACCTGGCACAGCAAACACATCACGACCCTGATCCAATGCATGTCCAACGGTTATAGATGTTCCGCTTGTTTTTGCAGCCTCCACCACAACTACGCCGCGCGAAATTCCGCTAATTATACGATTCCTGCGCGGGAAATTATAGCGTTCCGGCTGTGCGCCAGGCAAAAACTCTGATATCACTGCGCCCCTTTCCACAATTGCAGAGTATAGCCGCGCATTGCTCTTTGGATATATTACGTCTACCCCGCTACCAAGCACCGCCACCGTTGGGTACTCATTATCTTTAGCATCAAGTGCACTTTTTGACGCAATGCAGTCAATACCATATGCCAACCCTGATATTATGCATGCCCCACGCTCAGAAAGCTCTCTTGAAAGCAGCTCAGCTGTGCGCTTACCGTAATCTGTGCATTTGCGGCTGCCGATAACAGCTATGGGCATTTGTATATTCATTTTGATCATGCCGCGCACAAACAACACCGGCGGCGGATCGCTTATTTCTGAAAGCAGAATCGGATACCCAATTGAGCCAAAGCTTACTGCATCGATATGTTTTTTTCGCATATACTCAAGGCATCTATCGATATATCCCTCAGATGCTTTTTCACATATATTTTTTATATGCGCCGCACCACAATGCGCACAAACGTCAAGTTTATTGGTTGCAGCAGCTTGGAACACCTCTTCTGCGCCACCTTTATACGTATCCAGCAGCCCGTAATATCTTGCCGGATAGCATTCTGTAACAAAGCTAAGCCATAGCAAATATCTTTCATGCGCTCCGTATTCCATATGCTAATCTCCCCAATACTTGCCGTCCACACTTCGGTATTGCACCGCTTCGGCAATATGATCCGCGCCTACGCTCTGCGCTTCATCCATATCCGCTATTGTACGTGCCACCTTAAGTATACGATTGTACGCACGTGCACTCAATTTGAGCGATTCAAACGCCTTTTTAAGCAATGCAGCGCCGTCTGCATCAGGCATACAGTATCTTTGTATTAGTTTGTTTGTAAGCTGTGCGTTGAATAAAATCCCATCCTCCATATATCTTTTGCGTTGTATCATACGGGCTGCATTTACACGGTTTCGTATGCTCTCGGAGCTTTCGCCCTTACTCTTGGCTGTCATATCTCCATAGCCAACCTCTGTCATTTCAACATGGATATCTATCCTGTCCAGCATTGGGCCACTTATGCGGCTCCTGTATCGCTGTATGGCAAACGGTGTGCATCTGCACTCGTTAATACGCGAACCAAAGTTCCCGCATGGGCATGGGTTCATCGCTGCAACCAGCATAAATTCCGCTGGATATGTGCTGCGTGAATTGGCACGGCTTACGTTAACACAGCCATCCTCCAACGGCTGGCGCAGAGACTCTAGTGCATCGCGCCTGAATTCGGGAAACTCGTCCAGGAACAATACCCCGTAATGTGCGAGACTTATTTCGCCTGGCAGCGCCCTGCTGCCACCTCCAACCAGCGCCACAGTGGATGCCGAATGATGCGGTGCGCGAAATGGGCGCTCCGTTATTATACCGCCGCTGCCTTTTGTGGCACCAACGATTGAATGAATACGTGTTATAGAAAGCGCCTCATCCAGTGTCAGTTCAGGCAAAATACCAGGAATGGCGCGGGCGAGCATGGTTTTACCTGAGCCCGGCGTTCCTACCAGCAGCATATGATGTCCGCCTGCCACCGCAACCTGTGCGGCGCGTTTCGCGCCCTGCTGCCCTTTTATATCTGAAAAATCCGTTTGATACGTTACACCGTGTTTGTCCCAAGGAATGAACGGATATTGCTCAATATCCTGCTGTCTGTTCAAAAATGCCGTAAGCTGCGATAGGGTTGTAACCGGTATAATATTAAGATCTTCTACATACGCTGCCTCCGCTGCATTGCCAGCCGGAAGCACAACATGTGTTTTGCCCTCAGCGCGCGCGCCTATCATCATTGGCAATACTCCGGCTATCTCCCGTACACCGCCGTCCAGCGCCAGCTCACCTAGTATAATGCGATCAAGTCTTTGTTTGTCTATCTGCCCTGTGGCCGCCAATATGCCCACTGCAATCGGCAGATCATATATTGATCCTTCCTTGCGCATATCGGCAGGCGCCAAACTCACCGTGATGCGGCTCATTGGAAAATCAAAATTGCTATTGCGTATTGCGGCCCGTACCCGTTCTTTTGATTCACGCACAGCAGCATCTGGCAGCCCCACAGTTTCGTACGATGGCAGTCCCCCTGATACGTCCACCTCCACTGTAATGGCTATCCCGTTAAGTCCGTTGAGCCCGTAGCTATTCACCTTGGCCAGCACCCGCATCCCCCCTGTTTACGCGTTGTTATTAATGCTTATTATCATTGAATACGATCAGCTTATTACCAAAAAAGTTGACTATTATCGCGCATGGCATCGATATAAGCTTGCATAGAAGCTCGTTTTGCACGTTAAACTTCTCACGACAAATATACAGCGCCAGTGTGGATGTGCCAAGCGCCACCAGATTTACAAGTATAAATAGCGCTATCTCGCGCCAATTACGTTTGCGCTGCTCTTTGAACGTCCAACTTGAATTCCACAGATAGCTGTTTGCCACACCGCAACTATACGATATAACCTGTGATATTATGTAGTTAAGTCCCAGCAGGGTTAGCAGCGTATATATGCCAAAGTCGACTGCGCTGTTTATCACTCCCACTAGATTAAACTTAACAAACTGCATCACACTGTTTTTAACATCCGCATCCCGTGTTTTCACCATACATTTTCACCTTTTCCCTTAGTCACTTTCCCATAAATGTCCATGTTGGCAGCCATTCCAGCATGTTAACAAGCTTGCGTGAGCATTCTGCTCCAGATATAACCGGATAGAACAATATAAACATGGCTATGGCAAGCCCCATCCATGCCCATTTTATCCAGCCATGCCGCGCAGTTGTCTCCTCGATGCGTTTGAGCATATATACAGTACACAATATTATAAACGGTACTGTTGCAAAGTAATGATACACGAATGTGCATCGTGGTACGAGTACCCATGGCACATAGTTTGCCGCGATACCAATTAGCAACACGGTTATATTGTCATCATTTTTTAGCTTCCCGCGCAGCAGCTGTATCATAAGTGCTATTGTTCCCACAAGACAAGGCCACCACACCGCAGGATTTCCCATAGCGGAGATAGTGGAGATATTTCCAGCGGCCGTGTCATAGCCAACATAGTACCACATTGGTCTAAGGTTAAGCGGCCATTGCCACCATGGTGATTCGTATGGGTGTGTATCGGTAAGTCCGCTATGATATGAGAACATAAACTTCTGCACCTCCCATACGCCTTTAACATCGTAGGGGTTTTGGCAAAGATAATACGGCATATACGCAAGCAAATATATCCCCACTGGTACTGCTATGTAGAATACGCAACACCACAACAGCGTAAGTATAAGATACTTATAAAATGGTGCCACCGCCGCCGCTGCTCCCGCATCCGCCGAGTTTTTGAACCGTCTATATTCGATATAGCGCTTTATCAGCGAAATGGTCAGCAGCGCCGCCAAACCAAATCCCGCATATATGCATATCCATTTACTTGCCGCACCCAAGCCGAAGAATACGCCTGCAAGCGAAAGCGGTTTAAGCGTTTTTTTCAGGCCATCCACATAGAAGTTCATGCAATAATACTGATACATATAATAGAACATCAGTATAATGAAAAACACGCCATAAACATCTATAGTGGCAATGCGCGTTTGTGTAAAGTGCATAAAATCAAACGCAAATAGTACAGACACCAGCAACGCATATTCGCTTCGTTTGAACAATCGTTTTGCAAATGCATACATAACCGGCACCATGCCTATTCCAAACAACGTACCAATTATACGCCATCCAAACGCGTTCATACCGAATATTGCTATACCAAGCATTATAAACACCTTGCCAAGCGGCGGGTGCGAATTTTCGTATGGTTGTATTCCATGCAGATGCTCATAGGCGGTGCGCGCATGATACAGCTCGTCAAAATACATTCCATTGATGTAGGACATATGATCCGGTATCTGATCCGGCTCATCCGTCAGTTCTATTGCTGATGATGCCGATGCGCTCAATAATTTGCCGTCCGCACCAAAAAAGGCAAGTTCATTGATCCATACGCTGCCATCAGTAACCTCTATCGTAAAGCTCTTTGATCGCACCTCGCTGCCACCGATGCTTATCCAACGGAACATATCGCCGTTATCCTGTTTGTAATCTATTGTAGTGCCATCGTCCGCTGTGATTGTAATGCTACCTGTATACATGCCGCCAAATATCCAGATATCCGAAAGCACAGCATCATCTTCAAGCTCCACACTCACCACATCGCCATAATTGCCATACCACGTAGTCTGCGGTGCTTGCAGTGTGCCAAGATTAACAAGTGCCACTACTGCATATATTGCTGTGAGTGCTATGCAATACAACCTATCTTTTTTTGTGTAATGCAACTTGTTATCGACAGGCTGCGGCAAATTATATTCGAGTTTTTCCGCCTGCACTACGGTTGCGGCCTTAGTTTGCTTTTCCACCGGTATACGCCGTTTTTTGAATATTATATCGCAGCATACATATGTAAAATATCCATATCCCATTATGTTGAGCAACGAGCCTATGTAGGTAAGCGCATTGTACACGCCTTCCCTTGCATCCTGCCTGCTTACTATAACGAATGCACCCAATACGTTTAGCAGTAGCGACGCGGATAAAAACCCATAGGTGAGATACAGTCGCTTATCATTATAGAATATGAACGCAACAAGCAGCAGCAGCAGCGCCGGAAACATATAGCGCTCGTGCATATATTGGCCTACTATGAACAGCGCACACAACAAATATCCTGCGCACAGCATAAGGCAATGCGGCTCCGCTTTTCTCCCATATATATATAATATTGCAGTAAAAACCACTGCCGCTCCCATGAGCACAGTACCCCATTGTCCATATGAAAAAATCAAAAATGTGCTGTTTACATTTGCCCAGTTGCCGCCAAAAAGCGCAAACAGATTATATGCCTCAACACTGGCATATGGATATGACGATGCCGTATCAAAATATTTATTTACAATCCACAGTGGCTCCTGTGTGGATTTGAATGGCAATGAGAGCAGCCATATCACGCCTACTGCTGATAATACCGCCGCGATGGTTTTAAGCAAGCCTTTCCATCCATTATCATGTATGTACAGAACATATGCAACGGCCATAAGCGGCCCTATCATAAGCGCCTGCGGCTTAACCAATATGGCCAAGCCGTATATAAGTCCGGCCAAGACTTGTTTTTTTTCTACAAAAAGATATATTGTAGCCAGCAGCAGCACCGCAAGCACCTGATCTATTTGACCCCAGCCGCCTGAAACAAATGCCATAACCGGGTTAAACGCACAAAAGAGCATCAATAGCATTGATACGTTATATGAAAACCTCTTGCGCGCCAATTTATATACAACATATGCGGCCATAATATCAGCCAATATGGCCGGCAGCTTCGTAAGCAGCACATATCCGGCGTCGCCGTATGCAAACCCTAAAAGCTTTGATATAGCACCGGTAAGCCATAGCACATACATATACCCAGGCGTATAGTCAGCAAACATTCCAGACGTATAGAATGACGAAAGTCCATTTTCCACCAGCGCATTTGACCATGACATAAAGCACTGTATATCCGTTGGATGCCCGTATATTGTTAGCGACAGCAGACATCTCAGCAAAAAAGACGCACACAGGATTATTGTGATATTCCTGTACTCTTCATTTTTTGTATGCACCGCCATGCTCGTGTGCATTAGTCGCTTATAGACCATGATAAACACCACAATAAACAGTAGCGGCGTCAAGACTATAGCGCCTATATACGGCATTTTACCCTGTTCCGGTTGCTGTTGCGCCTGATACTCCACCTTGGAAAAATCGGCAACCTCACCCATGGGCTTATTATCTAGTTTTACTACATTAAAATCATCGAACCATGCCTCGCCAAGGCTTAGCGCACCATAGCCGCCAATCCTTAGGCAAACCACTATCGAATTTTGTTTTTTCTCTGTTTTACCGATAAGCTCAACGTATTCCCAATCACTGTCGTTCAGCCGTGCCGTCGATGCTGCAAGCGTATCCGCCACGGATATATTGGCTCCTGCTCCACCCGTTACACCAGCTGTTTTGATATAGCATGAAATACGGTAATATGAATTGCCCTCTACCTCTATATTGCGACACAGGCGCACGTCATTTTCAATATAATTAATGATATGTACTGCCATGCCTGTACGCCCGTTGTCCATATTCAATGCAGCATCAGACGTTTCTTTGAGCCACGCATCAAAATACCACCCGTCCGGCAGCTCTCCTGCCGCAGTGGCATCAAATGATCCGTTTTCAATTAGATCACTATTAGGTGTGGCAAATGCCGTTGCAGCACCTAATAGCACAATCAGCATTACGCTCACAGCCAATAATTTGCGCATACTACCTCACTAGTAACTTTAACATTACTGATATGATACCACAATTTATAGTATTGCCACATATTGCCATAAAAAGTTTATTTATAATGTGAATGCATTTTTGATATGAAACACATGATTTATGTCGAGATCCACCTCAGCAACATCGAAGCGCACATTTCGCTCAAACCATCCGTTTATTTGAAGATAATATGAAGCCGCTTTTATTATGTTGCGCTGCTTCGCCTTGGTAACTGCCTCGCGCCCTAAGCCATAGATGCTTTTATGGCGCGCTTTCACCTCAACAAATACAACCGCATCTTCATCCAGCATGATAAGATCAATTTCACATCTAAGCGCGCGGTAATTTGCTTTCAGCAACGTATATCCCGCGCGTTCTAAATACTCTTTTGCCAGTTGCTCACCGTATGCGCCTGATTCACATTTGTTATACATCAAGCTTCACCTATGAAATTACCTATAAAGCTCCTGCGATGCAGCGGACACGGACCATATTCGCGCAACGCAGCGATATGCTGTGCAGTGCCATAGCCCTTATTTTTATCGAAGCCATATTGCGGATACACCTCGTGCATCTTTATCATGTATCTATCCCGCTCTACCTTTGCGAATATCGATGCGGCGGCAATAAGATAGCTTTTTGCATCACCATGTATTATCGCAATCTGCTCCGCCGCGATATCAAGCCCGCTAAGAGCGTCTATCAGCACATGCCTGCATTCATGTTTCATACCATAAAACGCCTGCTTACATGCCAGTTTAATGGCATTTAGTATGTTGATTTCATCTATTGTCTTTTCATCAATCCATCCCGTGGCGCAGGCCACAGCAAGCTCTTTTATGCGCGGATACAACAGCTCTCTGCGCTTTTCGCTTACTTTTTTGGAATCATTTATATACTCTATAAGCGGTTGAGCTGGAAGTATAACGCACCCAACTACTACTGGCCCCGCAAGTGGACCTCTGCCAACCTCATCCATTCCAGCCGGCAATATTCCAAGATTCCAATATTCTTTTTCGTATTCTGTTATAGCAAGCAGTCGCTCCGATTCACTTTGTTTCTGCATCTTTTGCCGCCACATATTCAATTTTGTCAAGCGTTGTTCGCCCAATTTTACCCGCCCTGTATTCATCCATCACTATTCTGGACGCACGGTCTGTATCATGCATATTCCCGCTAAGCAAAAAGCCACGGCTTTGGCATACGGCACAAAGAAGCTCCTGCGGCTGCATATCGTTTTTAATGCACTTGTAGCGTGCAATCACATTCTGCGGACATAACTTCATCAACTCGAAGAGTAGATCTCCTGCAAGCTGCTCCACATCCATTATATCATCCTTTATAGAGCCGATATATGCCACATGCTTTGCAAGCGCTTCATTCTCCAGCTTTGGCCACAATAAACCTGGCGTATCCATTAGTTCAAGATAAGGCGTTATTTTAACCCATTGCTTTCCGCGCGTAACTCCTGGTTTGTCACCAACCTGTGTGCGGTTAATTCCCGCTACCCGGTTTATAAATGTGGATTTACCAACATTGGGTATGCCTACCACCATCGCACGTACCGTTTTAGCTATACCCTTTTGTTTTAGCCTTGCTACCTTTTCTGCGGCAGCACCATCGATAAGCTCTATCGCCAGCTTGCGTTTTGCCGAGTCTGTGGATACAAATTCGACCGCTGTAAAGCCCAGATCCGAATAATATTGAAGCCATTTTTTCGTTTCGGCCGGCGCGGCAAGATCACTTTTGTTCAGCACTATTACCCGTTCCTTCTGGGCAAACAGGTCGTCGAAGTCCGGGTTGCGTGTGGATAGCGGAGCGCGCGCATCTACCAATTCCACTACCACATCTATAAGTTTTAGATTTTCCAAAAGCATGCGGCGTGCCTTAGCCATATGCCCGGGATACCATTGGATTACCAAATATTTTCCTCCATAACTATGACAAACCCCCTTCAGCCAAACAGCTTGGCATCCGGGGGTAATCTATCACTGTTGTTAATTTATTTTTCCTGCATGCGCTCAACAACTTTGGCAGCTTTACCAACTCTGTCGCGCAGATAATACAGCTTAGCTCTGCGCACACGGCCGTGGCGAACCACTTCGATGCGCCCTATGCGTGGGCTGTTATACGGAAATGTCCTTTCGACACCAACGCCATAAGAAATTCTGCGCACGGTGAAAGTCTTGCGTATACCGCCGCCCTGCATCTTTATTACAGTACCTTCAAAGTTCTGCAGCCTCTCTCTTGCGCCTTCTACAACCTTTACGAATACGCGTACATTGTCACCTACCTGCAACTTAGGTAAGTCGGTGCGCAATTGTTCTTTTTCGAGTTCTCTAATGATATCAGCCATTTTTGACTTCTCCTTCCTCATAGACGTTCGTGAAAGCATCCGCTCACATTGGACCGTCCGGTGTCACGAACGTGATTATAGCACAGCTTAAGTGCCATTGCAAGGCATTTTATGCCTTATTTCTCATTGGGATTGTAACTTTTGAGCATACTATGCTCTTTATCAGTAATCGTAATTCCGTTTAACAGCTCGGGCCGCATAGCAAGCGTCTTTTTTAGCGATTCTGCCCTGCGCCATTTTGCTATTTCCGCATGATTGCCGCCAAGCAGCACCTCAGGCACATTCATGCCGCAAAATTCTGCCGGCCGCGTGTACTGTGGGTATTCCAATAATCCATCATAAAATGATTCCTGCACTGCGGATTCATCACTGCCAAGCACACCAGGTACAAAGCGGCTTACACAGTCTATAAGCACCATTGCCGGCAGTTCGCCGCCGGTAAGTACATAGTCGCCTATTGACACCTCGCGGTGCATACGCGTCATCACACGCTCATCTATGCCCTCATAGTGGCCGCACAGCAGCAGCAGCCTTGGCTTTTGCGCAAGCTCTGCCGCAAGCGCCGTGGTAAGCTTTTCACCGCGTGGCGACATGCATACGCAATATGCACTTTTATCCTGATCAACCGCGTCAAGGCAGCTAAATATCGGCTGCGGCATCATAACCATACCTGCACCGCCGCCAAACGGATAATCATCCGTGTTATGATGCTTGCTTTCCGAATAATCACGAATATTATGCACAGAGTATTCCATTATGCCATTCTTCTCTGCGCGACCCAACATGCTGCTTGACAATATGTCTGAAAACATCTCTGGAAACAGCGTCAGAACATCAATCCTCAAACAGTCCGACCTCCTCCAGCACATCCTTATCCAGTTCTATGCGCTTATTTATCACGTCCACGGTTGTAAGCAACTTTTTTAGCGCTGGAACCATAAGGTTTTTCTCGCCCTTTACCTCATACACATCAGCAGAGCCAGTTTCAATCACATCTGTAAGCTTTCCTAGCCGTTTGCCATCTGTTGAAAACACTTCGCAACCTATAAGGTCAGTCACAAAATATCTTCCCTCCGGAAGTTTTACAGCATGATCCCTGTCCACGCACAGATAATGGTTACGCAACTTATCTGCGTCATCACGATCCGTTGCACATGATAAGTGAAGAAGCACGGTATCTGTCTGTACGCTAACGTCAGATACCGTAACAGGCTCATAACTGCCATTACGCTCAATATACGCCTCTTTGAGATCAAGAAAGCGATCATTATCGCTTGATAATGATATCAGTTTGACTGCACCATGCACACCATGCGAGCGCAATATGAGGCCTACTCTCAGATATTGCATCTTATATTATCTCTACAATATATTTCTTGTTTTCTTTGACTGAAGCGGCCTTCACCACGGTGCGTATGGCTTTTGCGATACGACCCTGCTTGCCTATGACCTTACCCATATCCTGGGGAGCCACAGACAGCTCGATTATCGTGGAATGGTCGCCTTGTTTTTCGCTTACCTTGACCTCATCTGGGTTATCCACAAGATTCATAGCGATAAATCTGACCAACTCTCCCATGGTGTACCTCCCGCCACTATCTGGCTCGTTCACTGGATAGCACCGGATTTTTTAAGCAACGCACGCACGGTATCCGTTGGCTGTGCGCCATTCTTAATCCAGTTGAGCGCCTTCTCGTTATTTACGTTAAGCTCTGAGGGATGGGTGGTGGGGTTGTAATACCCTATTTCTTCTACAAAGGCGCCATTGCGTGGAGCACGTGAATCCGCAACCACTATGCGGTAAAAGGGGGCTTTCTTTGCGCCCATTCTGCGAAGTCTGATCTTAAGCATATTTTTCCTCCAGTTAAATGATTTTTGATTTATCGATAACGTTTTAACGCAATCGTCACAGTCCAAACGGGAATCCGCCCCGCCGCTTTTTACCCTTTCCACTGGTAAATTGCTTCATCAATTTACGTGTGCTCTCATATTGGTTGAGCAGTCTGTTCACGTCCTGTATCGCCGTACCGCTTCCGCGCGCAATGCGTTTTCTACGACTGGCATTTAATATTTCCGGCCTACGTTTCTCATCTTTTGTCATAGAGCGGATTATTGCCATCATGCGGGCGGTCTGTTTCTCATCTATCTCAACGTTGCCCATTTTTGATGCATCCATGCCCGGTACCATAGAGAGTATATCCTGCATTGAGCCCATGCTTTTCATCTGCTCGAACTGATCTGCAAAATCATCCAGTGTAAATTCATCGTTGCGCAGCTTTTCAGTAAGTTCAACAGCCTTTTTTTCGTCAAATGAAGCCTGTGCTTTCTCTATCAATGTGAGCATATCGCCCATGCCCAGTATGCGCTGCGCCATCCTATCGGGATGGAACGGCTCTATATCGGCGAGCTTCTCACCAGTACCGGAAAATTTAATCGGTTTACCAGTTACCGCCTTTACAGAAAGCGCTGCGCCGCCCCTTGTATCGCCATCCAGCTTGGTAATGATTACGCCGGTTAATGCCAGCTTATCGTTAAATGAGTTTGCAGCATTTACCGCATCCTGACCGGTCATTGCGTCCACCACAAGCAGTATCTCAGCCGGATTGCATGCACTCTTTACTGCGGCTATTTCATCCATCATGGCATCGTCTATGTGCAGTCTGCCCGCAGTATCGATTATAACAAGATCAAGCAGATTCTTTTTTGCATACTCTATGGCAAGCTTTGCCGTTTCTACCGGATCGCTCTGACCGCGCTCAAATACCGGTACACCTGCTCTTTCGCCTACAACGCGTAGCTGTTCAATTGCAGCAGGTCTATATATATCACATGCCACCAGAAGCGGTGATTTACCGTATTGTTTTTTTAAATATGCTGCAATCTTAGCGGACATGGTTGTTTTTCCTGCGCCCTGCAAGCCCGCAAGCAGTATAACGGAAGGCGTTTTTGATCCAAATTCGATCTTTGCGGCACTTCCACCCATAAGTTTTGTCATCTCTTCGTTGACTATTTTTATTACCTGCTGACCCGGCGTAAGGCTTTCAAGCACTTCGCTACCCACAGCGCGCTCAGTAACTGAGTTGATGAAACCCTTTACAACGGTGAAGCTCACATCCGCTTCAAGCAGGGCAAGCTTAACCTCGCGCATAGCTTCCCTAACATCTTTATCGTTAAGCTTGCCGCGCCCAGTCAGCTTTTTAAATACATTTTGTAGTTTTGAAGTAAGCCCTTCAAATGCCATATATCAGCCTTCCACCGCTTCACGCAGCGCATTTAGTTCGTTTTTGAGTTTCATCTTTATTTGTTCCGCAATTTCCATCTCATCAAGCATCGCATCCATTCTCGCTATGCCTTCCATGAGCTGCATATTGCGGCGTATCATTCCAATCTTAGCTTCTATATCCAGCAATTGCGCTTCGGATCGCATCAGCGAATCTCTTACGCCTTGCCGTGAGATGCCCTCGCGTTCCGCTATCTCAGAAAGCGATAGATCCTCATACGCGGATTGCTCAATCAACATACGCTGGCGCTCCGTAAGGAGTTCTCCATAGCTATCCAGCAGATAGCCCAGCTCTATATGATCTGGCATATGCCCTCCTGTAAAGTAAAAACGCTTTACACCATTGCTATTATACCTGTTTTCGCCCACAAGTCAAGCATTTTTCTTGGTGCATCAGCTTCAATTCAAATTAAGGACGGCAATCCGCCATCCTTAATTGTGCTATATATATTATGTTGATTATACTGCCCATTATAGTAGTGCCGCCGCATAAGCTTGCGCATCGAACGGCTGCAAATCATCTATGCCCTCGCCAACTCCTACGAAGCGTACTGGCAGGTTCAATTCCTCTCTTATTGCAACAGCCACACCGCCCTTAGCTGTTCCATCAAGCTTTGTCAATATTATCCCCGTAAGACCTGTAGATTCGCCAAATGCTTTAGCTTGTGCAATGGCGTTTTGACCCGTCGTAGCGTCAAGTACCAGTAGCACCTCAACGCTGCATTCTGGTAGCTCACGATCTATTACGCGGCGGATTTTCTCAAGCTCATTCATTAGATTCTTTTTATTATGCAGTCGCCCAGCAGTATCGCATAACAGCACATCAAGTCCTTTTGCCTTAAATGATGCAATGGCGTCAAACACAACCGCAGCGGGGTCCGCACCTTCGTTGTGCTTAATAATCGGTACATCAGCACGCTTCGCCCACACAGTCAGCTGTTCTGCGGCAGCAGCACGAAATGTGTCCGCGGCAGCCAGCATTGGTCGTCTGCCGTTTGCTGCAAACCAGCTCGCAAGCTTACCTACAGAGGTCGTTTTACCTACTCCGTTCACGCCAACTATAAGCAGCACCGCCTTATCAGCACCACAAAGGAATATATCGTCCTGACGCATCATATCGGCAAGTATACCGCGCAATACGTCACGCGCCTCGCTTCTCGTATGCAGTTTGTTTTGTTCGAGTTCATCACGCAGCCTCGCAAGCAGTTTATCTGCTGTGGCAAGCCCTACATCAGCGGTTATCAGCGCTTCTTCAAGCTCATCATAGAATGCCGCATCAATACGATTATCGCTGCCAAATAGGCCTGCAAATAACCCATTGCGTGTTTTTTCCAGCCCATTTTTAAGCTTTTTAAATAGATTTAATTTTTGTTCCATGTAATCATGCCCTCATGCCACGTCGTTAAAGTGTGCGGAAACCACCTTGGAGACGCCTCTTTCTTCCATTGTTATTCCGTAAAGCGAATCACATACCTCCATGCTGCCCTTGCGGTGTGTGATCAGGATAAACTGCGTATCATCGGAATAATTTTTGACATACCCCGCAAAGTTAGTCACGTTAGCCTCGTCCAGCGAAGATTCTATTTCATCCAGTATGCAAAACGCCGTGGGCTTAAGCTTTAATATGGCAAACAGCAGCGCTATGGCGGTAAGTGCACGTTCTCCACCCGAAAGCAATGATAATAGCTGTAGCTTTTTGCCAGGCGGCTGCGCTATTATATCTATATCGCAATTGAGAATATCATTGCTGTCCGCAAGCACAAGCTCTGCTCTGCCGCCACCGAAAAGCTCTGAAAAAACAACGGAGAAATTTTGCTGTATCAACTCAAATTGCTTTTTAAACTCCTGTTCCATCGTGGCAACAAGCTCGCCAATAAGCTCCTGAAGATCCGACTCTGCCTTTGTAAGATCATCGCATTGCATTCCAAGCGACTCAAAGCGCTCCTTAACTATCTTATAGTCCTCTATTGAGCTTACGTTAACATTACCCAGATCCTTTATCGCGCTCTTTAGTTCGCCCGCACGTATGTGTGAGGCGGTTATGGCTATCTCGCGGCGCAGTGGCAAGGCATTTTCATATGTCAGCTCATAGTCGCTCCAGATACGATCCTGCATCGCCGCAAGCTCCATCTGAGCCTTGCTGTAGTTAAGCTCCGCCTTATGGCGGCGTTCTCGTGTGTCATTAAGTTCTATATTTGTCTGTTCCCTACGTTCTCTGGCATCATCCAACGCCAGTTGGTGTTTTGCTCTCTCTTCTTCCATGGTGTGCAGTTGATCTGTCAGCTGGTCTATGTCCTTTCTGCCTACGTCTATGTTGCTGCCCAGCGAACCAATCTGCTGCTGCATAGCCGTAAATTGCACAGAAAAACCATCTATTGTTTTTTTGTCTCGCTCTATTGCCAATCGCATCAATTCAGCTTCGCGCTCCATGCGCCTTGTCTCATTTTGCGCGGCAGTATATTCTTTTTCCAGTGCCATCAGTGCAACCTTTTTTACCGTAACCACTTCGTTGACGCCTGAATGCTCTGTGCGCTTATTATTTATCAGTTCCTGAGTGTGCCTTATATCATCCTGAGTAATCACGTTACTCTGAACTATACTTGTTTGATCCGCAGTAGCCTCGCAGCACTGTTCATCAATGTTCTGTAGATTATCCTTTATCTGACTGCGTTCCAGTTCCACACGCTCAAGCTCCGCCATATTTTGCTCAACGTATTTTTTAACTATATCCGCCTTTTCGCGTTGTGTTGCAAGCGCTATATCCTGCGTATGCACAGCTTCACTCAGTTCGTTTACACTTATACCCGCTTCATCAAGCTGCGCCTTGAGTTTTTCAGCCTGTTTGCATTTTTGTTCAAGGCTTAATGACAGCGCCCTTATCTGTTGAGTAAGTTCACCTATTTCACGTTCACGCCCAACGATGCTAAACTCGCGTTTTTGTACACTACCACCCGTCATTGATCCACCAGGGTTGATTATATCCCCCTTGAGCGTAGCTATACGAAACTGTGAGTGCGCCTGCCTGTTTATCGCTATACCTGCATCAAGATCGCGCACAATTACTGTGCGGCCAAGCATGTTTTCGAATATTCCTTTATACCTTGCATCATATGACACAAGATCGCTCGCCACGCCTATAAATCCGTCCACGCGGCAAAAGCCTCGCTCCTGCTCGTTTAACAGCCGCGAGCGCATACTGGATACCGGTAAAAGTGTTGCTCTGCCGTATTCGTGCCGTCTCAAATGCTCTATAACATATTTTGCATCAATATCATTTTGCGCAACTATGTTTTGCAACGCTGACCCCAGCGCCATTTCAATCGCTGTTTCATATTCTTTTGGCACACGAATAAGCTCGCCAACAACGCCCTCTATACGTTTTTTCAGTTCCACATCACGTTCCGCATCACGCAGCACATTGCGCACACTTGAGTAATAGCCCTCGTGAGCGCGCTTCATCTCGTCCAGCACCTTTATGCGTGAACGCCCCGCTTCAGCAGATTGTTCCATCTGGCGTACCTCTTTCTGAATCTCGATAAGGCCCGCATTCAGTTCATTCTGCCTGTTTATCGCATCCGCGCGTCTTTGCATTGCAGCAGCATATTCCGCCTGGATAGCAGCAAGATGCGTTCCAACCTCTGCGTATTCGGTGGAAAGCTTTTCTCCCTCGCGTTTTATATCCGTTTCATCTTCATCCAGCACTCCAGAACGTTCATGCAGCGTGTCCTTTATCGCCTCAAAGCGTGAAATGCGGCTTCTAGCATCCGAAAGGCGGTTCATTGCCTCAATCACGCTGCTTTTCTGTTGTTCCAGCAGCTCGTCCAGCGCATTAATCTGCTGTTCGCAGTCATAAAGTTCTATCTCTGCCTCATGCAGTTCCGCTTCACTCTGCGTGAAGTGCTTCCTGTTTTCGTCTGTGATACTTGTAGATGAATCCATCTCACCTCTAAGCAAATCATAACGCTTTGTATTATCCGTTATCTGTTCCTGTAGGCGCTCACGTTCCTTTATAAGGTTTGTTATGCGCTCCTGTACTACTTTAGCTTCACCACTGCTGGATTCCACGCCCGAGGATAGCGTAAGCAGTTTATTTTGCAAATTGCTTATTGTCGCGCTCAATGCGCGTTCATTTTCTTCCTCAAATGAGCATTCCGCGCTTAGTGCCGTTTCAGTTGCAGCACTTGAATGCATCACTTCATCCATCTGCTTCATAGCGTCATCAAGGCTTGTTATTCTATCATTGAGCTTTTCATATTGATACAAGAATACATTAACCTCTATCTCGCGCAGCTCATCGCGCAGCTTAAGGTATTCACGCGCTGTTGCGCTCTGTTCCTCAAGAGGACCAACCTGTTTTTCCAATTCTTCAAGGATGTCGTTAAGGCGCACAAGGTTTTTACGCGTATTATCAAGCTTACGCTCCGCTTCCTCCTTGCGCACACGATATCTCATAACACCGGCAGCCTCCTCAAAGGCAGCACGTCTGTCGTTAGATTTATTTGAAAGTATTTCTTCAACCTTGCCCTGTCCAATTATGGAGTAGCCCTCTCGGCCTATGCCGGTATCGCGAAACAGTTCATGTATATCCTTAAGTCTGCATGCGCCGCGGTTGATATAGTATTCGCTCTCTCCCGACCTGTATACACGGCGCGTAACGCTGACCTCAGAATAATCTATAGGCAGCTTTCCATCTGTATTGTCGAACGTAAGCGATACCTCGCAAAACGACTGCGGCTTACGCTGCTCAGTACCGTTGAATATCACATCCTCCATCTTGGAACCGCGCAAAACACGTGCGCTCTGCTCACCAAGCACCCAGCGCACAGCATCCGCAATGTTGCTCTTTCCGCTGCCGTTTGGCCCTACAACTGCAGTTACACCGTTTTTAAAATCTATCTCTGTTTTTTTGGCGAAAGATTTGAACCCGTTCATTTCCAGTTTCGTCAACAGCAATGCTTTTTACCACGCCTTCTAAAAAATATATTATGATTAATTTATTTAACGTTCAACGCGAGTTTAACGCTATTTATTATATTATCTCTAGGATATCACGCTCAATCTTTGAAGCGCCTTCCTTGCGGCGAACTGGCTTGCTTCCTGTTTGGATGCGCCTATCCCCTCGCCAAGCGTCTGATGAGCAAGTTTGGCCTGCATAACGAATACTTTTTTATGATCGGGGCCGCTCTCATCCTTTAGCACATATACCACCCTGCCCAAATGCTCCTTCTGAACAAATTCCTGAAGCATTGTTTTATAATCCTTTATATTTACGCTGCTTACGGCTGCGCTTATCGCATCTTCTGTCAGCCGTGCTATCAGCGCACGCACATTGTCCATTCCGCCATCAATAAACACTGCGCCAAGTACCGCCTCAAGCGCATCCGCCAATATACTTGGTCTGCGTCCGCCGCCCGCATGGGATTCTCCGCGGCCAAGCAGCAGCGTTTCACCCAGCGACAATTCAGTTGCAGCTTGATATAAGGCAGATTCACATACTGCGCTTGAGCGCGCACGCGTCATTGCTCCCTCATCCATTGTCGGATAATTCTGGTACAGATATTCGCTTACACAAAGTTCCAACACAGCATCGCCAAGGAACTCAAGTCTTTCGTTGTGTTCCTTTGCCTTGCCATCACCCTTTACGTATGATGTGTGCGTCAGCGCCCTGTCCAGTATGTCAATGTTGGAGAATACGTATTGCAGCCTATTCTGCAAGGCACGCAATATGTTTGCGCGGTTTGTATCCATATATGCACCTCAAATTTCAAATACCCGCATCCATATAGATGCGGGTATTTGCTTCATAAATCAATTAACCCTTGTTTATGAAACCGAGTATATCGCCAACGGTACGGATCTTCGGTAGCTGGTCATCAGGTATCTCGACACCATATTCATGTTCAAGATCCATGATAAGCTCTACTACATCCAAAGAATCTGCCTTAAGGTCCTCGATAAGAAGTGATTCTATCGTTATGCTCTCCTCGGGGATATCAAGCTGATTCGATATTGCAGTACGTAATTTTTCAAATTCCACACTTACACCGCCTTTCATAATTCACCATGTGGGTTTATAAATGTTATAATACCGCTGTTGATAGTTTAGCTGTATTAACGCATTATGTCAATCCTCAACGTCTGGCAGTCTTGCAATTCCAGCGGTTATAACATCCGTTACATTACCCAATATAAAGCTGCGTGCCTGATTTATTGCCGCGCAGAATGCCCGTGCATCTGAGCTGCCATGCGCTTTTATAACTCCTCCGTTTATACCAAGCAGCGGCGCTCCTCCATACTCGGTATAATCCAGCTTTTTTTTAAATCTCTTAAACGCCGGTTTAGCCAGTGCCGCGCCAATCTTTGTGCGCATTTCACTCATCAGCTCCTGCTTTAGCATATCCAGAAGTGTCTGCGCCATTCCCTCTGTATATTTGAGTACTACATTCCCCACAAAGCCATCGCACACCAACACGTCATAATCTCCAGAGAGTATATCTCTTGCCTCGCAGTTGCCAACAAAGTTCACTGGAGTATCTATAAGCAACGCATGAGCGGCCTTTGTGAGTTCGTTGCCTTTTTCTGCTTCCGCACCATTATTCAGCAACGCTATGCGTGGATTTTCAATGTGCATCACATCTCTCATATATGCATCAGCCATCACCGCAAATTGCTGTAGATACGATGGCTTGCAGTCTGCGTTTGCCCCACAATCAATAATCATTATGCAGCCTGTACGCGTCGGTAACAGCGGCGCAATCGCAGGACGCTTAACGCCAGGTATACGCCGCACTATAAGTGTTGCACCCGCAAGCAATGCACCCGTGCTTCCCGCAGATACAATGCAGTTAGCCTCGCCAGATTTAACCGCTTCAAGCGCCTTAACAAGCGACGATTCTTTTTTCTTTTTTATTGCCATTGTGGGTATTTCATTACAGCTTATTATATCCGGCGCGTGTAATATACTCAAGCGCGACATACCAAGTTTATGCTTTTTTAGTTCTGCATTGATTTTAGCTTCATCTCCACTGAGTATAAGCGAAAAGTCATCATGCATATCCAGCGCCATTGCGCAGCCGTCTATCACCGCACATGGCGCATTATCTCCGCCAAACACGTCTATAACTATTTTCATAATTTCCCCCCGTTTCATTCATTCCTGGCGGCTTAGTATAAAACGCAGGAATCGACAAAAGGACCCTCCATTTGGAGAGCCCTCAAGCTCAAAAGCAGATAACTCAGGCCTCGGCCTTCTTTGTTTTGTCGTCAATTTTAACGACCTGCTTGCCGTCGTAAAATCCGCACTTCTTACATACCCTGTGAGCCAGCTTAGGCTCGTGGCACTGCGGGCACTCCACGATACCAGGAAGCGCAAGCTTCCATGTGCTCGACCTGCGAGAATCGCGCCTTGCCTTAGATGTTTTTCTCTTTGGGACCGCCATGATTACACCTCCTTATCATCATCCAACAGCTTCGTGAGCACAAGAAACGGGTTCACCGTTGCATCCTGCGCGCATGAGCACTGTGCATTATTCAGATCGCACCCACAAATAGGGCATAATCCTTTGCAATCCTCGCTGCAAACGCTATACATAGGAATATTTTGCAGAAGATTGTCCAGAATCATTTGATCGATGTCGATTTCATCTCCTGTATAACCATAACAATCTGAATCCTCTGTCGCCGCAATTCTTTCATACCGCTCTGAAAAATCAAAAGTAAATGGTTCCTTAAACTCTGCATTGCATTTTGTGCACACCGAGTTGAGGACTGTGGAGAATGAACCAGTGACGTTAAAACCATCGCCGTCATACGCATATTTCGCATCCAGCATCACAGGTGCGGCAAAGCTTACCATCCGCCCCAGATATTCCATAGGCTCACGCTCGCATACAAAATGCAGCATCCCTATCTTGCCCGGCTGTTTCAGCTCGGCGGCAACTTTGATAATCATAACGCATACTCCCAGAAGTCGACCTTAAATATTCTATCTGTTAGTGTTTTATTTGTCAACATCAATTATTTTGATACCAGTCTTGCAGTATCATTTGCTATTACCATTTCTTCGTCTGTTGGGATAACAAACACCTTTACGCGGCTGCTCTTTTTGCTGAGTTCAACCTCCGCTCCGCGCTGGCAGGTTTGGTTGTATTCAAAATCGACATCCACGCCCAGATACTCAAGTCCTTGCAATACCAGTTCACGTACATTGCGATCATTTTCACCCACGCCTGCTGTAAACACTATGGCATCCACACCGTTCATAGCCGCAGCATATGCGCCAATGTATTTTTTTACCCTGTATGCAAATGCATCAAGTGCAAGCTTTGCGCGTGCATTTTTCTCTTTATTTGCTGCAATATCCAAATCTCTAAAGTCGCTCGAAACGCCTGAAAGTCCCATTACGCCGCTTTTTTTATTCATATAGGTATTTATTCCATGAATATCAAGATCCAGCTTTTCCATCAGGTAGGTTACTATGGCCGGATCCATATCGCCGCAGCGCGTACCCATAGGCACACCTTCCAATGGTGTGAAACCCATCGATGTATCTATGGACTTACCACCCTTTACGGCCGTTATGCTGGAGCCGTTGCCGAGGTGGCATGTGATTATCTTTGTATCCTCCGCCGGGATATTCAGCTTGTTTATCGCCCTTTGTGATACGTAAAAGTGTGATATGCCATGGAATCCGTAGCGCCGCACCTTGAGATCCGTATATGCTTCATACGGCAGCCCATACATGAACGCCTCAGGCGGCATAGTCTGGTGGAATGCTGTATCGAACACACCAACCATCGGCGTATTTGGCATTATACGCCTGCACGCCTCTATACCCATAAGGTTTGCTGGGTTATGCAGCGGTGCAAGATCTGAAAGCTCTTTCACGGTATTTATGAACTCATCGTCGATAACTGTAGCTTTATTGAACTTTTCGCCGCCGTGCACAACACGATGACCCACCGCATCTATTTCATCCATGTTTTTTACTACGCCAATCTTTGGATCGACCAGCGCATCCAGCACCATCCGGATAGCATCTTTATGATCCTTCATCGGCGCTTCCATAGTCTGCGCTTCCTTGCCCGTGGGTTTATATTTAAGCACAGAGCCATCCATGCCTATGCGCTCACAAAGTCCCTTTGCAATAACGGTATCCATATCTGTATCAATAAGCTGATACTTGAGCGAGGAGCTGCCTGCGTTAACAACCAAAACCTTCATTTATTCATTACCTCCTGCTGTGCCTGAACGGCTGTTATAGCCACGACTGACACTATGTCATCCACGCTGCATCCGCGCGACAGATCATTTATTGGGCTTGCAAAGCCCTGGCAAACTGGGCCTATCGCATCCGCACCCGCAAGGCGCTGCACTAATTTATATCCGATATTGCCGGCTTGCAGATCCGGGAATACCAACACATTAGCTCTACCCGCAACCGTGCTGCCGGGGCACTTAAGATTACCCACCTTTTCCACCAGCGCTGCATCCGCTTGAATCTCACCGTCAACATTCAGTTCAGGCGCAAGCTCGTGTACCAGCGCAGTAGCATTAGCAACCTTATCGACAAGCTCGTGTTTAGCACTGCCCCTTGTTGAAAACGATAACATGGCCACACGTGGATCAATACCGCAGAGCGCCTTGCCCGATTTTGCGGAAGCGATGGCTATAGCCGCAAGCTGCTCCGAGGTAGGATTGGGGTTGACAGCGCAATCCGCGAATATCATCAGTCCGTTATCGCCGTACGCCTTATTGGGCAGCTCCATTATAAAAAAGCTTGATACGGTGGATACGCCCTTGGCATTTTTAATTATCTGCAATCCCGGCCGCAGCGTGTCACCGGTGGTGCAGACGGCTCCTGCAACCATGCCGTCAGCCTTTTTATCCTTTATCATCATTGCACCGAAAAAAAGCGGATTGAGCATAGTCACTGTAGCCTTTTCAATCGTTACGCCCTTTTCCTTACGCATCTCGTAAAAAATGTTCGAATACCGTGAAGCATCCGGGCTTTGTGCCGGATCCACAATATCTACCCCTTTAAGGCAAACGTTTAATTTTGTCGCAACTGCATTAACCTCGTCTATCTTACCTAGCAGCGTGACTTTTGCTAGCTTTTGCTCCGTAATAAGCTGAGCCGCCTGAACTGTACGTTCTTCTGTGCCTTCAGGCAATACTATGTGTTTTACGTCGGCCTTCGCGTTGGCCTTGATCTTGTCAATAACCGACATCACGATTCTCCCTTCGAAAACTAGTTTTATACTAATCCAAGCCGTTGATGCGCTTATTGCCACAGTTGTACGTGCATTAATGGTTTGGGTTTGCATTTGCTAGAATATTATAACACAGCAAAGCGTTTTTAGGCCAGAGTTCGCCTGTTTTTTAGGAATATTATTTATGTTTTTTATGGTATGATATTATTATATAGTGTCAATATTGGTTTGGCAGGTAAGCCGCAAAAGGAGAAATTAATATGAGCTGCGTTGGTATAATAGCTGAATATAACCCGTTTCATAACGGTCATCTATATCATATTGATCAAGCGCGGCGGCTCAGCGGCGCGCGATACGTTATCGCCGTTATGAGCGGCAACTTTGTGCAACGTGGAGAAGTAGCCGCATTTGATAAGTTCACACGCACACGCCACGCATTGATGTGCGGAGCGGATATGGTACTTGAATTACCAACTGTGTTCGCCCTATCCTGCGCACAGCGCTTCGCGAGTGCAGGAGTACGTATTATTGCCGGAACCGGCATAGTCGACAGTCTATGCTTCGGCAGTGAAAGCGGCGATATATCTGCCATACAGCGTGCCGCTGCGTTGCTTCATGGTGAACAAGCCAACTTAAGCGCAGCGATTATGAGCAATCTTAAAAGCGGGCGCTCTTATCCTGATGCGCTTGCCCGCGCGATGTCAGATGGAGATGAGGCGCTCTATACGCTGCTGCAAAGCCCAAATGATGTACTAGGAATAGAATACGTCAAGGCTATATCTGCCTACGGTTCTTTGCTTAAGCCATACGCCGTAAAACGCGAGGGCATAGCACATGATGGCGATGATGCTTCTGCAAACTTTGCTAGCGCAAAGCTTATACGCAGCGCCACTATATCCGGCAAGCTTGATACTATTGCAAACGTTATGCCCACAGCCGTGTTTGAGGATATACTTAAGCTGATCCGCAGCGGCGCGGCGCCACGCGAAAATGCAAACTTTTCTTCAGCTATACTCTATGCTCTGCGGCGCATGGACGCGCAGGAGCTTTCGCTTATTCCGGACGTTTCAGAGGGGCTTGAAAATTTGATATTCCGCGCGGCACGGAGCGAAACAACATATTCCGGACTACTTGCCGCGATCAAAACGCGCCGCTACACCTTAAGCCGTATAAAGCGCATACTAATGTGCGCACTGCTTGGAATTACAAAGAACACCGCCGATCTTGATGCGCTGTACATACGCGTGCTTGGCGTTAAAAAAAGCTCAGCCTGCCTACTTTCGGATATGAGTAAGGCCGCCACGCTACCCATTATTGTAAAATATTCCGACTGCGCCAAACTTAATTCACGCTCCGCACACATGCACAATATAGATAATCATGCTTCAGCTATAGCGGCGCTTGCAGGCCCATTACCATGCCCGGCTCCGTTTGATTATTCTCTGCCGCTTATCACAATTTGAAATAAAAATACACATCAGTCATACACATATCGTATGATGCGTAAAATCGTATTTATCATAGGTATGCTGTTGTGCATACTTCTCGTGGTGTTCAATGCTGATGCAGCAGCAGCAGCACGTGAGGGGTTTTTGCTGTGGCAAAATGCAGTGCTGCCTTCGCTCTTGCCATTTTTCGTGTGCACCTCACTGCTGCAACGCACAGGCGTACTTCCACCATACTGTAAAGCAGGGCTATTCATACTTTCATTTACATCAGGCGCACCCTCGGGCGCTCGGCTGTGCGGCAATGCTGAGGATGGCACGGATAACACCGCACTTATAGCATCGCTTAATGTCGTCAGCCCGATGTTTATCATATCCGGCTTCTGTACGCAGATGCTAGGCATTCCAGCTATGGCATGGCCAATACTTATCGCTCAATTCATATCATCACTGTGTATGTTGCTAGTTATAATTTGTAAAAAGCGTCCCATGCCTTCCTGCTCAGGTGCATCGGCTCCACTTTCGTTGGTCGATTGTATAAAGGACGCTATGAATGCAATGCTCAATATATGCGGTATGATTGTTGTGTTCATGGTGGCAATACGTCTGCTTGATAAAACCTGTGTGCTGGATGTGCTTGCCTATCCAATTGCATGGCTTTTAAGCATTTTCAAGTTTCCTGCTGATGTGGCAAAGGTTTTACTCGTTGGCAGTATAGAAATGGTAAACGGCTGTCACGCACTCTCAAGCATACATGCATCCACACCCGTTACTGCATTTGTTGGCGCCTTTCTTTTTTCATTTGGCGGGCTTTGCATAATGGCTCAATCAATGGTATTCGCACATATAAAACCCATAAAATACTTGCTATTTAAGTTTATCCAAGGCACGCTCTCTGCGCTGATAGCATCAATTATCTGCCCATGGTTCATGCGCGATGTATCCGCATTTTTGCCATTTAATGAGCAAGAGCTTATAAACAATAGCATTTCGGCTGCCGCCGTATTTGCATCTTCTCTGCTTGGCATAGCGGTTGTAATGCTGTTTTGCGCATCTGTACGCAAACACCATATTTCCAAATCATAGCTTGGGCTACAATAAATAAAAAAGAGAGACGCTCGCCCGTCTCTCTTACATTCAATTGCTTAAAACTCTTCATCTATGAAGTCATCATTATCTACAGCTTTTTTACGGCGTTTAAACAAGCCGAGAAATGAACCGCGATCATCTTCATCAAAACGTTCTTCTTCGTACACATCCTCTTGAGTTGGTTCAACGCGCTTAACTGGAGGCCTGCGTCTTTCAGCATAACCTGAGTTAATATCTGTGGTTGGCGATGGCTTTACCACTGGCTGAGCCGACTGCTGCGCCCGTGCGCCAAGATCGCGGCGGTTAACCTTTATCATTTGATCGTATTCGGCAATAAAGCGCTCCAGATCCACCAATACCTCATCCGCGTACACCTTAGCATCCTCGTATACACAGTTGGCATTGTACTCCGCTTTGGCTGCAAGCAACTGTGCTCTACGCTGAGCTTCTTTGTAAATTTCCTCTTCGGAAATTAATCTTTCACATTCCTCTTTTGTTTTTATCATTATCTGTTCAGCACGTTCATCGGCATCCGCTATAATTTTTTCCGCGTCAGCCTGAGCCTTCTGCACGGTGTCACGAGCATAATCATCTGCATTGCTGGTGATGTTCTTGGCCTCTACTATAACGCTGTTAGCACGCCTTATATCCTCCGGTATTGTGACCTTCAAGTCGCCAAGCAGGTCAAATATCTCATCTGCATCAACAACACGGCGATTTCCTCCGCCAAGCTTTGGTTTGGGGCTATCCTCTACAGTTTCCTCAATCTGCTCCAATATTCCAAAGATCTTCATTTCCTGTCCGTCTGTGTTCATCGCTTAATCAACCTTTCTGCGATTATTTTTCTTATTGGTGCGGGTACCAGCCCATCTATATCTCCCCCGAACGACGCTATTTCCCTCACAATACCTGAGCTTATAAACGCCAACCTCGGATCTGCCGCAAAATAGACCGTCTGCGCTTCGGGCATAAGATGCTTGTTTACTGAGGCAATTTCTGCCTCATACAGATAATCACCTGTAGTGCGCAGGCCGCGAATGATGTATGATGCATCCACTTGTTTCATAAAATCCACCAGCAACCCATCAAACGTGCACACACGCACATTTGTAAGACCTTCGGCATGCAGCACCTGCTCTATCATAGCCCTGCGTTCATCGGAAGGAAATACACAATTTTTGGATCTGTTGTGCAATACGCCTATATACACAGTATCAAACAGCCCGTAAGCATGCTTAAGCACGTCCAGATGACCGGTTGTAAATGGATCGAAGCTGCCTGGGTATACCGCTGACTTCATGTGTCTGCTCCTTCCACTATGATTGATACGCCAACACCGCCGTAATGGCGGCTGCTTTTGATTACAAGCCCATCTGGCAGCTGCGGAGGAAGCTTAAGCGAATGCTCCACAATCACCATAAAGTCCTGGCTTAGCGCCTTTTCATCCATCAATACTTTTATTGCCACATCCGCCAATCCATATTCATAAGGCGGATCCAGAAACACCAAATCAAAACTACTGTCTAAGCGCTTTAAATGCTGCACAGCAACGCGAAAATCACATTCATATACCTGTGTACACCGTTGAAAGCCAAGCTTCGCTATATTTGTGCGTATCACTTGTGCGCTTTCATGTGACGAATCACAGAATGCCGCAAAGCGTGCCCCGCGCGATAACGCCTCAAGTCCCATCGCACCGGAGCCTGCGAACATGTCCAGTACGGTCTTGTTTTCCAATTCAAATTGAATGATGCCGAATATTGATTCACGCACCCGATCCAATGTAGGTCTGGTATTTTTCCCAATGGGAGACTCTATGTGGCACCCTCTTTTTTCACCTGCGATTATCCGCATTCAGCCTCCAAACAGCTTTTGTGCTTTTCGCGTAATATTGTAGCATTATATCCGCGTATATGACAAGCGTAACAGGTATTTATTTACAATAAATCCATTTGTCCACTATTACGTAGTCCATCATTATATCATGTTGCTCATGCGGTACACTATCCACCAATTGCGGTATAAGCGCAAGTCCCACAAGCGTTGCGCTTGAATCACACAGCAGCCTATCGTAATATCCGGCACCATGACCCATCCGGTGCATCACTCTATCGAATGCCACTCCCGGCACTATCGCAAGGTCTATGTAGTTAGCCGCTATTCTATCGGAGCGGTGCGGACATGGTTCCATTATACCATAGCTTCCACTTACAAAGCAGCTTTCATCCCGTGGTATCCACAGCTCCAGCTCATGCCCAGGCGCACAGCGCGGAAACGCCACGCGCTTGCCTGCCGCCAGTGCAGCGCTGACTATATTCTCAGTACCGCACTCAAACGGCAACGGCATATAGCACAGTATTGTATCTGCATTCAAAAACTCTGGCAAAGCGCACACTTTCAGGCATGCAGCATCCGATTGGCTATGTATTGTGTTTGTATCGAGTGCTTGCAGAGCCAAACTAATCTGTTTGCGAAGTGTGCGCTTTTGTGTTTCTATATCGCTCATAGCTCGTTGTGAACTACGTTCCCGTTTATTAATGTAAGTTTACAGCGCGCACGAAAATCCAGTGGATTTGCCGAAAACACCGCCACATCAGCATCTTTCCCGACTTCAAGGCTACCCACACGGTCAGCTATGCCGGCAATGCGAGCGGCGTTTATCGTTATACTGCGCAGCGCAACATCCTCAGGCAGCCCCTCGCGCACAGCTAGTGCAGCCGATACAGGCAGATATTGTAGCGGTATAACTGGATGATCTGTCATCATGGCAAACTCTATTCCGGCCTCATACAGTATCCTTGGCGCTTCGAAAGACAGATTTTTAAGCTCTATCTTAGAGCGTTCGCTTAGCAGTGGTCCTATTATTATGCCTTCACACCCATGTGCCAGCGCCGCCTTTATATGTTCAATTATGAGGTATCCCTCCGTACAGTGTTCCAGTGTAAACCTTATGTTAAATTCATTTGCTATCCTTATAGCGGTAAGTATATCATCCGCGCGGTGCGCATGTATTTTAAGTGGCAATTCACGTCTTATTACAGGCAACAGCGCTTCCTTGCTAAAATCAATTTCCACTTCTTTGCTTGGATCATCTTTGGCGCGATCCAATTTATCAGCATATTCCCGTGCGCCCACAAGAGCCTTTCTAAGCAGTGCGGCAGTAGCCATACGCGTCTGCGGCGTAGCCTTTTCGGCAGCATAAACCGTTTTGGGATTTTCACCAAGCGCAGCTTTCATTGCGATAGGCTGTCTTATTGTCATATCCTCCATGCTTACGCCGCTTGTTTTCATCGCCACAAACTGACCGCCTATTACATTTGCACTGCCCGGCCCTGTAAGGCATGAGGTAACTCCGGCAGCGGCCGCCTCAGTAAAGCACCTGTCAAATGGATTGATTGAATCTATAGCGCGCAGTTCCGGTGTTATGGGATTCGTACACTCATTTCCATCGTCACCTTCATTGCGCATACCATCTTCCCACATGCCAACATGGCAATGTGCATCAACAAATCCTGGCAGGACGAAGCAACCTGAAACATCATGCACCTGTGCTCCCGTGCAGCAGATATTAGTTCCCAATTCGATTATTTTGCCGTTTTCTATCGCCACATCCCCCACAAAGCTATGTGCATTCATTGGCATTACAGTGCCGTGCTTGAGTATAAGCATATGTGTTCCTCCTTGGATTTTATATTATATCAAGGCAGCTGACGGTCGCTTGTACCGCATCTACCACGTCACGCGCCATAAGCATCCGTTCACCCAGTAATCTCAGCGCCGTATTGGCGCTGCATCCGAGCAAAAATGCCCCCGCACAAGCTGCGTCAAACGAATTCAATTTTTGACCCAGCAGCGCGAGTACAATTCCTGTAAGCACATCTCCGCTGCCACCTTTGGCAAGTCCTGGGTTGCCACTGACATTGTGCATGATATTTCCGTCCGGTGCGGCTATTACGCTTGTCGCTCCCTTTAGTAACACCGTACAGCCTTTTAGTGCTGCGTATTCCATCGCTACCTCAGCTGGATGCTCAACTATCTGCTCAATGTTTTTTCCAGTTAAGCGCGACATCTCACCCGGATGCGGCGTAAGTATCACATTTTTATGCAGCGCAATCCCGGACGTTTGTGCCAACATATTCAATCCGTCTGCATCTATCACCACAGGCTTATCAGATTCTACAATCATGCGCAATAGCCGTACTACTCCGTTATCTCGCCCGATTCCCGGTCCTATACCAATACATGTGCAATTGTTAATCATGCCGTTTATCAGCTCTGCATCACACTCGCTCCAGCTTTCGCCATTAAAAGATGTAACCATGGCTTCCGGTAGCACATACAGCGCAGGGCGCACCGCCTCTGGGCAAAGTACCCTAAGCGTACCTATTCCTGCGCGTAGAGCTGCGGCCGCCGCCATAAGCGCAGCGCCAGTAAGGCCTAGGCTGCCTGCAACGAGCAATCCCTTGCCATTATCGCCCTTATTGCACTCGCGCTTTCTTTGGCCAATAATATTGCCTACATAATCCGCATCCAATATGCGCTTCATGCATACCTCCATCAAAACTGCCGTCCATCAACTAAGACCTTACTGTTCAAGTTCAAACTTAATTTGCCTAAAACTGCGATCTTGCATGTGCGGCACGCGCCTGGCATGACAACGTACAAATAAAGGTGGACACGCCACCTCAGTCTTCAAGTATTGCCTGCGATACTGCAAGCTCTTTTATATGCGAAATGCTTATGTGCACAACTTTGCCGCCAAGCTCATTCATTCGTGCAAGTGCGCCGCATGTGAGCACTGTATATGGTTTGCCGTTTTCATCGCGCAGTATCTCAATATCCTTCCAGCCCACACCAGAGAAGCCCACCGCCAGCGCCTTGGCCGTAGCTTCCTTTGCGGCAAACGTCCCAGCGATTGTTTGAGGGTTAAAGTGCATGCGCTCAAAATATGCCTGTTCAGCCTTTGTAAATATCCTTTCCACAAAGTTGCTGCGCTGTGCTGCAGCGCTGATACGCGTTACCTCAATTATATCTATCCCAGTACCTATAACCATCAAATATTCTCCATCTTGTAATAATTCAAGCCACTAATACGCCTATAATAACTGTAGTTTTATATTTCGCCTATAAACATATTATTGATTTGGATCAGTATTGCAGATTAAAATCTTAGAAATATTCTACCACATGCTTATTATTTGTCAAATTCAACAGCATTTAGCACCGCGAGGTACACTGCCTTCACCGCCGCTGCCAGCAGCGGGAGTATTGGAAATTTACGCTCGCCTGTGGACATGGCGAAAAAAGTATCCCCATCCATTGATGTATGCACCGGCCTTATTGAAAGCGCAAGCCCATCGTGCGCCATGGATGCAAGCTTATTAGCCTCTTCGCGCGTAAGCACTGCGTTTGTGGCCACAACGCCTATTGTGGTATTGGTAAAGCCGATGTTTTCCGCACCGGTTATATTCATGCAGTTTAAAAACCTACCATCCTTGTGCGCTCCGGCCACAATGCACCCCGTGTCTGGATCATACACGTCTCCCAGTGCGTTCACAGCTACTATTGCACCTACCTTTATTCCACCCGGAAGTTCCAGACAGCTTGTTCCTAACCCACCTGATGATGCAAATTCTGCGCCGAAAACCTTGCCAACCGTTGCGCCGCAGCCAACGCCTACGTTACCAGTTTGGGGCGTTTGTTCGCTTGCCGCAATGCAGGCCGCATAGCCCTCCGCCTTGCCTGGACGTACGCGGCTATCCCCTACGCCAAGATCAAATATCACCGCCGCAGGCACGATTGGTACAACGCCAACGCCTACATCTACCCCTTTGCCCTTCTCCTCAAGGTATTGCATAACGCCGCTTGCCGCATCCAATCCAAAGGCGCTCCCACCAGCAAGCATCACAGCCTGTATGCGTTCTACCGAGTTATACCCACGCAAGAGATCCGTTTCACGCGTACCCGGCGCGCTTCCGCGCACATCAACACCGCCCACAGCACCATCCTCACATAGTATGACAGTGCATCCGGTTCTTGCCGTTTTATCAGTATAATGGCCAACTTTTATCCCGTTTATATCCGTTATAGCGCCACCCATGTGCTTCTCCCCTCAATCATCATCAGTGCATTCACATTCAACATCCAATTCGGAAGCATCAACAACGCCCATCACCTGCTTTGCCGCCGTACGTATCATATCAAAGCTATAGCCTCGCGCTACAAGCCGCTTTATCACGCGCTGTCTGCGCTCATCTTCAGGCAGTGTTTCGAACTGCCGCCAGTATTTGCTTACCATGCGCCTCGCGTTTTCCTCTTCGGTTTCATCTGAAACAGAAGCAAGTGCACCTTCTATCACGTCCTTAGGCAGTTGATGCATATAAAGCTGCTCACTGAGCTTTTTTCTACTCACTGGTTTTGTAGCAAGCCGTGAAGCGATAAAGTCCTCTGCGTACTTTTCATCGTTAAGATAGTTCAGCTCTTTAAGCCGTTCCACCGCCTGATAAACCTCATACTCGCCATATTGCTTCGCATCCAGATATAATTCCATCTCGCGCACAGTACGCGTTTTTGCCGTGAGATAATCCAGTGCTGCATCCATAGGTATTTTATTGGCGCCTTTGTTCGTCATATGTTCTCCATTCACAAATATCTGCGCCAGTCGCCCGGCGTCTGTTCTGCGCTTCCTGTAATTATTTCATTCTCATCATCAGTAATATCTGCAAGTACCATCGCAGAAAGCTGCTCAGCTGACAGCGGCTTCTGTACACTTCCCATGCAATCCCGGCATACAGCAAAGCATTCTGGGCATTTGCACCCACTGCTTAGTCCCTGCTCGGTCTGCACCATATACGTTCCGCAATTGCGGCAGCTGCATCTCATGGTATTGTCTCCTCCGTCATATGCCCAGTTTCGGTAGGCGGCAGCTCTGCTGCCTGTATTACCAAACAGTTCAATGGGCTGCTTTGGCTAATATATTCCTTAAGTGCACTTATCTGAATAGGGAATACCGGAGATCCGGCATCATATGTGGCGATCTCATATACCCTATATACCAGCACTAAATACTCATCCGTTATATAGAATTCCTGTGTATCCGATATCGGTAAAAGGTCGTTAAGCAGCATAATGCCACGGCTTTGTGCCTGTATTGTTATCATCTGCGGGATTAATCTTCGCCAGCGATCATTTTCCGCATCAAGCATATCAATAATTTCTTGTTTTTTACCCGTGCGTGCGTTATAGGTAAGCGGCACTATAAAAAGCAGCTCATCAGTAGAGAAGTCCCACACATAGATCAGCACCGAAAATATGCCATCGCTGTTATATTCAATACGGTAGTCAGTAAATATCGGTCGTGACTGCTCATTTGCGCGCTTTGTCACCTCATTATATATTGACGCATTTATCGATTCGGCCGCAGTACCAATCACACGCGGATACACGATATAACCATCTTTATAACCTTTTACATCGCGCGAAATTAACAACGGAGTCGCGCTGTCGGTATCCGCTGTGCTCATCTGCGGCTGTTGGGTTTGCTCCGTCTGTCCAGGTTCGACTACTGCCGTCCCGCCTTGCTCCAACGTAGCACTACAAGCGAAAAGCATAAGCACAGCCGCAATCATGAAATAGAATAATACGCGTTTAATGCCCAGTCACCACCAATCCCGTGCGCAAATCCTGTGCGTACACCTCTTTTAGAATATTATATCACCGCAATATGCCAAAATATATAAAGAAACGGTTAACCTATTTCAATGCATTCAGTGTTTTCAATTGCGGTATGTATCATCTCGGAAAAATCCACCATATTCTCGCTTTCACGCAGCCTAACGACCTCAGGCTTTGTTACAGGGTGCTGTGGAACAAACACCGTGCAGCAATCTTCATACGGTAGTATGGATGTATCAAATGTGCCTATGCGCTTGGCAATCGAAACTATATCCTCTTTATCGAAACCTATCAGTGGGCGGAACACCGGCATCCCCACAGCATCGTCTGTAACGCACAGGCTGTCCAATGTTTGACTAGCTACCTGACCAAGCGCTTCGCCTGTTATCAGTGCCTTTGCGCCATCCTTATTAGCGATCATTTCGGCTATGCGCATCATCAGTCTGCGCATAAGCACAGTAGTCTCCTTTGGTGGACATTTTTCATATATTGCCAGCTGTATATCTGTAAACGGAACAAGATGAAGCTTTATCGATCCTGCATATCGAGCAACAAGCTTTGTAAGTTCCACCACCTTGTCCTTTGCCCGTTCGCTTGTGTACGGATAGCTGAAAAAATGTACTGCTGAGAGCACCAGTCCGCGTTTTGCCATCATATAGCCCGCCACTGGGCTATCTATCCCGCCAGATATCAGCAGCGCCGCACGGCCAGCCGTACCTGTTGGCATACCGCCTGCACCCATTATCTCATCAGTATATATAAATGCCTTTTCGCGTATCTCAACGCATACGCTTATTGCCGGATCATGTATATCCACACTAATGCCGCTGAATTTTTCCAGCAAAAAATGCCCAAGTTCATGGTTGATCTGATCCGAATTCATGAAAAAGCGCTTATCGCTCCTTCTGGAAAACACCTTAAACGTGCTTTTGCCTGTGCGCTGCATAGTTAACTGCATAAGATTTGCGGCAGCGTCACATATACCGTTCCACTCCTTATCCACGCATACAGCGGGGCTAATAGAGTGCACCCCGAAAACGCGGGTAAGCGCATCTATCGCCCGCCCGCGTTGGTCTTCATTTAATCCCCAAACATATATACGGCCCTGCTCACGCCGCACAATTGCGTCCATTCCCAATAGTGCCGCATTTATTCCATCTATCAATTTTCGTTCGAAAAATGGACGATTAAGGCCTTTTAGATGTATCTCGCCATATCTTATCAGAAGTACCTGTTCCATTGTTTTCCTCCATAGCGCCTATCTTCTTTTAAATCTTCTTAGCACCTTTAGTATATCATCTATTGCATTGGCAGTGATATCCATTTCTTCTATTGTGTTAAAAGGACACAGGCTGAATCTTATTGCGCCTTCCTGTCTTTCTCCTGTTATTCCCATTGCTGTAAGTATGCGATTTTTTCCCTTTTTATGTGCCGCACACGCAGAGCCTGTGGATACGAATATACTTTTTTCCTCCAACGCATGCAGCAGCACTTCACCGCGCACGCCTAGAAATGACATGTTTAATATGTGCGGCGCGCCGTCAGTCAGCTCCGGACCATTATGTATTACATCAGGTATATTCAACAGTGCCTCATGCAAATGCTCCTTGCATTTGCGCATATTTCCAACGTACGCTTCGCGCTCTTTGATATATTGGGCTGCCGCCGTATCCATACCCATTATGCCAGGTGTGTTTGTTGTGCCGCTACGCAGATCGTTCTCCTGTCCTCCGCCCATCTGGCCGCCAATAAATTTAACACCGCTTTTCACATACAGTGCGCCCACACCTTTGGGGCCGTGAAATTTATGCCCACTAATTGAATACAGGTCGCAATTTCCGGCCAACATTGGTACCTTTATAAATGCCTGCACGCCATCAACATGCAGATAAGCATCCGGAGCTATGCGTTTTAGCAGTCTATTTATCGCCGCTATATCGTTGATTGCACCCGTTTCGTTATTTACATGCATTATCGATACAAGCTGTGTTTCTGGCGTGATAAGCTCGCCAAGCGCGTCTACATCAATGCTGCCATCCTGTTTCACACCGGCTATAGTAACATCGTATTCCTTTTCAAGGTTCATTATCGGCACATATACTGATGGATGTTCAACTGCGCTCACAATTATTCGGCCTTTTCCGCGTAATGCGCGCAATGTTCCGAATATCGCCATGTTGTTGCTCTCAGTTCCACCAGATGTAAATATCAGTTCACTTTTGGATGCACCGATAATATCCGCTATGCGTTCGCGTGCGGCATTAACATTACGCTCCGCAGCCACCGCCGGCGAATACGCGCCCGCCGGGTTGAAAAATTCCTGTGTCATATATTTTTCCGCCATCTGTGCCGCATCGTCAAACGTGCGTGTTGTGGCGCTGTTGTCTAAATAGATCATTATTATATCTCCATTTCCATACGTATTAAGGATATATATCCTTGCTACATAATATATGTCACTTTTGTATGCGTTGCGCTTATCCAAAGATTGCTATAAAATAATAGCATAGAACGCTGCTGATTTCATCTACGTTTTTGTATGTATATATTTCATGTGCACACAAATACCTAAATGGCATATGTATTGCAAAAAGGTCCTGTGTTTTATCAAGGAGAATTTCTATGGATTTTATTGAACGATTTACTGAGGGCGCTAGCCGGGCGCTTGCGCTTTCTCAAGATTGCGCAAAAGCAATGGGACATAACTATGTTGGCAGTGAGCACATACTGCTTGGTCTCATCCGCGAAGACGGCGCCGCAGCACAGGCACTGGCACACTGCGGCATATACGAAAACGATGTTGTCGAGCGCGCGGACGAGCTTGTTGGGCGCGGCGACTATCATTTTACAGACAGCTTCGGCTACACTCCACGCACTAAGAAAATACTTGAGCTTAGTCTGTATGAGGCGAAATCGCTTAAAAACAGCTATATTGGCACAGAACATATACTGCTTGCCATAATGCGAGAGCGCGATTGCGTTGCAGTACGCATAATGGAGGATTTAGGCACTGACCTTGATGCATTGAAGCGTGGATTATCATCAAAGGCCACCCACGCGTCTGCCGCACAAGAAAAAAGCAAGCCTTCCGTAACCCCGGTGCTCAACCAATATTCAAAGGATCTTACCCAGCTTGCAAAAGAGGGTGTGCTAGATCCTGTTATCGGGCGCCAAAATGAGGTGCAACGTATTGTGCAGATACTAAGCCGCCGAACCAAAAATAACCCTGTGTTAATCGGTGACCCCGGCGTTGGTAAGAGCGCAATAATCGAAGGGCTAGCCCAACGCATAGCCTCGGGTGAAATACCTGAGTTGCTAAAGGGTAAACGATTGCTGACGCTTGATCTTGGAAGTATGCTCGCCGGAACAAAATACCGCGGAGAGTTTGAAGAGCGCATCAAAAATGCCATAGACGAATTAAACGAAAATGGCAACACCATACTGTTCATAGATGAACTGCATACAATAGTCGGCGCAGGCGCATCAGAGGGTAGTATGGATGCCTCCAGCATATTAAAGCCCGCACTCGCGCGCGGCGAAATACAGATCATCGGCGCCACTACGCTGGATGAGTACCGTAAATACATCGAAAAGGATGCTGCGCTTGAGCGGAGATTTCAGCCCGTTACAGTTGGTCAGCCCACGCGTGATGAAGCAGTCGCCATACTATTTGGCCTTCGTGACAGATATGAAGCCCACCATCATGCCCGCATAACGGATGAGGCGATATACGCCGCCGTTGATATGTCTTCGCGTTATATAAGTGACAGGTTTTTGCCCGATAAGGCGATAGACCTTATGGATGAGGCCGCAAGCCGTGCGCGGCTAAACTCATACATCTCGCCACCAAATATGAAAGAGCTTGAGAGCCGGCTTACCTGCCTTATGAAGGAAAAAGAAGAAGCCATAAATAACCAGAACTTTGAGCGCGCCGCCTCCATCCGCGATGAGGAAAGCATAGCACGAACACAGATATCAGAGCTTCAAGCAAACTGGGAATGCATGCGTGACAGCGCAGAGTGCACCGTAAGCAGCGATGATATAGCTGCTGTTGTCAGTGCGTGGACAGGTATAGTTGTAAACAGGCTTACAGAGGATGAAAGCCAAAAACTTTTGCATCTTGAGGATGCACTGCACGAACGGGTAATCGGACAGGACGAAGCTGTGTCTGCGGTTGCCCGCGCGATACGCAGAGCCAGAGCCGGACTCAAAGATCCTGAACGCCCAATAGGCTCATTTATATTTTTAGGCCCTACCGGAGTTGGCAAAACAGAGCTTTCAAAGGCGCTCGCAAGCATAATGTTCTCGCGTGAGGATGCACTTGTACAGCTGGATATGCCTGAATATATGGAATCACACAGCGTATCAAAGCTGATAGGATCCCCGCCAGGTTATGTTGGTTATGAAGAAGGCGGCCAGCTCACAGGGAAAGTGCGAAAAAAGCCGTATTGTGTTATACTTCTTGATGAGATAGAAAAGGCGCATCCCGATGTGTTTAATCTGCTGCTTCAGGTGTTGGAAAATGGCCGTTTGACCGATTCCAAAGGCCGCACGGTGGATTTTAGGAATACGATAATAATTATGACGTCCAACGCGGGCGCAGATGAGTTTTCACGCCAGAGTACAGTCGGCTTCTCGTCTGCTTGCACAATAACGAACGAACACATGCGCGAGGATATGCTGACGAAGCTCAAAAAATCCTTTTTGCCGGAATTTCTCAACCGTGTAGACGAAATAGTAGTGTTTAACCGGCTTAATGCCGAAGATACGGAAAAGATAGCGCGCCTTATGCTTGGAGATGTTACGAAGCGGCTCTCTTCGCGCGGGATACAGCTCACTATATCCGATGAAGCGATACAGTATTTGGCCGATGAGGGCTTTGACCCGATTTACGGCGCACGCCCGCTTAGGCGCGCAATACAACACAAGCTCGAGGACAGTCTGAGCGAAGAGATAATAGCCGGACGCATTGCGCTTGGTGAAAATGTAAACGCATATGTTGAAGCTGGAGAGCTTAAATTCAGCAAAACCAATAATCAAAACCGGAGGTAAATTCAATGGCAAAGGCTCAGCACATGACCAGCCTGCATGGCGATGAGCTTGTCCGCAAGGACCATCCTCAGATCGTTTTTCGCGGGGTACTTGACGGAGTAACAGCAGATGTTGCCTATGGCGCTGCGCTTGCAATGGCGGATGGTAACGAGCGCGTCATGCGGGAGCTTAACGATATAGGCGCATGCTTAATGTGCGTAATGAGTGGGCACGTTACTGGCAAGCCCTTCACACTTCCTTCCATAGACGGGTGTGATTTGGATCAGCTTCATGATATGTCCCACAATCCGCAAAAATATTTTGGCTGCTATCATTTTATACCAAAACCTGAACAAGGCCTTGCGCTTGCCTGGCTAAATGTGATACGTACCCGCGTACGGGATGCTGAGCGCGCACTTGTTGCCTGTTATCCTGATTCTTGCCCCGATGAATCTCTATGCCATGTGCTCAACCGAATATCTTCAGCGGTGTTCGTAATGATGTGCCGAGAGAATTCACAATTTATTAAATGAATATAGCGTTACATTTTTCGCTATTAGTGGTAGAATCATTGTGGTAAAATTGATTTATATATCGTTGGAGTGTAATGAAAATTGAGTATGTCAGTGCGAAGAAAATTTATTATATGTATTATGGCGGTTATATCGCTATTTGTCTGCGGAGTGGTTTTTGCCGTTCCTGACCCGACCCATGCCCCGACGGAACAAGTTCCGCTCGTTTCAGGCTCTGCTAAGCAGGATGTTTCCACGGATACCGACCTAACTGAAGATGAGGCTGCTGCGCTAAAAACGCGCACCATAGGCATTGACCCCGGTCATCAGGGCGTTGAGGATACAGGGCTTGAATACATCGCGCCTAACAGCATCCGTACCAAAATACGTATGAGCCGCGGAACCGTTGGCACAAAAAGCGGCATAGCTGAATCTGCAATAAATATGCAAATAGCCGAAAAGTTGCGTGCCTTGCTTGAGCATGAAGGCGTGGTTGTCGTTATGACGCGAACCAGTGATGACGTCAATATATCCAATTATGAGCGTGCCATTATGATGAATGACGCTCAAGTGGATCTATGGATACGCCTGCATTGTGATAATGCCATATCAAGCCGCACAAGCGGCGCAAGTATGCTGGTTCCCTCTCGTTCCAACAACCCTCTTATATACAAACAGAGCCTCGCGCTTGGCAAGAATGTGCTCAATGAGTTTTGCCTTTCCACTGGCGCGCAAACGCTTTCTGTGCGTGCGCTGATGAATCAAACCGGATTCAACTGGTCTGAGGTTCCCGTAGTTGCAATAGAGATGGGTTACCTTTCCAATGCGCAGGACGATGTAAATCTCAACAGTGACACCTATCAAAATTGCTGTGCAAGCGGCATTTTTAATGGTATCGTATCCTATTTCATGGAAGAGAGCGAACCTGATAATGATGTTGTTGAGTCTGCTGATATTCAAGAATAAATCAAATAAAAAGCATATAACCAAACTGTATTCAATAGCAATGCTGCCGTTAATCTCGGCAGCGTCCTTTTTATTTGCTTCCGGTTGCCACCATGTCAGCGCTCCTTACAGCGTTAGCACCTTACCTACGGCGACACCAAGCGTAACTAGCGCATATGTAACACCTACACCTTCGCCTAAAAGTAAAGCTCTCTCAAAAAATCCAGTGTATGAATTCTATTCCGAATACGATACAGATGTTGAAACCAGATATTCCAGTCTCATCTGCGCACTTACCTCAGCTAACACCATACAAAGCCTTGACGCACTAATACAGCTATCTGAACATGACGAACAGCTAAACAAAGCACGAGTTACAGCCGGTCTGCTGATTGGATGCAGTTTTGAAGGTTTACCTGATAGCATTTGCGGACCAATTCCCGGAAGTGGAACCATCGAAAACCAAAACGGCAAGTGCCAGTTTGATTTTTTCTATGATGACGGTGCAATGCTCGCGGGTACGCTTGATGGCGAAACACTGAGCTTCACAATGACAGATGCGCAAAGCAATCCGCTTTTTTCCGCGCTGCTGTGCCGGCGTGGCAACGTGTGGCTCTCCTGCGTGAGCAAGCTCACTAGTCGAAGTATACTTTGCTTTGACGATGGCTCACGTTTTGCCATTCTAGCTACACCTATTGCTACTTCGTCAACCACAACAGATATTTTTGACGCATCACAAAGTCTCACATGGGATTCTTTGATGGCTGGGTATTCGGATACGCTTGTCTTTAACGATAAGGCTTATACCGACCCGGTTGATGAACCGTGAACAGTTCCATAGTATATAGGTTTGAAATGTGCGATTTATGGTGACAATATGCTGAAAAGGCTTGTACATTAGGCCAAATACTGATACAATAATCCACGGAAAAATGATTATTGATAACATTTTTAGGAGGATATTTTAATGAACAAAACTGAGTTGATAGCTGCCGTGGCTGAAAAGAGCGGTATTACTAAAAAGGATGCTGAGCTGGCCGTTAATTCCACATTTGAAGCGGTTACCGATGCTCTTAAAAAGGGTGATAAAATCCAGATCGTTGGCTTTGGTGTGTTTGAAGTTCGCAGCCGCCCAGCCCGTAAGGGTCATAACCCTCTGACCGGTGCGGAGATCCAGATACCCGCCAGCAAGTCCCCAGCCTTTAAAGCAGGCAAGGCCCTTAAGGAGTCTGTCAACTAATTCGGCAATAAGCCCAAGAGCTCTCCATTTTAGGAGAGCTCTTTTTATAATGCATATGTTTAATTTACATGCGCTTTATGCTGCAAACGCATCGTGCACTGATACACTCTAGTCTTCCTTCTGGCCCTGTATGCTCTGGAGTCGTAGCTTTAACACTTATATTTGAAATCTCCACACCAAGCTCTTTAGCAATATTCTGTCTCATTGCGTCAATATATGGCGCAAGTCTTGGCTCCTGCGCAATAACAGTGGCGTCCACATTGTTAATGCAGCAACCGTGGTTTTTCAATAATTCCGCGCTTGAGTGTAGCAATTCCAGTGAGCATATGCCCCTATATCTATCGTCATTATCTGGAAAATGCCCGCCAATATCACCCAATGCAGCCGCACCAAGCATCGCATCTATCACAGCATGGGTAAGCACATCCGCATCTGAATGACCCATAAGTCCCATCGAAAACGGAATATCCACGCCACCAAGTATTAGTTTCCTGCCATCGGTTAATCTATGCGTATCTTCACCATAGCCAATTTGCATATTCCCCCCCTGTGCTGCCGCTGTAAAAAAGGCAATATCCCCCCTGCCCGTCAGCTTCTGATTCATTATGCTCCCCACAACGAACGATGGTGTATATCCCGCACGTTCATACAGCGCACAATCGTCTGTGGCATAGTAATGCTCAAGGCGCGCATTTTCGTAGGATTTTAGTATGCGCTCGTACATGAATGTCTGCGGGGTTTGTGTTAAAAAAATCTCATCACGCGGCAGTATCGCGCCGTTTCTTCTTATGGTGTCGCGCGAATACACTCCCACGATCCCACTGCCGCTGCGTATTGCCTCATCAATGCTCGCATCTATTATTTCAGGTGTAACAAGGCACCTGGCCGCATCGTGTATAACCACAATATCCGCTTTCATTGCCTTGAGTGCATTGTATACGGAATCCCCACGCTGTGCTCCGCCAGCTACTATACATATATTGTCATTGACTGCTGCAAGCGCTTCAGCCGCCTCACGCGTAAGTTCCGATACTGCGACGAGTATACTTTCAAAGCTATGTTTGCATCCGTGCAGCGCTTCCATGCAGCGTTCCAGCGGGGTCTTGCCGTTGAATCTCATGCACAGTTTATCCTCGCCCATGCGCTCTGATGCTCCGGCTGCAAGTAATATGGCGCATACGCTCGCTTTTTTTTCACCCATAGTGTTCATTCTCCTGCCAACAGTTCATACATCGATGAGGCGTCTCCCTTGGCCGCATGTTCCTGCACTGATATTACCTTTACTTTTATGTGCCTACCGCCCATCAGGATATCCAATGTGTCATCTGCATTCACCTCGGAAGATGGTTTTGCCACCTTGCCGTTTATACTCACCCTGCCTAAATCACACACTTCATTTGCCACAGTGCGCCGCTTTATAATCCTTGATACCTTAAGATATTTATCCAATCGCATACCTTTATTCCCCCGATCTCCATTTTAGATGGATATGGGGTGGGCAGTTAATTGAACCGTCCACCCCATATTCTTCAATTAGTTTTCAGCTTACGCTTCTGACAAGTTCTTCATTTGTCACTACTGCGCTGTCTTTCTTCCATCCATCAACAAGCGTATCCCACTCAGTTGTCTGCTTTTGAGTGAGCAGACTCTTCTTTATATCTTCCTTAACCTTCTCTATATCGCGTGCGCCGGCCGTCTCATCAGCCAGATAAAAGATAATATGGTAGCCATCGTCATCCTTAAATACCCCTGAGTGTCCGCCAACATCCAATTTTGCAAACTCAGCTTTAATCTCATCCGACCAATCCGTGGAGCTTTCATATTCGCTGCTTATAAGCATACCCTTCTCCATAAACACATCGAAATCTGTGTAGTCAACATCCTGTGTGTATTCGGCCATAACTGCTTTGAAGTCGGCCGTGGCCAATTTGGCATATGCCTCCTCCGCCTTCTTCTTTGAGTTTACAAGGCGTGCATCCGTCATCGCTTCTAGCTCGGCCTTTGCAGTGTTATACTGGTCAAGTATCTCTTTCATTCGCGCCTGATTGGCATTGGTTCCGTTTGTAGCATCATCAAACGCAAGCGAACCATATTCGCCTTCAAGTCCGTTCATCTGGGTCTGTTTTGTATTATACTCTGCCGGCATCTCACCCTCTGGCGCAAGGAGTATATGCAATATACGACTATAGCCATCAGGAGCATATAGCACCGGGTCTCCGGCATACATCTCGTAATACTCCTGATCGTCCTTATACGCGCCGGGATCATCCTTGTATTTTGTTTCCATCGTTGCAAGGTTTTCTGTATACCATGTGTTTACATCATCATCGCTTACTGTAATGGTTTTATTCACACTATTTTGGAGTTGTTCAAAGTAATAGTTGTTTTCAGTGTTTTTTGTGAGCCATTCGATATATTCATCATATTCCATCTCAGCGCCTGTGTAGTATACGGCTTCATCCTTGACAAGCTCCTTTACGCGCGCATCTACATCTATCGTTGGGTCTGCGACATATTCTTCTTGCGCCTTTTTTTCATAATACTCAAGCATAGAAGCTATATTTTCTTTAACCGTCTTATCAAGCTCTACGCGCTGTTCATCCGTAAGCTCCGCAAAGCCCTGAGTCTTTGCCTGATAGGTTATTACCTTATCACCCACCAGCATATCTATGACGAAATCCTGAAGGTTCTTTAGCATCTCGGTATCGGTAGAAAAGTCCATACCCATATTGCTTGAATAATATGACTTATACATATCGAACATGGCCTTATACTCCGCCATCGTCACAACTTCGTCGCCTATCTCAACTACAGCCTGTGACATATCCGGCTCCGCCTCTTTTTTATTAAGGCTACACCCAGCGCCTACCATTGCGGACGCAATCATTGCCACAACCAGCAGCATCGAAACAATTTTCTTCATAAAAAATCTCCTACTACGTGTTACTCATATATGAGCTATTATATCATTATAACATTTTCATCTTTCAATGCAATCGCCAAGCATGTAAACAAACTGTGGCAATACGGCGCATATAGCCGTCACATCAGATCGAGCATGTTTTATTATCAGCATGGGTGTATCCCCGTTTATTAGCTGTGCGCCATGGGTATCATTAACCAATTCCAGCAATTTTTCACCGTTCATCGGCGCTGCCCCATCAAATGTTATACGTGTTTCACCATCCTTAACGCTCAGCCGTGTTATATATGCACGGCTACAATCCGCCTTTAACTTAGCTATGTACATAAGATTATCAACCTGCTTGGGTATATCACCATAGCGATCTATTAATTCATCCCTCACGTCCAAAACATCGTCCTGCGTTTCTATCATGGCTATACGCTTATACATCGACAGCCTGTCGATTTCACGTGGGATACACGTTTTTGGTATGCTTGCGGATATCGGTATCTCAATGGATGTATCAATCTTTATCGCTACCTTTTCTCCCTTAGCTTCGCGCACAGCACCATCCACCAGCTTGCAATACAGATCATAGCCAACTGCCTGCATATGTCCATGCTGCTCAGGGCCAAGCAGATTACCTGCGCCGCGTATCTCAAGGTCTCTCATGGCGACTTTAAAGCCCGATCCGAATTGGGTAAACTCACGTATTGCGGTAAGCCGCTTTTCTGCTATTTCGCTTAGTGCCTTGTCACGCTTAAATGTAAGATACGCATAGCCAAGTCGATTGCCGCGTCCCACCCTGCCTCGCAATTGATATAGTTGTGAAAGCCCCATGCAGTCCGCATCATATACTATTATTGTATTGACATTTTGTATATCCATGCCGCTCTCAATTATGGTGCTGCACAATAGCACGTCGTATTGTTGATCCATGAAATCCATCATGGTTTTTTCCAGCACATGCTCATTCATTTGCCCGTGCGCAAACGCTATTCGTGCCTCCGGCACTAGCTCCTTTAGCTTAGCCGCAAAATGTTCCATTGTGCGCACACGATTATATACAAAATACGTCTGACCGCCTCGCACCAGCTCTTTTATTATAGCTTCACGTACAACCGCATCAGAATATTCCATCACATAGGTCTGCACAGGATATCGCTGCTCGGGCGGAGTCTCTATAACAGACATATCTCGTATTCCAGTCATGGACATATGCAATGTGCGCGGTATAGGCGTGGCCGACAGCGAAAGCACATCAACATTTTTCTTTATTGTTTTTATAAGTTCCTTATGACCAACCCCAAAACGCTGCTCCTCATCTATTATCAGCAACCCCAAATCCCTAAACTTTACACTTTTTGAAAGCAGCTTATGCGTGCCCACGACAACATCCATACTGCCCTGCAAAAGCTTTTGCAGTATATCCTTCTCCTCGCGCTGGCTTTTAAATCGCGACAGCAGTCCAATCACAACGGGGAAGCCTGAGAAGCGCGCCACAAGCGTATTGTAGTGTTGCTGCGCAAGTATTGTGGTTGGTACGAGCAGTGCCGCCTGCTTTCCATCCATAACGGCCTTGAATACAGCACGTAGCGCCACCTCCGTTTTGCCATATCCCACATCACCGCAAAGCAGGCGGTCCATTACTTTTTCGCTCTCCATATCGCGTTTTATCTCTTCTATGCTTGTGAGTTGATCAGGCGTTTCCTCATATGGAAAGCTTTCCTCCATCCTGCGCTGCCATGCGGTGTCGGCAGCGAATTTATATCCCTTACGCTTCGAGCGTTCGCCATATAGCCGCACGAGATCAAATGCAAGTGTTTTTACGCTCTCACGAGTACGGCTTACAGTCTTTTGCCACTCTTCACTGCCTAGCTTTGATAGTTTTTGTCCGGCGTCATCGCCGCCAATATATTTTTGCACCCTGTCCAGTTGATCCGTAGGTATGTACAGCTTATCAGCGCCGGCGTATGAAATATTAAGATAATCGCGTGTAACATCGCCCACTGTCAACGTTTCTACGCCTATGAATCGGCCGATACCATGCAGTTCATGCACGACGAGATCGCCCACCTCAAGCTCTGAAAACGCCAGTTGCGGGCGTTTATGCTTGGGTTGTAACGTTTTTTTTGATACGCTGCCAAACAGTTCATTCTCGCTTAGCACTGCAAGCTTGAGCTCCGGATAGTCGAAGCCTTTATAGAGCGAGCGGCCGATGATTATGCTCTCACCCGGTACAATGCTACGCTCCAGCACGCTTATAGCCGGCATTACGATATCCATATCCATCAGTCTGTCACGCAGCCGCTCCGCATGAGCACCCGCACATATTATAAGGGTATAATTTGCGCGCCTATAATCCTCAATATCCTCTTTTAATATATCATCGCCGCCGATATATTTTGTGGCTGCCCGCGTTTCAAATCTAAATATACACTTAGGCGAAATAAGTCCGTAAGTACGCGTTAGCGCAAACAGCATCGCAGTGCGCGGAGTATCCAGCCGCTTTATCATCTCAGAAGGTAAATGTATCAGATGCGCCTGCTCAGGCTGCGCATCGCCTGAAAGTATAAGTCCGCTAAGTGCATCCATAAATTCTGAATGTGCCATCATCGCGCTTTCCTCTATGCGCGCCGGTTCATCAATGAATATGGCTATATCCTTGGGCAAATAGTCTGAAAGCGTTGCGATATGCTCATAAAAAAACGGCAGCAAAGCGGTAGCATTTACCGGCACACCACCTGCTGACAGTGCTTCGTATGCATCCTCAAGGCCCGTTTTATTCATAAGCTTTTTTTGGCCGTGCACGCGCGCCTCATCGGTTAACGGAGTTTCAAGCGCGGGACATATGGTGACCTCGTCAATACTCTGTATTGATCGCTGCGTAAGCGCATCATACTCGCGCATAGTATCTATCTCGTCATCGAAGAACTCAATGCGCACAGGGTATTCGCTTGTCAGCGGAAACACATCAATATAGCCTCCTCGCTGGCATACCTGCCCCCTGCCCTCGCACAGCTCCACGCGTTCATAACCGGAATTTACAAGTTGGCGCAAGAGTGCTATAGGCTCGATACATTCGCCTGTATGGTATGTGCGTATGCCTGACGCAAATGCCTCTTTAGGTACAAGCCCCTGCATAAGTGCGCTTGCTGAAGCTATTATAATACTGCGTTTGCCGCTGCATAACGCCAAAAGCACAGCTAGCCTACGCTCATTTATTACGCCGCCGGATATAACACCCTTACCGCTAAGAGGTATATCCCTTGCAGGGAAGTGCATACAGTTATCCGCAAATGCGGAAATATCCTCCTGCATGCGCGCCGCTAGAACATCATTGGCGGATACTATAAGCAGCGATCTATTAGTATCACTGGCTATGGCAGCCGCAATGTGCGTTCTGTGTGCTTCTCCAAGCCCAAATACCGCAGCAGGACCTTGCGCATTGCCAATTGCCTGTGCAAATCTTACGTATTCAGGATGCAAGGAAAGTATTTGTAGAAGCGGATCAGTTTTTATTGTCATCGGTACTAATCGTTTCCGCCGCATCGTCTTTGGGCTTTGTAACGTTTTCCTTATGCGGCTTTTTATTGAATTTCACCTGTGCCTCATTCAATGTTCCTTTTAAAATCAACTCCACTGCATCAGCGGCGCTGTTAATCTCATGCAGTAGCATCTCGCGCTCCTCGCCAGTCGGCTCGCCAAGCACATGTGAGATGAGTCCACTGCGATCAGCCCCACCTATGCCTACCCTAACCCTGGGGAAATCATCGTAGCCCAGCTGATGAATTACACTGCGCATACCGTTATGAGTACCCGCGCTGCCACCCTCGCGCACTCGTATCCCACCAAGCGGCAAGTCTATATCATCGTATATCAATATAAGCTCGCTATGCGCACATTTATACCATGTCATGATATCCATAACACTCCAGCCTGAGTTGTTCATAAAAGTTGCAGGCTTGGCAAGCACTACCTTCTGTCCGGCCACCATGCCCTCACCCAATACGGCCCTGAACCTGTGCCGTTTTATGTCTATACCCCATCTGCCAGCAAGTATGTCAAGCGTCATATAGCCCATGTTATGCCGCGTACCTTCATACTCTTTACCAGGATTCCCCAACCCAACAACAACAAACATGGCTTTCCTCCAACGCAAGTATGCCCACATACCACTTGGCATGGGGCTTGTAATCAATTATAATGGTATATAGCGCGGTTTACAACTGGTTTGTTTTCAAGCATTTTGGCGCAAAAGCGCCATATACCGTGGTATTCGGGATAAATTAGATAGTTAAATTATTTTGCAAAGGATATATATCAATGGACATATTCTCTATACTCTCATTCATATGCGGACTTGCGCTGTTCCTTTTTGGGATGCAGGTGATGGGCGAAGGGCTGGAAAAACGTGCCGGCAGCAAGATGCGCGTCACACTTGAAAAGCTTGCATCCAATCCATTAAAAGGCGTGCTGTTAGGCGCCGGTGTAACCTCCGTGATACAGTCTTCATCAGCAACCACAGTTATGGTTGTCGGCTTTGTAAACTCAGGTGTAATGCAGTTACGCCAAGCCATAGGCATAATAATGGGCGCCAACATAGGCACTACCGTTACGGCATGGCTGTTGAGCCTTACAGGCCTTGAAAGCAGTAACATACTGGTTCAACTTTTTAAACCTACATCCTTTTCACCAATACTTGCAATCATCGGCATAGTGCTTTATATGTTCTCTAAAAAGGAGCGTCGCCGCGATGTTGGCAAAATAATGCTTGGTTTCACCGTGCTTATATTCGGAATGGAGCTAATGAGCAGCTCTGTTAAGCCACTGGCCGACGTACCCGGATTTGCCAATCTCCTAACATTGTTTTCCAACCCGCTCTTTGGTGTCCTTGCCGGCTTGATTATCACAGCGATCATTCAAAGTTCCTCCGCCTCCGTTGGCATACTTCAAGCTCTATCCGTAACAGGCACTCTTACATTTGCTTCCGCCATACCCATCATAATGGGTCAAAATATAGGCACCTGCGTCACGGCGTTGATTTCTGCCATAGGCGCCAGTAAAAACGCCAAGCGCGCGGCATTGGTTCACCTTTATTTCAATATAATTGGAACCCTATTTTTCCTGGCGCTATTCTATGGGCTCAATGCGCTCATAGGCTTCAGTTTCCTTTCTTTTGCCACAGATGCCGCCGGCATTGCTATTGTTCACAGCGTATTCAATATACTCTGCACCGCTCTGCTGCTGCCCTTCACGAAACAATTGGAACGGCTTGCATATGTGTCCATAAGCGATGCAGATGAAAAAGTTCAGCCCGTATTTATAGATCATCGTTTTCTTAATACCCCCTCTATAGCCGTGCAGCGCTGCCGCCAGCTTACGCTTGACATGGCCACACTGTGCCGCGATACATTCATAAAATCGATATCCCTTATCCCGCATTATGATTTAAAGCTATGCGAAAATGTAGCCGATTCCGAGGAGCTTATCGACCTTTATGAAGATAAAATAGGTTCTTTTCTTATGGAATTGAGCGGCAAAAACATCTCTGAGGGCGACACCCACACGATATCCGAGCTTTTACACGCAATAGGTGATTTTGAGCGTATCGGCGACCATGCGCTAAATATAACTGAAGCAGCTCAGGAACTACACGATAAGGATATGCATTTTTCAGCAGAGGCCACTGCTCAACTCGAGGTGCTTATTCGTGCCGTAACAAAAATACTCAACATGGCCATAGACTCATTCACCACAGATGATTCTGGACTTGCTTCACATGTTGAGCCACTCGAAGAGGTGGTAGATTATCTGCGTTTGCAAATAAAGGGAGACCATATCAAACGCTTGCAACACGGAGAATGCACTATAGAGCTTGGATTTGTGCTATCCGATCTGCTCACCAATTTTGAACGTGTATCTGACCACTGCTCAAACATCGCAGTCTGCGTTATCCAGTCTAAGCTGAGTGATATGGACACGCACAAATATCTTACCAACATAAAAAGCCCTGCTAATACTGAATTTACACGGCTTTACAATGAATATCTAAAGCTATACGCCCTGCCGGACGATATGCAAAAAAATGAAGCGCCCATGATAAAAGCGTGATATGCAAAGCGGGCGGGTAGCATTACGCTACCCGCCCGCTTTATATTGCACTATCATTCAAAACTTACTCAGGCTCTATTAGGCCATAGTTGCCGTCTTTACGCAGATATATTACGTTTATCTGGCCTGTTTCGCCATTTACAAACATGTAGAACGCATGACCCAGGAGTTCAAGTTGAAGCATAGCCTCATCCACAGTCATCGGCTTTATGTCAAAGCGTTTTATTCTCACTACCTTACGTGGTTCGTCTTCTTTGTCGTCATCAAAGTTGTCTGCATACACAGGATCAACGGTTTTAAACGCTCCTGCGCGGAGGTTCTTTTCCAGCTTTGTGCGGTGCTTGACTATCTGATGTTCCACCTTGCTGAGCACATTGTCAATGGATGCATACATGTCGCCAGAGACCTCTTCCCCGCGGATTATGCCGCCGGAATATGGGATCGTGACCTCTACGATATGTCTATTATGCTCCACAGCCATTGCCACATTCACCTCAGTATCCTCAGGAAAGTACTTATCGAGTTTTGATACTTTTTTGGTGACAAGATCAAATAGATAGTTGGAGACTTCAATGTTCTTCCCAATGATAGAAATACGCATTACTCAATTCCCCTTTCACGCTCCGCTAAGGCACGGTGCTACTAAATTTCTTTCTCCAAGTATAGCACAAAATCCTGCTTGAAAAAGGTTATTTATGTGAATACTTCATGTTTTATTTGGGCTTATCCGCACGATTGCAGTGGTTACATTGCCTACAATTATCACAGCCGCCACAGCAGTTTCCACGGTTTTTAACAGCTCTTATTATGCTATATCCAGCCCACAGCACTATTATTCCCGCTAAAATATAAAATATTATTTCCATCAGATGAACAATCCTCCTATCACATATACCGCAAGCGATGCCGCATATGCCACCATTATCTGATACACTATCGCAAGTAAAGTATATCCACGGCTGCCCAATTCGCGGCGCATTGTTGTGACTGCCGCGATACACGGTGTATACAACAGCACGAATACCAGAAAGCTATAAGCTGAAAGCGGCGTAAATGTTCCTGAAAGTGCACTCTGTATTGCGTTGCTGCCAGCCGATAGGCTGAAGCCATAGAACATTGACAATGAGGATACCACGGCTTCCTTTGCCACAATTCCTGTAAGCAATGCTACGGCAGCTTTCCATGTGCCAAAGCCCAGCGGCGCGAATATCGGCGCTATTATCCCACCGATTCGCCCTAGTATACTATTCTCTGCATTTTGCACCATTGTAAAAGATATATCAAAGCTTTGCATTAGCCAAAGCACAACGCTCATTGCAAATATTATCGTTCCGGCCTTTTGCAGAAAATGCCATACACGCTCGCCAACATGAATAAATGTATTATTTAGAGATGGCCACCTGTATGGCGGCAGCTCTATCATAAATGGGGCGTCTGCCCCCTTGAAAAGCAACTTTTTAAATATGAAACCCGAAAGTATGCCCAGTAATACACCCAACACATATATGCTAAATATCACCAGTCCTCTTCCCCTTGCGAAGAACGCCCCTGCGATAAGCCCATAAACCGGCAGTTTGGCGGAACAGCTCATGAACGGCAGCAGCAGTATTGTCATGCGCTTATCCTTCATATTATCCATTGTGCGAGTACCCATCGCCGCCGGAACGGTACAGCCAAAGCCCATAAGCAGCGGTATAAAGCTTTTACCCGAAAGGCCGAATTTTCTCATAGGCTTATCCATTATAAAGGCAATACGGCTCATATACCCACTATCCTCCAGCAACGAGAGGCAAAAGAACAACAGCGCTATTTGCGGAAGAAATGTTAAAACGCCACCAACACCACTTATTATTCCATCACAGATAAGGCTCGTTAGCCAGCCCATTGCACCTGCATTATCAAGCGCTGTGCGTATGAACGGCGATGCAATATCGCCTATGAACACCGCCACCATATCCGAAAGCCATGCTCCGAGCGTGGAGAAGGTTAATGTGAATATACCCAGCATTATCAGCAAAAACACCGGAATTGCCAGGTATTTGTTTGTGAGCAGTCTGTCTATTACATTTGAGCGTGAGGCCTCACCCTGCTTTCTTTCACGTTTTAAGGCTGTTGCACATACATTTTCGATATAACGATAGCGGATATCCGCCACCTTTGTTTCGTTGTCGCCCAACGGACTTGAGGCAGCATATCTTTCCACAACCTCTCGCACACGGCGTTCATCATCACTATTGAGTTGCAGGCTTTCCTTCACAAGCACATCGCCCTCAAGAAGCTTTATCTCCGTCCAATGCAGCGGCAAATCCGCCCGTTTTGCATACGGTTCCACGATATTGCCCAAACGGTGATGTTCTAGATGCGTATAATCATCATACAGATCATCGGGTTCAATATTAAAGCCCTCATGAAGCTGTGTATGCACGGCGTATATCAGCTTATGAGCGCTTGCGATAAGATCTTCTATTCCCATACCCGTGCGTGCGCTTATCGGTATTACGGGAATACCAAGCTCAAGTGATAAGCGTCTTACGTCTATGCTATCACCGTTCTTCTCGACCTCATCCATCATATTAAGCGCAATTATCATCGGACGCTCAAGCTCCATAAGCTGAACAGTCAGATACAGGTTGCGCTCCAGATTTGTGCCATCAACTATATTTATTATTGCATCCGGTTTTTCCTTGACTATAAAATCCCTTGAAACAATTTCTTCCATAGAGTACGGTGAAAGTGAGTATATGCCTGGCAAATCCACCAGCGTCATATCATGTCCATGCGTGCATATGCCGTTGCATTGCTCACCTTTACAGGCGGTGCTCTTTATACGCCCTTCTTTTTTTTCAACAGTCACCCCTGGCCAATTACCCACATATTCACGACTGCCCGTCAGTGCGTTGAACAGTGTGGTTTTGCCACAGTTTGGGTTGCCGGCCAGCGCCAGCTTAACCGGTTTTTCATCAGGAAACACATCCCGCGCACACACGCCATCCTTGTAATTGCAGCATTCATCCTCTGCTTCTATCACAAATTCCGTCAGCATTGCCGCTCGCTCATGCTCCTGCATATCCATATTGCTGTGATGTTCCATGCGTTCAAGCGCCTTGCGTCCACTGTTTTCTCTGCGGCGCTCCGCCGTATCCATCATGCGGGCCAGCTTTGTCCGTTCTGCCTCATTCATCAGCGTTATGCTGCTTGCATCCTCATATCGCAACGACAGCGAATATCCCCTCAGCGCTATCTCTATCGGATCCCCCATCGGCGCTACCTTTACCACTGTTATCTCTGTGCCTGGGGTTATCCCCATATCCACTATACGGCGTCGTTTATGCCTATCTTCTGTGGTTACCTGATATACATATCCGTTTTGTCCGGGCTTCAATGCCCCCAGCGTCATCCTGTCTGCTTCCATATTATCTCCCACATTAGCCCAGCATTAGTTAGCGTACGCTAACCATTCTGGATTATAGCATATGTGTGTATACAGGTCAACCTACCAATCTAAAATCATTTGTGATATAATTTATTAAAGGAGATTGGTTAACTATGAAACTATACATTATAGATGCATTTACCGACACCCTATTCGGCGGCAATCCAGCCGGCGTTGTGATGTGCGACAATACACATCCAAGTGATAATTTCATGCTTGCGTTAGCCGCAGAGCTTGGCTACTCAGAAACCGCCTTTGTATTCCCGCAGAAAGGCGGCGATTCGTTCCAAATTCGTTATTTCACCCCCGTATGCGAGGTTGACCTATGCGGTCATGCCACAATAGCTGCGTTCTGCGCGCTAGGTTATGAGGGACGTGTAAAGGACGGCAATTCATACCTTACCATGACCAAGGCAGCAGAGTTAAATATCGATATTGGCTCCGAATGCGTCTGGATGGACATGGCCGCCCCCATCTCCATAGGCGTAATGCTAGATGAAGATCTACTGCCGTTGTATGCAGCGTTTGGGCTTGACCTTTCTGCGATGCCACCTTCGCTCACGCCTGAATTAATCTCAACAGGTCTTCCAGATATAATTATGCCCGTCAACGATACTGCGCTGTTTGATATGCGCCCAAATTTTGACACCATATCATCAATCAGCAAAAAATACGGAGTAACAGGCGTGCACGCATTTGCGCTAAATGACGATTGCACGGCGCGCTGCCGCAATTTCGCCCCGCTTTACGGCATAGATGAAGAGGCTGCAACCGGCACCTCCAACGGAGCGCTGACATACTATCTTTACAAGCGCGATCTTATCAAGCTTAATAGGACCAACCGTTTCATACAGGGCGAATCTATGGGGCGTCCATCGCTTATACTTTCACGTCTTGAAACCATAGATGGCGGCTTTGTTGTTCGCATAGGTGGCAGCGGAGTGATACTATGCAAGGGTGATATATAACAACTGACTATAGTTTTTACGTATAAGTGCGCCCGATACTATTTTTAGTTCGGGCGTTTGTTTTATTGCTACACCACGATGCAGTCTGCTACGAAGGATTCAAAGCACGATAGAATACGCGCAAACTCACCCTCATCAAAGTAGAAATGCCCTGATTTTTTCAGTAACAATATCTCAGCGTCCGGCAGCGCCAAATGCAGTGCTGCAATTGATTTTATGTTTACGACCGCATCATTTTCAGATTGAACAGCAACTATTGGTATCTTAAGATTAATTAGAGAGTTTCGCACAGCGCTACCCTTTTTCAACAGTTCAATAAATCTTGGAATCCAGCGCAGCTGATGCAATGATAACCTGTCACTTATGCTATATCCGCACTGCGCTGCCATATCCGCTTTATTTTCCGGGTTAACACGATTAAAAGCTACCCTAAGGTTAGTATATACGCTGGCTTTGCGCATTTTAACATATAATGGTGTGGCAATTAGGAACAACCCGCATATACGAGCCGGGTATCTAATGGCGGCTTGTATTGCAAGCAGTGTACCCATGGAATGCCCAACCAATATAATATGGTCATATCGCCTTTCAAGCGTACAAATCCTTTCATCCACATATTGCTGCCACTTGCACATGCCCGAATCCGCAAACGCCTTAGCCGTGCCGCCATGCCCCGGCAACAGAAGATTAATAAATGAAACGTTATCGCCGAGCCTTTGAATATATGGCTGAAACTGACATGGGCTGCCCAATACTCCGTGTATAAAAACTACCACCGTTCTGGCTGTCGGATGCTCGCAGATACACTCTCTGTGCCTTGATTCAACTGTCATTATATTTCACTTTTCTCCTTATGCACTTTACAACTCCGGGTGCCATTTCTTCACTACAAAATGGATCTTTCATAAAGAAACCATTCCTTAGAAAATATTAAAACAACTATAACATTAATTCTCTCTAACGATTCATTCTATCATAAAAAGCAATGTGCGCAAATGAGATGCATTTCATTTGATTATAAACAAAGAAGAGCGAGAGATAAAAGTCCCTCGCTCACACACACTAATATTCGTTGCCAAATATCGGCGGCTTTTGTTTATTTATCATTACATTTCATCTTGGTTATCTGCCCGTTTCACGCGACCTGAGCTTCGACGCAATTTACAAGGTCGTTGACGCTGCGTATGCTGTCTTCATTTTCTATAAGGATGTCGAATTCATCCTCAACCATCATGATGATTTCCGTCATGTCCAGCGAATCCGCCCTCAACTGCGCCGCTGTGGACTCAGCGGTTATAAGCTCGCTCGGTATACCCGTTATTTCATGAACGATATCCCGTATTCGGTCAAAATTTTGCATTAAGACTCCTCCAGATAATACATAATAATTATAAATAATACCATCGAAGCTAAAAAATGCTTCCTAAGCATTCTATTCGTCAAAAACTGCTTTGTCAAGTAATATGGTTTTCACACCAACACTGGTGTTTTATTGCGTTATATAATACAATATCCTGCGGGGGATTAGTGCTGTGAATAAAAAACGTAAAACAAAAAAGCAAAAGCAGAATGCCCATTCGCTGCGGGTTATAGCTTCGCTGTGCCTTGTAGCGTTATTGTTTGCAGGAATCTGGTATTTTTCCGATCCCTCCGGCGCAAAAAATGTGTTTTCCAACCTTACTTTGCTTATTGACCGTATAAAAGCCGAAGCACCATCACAAGGTTCGCCATTCCCACAGCCGTCCGCTATGCCGGAAGGCCCGTTCATGGATGTGTATATACTTGATGTTGGTCAGGGTGATAGCATATTTATTAAATCTCCATCCGGCAAAACAATGCTTATCGATACTGGTGAATCCGAATATGTGCTGCGGGTTAATTCGTTTTTAAAGCAGCTTGGTGTTTCGCACATAGATGTGTTAATTGCCACGCATCCGCACAGCGATCATATCGGCGGCATGCGCCGCATAATTGAAGCCTATGATGTCGGCGCATTCTATACGTCCGATACCGAGCACACAACCTCAGCTTACGAAGGCATGCTTGCCGCGCTTGAAGATAAAGGAGTTACGCTTACCAAACTATGGGCCGGTGCAGGCGTAAATATACCATGGGATGACAACGTGGAAATAGATGTTCTTTCTCCATATAAGCATTGCAGCTTCTCTGATTTAAACGACATGAGCCTTGTGCTACGCCTTAAATACGGAAATACCGCAATATTGCTTACCGGCGATGCCGGTTTTGCCGCCGAGGAGCTTGCGCTGAATATGGCCTCGCCAAGCAGCTTTGCAGCAGATGTGCTTAAGGTTGGGCATCACGGCTCATCCGACGCAACATCAGCGGAATTTTTCAACGCCGTTTCACCGGAAATCGCAGTAATATCATGCGGCCGCGATAATGACTTCGGGCATCCAGCCCCCTCACTGCTTGAGTTCTTTCAAAATAACGGCGTCAAATACTATCGTACCGATGAAAATGGAACCGTACGGCTACTTTTCACCGGCAAAAATGTAATATCCGCCGTCCAGAAATGACGATATTTGTATTCATTTCCTGGTTCTGCCCACGTGCCACAGTTCGTCTGCATACTGTTTCACAGCACGATCACTGCTGAACTTGCCGGCAGCCGCTGTATTCAACAGGCATTTACGGCCAAAGGCTATGCTGTCTTTATAATCAGCGTTAGCGCGCAGCTTTGCGTCTATATATGGCAGCATGTCAAGCAACAGATAGTAATGATCCGGCGAATGCCACTGTTCGCCGTATAGCAGCGAATTGTACAGCTCACGGAATATGCCGCTGCCGCCATCGTTTACAGTGCCATTTACCAGCGTATCCAGCGCGCGCTTCACGCGCATGTCACGCTCGTATATTATCTTAGGGTCGTAGCTGTCCTTTATTCTGGCTATATCCTCCGCATTCGCGCCAAAGATATAGTTGTTGTCTTTTCCCGCCTGCTCAACTATTTCAATATTAGCTCCATCGTATGTGCCAAGCGTGACCGTTCCGTTAAGCATGAATTTCATGTTGCCCGTTCCACTTGCCTCTGTGCCCGCAGGGGATATCTGCTCTGATATATCGGCCGCCGGCACTATATGCTCGGCGTATGAGCAATTGTAATTTGAAACGAACACTACCTTTAGCTTATCGTGCATATCCGGATCAGAATTGATAAGCCCTGCCACCTCGTTTATATACTTTATCACGCTTTTTGCGCGCACATAGCCCGGTGCTGCCTTTGCACCAAATATGAACGCCGTTGGGGTAAAATCGCGCAGCTCACCATTTTTTATGGAATAATATATATCAATTATTGACAGCGCATTGAGTAGTTGCCGTTTATATTCATGCATCCGCTTAACCTGCACATCAAATATGAATGATGGATCCAGTTGCACCCCATCATGCTCAGCTATTATGCGCGCAAGCTGCCTCTTTTTCGTATGCTTTATCTCGTTGAATCTATGTACCGTATCATCATCCATATGCTCGCGCAGTCTGCCAAGTTGGTTTAGATCCAGCAGAAAGCCATCGCCTATCTTCTCCTTAATAAGCTCGGATAGCTCTGGATTGCACAGCCCCAGCCAACGCCGCTGTGTTATTCCGTTTGTCTTGTTCTGGAATTTAGAGGGATATACCGCATACCAGTCTGCAAACAGGTCGTTTTTAAGTATATTGGTGTGTATTTTAGCCACACCGTTTACATAGGTCGAAACATATACTGCCATACGAGCCATGTGTATATTGTTGTCGGCAATTATCTGCATATGCGAGCTGCGCTGCGCATCCGTGCCGGCAATCCGAAGCTCTTTGTTTAACGCATCATTTATACGCTGAATTATATCGTAAAGCTGCGGTACAACGCTGTTGAACAGCTCTACATCCCATTTTTCAAGTGCTTCGCTCATAATTGTATGGTTGGTGTATGAGAAGGTCGCTTTAGCTATCTCCAGCGCACTGTCGAAATCCATGCCTTCTGTAATGAGTAACCGTATAAGCTCTGGTATAGATATGGCAGGATGTGTATCATTGAGCTGTATCACGCAGTGTGCCGCAAATGCTGAAAAATCAGCGCCACGTGCCCGTTTATATCTGCGTATTATATCCTGAAGTGAGGCGCTTGCAAGAAAGTACTGTTGCTTAAGCCTCAGCCGTTTGCCCGCATATGTACTATCGTTTGGATAGAGCACACGCGTAATATCCTCTACCGAATTTTTTTCCCTTACTGCAAGGGCATATTCTTGCTCGTTAAAAAGCGCAAAATCAAATTCCTCCACAGGTTCACTTTGCCACAGCCGCAAAGTACCTATATTGCTTGTGCCATAGCCAATTATGGGCATATCATACGGCACGGCCAATACACTTTGGTCTGCAAACGCAACCTCAACGGTTTTATCATCCCTCCTACGGCTCCAGGGATCTGCGCTACGCTGCCAGTCATCCGCCTTTTCAACTTGGTATCCATCAACAAATGTCTGCTTAAACAGTCCAAATTTGTATCTTAGCCCATATCCATCCAGCGGTATATTATGCGTCGCAGCACTATCAAGATAACATGCGGCAAGTCTTCCAAGGCCGCCATTGCCCAACGCCGCATCCTCAATATCCTCCATAGATGTAATGTCCGCACCGCTTCTTAGAAGCAGTTCACGCACCTTATCAAGTATATTTAAGCAATATAAGTTATTAAATACCATGCGTCCCATCAGGTATTCTGCGGAAAAATAATAGGCGCGCCGTATGCTCTCATGTTCGCGCCGGCTTTTCCTCCAATCCTCCGCTATCTCGCCCATAACTGCATTTGACAGCGCGTTGTGCAGTTGCACAGTGTTCGCTTCATGCAGGTCTATCTGGTATGCGCTACGCAATTCGTCCTCTGTGCGCCGCATTATATTGTTGGAATCAATCATTATCCGTTGCTCCATTCCGCATCTGAAATAGCGCTATTTCTGTCGCATTATTTATTTTAGCGCCATTTCGTAGATTCTACCATATTTTCGACTATCATTGCAAAGCGATTTTCGTCAATTCATCCCCTCATCCACTCGACTGAGATCTAAACGTGTGCTATATTTGGATAGTATTCATCATCCTCATTTTTATATAAGGAGAATTTGGCATGTCGGCAGATAATTTTACCACAGAGTTTAGTGCATCGTTTCGCTCGATGCTGCGAACATACGAATATTGTATGCAAAGTGTGCTCAATAAGTATGGGCTTTATCCCGGACAGCCACAGTTGCTTTTTGCTATACGTGATACCGGCTCCCCATCCCAAAATCAGCTTGCCGCAATTCTCAAGGTCAGTAAAGCATCCGTTGGAGTTTCACTGCGACGGATGGAGAATGCCGGATTTGTGCGCCGCATACGTGATAAAGATGATACCCGCTGCATACGAATAGCCCTCACCAAACAAGGCGAGGATTTTGCGCGTTGGTGTGAAATTGATTTTGAGATGCTATTTACAACTATGCTTCAGGGGCTTGAAAGTGATCAGCGTGAGATTACCCTTTACGCAATTAAGGATATAGACAGTAGCCTTTCTGATCTTAAAATCCGCCTTGGAAACTAATGGATCTCCCCGGTTTTTTAAATATCCATTATTTCATCGCAGTAGTTTGTACGCATCATTTCGCGTATCGTGTCCATTTTTTCCGTGATGCTCAGCACCCACATAAGCTTTGTTACCGCCGCCTCTGTTGTCATATCGTGCGCCGAAATTGCGCCCGCATCCTTTAATGGCTTACTTACTTGATACACATCCGGAGTACTCGCCTCATACAGACATTGCGATGTCAGTATCACCGGGATGCCCTGTTGTATCAATTTTTTAAGGCTTTCAGCGTGATCTCGTCGAAAATTATGTACGCCGCCCAGACCGAATGCCTCCACTACCACACCCTTGATATCGCAATCCGCAAGACTTTCCAGCAGCTTTGTACCCGTGCCGGGTATTAGCTTTATTAGTGCCACGCGCGGCTCAAGTGTTTCATAATGCTTGAACTGACCGTGTTTTTTTTGCGGTACAAGTTCAATGAATCTGCTGTTTGCAACAGTGCCTATATATGGATAGTTTATCGATTCAAAGGCATTAAGCGATGTGGTCCTTGTTTTCACCGCACGGCAGCCCTTGATTATAGCATCTCCGAAGCTGATATATACGCCGCCTTGCATTTCACCAGCCGCTATTATAGCATTACTAAGATTTTTTCTGCCGTCTGAATCCGGATATACAATTGGGTATTGCGAACCTGTGAGTACTATGGGCACGCTTATATTCTGCAGTAAAAATGTCAACATGGATGCCGTATAAGCCATTGTATCCGTGCCGTGAGTTATCACTATCCCATCATAGTCCCATGACGACTTAGCCACCTTGCCGGCTATTTTAACCCATTCCTCAGGCTGGATGTTTGAACTATCCATATTAAACAGATCTACACAGTCGATATTTGATTGTGTCGATTCCAAAAAGCCCAACAATTGCGCTGCGCCAAGTGAGGGCATAAGCCCTTCATTTGTTGGTACGCAGGCAATTGTTCCGCCAGTGGCTATAAGGCGAAGCTTTTTCATATAGCTCCTCTATTCTTTTATTGCCCTCTCCAGTCTTAGCAGCGCCTCTTCTAATCCAGTCCTTGGCAACGCAATATTCCATCTTTCAAACCCATTTCCGCCCGTTCCGAATATGTAGCCCTCATCCAGCGCCAGCAGCCCTTTATTCACCATAAAATTCTCCTGCGCCGCATCGTCCCCTAACCCCAGCGCGCGCATGTCCGTCCACGCAAGGAATGTGCCTTGAGCGCGTATGCACTTTACCTGTGGCAGGCGCGTATCTATAAAATCATACATAAATTCGAAATTTTTATTTACGTACTCCAGCATTTCGTTGACCCACGCATCGCAATCCGTATATGCGGCTATGCTTGCTGCGCGCGCATAAAACGGTATGCCCATTGTACTATCCCGTTCCTGAACAATTTTGAATTTTTCCCGTAGTTTTTCATTTTGTATGAATATATTCGAGCAGCAGAGCCCCGCAAGGTTGAACGTTTTACTTACGGCCGTACATGTAATGCAGTTATCCGCCATACCATCTATTGTTGAAAACACCGTATGCGTATTGCCCGGAAGCATCACATCCTGATGTATCTCATCCACCACTATTATAACACCGTGCCGCCGGCATATATCTCCAAGTCTTGTAAGCTCATCAACGCTCCATACGCGACCCACCGGGTTATGTGGGCTACACAGTATCATTAACTTTGTGCTAGGGCGTGCGCAGAGCTTTTCTAAGTTATCATAGTCCATCGTGTACTTGCCATTATCGTATATCAGCCTGTTCTCCAGCAGCTCACGCTTGTTATCACGCACGGCAGCCCAAAACGGAGGGTACACAGGCGGCTGTATTATAATTCCATCGCCTTTTTGCGTAAATGCACGCACCGCAATGCCAAGTGCACTCACTACCCCAGGTGTGCAACAAAGCCATTCACGCTTTACCGCAAAACCATGCCGGCGCAACATCCATGCCGCTACAGCTTCAAAATACGCATCATCTATCACCGTATAGCCGCATATTCCATGCTCCACAGCACAGTGGAGCGCCTCCTGTATTGCCGGCGCCATTTTAAATTCCATGTCCGCTATGGACAATGGCAGTATACTTTTTTTCGCCAACGGTTCCGGCGCAAAAGCCCACTTATGCGTCCCCGTATTTCTTCTGTCTACAACACTGTCAAAATCGTACATGATATTGCATCTCCATATTACTTATTTTGTCTTATTATTCTAATTATAATGCTAATCATACGGATTGGACAATATATTATATTATACATACCATATTTCATATAATGTTGCGCAATATACGTATAACCGATATAATGCATACATTACACTTTTGGAGGTACTAATGAAGCTAAAATATGGCCGTACACTGCTCGTCGGGCTGGCGTTCTTTTCCATCTGCGCATTCTGGCAGATGTATGATGGCATAGTCCCGCTGATACTCCGCGATACATACGGCCTAAAGGACGGTCCTTCCGGCTTCATAATGTCGTTAGATAATATTTTAGCGCTTTTCCTGCTGCCTCTGTTTGGTGCAATATCAGATAAAAAAGGCCGCAGATTGCCGTTTGTATTGGTAGGCACGCTGCTTGCCGTTGTGTTAATGATGGTTCTGCCATTGCTTGATAATAACTATTGGGCTATCGACCCTTCCGTATCATTGCTGGTGTTTATGGCTGTGCTAGGCCTACTCCTTGTAGTTATGGGCACATATCGTTCGCCGGCTGTGGCGCTAATGGCTGATATTACGCCCAAGCCACTGCGCAGTAAGGGTAATGCCATAATCAACCTAATGGGCGCCATTGGTGGGCTTTACACGCTTCAAATGGTTAAATATGCCATAGTAGACGGTGGCAATGGCGAACGTGATAATTACTTTTATCTTTTTCTTTCTGTTGCCGCACTGATGGTTGTGGCCGTAGCAGTACTGCTGCTAACCATAAGAGAGCGCAAGCTTGTGCAAGAGATGAAGGATATCAACTATGGTGTGCCTATTGAAGAGGATCAGGAACGCGCTGTTGATGTGGATGGCAAGCAAAAATTGTCGCCAGCGGTGCGCCGCAGCCTTATACTCATCCTCTCTACAATAGCGCTGTGGTTCATGGGTTTCAATGCCGTTACAACTGCCTTTACGAAATATGCAACCGCTATGTGGCACGGGGGTCTGGATCGCGCTGCTGACTGTCTGTTTTACGCTACCGTAGCCGCTGTAATATCATATTTACCTATCGGTTTCTTTTCAGCAAAATTCGGCCGCAAGCGCATGATACAGATTGGTCTGGTTGTGGCGATAATCTGTTTTGTATTGGCAGCTATATTCGGCCGTGAATTCACCGCATGGCTCTATCCAATGTTCATACTGATAGGCTTCGCGCAGGCAGCTATCACCGTTAATACATTTCCAATGGTGTGGGAAATCAGCCGCATAGGCAACGTAGGCAAATATACAGGCTACTATTACACCTGCTCAATGGCGGCACAGATAGTAACGCCTACTCTGTCAGGTTATCTTATACAATGGTTCGGTTATAATACCCTTTTCCCCTATGCTGCCATAATGGTAGCGTTAGCTGTGATCCCGATCTGCTTTGCCAAGCATGGTGACAGCAAACCAGAGAGCCCTAAGAATAAGCTCGAGGCATTTGATGTAGGCGATTGAAACATGTGAATTAATAAAATTAGCGGCTGTAGTAAAACTTGGTAAATAAAAGCACGGAGAAGTTCAATTGAACTTCTCCGTTTTTTAAACCGGCATTATCTATTTACCTTTTCATTTCGCGAAGTGCCATATCCGGCATATTGGTGATAATCGCATTTATGTTGGCCGCAGCAAGCTTTTTGATCGACTCAGAATCGTTTACCGTCCATGTGTTGATATCCACCCCATGCTCTCGGCAGCCATCAATAAGATCAGGCGCTTGCAATGCTGCAAAGTAGTGCGGGTGTATTGCATCAGCCTGGAGATAATTGGCATATACCCATGGGTCAACAAGCCCGCATGAATACAACAGACCTATTTTGCTTTGCGGTGCGCTTTTGCGTAGCTCCATAAGTACATAGTGGTTAAATGAGGAATACAGTATACGGCCCTCCATCCCCATCTCGCGTTCAAGCTCTATAAGTTTATCCCATATGCCATAATAGATTACAACATCGCACTTAATCTCTACATTTACAGTAACATCAGTGCTGCGCAACAGTCCGTATACCTCGCGCAAGGTCGGGATGCGTGCACCTGTATAATCTTCAAATCCGTTCGAAAAATCCAGCTGTTTAAGCTGTTGGCAGGTCATATCAACCACCCTGCCGCTGCCGTTTGATGTGCGATCCACAGTTTCATCGTGTATTACCATCAATTTGCCGTCCGCACTTTCATGCACATCCAGCTCAATGCCATCGGCGCCCATCTCAACCGCCATGCGAAATGCGGGTATTGTATTTTCCGGCGCGTATGCGCTTGCGCCTCTATGCGCCCAAACCTTGGTTGCCATGTTTGCTGCCTCCCATGAAGTGTAGTATGCCATTTATTATACCATACACGATATTGCTTTGAATATTAAATCTTCTATTTTCACAATATAGTGGTATGAATATATTTGAGTTTTGCACCGCTCTCATTTTAGGCGGCACATTATATGTTTTTATTGAGCTTATCTGGCGTGGACGCAGCCATATCTCCATGTTCGTGGCCGGCAGTGCCGCGTTTACTCTGCTGCATATGCTATTCTCGCGTTATACGATTGCATTGCCGTTTAAATGTCTGTTTGGTGCACTGATCATCAGCGCCATCGAGTTTATCACCGGCTATATCGTAAACATCCGCAAGCAGCTTGGCATATGGGATTATTCCGGCAGCCACTTTAACCTGTATGGCCAAATATGCCTTGGTTATTCGCTGCTATGGGGGCTACTCACGCTGCCGATATCGCTTTTGAGCAAACTCATTTCCAATTTATTTTAATCTCCTGTACGATAAAACGTATTGCCGCCTATGAACTCACGTAATATAGATGTTGGCGGTATTTCATCTTCAACATCCGCATCAAGGAAGTAGTTCAAAAACTTTACGATATCACGCACCGCTGCAAAGCTTGGGCTTTCAGGCGGTACGGCTACCAACAGCGGATACACATATTTTTTAAGCACTGCAACCTCATATACCAACGTTGTATTAAACAATGCATCCGCATGCTCCTGATATGGGAATATCCATGTTTGTTCGCCTCTGCGTACGCTTGGCCACATTGCCAGCGTCTGCTCCATCGAAGCGCCACGATCTTCGTAATCGCGAACAAGGCGGCGCAGCAGGCGCACATCTGTTGTACGTATGCGATTATGGTCATCAATGTTCAACGTGGTAAGGGCGCTCACATACACCCTGAAAACAGCATCTGAATTCACCTCATCCGTAATCAGCATTGGATTAAGGCCATGTATTCCCTCTATTATGAGCGGCTGATCGTTTTGCACGCGCAAGGCCTTGCCGTTTGCCGCGCGTTTGCCGGCCTTAAAGTCGAATATCGGCACCTCCATCTCTTCACCTCGCAGCAGCGCAGCAAGATCATGGTTGAAGCGTGGTATATCCAGCGTGTTGATATGTTCAAGATCGCGCTGGCCATGCTCATCTAGGGGTATAGCGTCTCTGTCCAAATAATAGTTATCAAGCGAGAGCATTATTGGATCCTGTCCCAACACGCGCAGTTGGGTGGCAATACGGTTGGCCGACGTCGTCTTGCCGGATGATGAAGGTCCGGCTACCATCACCGCACGCGCATGCTTGTTGACTATGCCGTCCGCAATATCGGCATAGCTGCGCTCATGCAACGCCTCGTTTACCCTTATCAGTTCGCGTATGCTTCCCTGCTGCACACTAGTGTTAAGCTCATTTACAGTGGAACAATGCATCAGCTTGCCCCAATCGTCACTCTGCTTAAATACTATCGCCAGTTTTGTAAGTTCCTCATAGTCCGATGGAACATCCGGCTCATCGCTGCGCGGCATTAGCATTATTACAGCGCCATCAATATATTTTAGTCTGAACACATCCGCATAGCTTGTATCGGGCACCATTTCACCATAATAGTAGTCCGTATGCCCTTCAAGGCTATACACATCAAAATAGCTGAACTTGCGCCATTTAAGTAGCTTGGCCTTATCCAGCTGCCCCGCCTCCTCAAATACCTTTACCGCATCATCAATGGATAGCCGTTTGCGCACCAGTGGAAGCGCAAGCCTCACAAGTCTTCGCATCTCGCTTTCAGCCATTAGCACATCCTGCTCTGTAAGTGCTGGCTCCTTATCTATCGTCATATACAGTCCTGCGCCCAGCGAATACCTTACATATACCCGTGCTGCTGGAAACAGCTTTTTTATCGCTGCGATCAGTATGAATTGCAGCGAACGCTCATATACGCGTCTTCCTGTTTCCTCACCATATCTTAGCAGATGCACGTTAACATCCCTAAATGGAACATATCTAAGGCTAAATACTTCACCGCCAATCTGGGCAGCCAGCGGCCTCAGTTTAAGAGAATCACTGTCCAGATTTAGCTTTTTTACACCGTCGGCAAGGCTTTCGCCGCTTGCTATGTCGCATATCATCCCATCAACAGTAAATTTCATCTTTAATCCTCCTAATAGTTCACACCATCTGTGCAGCGTGTAGTTTGGCATATTCGCCATTTTTCTCAAGTAGCTCCTTGTGTGTGCCGCTTTCTATTATACGCCCGCCATCTATCACTATTATCGTATCCGCGTTGCGTATTGTAGATAGTCTGTGCGCAATTATAAGCGTTGTGCGCCCGAGGCTTAGCCGTTCGAACGCTGCGTTTATTTTTGCCTCTGTGGCTGAATCCAATGCGCTTGTTGCCTCATCCAATATCAATATTGGAGGGTTTTTAAGGAATATTCTAGCTATTGATATGCGCTGCTTCTGTCCGCCAGAAAGCGTAAGCCCGCGCTCCCCAACTACAGTATCATAGCCGTTTGGCATAGCCATTATATCATCATGTATTTCGGCGGCCTTTGCTGCAGCGATTATATCCGCATCTTGCGCACATATGCGGCCATAGCGAATGTTCTCGCGTATTGTATCAGCAAACATAAATACATCCTGCTGCACTATGCCGATGTGCTCTCTGAGTGAGTGCTTTGTAATGTTGCGTATATCCTTGCCGTCCACACAGATGCAGCCCTCATTTGGTTCGTAAAAGCGTGGCAGCAAATGACATATGGTAGTTTTTCCGCCGCCGGATGGGCCGACAAGCGCTATCGTACAACCTGATCGAATATCCAGATTTACGTCAGTTAGTACCTCTTCCTTGTTGTCGTAAGCAAAACTGACATTTTTAAAGCTTATATCACCCTTTACATCGATTATATCTGTGGCATCCGGCGTATCCTCTATGTCCGGATCGATCCCCATCAGCTCGACAAAGCGCTTAAAGCCTGCCATACCCATCGTATATGTTTCTGCAAAGTTTGACAGTTTTTTTATTGGGTTAGTAAAGGAACTCACATACAGCGTAAACGTCATCAACACCACTATATCCATATCGCCTGTCATTATCATATAACCGCCAACGCCCAGCACTACCACATTTAATACTGTGGTAAAAAGCTCCATCGCCGAATTGAGCTGCGCCATAACAGTATAAAAGCCCCTGCGCGATTTAATATATATATTGTTGCCACGCTGGAATTTTTTAATTTCATATTCTTCGTTGGTAAACGCCTGTGCTACGCGCATACCGGAAAGTGAGGATTCAATATCGCTGTTGATGGTTGCAAGTCCCTCTTTAACCTCGCTCGATGTTTTAGACATGCGATTTCTCAGCAGCACTATTGTAAGCAGGAATATCGGTACGAGCAGCATCAGCACCAGCGCCAAGCGCCATTCGATAGTAAGCATCACTATAAACGCGCCTAGCAGCGTAAGCACCGATACAAACACATCTTCCGGACCGTGGTGTGCAAGCTCTGTTATCTCAAACAGGTCATGTGTGCAGCGCGCCATAAGCACGCCCGTACGTGATTTATCGAAAAAACTAAAAGATAGCTTTTGAAGATGGCTGAATACATCCCTTCGCATATCCGCCTCCATAAGCACACCCAGCCTATGACCAAGCGAAGTCACAATATATTGCATCAAGGCCCGCAATATATACGCAATAAGCGCTATTGCCACCACCATAAAAAACGCCTGATACCGTCCCTGCGGCAAATACTGCTGGAGCGCTATTTTGGAAAATAGCGGGTACGCCACATCTATTGCTGATATCAGCAGCGCACAGGTCATATCCGTAATAAAAAGCGGCATATGCGGCTTATAGTAGTTAGCGAACACCTTTAATTTAGACACCTTTTTCATAATACCTCATTCTTACGTAAAATCATTATATAAGCATATACATATGGGTTATTATACTATAAAACAGCGTCTGGCGCACCGAAGTATTGCATTTTTTGAAACAATGCCACTTTTTAGAAACAAATGCATATAAATCTGCTATAATGACTAGGATTGACCTATACTTTAATATAATCAGAGTAAGCAGGAGTAGTATATTAATGGAAAGAAAAAGCAAATCATTCGTACAAGGCGCCGCAATACTTGCAGTGGCGGGTCTTATCGTAAAAATAATCGGAGCATTATTCCGCATACCGCTGGCCAATGATGTTGGATCGATCGGCATGAGCTATTATGAGGTAGCCTATCCATATTATGCATGGCTGCTTGTAATCTCCTCCGCCGGTCTCCCCACGGCAATATCTAAAATGGTATCTGAGCGCGTTACGCTTGGCGACTACCGCGGCGCGAACAAGGTGTTTCGCACGGCACTTATACTGCTATGCGGCATAGGTGTGGTAACGTCGCTGCTAATGTTTTTCGGTGCAGATGCACTGGCCTCAATAAGCACATTCGACAAGGCATCGTTATCGTTTAAGGCGCTTGCACCCGCACTTTTGTTCGTATCTATAATGTGCGCGTTCCGCGGCTATTTACAGGGTATGCAACTGATGATGGGCACCGCCATAAGCCAAATCGTTGAGCAGGTCGGCAAACTCGCAATAGGCTATACACTGGCAATAAAGATGCTTCCCATGGGACCTGAATATGCCGCGATGGGCGCGCTTATCGGCGTTACAATATCAGAAGTACTCGCCTTAATTGTGATCATTTTATTCTATGCCTCGCAAAAGCGCCGTAGTTTTGGCCGTCAGCGGGCCGCCGTTGAGTTGCAGCGCGACAGCGGACCTGTTTTAAAAGCAATCATACTTATGGCCGTGCCTATTACTATAGGCGCATCAATAAGCCCACTTACAGGTATTGTCGACAGCGCGCTTATCGGCAGCACGCTGCTTAATCTTGGCTTTACACAGGAAAATGCGCAGATTGCCTATTCGCTGCTGCGCACCAACGTAACTACGCTAGTCAACATGCCAGGCGTGCTCACCATGGCGCTCGCAATGAGCCTTGTTCCCGCCATATCCGCTTCTATTACGCGCAAGGATTATTCGGGTGCCAAGACTGTATCCCGGCTTGGTCTTAAGCTAGCGCTTGTGATCGGTCTTCCCTGCGCTGCCGGCATGTTCGTACTGGCATCGCAAATACTAAGTCTGTTATACCCCAATCTGAGCATTACTGAGCTGCAATTGGCCACGGAACTGCTGCGTACAGCATCAATAGGCGTAATTTTCCTTTCACTTGTGCAATCCATGACCGGAGTTATTCAGGGTATGGGCCGCCCAAACGTACCTGTGTTCAACCTTTTTATCGGCTTTGTTCTAAAGGTAATTACAATGCTGGTGCTAATGAACATCCCTTCAATTAACATACAGGGTGCGGCGGTATCAACAGTAGTATGCTACGCATTTGCAGGCATTGCGGATACTATATATACCATACGAAAAAGCGGTATGCAGATCAAGATATTTGATGTATTCCTAAAGCCATTGCTTTCAGCCCTTGTTATGGGCGGTGCAGTAAAGCTGTGCTATGATATGTTTGCACGTGATGGGCACTCCAACTCCGCCACACTTATATCCATAATCGTAGGCATGGCAATATATATTACACTCGTGCTTGTGCTTAAGATGTTCTCTGATGATGAGCTTGGGTTGATCCCGGGCGGCAAAAAAATCAAAAAGCTGCTTGGCCGCAAATGATGAGGTGAATTATATGCCCACTCTTACAATAGCCCCGCTGGCTACGCCACTGAGTATAACCGAACGCGCCAAAAATGCCATACTCGGTGCAAGCCATTTATTTCTACAAACAACACAGCATCCAAGCGCGCAGTGGGTGCTTGATTCAAATATTCCGTTTGAGTCGATGGACGATCTGTTTGACCGTTCACTTGATTTTGATGAACTCAACAGACGTATTGCGGATCGTGTCGTCTGCGGCGAAAATGCCGTATACGCCATGCCGGGGCGCGGTGCTGGAGCCGCGCAGCTATCCGCCATACTTGCCTCAGCCAATAATGCCGGAATAGAACTTGAAATTTTGCCATCATCCGGCTTTGGCGAAGCCGCAATGGCGATTCTGCCCATCGCTACAGACACGTCTCATCTGCTCATGTGTGCAGCAAACAGCCTTCCGGCTACGCTTGACCCATATATCCCATTATGCGTAGAGGAGCTGGATACACGCCTACGCGCGGGCGAAGTAAAGCTTACTTTGAGCGAATATTTCCCTCAAGCACATACTGTTCACATTATAAATATGGATAATTCCGGCATCTACCGCAGTGATGAAATTCCGCTGTATGAGTTGGACAGGCAGCCAAGCTATTCTTCCTCTACAGTGCTGTATGTTGAAGCTGTACCGTTTGACAAGCTGGAACGCTACGGCGTTGAACAGCTTGTTGAAGTACTTATAAGATTGCGTGCTCCCGGCGGCTGCCCATGGGATGCGGAGCAAACCCATTCTACACTGCGTAGTGCACTTATTGAGGAAACCTACGAGGTTCTTGACGCCATCGAGCGCGATGATTCCGATGCGCTATGCGAGGAGCTTGGCGACCTTTTGCTGCAAATTGCATTTCATACGTATATAGAGCAGGAGCGCGCAGAGTTTACGCTGCGCGACGTTGCAAGCGGTATAGTAAAAAAACTGATATATCGTCATCCTCATGTATTCGGCAGCGTCCAGGTAAGCAATGCCAACGATGTACTGTTCAACTGGGAACAGTTAAAGAAACTTGAGAAAAATATTAAAACACAATCCGAAGCCATGCACGCCATACCTTCAGGTCTTCCGGCCCTTATGCGCAGTGCAAAGGTGCAAAAAAAAGCAGCTGACGTTGGCTTTGATTGGGATAATGCAGCCGATGCTATTGCAAAAATACATGAAGAAGCAGATGAGCTATACGAAGCCATTAATTCCGATTCAATTGATGCTGTGAGCGAAGAGCTTGGCGATCTGCTTTTTTCTGCTGTCAATGTTGCGCGCCTGCTCAAGCGCGATCCGGAGCTTACGCTGCGCGCAGCCACCGATAAATTTATTGCCCGCTTTGAGCTTATGGAGCGCACGATCATAGCGTCCGGACATTCTCCAGCGAATATGACGCTTGCCGAGATGGATGTATTTTGGGAGAAAGCCAAGCACTGATATACAGATTTTAATTAGCTCTTAGTGCTCCGGTTTACCGGAGCACTATTTTATGCTCTGCTGATCCTCGACATATTAAATACAATATTATTCAAATAGTTGGCAAATTCATGCTTTTGTTGCTACAAAATTTTGATTTAAAATATCTTTAACGTAAGGCACGAAAGGAGTTATCCATATGGAAAATAACAATGGCTTTAGATTTGATTTTGACAAGCAGACGAATTATTCACAGTATGAACCCCAAGATACACAGCCAGAACATGCTAAACGCAAAAATGGCACCGTCAGCACAAAGGCGCTAATATCGCTGGTGGTAATAGTTGCTCTGATTTGCGGCAGCCTCGGCGCGGGGATTACCTACATGATCATTGGTAGCAATAATTCTAAGTCAGCGCTGAATGATAATAATGGTGATGTCCAACAAAGTACAACCCCAGTTAATGGCTCACAGCAGCCAAACACGCCCGTTTCTCAGGGACTTAACATCGATAATAGCACCACACCCTATTCCTCATCAACTCAGATGCTGCAAACCTGCATGAGTGCTGTGGTTGGTATAGATATTGAGGCCACATCGTATGATGTTATGGGCGGCCAGTCCAAATCCGCCACAAGCAGCGGTTCAGGCGTTATACTTACGGCGGATGGATACATTGTTACCAACAACCATGTTGTTGATGGAGCAAACAAAATAACCGTCTATCTTCAGGATGGCACAAAATATGAGGCTAAGCTTGTAGGTGCTGATGCGCAAACCGATCTCGCCGTTATTAAAATAGCCGCAAGCGGACTTCCTGTGGCCGTGCTTGGCACTTCGTCCTCATCCGCCGTTGGAGATTCTGTATATGCAATAGGCAATCCGCTTGGCGTACTTGCTTGCAGCGTATCCGATGGGATAATCAGTGGTCTCGATAGAACCATTGAAATAGACGGCAAAACGATGACCCTTATGCAGACTAATGCGGCTGTGAATCCTGGAAATTCAGGCGGCGGGCTATTCAATGCGAATGGTAAACTTGTAGGCATCGTAAACGCCAAAAGCTCAGGCATAGAGGTTGAAGGACTTGGCTTTGCCATACCAATTGATGTGGTCAAGCCCATAGTATCCGATCTGATGGATTACGGTTTCGTCAGCGGCCGTCCATATATAGGAATCAGTATGCAGAACGTCAGCCTGACTTCTGCAATAAACGAACAACAGCAGTATATATTCCCATTCGGGCTTCAGCAGACCTATGTGACACGCGCCATGATAGTCCAAGTTGAAGAAGGCAGCGCCGCACAAAAGAGTGGTCTTAAGGAAAATGACATCATACTAGCCTTTAACGGCACGGATGTGCAGGGCTATGCGGCACTTTCCTCAATGTTGTATGAATATAAAGCCGGCGATGTGGTAACAATAACTGTGCTGAGAGGCAACGAACAGTTGGATATCAGCCTTACCCTTGGCGATCGGGCAACAACCCGCTGACGGTCATTACGAATGGAGCCCCCCTCCCTTCGATGACATACCCCCAACCATCTTTGGCGCTTTGCATCCCCAACATTGCGCCGCAAAAAAAGCAGCACCTGCTGCTTTTTTTGTGTATTGTTCTAATAAATCAATGAGTAGACTATCGAAAATACCACGCCTGCCACAAATAATAAAGCCATTATCAAACTGATTACCCTATATTTTTTGCTCATATCATATACACCAAGGGCTCATCCCTCAGTCTCCTCCGCATCTTTTTGAGTTTCAGCCTCTGCATCCACCTCTGATTTGGCCTTAGCCCAGTCGTTATAGCCAGAAATATCTTTCACAAATGTTATACTGCCGCGTCCATTTTCGAACTGCGGCCCTGGTGTGCACTCACCTATTACACAAATATCATCAGTATGCGTGAATATAAACACACCTATTCCCTTGCTGCCTCCCTTTGCGTATATATTTACAGGTCCTTCAACGCTTATTGAATCTATTTCCGCGCCGTGATAATCGCCCGTATTTCCCACATCAAATACAGATCCTGCCTTCATAACAAGTCTATCTTCGCATTTAACCGCATTGTAGTTGGTTGATGTAACCGCATGTAGCTCCGCATCCTCGTACAGCACTAGATCATTCTTGGTTGTACACACAGCATTTAATCCTGCTGATGATGTTATTTTTGCTCCCTTAAGCAGTGTTATACCCTTTCCGGTTAGTGCGCTACCAGTATTCGCAATCAGCTTAAGTTCGCTACCCGGTGCTATCGTTATCTTACCTTTGCTCATTATTGCGCTGTTTCCAGCCGTTATTGATGCGGCACTGCCGCCTATGTCGGCATCGCCAAGGCAGCCAATTCCATCGACCCTACCTTCTATACTCACGTTGTTCAGCGTAAGCTCACAACCGCTATCAATCCTTATTACGCAATCGGCTGCACTGTTTATAGCGCATCCGTTGCCCATTATTATTATCGGGCCGCGCCCACTCGTTATCTTAAGCATTTCATTTCCAAGATCAATAGGTGCTAGCAGCGTAGCCGTATCCGTATCGCCATTTTTTATAAATTCAATCAGATCCGAAGCCGTAACTATACCTGTGCCTGTTACCATATTGGCAATATCGATATTATCCCCCTGCATTCCTGCGCCACCACATCCAGAAAGCAGTAAACTCAATATTATTACTATTGCAAGTAATCTATGTTTCATTTGCACCCTCTCCGCATTTATGGTCTATATGTTTCTATTATTCTCTCGGCAGCACGCATTCCATCTACCGCGGCGCTTACTATTCCGCCGGCATAGCCTGCGCCCTCACCCACAGGATACAGACCCTTTGCACGCACAGCTTCACCTGATTCTCCTCGCATTATGCGCACAGGTGCGCTGGTACGGCTTTCTACAGCACATAGCACCGCATCCGGTAAATCAAAGCCATGCAATCTGCTTGCAAAAGCTTTTATGCCAGCGGCTACCCCATTTGCCACAAATTCAGGTAGGCAATCGTGCAGATTCGCAGCGATTACGCCCGGCTTATATGTTGCCGTTACTCCGCCAAACCTTCTTGTGCCTCTTGCCGACAAAAAATCCTCTACGCGTTGCGCTGGAGCAATAAAGCCGCCGCCACCAGCCGCATAGGCACGTTCCTCCAGCCCCTGCTGGAAACGCATACCAGCAAGTGCATCCGTGCCAAAATCACGTTCGTCTACCTGTACTACTATTGCGGCGTTGGAGTTAATGCCGTTTCGTGCAAAGCAGCTCATACCGTTTGTTACAACTTGTCCATTATCCGATGATGAGGGTACTACCACACCACCCGGGCACATGCAAAACGTGTATACGCCGCGCTCGCCCGCCTTATCCGCAAGGTGGTATTCGGCAGCGCCAAGCCTCGGATGGCCCGCAAGCATACCGAACTGCGCACTATCTATAACATCCCTCGGGTGCTCTATACGCACGCCAACCGCAAATGCCTTAGGCGCAAGCAGCATATTCTGCCCTTGCAGCATAGCGTATGTATCCCGCGCGCCCTGCCCCGTGGCAAGTACGCATACACGGCATGGCAGTTTTTCCCTAATGCCATTATGTTCAAGTTCTATCGCGTTGAGAGAACCATCGGAAGTCTCAATATTACAAAGTCTTGTTGTGAAGCGCACGTCACCGCCCAAGCGCACTATCTCATGCCGCATGTTGCGTATCGTTGTTATCAATCTATCTGTGCCTATATGTGGCTTTGCAAGCACTGTTATTTCAGGCGGCGCACCAAAACGGGCAAGCAGCTCGATTACCTCGCTTGCCCGCTCATCCTTTATGCGTGTTGTAAGCTTGCCATCCGAAAAAGTACCAGCCCCGCCTTCGCCAAACATTATGTTGCTGCATGGATCCAGCTTGCCATGCTCCATGAATCGCTCTACATCCGCCCTGCGTTCGTCTACACTGCGACCTCGCTCTATTATTATTGGTCTATATCCGCACCTAGCCAGCGTATATGCAGCAAACAGCCCAGCCGGCCCCATTCCAATAACCATTATCGGCGTATCCAGCGGCATGATTCCAGCTTTAAGCTCACGCCTCGTTTCATGCTGCACCGTAGCCACACAGGCAGGCAAATTTTTGAGTATGCGCTTTTCATCCGCATCGGCCAGCGTCACTTCCACCGTGCAGATCTGGTGTATATCATGTTTTTTGCGTGCATCCAGAGACATGCGGACTATCCGCAGACCGTTTATCGCATTTTCAGGTATTATAAGAGTCCTCGCCGCCTGTGTTTTCAGCGAGGACTCGTCTGCATCGGGGTATAGCTTTAAGTTTGAAATGGACAGTGTCATCTTATTTTCTCCGCTATCCAGTTATTGTTACGCTTACCTTTGGAAGCGTAAGTTTGCTTGTCACCATTTTCAGTGTTTCCGGATTTTTCACCATTACCTGCACATCCAGATCATATGTGCCGGCCTTCAGATTCGTTACATCCACATATGCGCTTATATCGGATAGTTGAAGTTCGTTAATCACACTCACAGGTCCGGTTATCTTAACGCCAACCGTGTTATTCTGGAGTTTAACACCCATCCTTTTGCCTAGCCCCTTTATGGTTATCGGGGTCGATGTAGAGTTTATGCTGGCTCTTACCTCACGTATATTTACATATATGCTTACCGTATCGTTTCCAAGTATCATTAGTCCATCCGGCACAGCAACGGGAACATCGGCAAGTAGGCCTTTTGTGCGGCCTGAAACATCAATCCGGCCTATATCCACCTTGGTGTATTCATTTAACAGTTCATCCGGGCCTGCCACTGTTATGCTGGCAGGTGATGCAGTCTTACCCATGATTATGTAATTCTCAGGCATATTGTCCTGCCCTAAAACGACTGTGTCAATGTCTATCGGCATAGCCACGGTTCTAAATATATCCATATTCACTGTTACAGACGGCATTTCACCGCTAAACATAGTTGCATCCATCGGATCGCCATTGCTGTCCAGCAGTACCGTTTTATAGGATTCGTGTATGCTGGATGTACGCTCTGTCAGGTCTATGTAGCACACAGCCTTTGCAACATTGGCCACATCCTGTGCAGCACCCTCTATCTCGATTTCAGAACGGCTCAGTTCCGGCTCGCCGCACCAATGACCAGGTGGCAAAGCTGACTTATCGCACACCATTTCCAGCGGCACACGACGTGAAACAAGATTGTCTATCTCAACCTCAACAGTATTTGGGTTTGTGCTTAATACCGTGCCTTTTGAGGTCGTAGCTATTATCTGAACTGTATATTTGCCGGCTTTGCTCAAATTTCTAAGGTTTACGGTTGCCTTTACGTCCGACTGGCTCAAATCTGCATAGTTTGTCAGTTCTGAGCTTATTCGCGCGGATATATTTTTTAGTATTTCGTCTCGATCTCCGCGTACAATAAACTTGCGTGATATAAGATCGGCCTCGCCATCAAAGCTGACCGTCACATCATTCACGGTTTTTACACGGCTTGGATTCTGATCCATCATTACATATCCCCATAGCAGCATCGCAAATATTAGCGACACCACCTTGAGCGTAACATTCTTTGTGAACAGACCCTTCGCAAATGTTTTGAGTCTGGTTTTAAAGTTATTATCAATTTTCATCTTTTTTCCTCCGTTTAAACAGTGTCGTGGTCTCCTTTTCCACAACAAACACGGATTCAAGCAGATTGCTCAGCGCTTTATCGTCAATATACCTTATCAGCTTACCCTCGCGCGCACATGAGACAACACCAGTTTCCTCTGACACCACGATAGTTATGCTATCCGATACACATGATATACCCAGCGCAGCCCTGTGCCTTGTTCCCAGTTCACGTGCCACCGATATATCCTCTGCCAATGGCAAAAAACATGCCGCCGCCTCTATCAGGCCATCGCTGATTATAACCGCCCCATCGTGCAGTGGTGTGTTAGGCTCGAATATATTTTCAAGCAATGGTGACGATATCATTCCGTCTATGCGCGTGCCTGTGCGTACTATATCGGCAAGGCCTGTGCGCTGCTCTATTACTATCAACGCGCCTACACGTCGCTTTGCCAAATTTGTGATAGCCAACTGCATCTCACGCACGATTGCATTTGATTCAGGCGTAAATACTTTGAATCCATTACGGCTTATGAACTTACCCCTGCCAACATGTTCGAACGCACGCCTAAGCTCAGGCTGGAATAGCACCACCACCACCACAATACCCGATACCAGTACGGAATTGAGTATCCAGCTTAGCGTTGTCAGTTGCATTGCGTCACTTACCATTGCCACAAGAAAAAGTATCGCAACACCTTTTAAAACCTGGTAGGCACGCGTTTCTTTTGTAAGTAGTATAAGTCGATACAGCAAAAAAGCGATAATCAGGATATCTACGGCATCTGTCCATCTAAATTGGGCAAATCCACTTGTTATTGTCTTTACCAGCACATCATATGACAAGCTGCAAACCGCCTTTCCGCTGATTCAATAATGTATCTATTATACAGTATCCAGCGTGATTGTTAACCGAACCCACATACTCTTAATCGATTATTAACATATATAGCGCATGTTTATACCCTGCACACCAAAGCGCATTGATTACTTTGCATATTTGTCTGCAAGTAGCTCTTCGAGTCTGTGAATGGTAAGTACGTAATTCTCATATTCATTGCTCTTTTCATTGAGCTTTGCACTTGTCAGCTTGCCTGTTGAGCCATACTCCTTCATGCAGTCGAAATATAATTCTTCCTGCATCAATTGCGCCTGCGCCTTCATATCCTCAAGCTTATCAAGCGTTATTATGTCATTAATCTTATCCTGCATAAATGGTATGTCCTTTGTATAGCATGAGACTGTTCATATATACATTTATAGTTTAACACAGCTTACACAATATGGAAATATCGATAACGTCAAAAATAAAATAATCTTGTTATAAGCAATCAGAAATGCTACTATTATCCTGAAATTATAGGTAGGAGGCAGCTATATGCTCACTGTCGATCGCTTTGAAGGCAACATTGCCGTATGTATTGACGATGCCGGCCAGCCGCTGCACATATCACGCAGCGCGCTTGACGAATCTGTGCACGAAGGCGACTGTATTGCCCGAGGCGACGATGGCATATACCACTGCGATTGCGTACAGACGCAAACGCGGCGTGAATGCATAGGTATGCGCCTTAAGCGGCTTATGAAACTGAAATAACCACCAAAATGCATAGCACAAGCGGTAGCAGCCAAAGCATGACAGGCAACAGCCAACCGCTTTTGTTTTTTATGCGGTGCAGCATATAGCAAAAGCAGTATACTACTGTAAATGCACAGAATAAAATGAACAGCATTATCATTCCATATACTCCATTATATTCTCATCATTCATTGTAACGTCCACTATGAAGTCCACACTCATACTGCCATAGTGTGATTTCCAGTCATATTTTTCCCATTCATCCGTGCTATAAAACAGTTTAGATGCGCACTTTCCCATGCCCATGGCGTCCGAGCCCAACTTTTGGCATTGTTTAAACACCCGCGTCAGTTCGTCCTCTATGCGCGATTCCACCATTTCCTTTATCTCATTATCCCATCTAAGCTTTGCCGTATCGCTCACATCCTGTTGTATCTCGCAGCGCAGCTTAATATGCACGTCCGCATGCGGGCCGTTGCCGTCATCCAACGCAAAATCTATCCTTGGCCGCTTTGTTTTTTTTAGCATTATTATCATGGCTTCCTTGCCGTCATCTATGCGAATATGCCCATTATTAAGCTCGCTATTTACGATCATCAGCAGCAGCGTGTCCCGCTCGTTTAGCACGCCAACCATTCTCCACCTATCAAATATCGCCGTACCGGAGGTGTAGGATATCATACCTCCAGTACGATCTATTCCAGACGTTCTATAATCCGGCTGTTCCCGATCCATCTGCTCGGCATTCTCAACTGATTCGTCAACCCGACCCAGCGTTAGCGCAGGGTCGAACGTCGCGCTGCGCACCCCTTGCATAAACAATGCATAATTAATCGCCGAAGTGACACCCTCTCCAGAATAGCTTCGCAGAAAGTTATATTGTAACTTTGTTATATTAGGTGTGCTTTCAGATTTTAACCCCCACATGAACTCCTGTGCGCCGCCAATTGCGACGGCCATCTTTATCGATTGGCGTATTCGCAGTGAGTTCCACGAAAAATCAAGGAACTCCTCTATCTTGCCATCTTTGGCGATCTCATCCGAGAATATTATCAGGTTTGTTCGCGATAGATTCATCTGGAATGGCAAGCAATAGTCCATCACCGTCACCGCTTCAAATATTGTATCCGCCTCAGCACTAGCTATCAGCGCACCCTCTTTACCAGACTGAGATGCTTCAGTATTTGTATCATCCTGAAGCATAAAGCTGACGACATAGTCCTTCTGCACACCCTTATCCACGCCAATCATCACCACATATCCGCATTGATCTGGCGATACCGTGCCAAGGCAGCCTGAAAAGATTAATACTATAATCAGCAGCACAATAGATTCAAGCAGCTTTTTCATTGCTTCCCTCCTTTGCGCGCGTTCTTTCACGCAACAGCACAATTCCTGAGGCAAATAGTATTGGAGGCGCTATTATCAAATACCCATACTCTTCCAACCAGGCTGCCGCACCGTTTATCAACGTATACCAGCCACTGCTTTCCAACAATATAATGCTAAACACTATTGTTGTAGCGGATAACGTTACTGGTCGTGTATCCCGCCCTTTCCCCTGTCTGCATATCAATATGGCTGCGGCATAGATATAAAATGCCGCGGTTATAAGACCGCTTATCAACCATAGGAACAGTGATATCTTGTCCACACGGAAAAAGTAGCTCTCAAAAAGCAATGACATATTTAATCTATACATCGGCGCATACATATCCGCCAGGTCACAATACGTATACGTAAGCGACAATGTAAGCTGAGTCACCGCGCACATAAAGAGCGCTATTGCCGCAGCTATAATGCCATATTTACGGGCATTAACGGCACCCTGCACACCATTTATCATGCCCAGCACAGCCATAAGTGCGGGCAGCAGTTTAAATACGGTTTTTACGGCATGCGATATTGTGCTGTTTATTCCATCCCCCATCAAAGGATACAGTCTGTAGCTTTCAAAGCTTGCCGCAGGCGCCGCAAAGCTTGCCAACAACAATATTGCCAGAAATGCCGCAAAGCATTTGGACACCCTGCCTATACACTCAAGCCCCCAAAAAGATAGTAGCGCCACAACAGGAATCATCCACATAGTCACGGCTATATAGCTGGAATCTATAAATATGAAATTATGTATCATCTCCGCAAAGCAGGATAGCGGCAAATATGCACTAAAGAGCAGCGATGCCACCAGTATATATGTAAATATGCTGCCTAACACCTTACCAAATGCATGTGAAAATAGCTCTCCGGTATGCTGTATACTGCATTTATCCATGGCATATGCCGCAGTCCAAAATATCAAAAATGCCAGTGCCACCGAGGCCGGCAACCATACATATGTGGAATTGCCGCTACCATATGCGTCTTTAGAGTTTACAGTGAACACCGCGCTCACAAAAAGCGCTAGTCCCAGCATACTAACGCTCTCCTGCCGGCCTATTCGCCCTTCGTTCAATCTCATTTTGCGGTGTCCTCCTGAGTATTAGTAAAGTCCGTAGCGCGTGAATGCTGAGTAATTCGCCCTCTGCTTATAAATGGATACTTCGAATAGGTCTTGGGCGAAAAAGGCGCAAGAAATGGCACGCCATAGGATTTTAACGAGCACATCCACCCCATCAGTATAAGCAAAACACAGGTAAAACCTAAAAAACCTCCAAGCCATGCCGCAAGCACCAGCAGCAACCTGAATATCGCTACGGCTATCTGCGTTGAGTAATCAGGTATACAAAAATTCCCAAGTCCTGACAATGCCACTATTATCAGCACGACGGAACTTGCAAGGTTGGCAGTGACTGCCGCCTGCCCCAATATGAGCCCGCCTATTATGCCTATCGCCTGCCCGATACTGCCCGGCACGCGCAATCCTGCCTCTCTTATGAGCTGGAATACCACCAGTAAAAATATCATTTCAGATCCAAGCGGTGCAAATACCATCTTACGCGAGCTTACCAATGTGCTTAGTACTTCAACTGACAACAGTCCCTGATGGTGTAAAGCCATCGCAAGAAAATAGGCTGGCAGCAACACCGATATAATTGCGCCAATATACCTGACAGTTCTTATAACCGTGCCTTGCGGTTCCCTTAAATATGTATCCTCAGGACTGGCCATAAGCGCGTGCAACGTAATTGGCATCACTATTGCAAATGGGCTGCCATCAAGCAATACTGCAACATGACCCTGCATCACATGCGCCACAACCCTGTCCGGCCGCTCCGTTACCAACACCTGCGGAAAAGGTGAAAGTCTGTTTTCCTCCGTAAGTTGTTCCATCACGCCCGCGCTTAATATCATCCGTGTTGACACCTTGCCTATACGGCGCTTTACCTCCTGCACAAGTGCTTGGTTTGTAATTCCGGCGCGATACACCATGGCTAGTTTAATATTATTGTCTGCACCCGCATCGCGTATCTCGCATATCAAGTCGCTTGTTTTCATTATCCGTCTTATAAGCGTAATACTTGTGCGCAAATTTTCCGAAAAGCCTTCCTGCGGGCCGCGCACTGACTTTTCATTCTGTGGGGCAGATACAGAGCGATGCTCAAAGCCACGGGTATCCATCATTATTACGCAAGCTTCACCATGAATGAATACGGCAGTTTTCCCATCCTTTATACCGGATGTTACCTTATCCCATCCGAGCTCCACATCCGTTTCGGCAAGTGTAAACACGTGTTTAACTGCGTACTCGCACAGCGGAGTAGTAGCACCATGTAGTGCGCCACGGCGCATTCCATCCCTTAATATGAAATCATTAATGGATTCGCCGCTCGCCATACCTGTTAAAAATGCTGCTATAGCCGGTATTTCACCGCCAAGCATAAACTGCCTTATAACAAGATCAGGATTAATATCCGCTCTAAAATCAAATTTGAGCCGCTCCTCATTTACCTTTACATCGGCGGAAACTTTTTTTTCTTGCTTTTCAGCAACCTTGCTTTCATCATGCCAACCACCAAAGTATCCCGGTTGACCATTTTCAGTTTCTAACAGTTCAAACTCTGCCTGCTGGTTACTAAAGCTCAGCATATTCTTAATTTTTTTAAAAAAGCCCATATATTCCTCCACATCAGCAGCTATGTGTAAGTATTTGCAAAACAGGATTTTTTATCCAGCGCATAAAAAATAGGCCTCCAGAATTATATTCTGGAGGCGCTGTCTCATTGCTTTTATACTAATTTTTATAATATCATGCTATCTACCCGCCTTGTAGGCCTCCATCACACATGCCTGATGCCTTGGGCAGGCTCTGCTTGTTTCATGTACCAGTGATCCCTTCAGATGGATACAAAAATGTCCATCAAAGTTATTGCTTCTGGTCGGATTAGCCATATGCGGCATACAGTGCATACTCGCCGCTACAGTCTTTCCGTTGTAGGTTACCCATATTGGTCTGCGATCCCATGACCATTTGCCACCCGCACATCGCTTCATTATTTTAGTGTCATAAGCGGTTATAGGCTCGCTGTCCGCATGATACCAACCTCCAAACCTGCGTGCACGGAAGCTTAGCCCAGTACGTACATCCGTTATTGTGAAACGCGTTCCTTTTGCAAGCCAATCGCTACCGCCCTTGAACCAATCCAATAATATTACTGTGCCTTTTAGCTGTGTGAATGTTGCAGTTTCTTTTTTAAGCCTGTTAGAGCTATCATATATGGATTGCAGCGTTTCAGGTCCAGCTATTCCATCCGCTGATGAAAGTCCGCACGCTTGCTGATATTCTACCACGGCTGCACGTGTTTTGCTGTCAAAATTGCCACTTACATTTGTTCTGCTTATGAAACCGCGATTGCATAGCGAGTTTTGCAACTTTTTAACCTCAGCGCCCTCCATACCCTGCTTAAGCATACTGCCAGCGGCAGTGGACGCCTTTGTCATAGTTAACTGTGTGCGATGCACGTAACCCACCTGATCATTTGCCACCACAAAGTACCATTCGCCAATTATGGACTTAACCTTTACACCTTGTCCTGCTGAAAGCTTTTCCACAACATATGATGATTGATCCGGCCCTCCGCGCAAAACCGAACCATCATCCAGAACATATGCGCCGCGGCTGCCGCCCTCATTTACAAACAGGTATTCGCTTCTGACATAGCCAACCGTTCCATTATACATGACGCGAAACCAGCTATCCTCATCAGCAAGCACCTCTACCGTTGTTCCAAGCGTCAGCTCACCAAGTGAGGCCGATTCCTTATTGGCCTGCGCCCTCATGTTAACGCCGTTAGCCGTAACCTGTCCAAAGCTCTGCTCTGCCGCAAGTGCGCTAGAAGCCGCAAGCAATGTGCACCCCAAAACAAATATCGTTATTACCTTTATAATACTTTTTTTAATCAAACCGCATCATGCCTCCTCGGAAGTTACTTTATCAAGCAGTATTCCCAACACTGCTATATCATCCTTCATTACTGGCAGCAACGCTCTGTTATATATCCCGCTTGCCGGATGATACAGTGGAAATAGCAAGAACTCTATTTCCTCCACACATCCGCTTTGCACTCTGCCATGTTCACTGCCAATCTTGCCTAAGTTATTTCCACTTAGAAGCCCAATCGCCCTCAGCGGCGTATTACCTAGCGTTGCTATAATCTCCGGCCGTATCAGCATTATCTCATGCATTATCAGCTCAGCACCGCGGCGTATTTCCTGTGGTACGGGCGTGCGATTGGATACGCTTGCGGCTTTAACATTGGTTGGACGGTATTTTATAACGTTTGTTACAAACACCTCGCTGCGCTCTATGCCGGCGCCTATAAGCAGTTCATCAAGCTGCATTCCGGCCTTTCCTACAAAAGGCCTACCCTGTTCAGCCTCCACCCTTCCTGGCGCTTCACCGATCAACATCAGTCTTGGGTGCATAGGCCCTTCGCCAAACACAGGATGTAGGTAATCTCCCGTTAGTTCCGCGCCTTGCGCCAGCGCGGCTATTTTTTTTCGCTGCCTATCGTATAGGTCAAAAAGCTTTTGGGGCATAAGCGTCATGGCCCTACCACCGGTGGATTCGTAATGTATATTACATCGTAATTATATTTCAGCTGCTCATAATATCGGTTTATTTCTTCAACCGATCTTTGTTCTATTGATGCGTTCAACATATACGCCGCATTTTGGAGCGTTTTTCTGTCCGTTTCTGACAGACTTTGCGCAGATGTCAGGTATGTTTCAACTTCTTGCAGTAGTGACTGCGATTTTATTATGGCTGAGTCTATGTCATCCTCCTGCCCTGTCCACCATTGATTATGTATGCTGCAAAGCGAGGATGCAGGAAAATTTTGCTCTGTATATTCTGCGGCCGGCACGTCTGAATAGATCGCGTTAGATATATACTGGGCAAGCATCGCATGGTCAAACACCGCATATGGCGATTGTGGATCTATAACCACTATACTGCTCTGCGCCATAACATTCGGGCAATATGGAGAAGCCGGTTGTCCAGATTCACTACAGACGCTTGTGAGTATGTGCATATCGCACAGTTCTGTGGGCGCAGATGTTTTTTCGAACCAATCCGTTACCGGCACATGTCCGTCCGCATCAAGATAGCACGCGTCTGTTGCCAGTTTGCCTGAAAGCGAGCATGTCGTGCAGCGCACTAAGCCCAACGCTGTTGGCGATTGATCTATTATCGGTTTATCCATAAGCCCTTCATGTATTTTAGACATAAACGACTGCCATAGCGGGGCGGCATATTCTCCGCCCGCAGCTCCTTTTTTGAGCTTATATTTGAATTCGTCATGGCCTACCCACACGGTTGCTGTGTAATATGGCGTTATCCCTGCAAAGTAAACGCTGGAATAATCCGAGTTTGTGCCTGTTTTGCCAGCGACAGTCATATTCTTTATTTTCGCCTTTGTGCCTGTGCCTCTGTTGACGGCATCCGTAAGCATATCCACAAGCATATATGCGGTTGACGCCTTATATACCTGACGCGATTTGCGTATTTCATTGGCGTCCAATATTACCTCTCCGCTATCGTCTACCACCCTTGTAAATGATAACGGCTCCTTATATTCGCCTTCAGCCGCTATAGCGCCAAACGCTGCCGCCATCTCGATTGGCGTAATACCGATCGTGCCTAAAGCAAGTCCGGACCCGCCAACATTTATACGCGATGGATCCACCCCAAGATTTTCAAGGTAGCTTGCCGATACTTCAAGACCTACATGCTCTAGCAGCGTGCGTGCTGCCACCACGTTAAGCGAAGAAACCAAGCCCTTGCGCACCGTAATAGGCCCTATATCATTCTTATTTCCTATTGCCGGGTAGCCTTTCTCGCTATCCCATCCGGGGATAGGCGCCTCAAAGTTATGTATTACGGTTGCGGGTGATGCGCCAAGATCCAGCGCAGGCCCGTATACCGAAAGTGGCTTGATTGACGAACCCACAGGTGTTGCACTTCTATACGCGCGATTGAGTCCCTTTCTAATTAGTGGCGATTCACGGCCGCCCACCACTGCCCGCAGCTCACCTGTATGATAGTCAAACACAACGGCTGCTGCCTGTGGCTGAATGATCTCCATTGTGCTGCCGTCCGAATTGGTTTTTATCTGTTTGGCTGCGCTAGGATCTGCAAGCTTTGGATACTTGCTCCATGTGGCAAGCGTATCCTGTACCGTATGCTGTATCTTAGGGTCAACTGTAAGATAGATGCTGTAACCGCCCGTGCGCAATTCATTTTCTACCGTTGCGCGGTTGGCATCCGTAGCAAGCATACCGCGCTTATCCAGCAGATGCGTTACCACATCCCGTATACCATATTCTACAAAATACGGCATATCATACAACTGCTTTTGCGCAGATTTTTCAAGTATGCTTACCGTATCCGTAAGAGCACTGTTATATTGCTCACGCGTGATAAATCCCGCATTGTACATTGCACCTATCACTACATCTGTACGTTTGTTGGTTATATCCATTTTACTGGATCCATCATCATAAAAGCGCAGATAGGTATTGGCGCGCGGATTCGTTTCGTATGGTTTTTGCACCATGCCGGCAAGCATAGCGCACTCCCGTATTGTTAATTCTGAAAGTTCTTTGCCAAAATAATCCTTGGCAGCAGTCTTTACGCCATAGTTGGAATCACCAAGGTATACATCGTTGAGATATGCCTCAAGTATATCGTCCTTTTTGATTATCTGTTCCACCTCAAGCGCAAGATATGCCTCCTTGATCTTGCGTTTATAGGATTGCTCCTTAGAGAGCACCTTGTTTTTGATAAGCTGTTGAGTAAGCGTACTACCACCATGTGTGTCGGCATTTCTAAGGGTATTGATCAGTGCCGAGAACAAGCGCTTATAGTCCACCCCTTTATGCTTATAAAAGCGCACATCCTCAATTGCGATCACGGCATTTTTAAGCATATCCGGGATATCCTCTATATCGGCCCAATCGCGATATTCCGTATCAGCAAAGGTCGTGATGAGGTTGCCGCTCATATCATATATATTCGAAGTGCGGTCGCTTTTTGTAAGGCTGGATACATCCAACTCCGGCGTAGTTTCAATATAGGCCCTTGCAATGCCGAATAAGAGCCCCATTCCCATGCAGCCAACCACCACCACTGTTGCAAGCATCATCTTTAGCGTGGTAAAAAGCACACCAAGCGCAAACGGTCGCGGCTTTTTACGCTCCACAAAAAGTTCGCCATCATGGCCCGGATCATTATCCGTACCATATAACGCTGTTTTTATTTTTTTGATGAATTTGTTTAGCGCTCTCTTAATCTTAAGCAGCAGCGCATTAAAACCTTTGCTTTTATCCATATGTGGCATTGTACCAGTTCTGCGGCAAAGCCCCAAAACGCCTTTCACATATTCCAAATCAACATTATCTGCGCATTCAGATTAACATTATATGTGGCTATTATAACATATTGCAAAGATATGGCTCAATACAATTGAGCTCACATATACTTAATTAACATACATTTCACATATTTCGCAGCATTCTTGGAGGTAAAAATGGAAGCTGAATGTTTTCGCCGCAAATCACGCAGCGGCCGCATAAAGGCAACTATCGTATTGGTTACGGCGCTTGCGCTGTTAATTTGCTTTGTCATACACATATCTATAAACATGCGCACAGCCATGGCCACACTTGCCTCAGCACGCATAAAATCGCTTGCAGCGCGAGCCATGAACGATGCCATACTCGAATCTATGAGCGATCAAGACACCTATTCCCAGCTTATAGACGTGCGCGACACCGGCTCGCACGTTTATATGCTTCAGGCCAACACAAGAAATATGAATTTGCTTGCGGCAGAATGCTCCGAAGCCGCCCAAGCCCGAATAGCCGCCCTTGGTGAACAAGGCATATCTGTTCCGCTTGGCACCATAACGGGAATAACATTTTTTTCCGGCAAGGGACCTCGCATAAGCGTAAGCTTCTCTCCTGTTGGCAGTGTTCAAAGCGCCTTCGATTCCGAATTTATATCATCAGGTATAAACCAAACGCTCTATCGCGTTAATTTGCATCTTACCGCATCAATCAAGCTTGTTATGCCCGGAATATCCGAAACGATACAGATCGTATCCCAGGTTGCTATCGCCGAAAACATACTGGTTGGAGATGTTCCGCAGGTGTATACCGATGTTGCAAATAAAGATGATATGCTAAACCTTATTCCAACCGAGGTGCCTGCGCCGTAAACAATGTATGAATCTATAGAAAAAGCTATGCACGATATGCTATAATGCAACTATGAAAAAAGCTTTTTGCATGATGCTCATTATAGTCATATTGCTGATGTGTTCAACCGCCTACGCAGACCCAGCAAGCAATGCCGGCACACCTGCCAGCAATGGTTCATCTGGACTTATTGCATACAAAAGCACCGGTGAAACCGTTGTGCGCATACAGATGCGGCTGCGTGAGCTTTGCTATTTTAATTTTAAGCCCACCGGCAACTTTCAAAGTATGACTGTGGATTCAACTATCAAATTCCAGCAAAATCAGTTGGACAGCAATGGGCAAGCAATAATTGCCGACGGTACGGTTGGCGCACAATCTATGGGGCTGCTCTTTTCAAGCCCTACAGCCGTCCGCGCCGTGATAGATGCGCCCATGCCCATTGGCAAGCCGCTTGCTGGTGTCCCGACCGTAACAGGCAGCCTTATATCCTGGAAAGAGGTTTTACCAACTCTGCAAATCGGCGCAACATATACAATTACGGATTACAACACAGGTGTCACATACAATATGCTCTTCACAGGTGGTGTAAATCATGCCGAGATGGAATGCGCCGAAGCAACCAGCACCGCAGTATTTAAGGATGCGTTCGGCGGTGAATTCAACTATTCCAAGCGTCCCGTGGTGATACAGATAAATGGGCAGGGCATCGCCGCTTCACTCCAAGGCTGGCCGCACGGCGAAGATACCGTCTCCCTTAATGACATGAACGGACATGTCTGCCTGTTCTTTTACGAAAGTCTGTCACATGTTGGCTCGCTACCAGATGTAGAGCATCTTAATCAGGTCTACGTTGCCGCCGGACGAAGCTGACGGCTCTTGATTAGCAACATCATTAAAGAGCGCCACATAGGCGCTCTTTATTTTGACTGATCCCTAAGCTTGGCGATTATACGATTTTCCAATCTTGACACCTGAACCTGTGATACCCCTAGCGTCCTAGCTATCTCCCCCTGTGTTTTATCCGCAAAATACCTCATCATTATTATCTGGCGCTCCCTTGGCGGCAGCGTCCTAAGCATCTCCTTTAACATGACCCTATTGATAGTCTCATTGCTCTCATCAAGCTCACCAATCGCTTTATCTATTACCAGCGCATCTGAATCATCACCATAGGCTGGTTCATATATAGACATATGCGGTCTTGCGGATTCAAGCGCCATCAGAACATCTTCTGGGGACGTTTGAACATTATCTGCTATTTCATCTATCGTAACATCTCGACCAAGCTGCTTGGAAAGATGGTCACGCGCCGCCGCCGCCTTAGTTGCAAGCTCCTTAAGTGACCTGCTAACCTTTATCATTCCATCATCGCGCAAGTATCGCTTTATTTCACCCGCAATCATTGGTACGGCATAGGTTGAAAAGCGCACGCTGTATTCCATATTAAAATTGCGTATCGCCTTTACCAAGCCAAGGCAACCTATCTGAAACAGGTCGTCATATTCGGTGCCACGGTTTATATATTTTTTGACTATTGATTTCACAAGCGCTGTATTGGTACGAATCAGCGTTTCTATAGCCTCTTCATCGCCGCGCTGTGCCGCTATGATGCATTTAATCGTAAGCTCATGGGAAAGCGGGATGCTTTCACTCATCGTCGCTCACCGCCGAGATATATTTTTTTAGTGTTACAGTTGTTCCTCTGCCCACCTCAGATTCTACTTTGACATCATCCATAAACGCTTCCATCACCGCGAAGCCCATGCCGCTACGCTCCATATTCGGCATTGAGGTATAAAACGGTTGCATAGCAAGTTCCACATCGCTTATACCGCATCCCTCATCTCTTATGGAGATTATCAGTTTACCGCCTTCAATCGTGCAGTCCATATATACTATGCCCTGCCTGTCCATATAGCCGTGAATTATAGCGTTGGTTACCGCTTCGCTCACCGCTGTACGCACATCTGTAAGTTCTTCTATCGTGGGATTGAGCTGCGATGCAAATGCCGCAGCAATCATCCTTGCCAATGCCTCGTTTTGCGATATACTTGAAAAATTGACATGCATCTCATTTTTGAACATATCCTGCTCCCCCTCTATACTTCACGCTCGACCAGCGAATATATGCCCGCCATCTTCATTATTCGTTCAGCACATTTGCTTGCGCCTACTATCCGCATTTTCCCCTTGCGCTCGTTCATCATCTTGTACCTTCCCAGCACCACCCCCAAGCCCGAGCTATCCATAAACGTTATTCCACGCATATCCAACGACAGCGTGTCCACCGTGCTGTCAGAAAGCATGGCGTCTATTTCGCCACGCGCTTGTTGTGCGCTGTGATGATCCAATTCTCCACGCATTGTAATTATCAGCGTACTTCCGCTTCGCCTTTTGAAAAGTTCCATATATATTCCCCCTATGTTAACCTCTCTGCATATTCAACGGACAAAAGTTGCACCCTGCATAGTATTGCCACTTGTTTTGCCACATATTCACAAATTTGGTCGAAATTATAGTATTTGCTTTTTTATTTTCTTTTCCGCACACAGCATTAAGGCCGGCCACCCAATTGGGTGGCCGGCCTTAATGCTTGTTTTATTTAAGTATGGCATTATATCTAATAACACATTGCCTATTTTATGCCGATCCCCTGTTGCCTCGCATAATGGAACACATATTGCTGCACTATGCCAGAAAGTGGTCCCAGTTGAAGTATTATATCGGTAAGTTCCTGCTTAGATGGCTGTCTGCTTTCAAAAAAAAGCGCTCGCATTGCCCTATCCATCCAGACATCTATTGGGAAAGCATCCGTATGGTGCAACGAAAAAAGCAATACGCAATCCGCCACCTTTGGGCCTACGCCTGGAAATTTCAGCAGTTCGCGCCGCGCCTGATCAAGTGAAAGCTCCGAAAGCCGCTCAAGCTCATAGCCATCCGCTATCATTGCCGCGCTTCGTTTGATGAACGGCGCTCTGTATCCTGATCCGATCTGCTCAAGCTGCTGCAACGATAAATTTGCTATTGCCTCCGGCTTTGGAAACGCACTATATTCATATTCGTTGGATTTGCTTTCTCCTGCAAGCATACACAATCTATCTATTATACCGCTTATCCGCTTTATGTTATTGTTTGCAGATATAATAAAACTTATAAGTGTTTCAAACGGCTCTTGATTAAACACGCGTATTCCAGTAGCATATGGTAGGCAATCCCGCAGGCGTACATCCGCACCAATTGCGCGCTCTATTGCCGCATAGTCGCGCTTTAGGTCAAAATAATCCACCCACATTGCGGCATCAATCTCCTCCGCCGCCCTGATATGCAGCGTATCTCCCAGTTGTGATACATTCACCCCTCGCCCTCTTACCACGCCAAAAAAGCCTTCATCGCTCTTGCGCCAACGAAATGACTGGCCACAGGCACAGCTGCGTGCAATGTCAAGGTTATCTATTCCGCTTATGATTATTCCATCAGTTACGCGTTTTATTTCGTGCATATTCCATCCCTTATTATAAGGTTTGCGCTATAGAACAATGAGCCCGCTCAATAGAACGGGCTCATAAAAGAAATCACTATTGTTTAATTGGCGGCAGCTTCAGGTTCGTAAACGCTTACCTGTTTGCGACCCAAATGTTTCTGCTCAAAGCGTACCACACCATCCACCTTTGCAAACAACGTATCATCCTTGCCGATGCCCACGTTGGTGCCTGGATGGAAGTGGGTGCCACGCTGCCTAACAAGGATGTTGCCCGCCAGAACGAACTGACCATCCGCACGCTTGGGTCCCAAACGCTTGGATTCGCTGTCACGTCCGTTACGGGAACTGCCAACGCCCTTCTTATGTGCGAAAAGCTGCAGATTGATTTTCAACATCGTGTTACACCTCCCTTTCAATTATCTTGATGTAATCACCATAGGTGTCTGCGACAGAGTTTAGCCCCATCGCCATTGTTTCCAGTATTATCTCCGCCCTTTGCATATCGCTTTCGGATATTCCATCCTCCAGCATACAATACAGTCCGGCCTCGCCTGTTTCCAGTGCGACATTGAGCTTTAGCAGCTCAGTAAGGCCATTAACTGCCGACGTTGTTAGCACGGATATCGCGCTGCAAACTATGTCGCTGCCCTCCTGTGCATAGCCCGTGTGGCCTTTTGCATTAAAACCAACAGGACGGCCTTTATGGCGAAAGATTTCAACCTTTGTCATGCCATTTACCTTAACCGATGCCTGTAATTTTCACCTTAGTATACGGCTGACGATGGCCTTGCTTTTTTCGTATATTCTTCTTTGGCTTATACTTGAAAACTATAACCTTCTGGCCTTTGCCATGCTCAATTACCTGCGCCTTAGCCGAAACGCCGCTTACGATTGGCGTACCAACTTTGACCTGATCGCCACCAAGCATCAACACATCGAATGCAACTTCAGTACCAACCTCAGCGTCAAGCTTTTCGATGAGAATTTCATCTCCTGCTTCAACCTTGTACTGTTTGCCTCCGGTACGTATAATAGCGTACATATCCTGCACCTCCTCATACCAGTCTCGCCCATAGGCGGCGGTGGATTAAACCACACTTAAAGAGCCGTCGCGGAGCGGCATACCGTGGTATTGTATCATAATATTCTGCTAGCTGTCAATCAAGTTATTCAAGATGTTGCCTATGTTTTTGATCATTTATTTTACCAAGTCACGCTATACGTCAGCGCATATGGTATACATATAGCAAAGTGGTCTGCGTCTATAATGGCATACTTAACATTGCCCTTTAAAATCCGTGATATTTTTGTTATTGTATCATAATACACCATAAATAGACATGCTTAATTTGCACATCATATGTTGCATTGTAATTTAATTTATCTTTAAATTGCAGTATTTTTATGTTCAAGCTCCAGCAAATACCGTTTAATATCAAGTCCACCAGAAAAGCCGCCCAACGAACCATCGGCGGATATAATCCGGTGGCATGGTATTATAATCGGGATTGGGTTTTTTCCGTTTGCGGCTCCTACGGCGCGCGCAGCGCAGGGATTGCCAATGCTCTCAGCTATCTGCTTATAGCTGGCAACATCACCATATCGTATTTTGCACAGGGCTTCCCATACGCTCATTTGAAACGCTGTTCCACATGGTTGCAGTGGCAATTCAAAGCATTTACGCATGCCGCAAAAATATTCGTCCAGCTGCATTGCCGTGTTGCGCAGCAATGGCGTTTCGCCAATATGTTCTGCTGCAAAAGGGAAAAAATCTATGCGCACCAGTTTTCCATCCTGCTCTGTAAGTAGCATTCTACACGGTTCAGCCGAATATACCATTGAGATTCGCATATACATACCCCATCGTAATATATTGCTATTGAAACTTACTGCCGGCATATCCTATTAAGTGATATGTTGACTTGAAGCAACAATGACTTTATAATTATACCATATTGCGGCTGTGGTGGAACGGCATACACAACGGACTTAAAATCCGTCGGCGAAAGCTTGGGGGTTCGAATCCCCCCAGCCGCACCAAAAATTAGAGATAAAAAAGATTTACAGTTCACAAAGCCAGTCTCTACAAGCCTTTGAAATGGCTTTCACTTAGGGTGGTATCTTGCAGCTGGAGAATACGCTGGGGCAGGAAAGCCGCTTTTTTTCATGATTTTCATAGATGTGGCTAAGGACGTTACTTAGCAGCCTGTGGCGACTGGACAGGCGAATTATGATTTTACCGAAAAAGTCTCTTGCTGCATGTATGCCAATGCATTTGATGAAGATATGAAAAAATCCATAGAAAGCGAAATTAACGGGCACATGGTAAAGCCAATTGATGTGCCAAGGCTGAAGAAGATGTTGGCTGAGTGCTTGAGCTTAGAGGAATACGAAGTGCAGCGATGCCAACGGATAGAGATGAGCCCAGATGGGATGCAGCGTAGGAGGATGTAGGTACATCGATGAATGAAAACAAGATTGAAGTGGTTGCTTATACGCAAGCGGACAACCAGGCTGTTTTGGAGATTTCGTTGGAATGGCTGCGAAAGTATGATTTGTTGGAGGCGGCGGATTACATTTATTTGAATGATCCGTATGGAGAAGCCATTGGAAAGGGCGGTCATGTGTTTATGGCTCGTCTGGACGGTAAAATAGTGGGTACAGCTGCGCTGGTTCCGGTAGATCCGGATACCGTTGAGATTTTGAAATACGGTGTGAAAGAAAGTGCACAGGGTTGCGGCGTTGGTCGAGCACTTTTGGAACAGTTGATCACTACCGCCAAAAAAGAGGGGTGGAAGAAAATCATATTGTGCTCAAATCACCAATTGGAGGCAGCACTTCATCTCTATTTGGAGTTTGGCTTTACTTATACTGCATACCAAAAGCTGCAATTTGAGTTGTCAGATGTATCAATGGAACTTTTCTTATAGATTTTAAACTTTTTTGAATTTGTTGTTACTTTTCGTCATAAAACACGATATATTAGCAAGGGTACGCAAATGCGGCTCGTGGAGGATTGATCGATTGGCTAAGAAGATCGCCTGGAAAGCGAGTAAGGTGTTAAATCCCCGTGAGTTCGATCCTCATCACCCACACCAAAAAGAGATTTTTTCCACCAATGGTGAGATAGATCTCTTTCTATATGTGAAAGCATGATATCGTTGGATGGAGATTGTTTATATTTGACGAGGTGAAATAATTGAAAACATTAATTATGATAAGTGGCACAATGGGTGTTGGGAAAACAACTACTTGTAGGGAACTACAAAAAATATTGCCTCGCAATGTTTTTCTTGATGGAGATTGGTGTTGGAATATGCAGCCTTTCGTTGTTAACCAAGAAACTAAAACTATGGTTATGAAAAACATCTGTTTTCAGTTAAACCAATTTTTAAAGTGTTCTCAATATGAATACATTATTTTTTGTTGGGTGATGCATGAACAAAGTATTATTGATTCCATTTTATCCTCACTAGATACTAACGATTGTTTGATAAAATCGTTCTCTTTAATTGCAGATAAACATTCCTTAGTAAAAAGAATAGAGTTAGATATTAACAGCGGGATAAGGCTGGCAGACGTTATCGATAGAAGCGTTGCTCGGATAAACGATTACAATGTGTTAGATACAGAAAAAATTGATGTAAGCAATATTACACCGCCACAAGCTGCCGAATTAATCAAAATAAGATTATGAGCATACTCTCCCATGCATCTACTTTGACCTAATGACACATAAAGACCTGATTTTCCACCAAGGGGACGTTAGGTCTTTTTCTATACTCAACTTGATGTTATACTTGACTGGAGATTATTTATATAATATGGAGGTGTCTTTTGAAAAAGGAATTTGAAATTCAAGGCTGTGTCGAGGTTCCACTCGGATTGTCAGAAGATGAATTCTGGAATACATTTATCAGTTTTATAGAGTCAAACGACTGGTCATTTGGCGGTGGCATCCATGAAATCATAGATGGCTTTTACATCAACGCTGACGGAACAAAAGGCAAGCACGTTCTTGATGAATAAAATGAGCATAATCCATCCCAAATCATAAAATCTATTTTCCCTCATTACCACACAAAGACATAACATTTGTGCAATTGGATGCTATGGCTTTTCTTTGTTTTAAAATATGATATACGCTGTAAGAAGTTGTTTATATAAATATACCAAGGAGAATATAATGAAGAATAAAAAGATCCCACTAGTATTTTTATGTCTATCAATAATGAGCCTTTGCTGTTACATTGGTATTGTTGCTTATAATTGGGGCTATATGCAAAGTGCTATAGACAATCGAGTTGCAGCGTTTAGTGCTCCTGCCAATGTTGCTATTTTTTCAGGACTACCCTTTATAATTGCAACTATCGTATTTGCAATTATTGCGGTGATTATTTACAAGCGGAAATTAGCGTAATCTGTGCTAAAATAAAGAATTTCCTCATCACTATTACCTATTTTGTTGACAAGCCTTATCATGGGAAGCTTGTCAACTTTATTTTAATATTAAAACGTGTTATGCTTTGTGATAAAAAGATTATGATATGAGGATAATGCACATGACTAATATTGGAATGATCGTTGCAGTAGAAATCCAAGCAGTGCTTAACAAGTATGCAGACTGTATAGAAGAAATTGAGATTTCTAATTATAAGGTTAAGAAGTATTCGGCAGAAAAATACAACTTATTCATTCTTCATTGCGGTGCTGGCGAAATTGCGGCGGCGGCAGGCACTCAATTTTTAATCACGCAGTTTTCAGTTGACCTTATCGTTAACTTTGGCGTAGTCGGTGGGTTGACAGCGGAAATGAGTACTGCAAAAACTTGTATAGTAGAAAGCGTTGTTCATTATGACTTTGATACTTCCTCGATAGATCATTGTGAAGTTGCAAGATATTTAAGTTATCCAAGTATCTATATACCAACCAGCGCCACTCTGCTCAAATTGGCAAATGAAATATGCCCCACATTAAAAAATGTCATATGTGCTTCCGGAGATAAATTTATTTCAAGCCAGGCAAAAAAACAATACCTTCATGAGCAATTTGGCGCTGACATATGCGAAATGGAAGCTGCCGGAATCGTTTTGACTTGCAATAAAAACAATACGCCTTGCTTATTGATTAAATCTATTTCCGACAGTATAACCGGCGGTGCAACGGAGTTTGAAAAAGAAGTAGATCGTTCGGCAGAGATATGTTTAGATATCACTGATAAAATAATAAATAGCTTATAGTCGTACAATCCGGTAATTATTATGTGTCACATCCGCAGATTACGTTGTCACAAAATTTAGTGGTACATGCGGAGCAAAGTTGAATATGATATAAAACTCCATCTCATAAGATCGCGTAGATTCGCTCCAGCCAGTTGTGCCAACTCAGCAGCAGTTGCATACAAAAAACCACCCCATTTTGAGGTGGTTTTTTATACACATTATACTTTACGGTTTCAGTGTTGCATTTATAAGCGCCTTGTGGTCGCCCTTTGCAAGCTCCTTTACTCGATCCAGCTTCAATCCCATCGCGGCAGTCATACGCTCTCCGTAAGCGGCATCTGCCCAATAGCAATGCACAGCATGGCGATACTTGATGTTCTCCGTGCATGGAGCGATATTTCTTGCGGTATTATCTATCAAAATTTCACGCTTATCCTCCGTCATTATCCTCCAAAGATCTCCGCCTGCACGGAAGCAATCATCCGTTGGATCATCTGTTGGATCATAGCGATACATAGCCCCCTCGAGCTCCAGCGGCGGTTCTAATACGTCTGGTTGAGCCGTCCATGCGCCATAGCTGTTTGGAGTATAGGATGGAGCTGCGCCGTAGTTACCGTCTACACGCATAGCGCCATCTCGATGGTATTCATTAACCGGCACCTTTGCCATATTAACAGGTATTAAATTATGATTGACTCCTAGGCGATAACGCTGTGCATCGCCGTAGGCAAACAGACGCCCTTGCAGAAAACGATCAGGGCTAAAGCCTATTCCGGGCACAACATGCGCCGGTGTAAAGGCAGACTGCTCCACCTCGGCAAAGTAGTTTTCAGGATTGCGGTTAAGCTCCAATACGCCAACCTCAATAAGCGGGTATTCCTTATGCTTCCATATTTTTGTTATATCAAACGGGTTTTCATAATGCTTTTTCGCTTGCTCCTCAGTCATTATCTGAACGTACATTGTCCACTTGGGATAATCGCCGCGCTCAATGGCTTCATAAAGATCCTTGCCGTGATATTCGCGGTCCATACCGGCGATTTCATTCGCCTGCGCATCGGTAAGGTTTTTAATTCCTTGATTTGTATGCAGGTGGAATTTACACCAAACACGCTCGTTCTTAGCGTTATAAAAGCTATATGTATGCTCACCAAAAACATGCATGTTGCGGAACGAAGCTGGAATGCCGCGATCGGACATGACAATCGTAGTTTGATGAAAGGTTTCAGGAAGCAGCGTCCAAAAATCCCAGTTATTCTGTGCAGAGCGCCTTCCAGTATGCGGATCACGCTTGACAGCACGGTTTAAATCTGAAAAATTATGTACATCACGTATGAAAAATGTAGGTGTGTTATTGCCAACCAGATCCCAATTGCCTTGTGTTGTATAGAACTTACACGCAAAGCCGCGTATATCCCGTTCCGTATCTGCTGCGCCGCGTTCGCCTGCCACTGTGGAAAAGCGCACAAATGTATCCGTCTGTGTACCGGGCTGCAAAACCTTTGCACACGTAAATCTTGAAATATCACCTGTTACGGTGAATTTTCCGTAAGCACCCCAACCCTTTGCATGCATACGGCGCTCTGGAATAACTTCGCGATTGAAATGCGCCATCTTCTCCATCAGCCACACATCCTGCATTACAACTGGGCCGCGTTGACCCGCAGTTATGGCATGCTCATTATCGGCAACAGGTGCGCCGACTTCGTTTGTCAACTTAGAAAAGTCCATATTTAGCCCCTCCTTGAATTATTAATAGGAATAGTAATTATTATTAAATTCATTATATCACTCTATACCCAGAATGCAACAAAAAAATGTAGGATTTTACTATTTTTAACATAACTTTTTACATTCCAGCAGCAAGCTAGCGCATAGCGTTCAGCTATATATTTTGGCTCTTTGCCAATACATTTTTGTAACGGCCTGTAGGATGTCGTTATGATCAAAATCTTGAAGGTACAATATGTTGGTTTCACGAATCATACTAAGATTTTCAATAGGCAGCGCAGTAATCTTGCCCTTGCTTAATTCATCTAGGCAAGCGCTGTGAGCAAGTATGGATATGCCCATATCTTTGCGTATCAAATCCTTAATCGTGGCTATATTGTCAACCTCAAGCACAACGTTAAATTCGGATATCAGCATGTTTATGCTTTCCAGATGAGCGATAAATAGGTTTCTTGTTCCTGAGTTTGGCAGCCTTAAAATCATCTTTTCTTTTTTTATATCATTAAGCGTTACCATGCTTTTTTTTGCCAAGGGGTTGTTGTTTGATACCACGCACACAAGATAATCCGTATCTAGCAGTATAGAATTTACACCCGGATTATTTATTTTCCCTTCTACTATCGCTAAATCCAGTTCATAGTTGGAAAGCTTATCATAAAGATTATTTATCGTGTCAGTTATTATTGTTATACTTACGCCGATGTTCTCATTACTGTATTTTGCCAATACCTCTGTTATCATTCCGCTTTCTGCCGTATGTGTAATCCCCACTTTTATTTTTGTCATATGCTTCTTTTCGTCTGAAATTTCCTGCTGCATGATCTCGTATAATGCCTTCATCCGTTTGGCATATTTAAGAACTATTTCACCATCTGCCGTCAGTTTTATATCCCTTTTACCTCTATGGAATATCTTAACGCCAAGTTCCTGCTCAAGCAAATTAATGTGATGACTAACCGCCGGCTGCGTAAGAGACAACACTGTAGCCGCCTGTGTAAAGCTTCTTTTTTCGTTTACAGTCAACAGAGTTTCAAGCTTATTATCTAGCATATCTCACCAATCATTCTAAATATTTATTGATATATTTAATATAATAATTTTACTTTATGATAATTGATTATATTATATGCTTATATGAAATACAAGCGGACTATGAAAATACAGCCATAGGGTTTTGCGTTTACACCGCAATTGAGTAGATTGTTGAAACACATAAATTGCCCGCTTCCCATATTTCTACAAGAAAGCACTTGGGGGTAAGTAATGAATTCCATTTTTGAAAAGCTGAACGAACAATCAATGATATTGATTTCACTTGCGGTAGTTATGTTGGCTGGTTTTTTCTTTACGCGGTTAACAAAGCTTATAAAGCTGCCCAATGTAAGTGGTTATATCCTTGCAGGCACACTGATAGGCCCGCATCTACTCAACATTATACCTCAAAATATGTTGGATAATATGAGCTTTGTAAGTGACATAGCACTGGCTTTTATTGCGTTTAGTGTTGGGCAATTTTTTAATGAAAAGGCATTGCGCGAAACAGGCGTTTCGATGATAATAATAACGCTCTTTGAGTCTTTACTTGCCGGCATCATGGTAAGTGTGATGATGTACTTTGTTTTCCGGCTTGACATTGGATTATCGCTGCTTCTTGGCGCAATAGCAACGGCAACAGCGCCTGCCAGTACAATTATGACTATAAATCAGTACCATGCCGGCGGTAAGTTTGTGGATACTCTTTTGCAAGTTGTTGCTTTAGATGACGTAGTATGTCTGCTTGTGTTCAGCATTGCCGCAGCAATCGTAAATGGGGCTGGGAATGGTGCGATTTCCATATCCAATATATTGCTACCAATTATATGCAATATAGCGATGATAGCGGTTGGCATGCTGTTTGCATTATTGTTAAATAAGCTTCTGTGGCCACACCGCAGTACAGACAACAGACTGATTATAGTTGTTGCCATGCTGCTTTGCTTATCTGGATTATGTTCTATTTTTGAAATTTCTCCGCTCCTCTCCTGTATGGTCTTCAGCGCAGTGTACGTAAACAAGGCGCAGGATAAAAAATTATACCACCAGCTAAATGTGTTTACGCCGCCTATCATGTTGATTTTTTTTGTAATCTCTGGCATGAATCTCAACTTCAAAACCCTTGCCGATTTTGGCATCATAGGAATCGTATATTTTATTATCCGCATCGCCGGCAAGTATCTTGGCGCATACCTAGGCTGCATTACTACAAAATCCGATAAATCTATGCGCAATTATCTTGGTGTAGCGCTCATTCCACAGGCAGGTGTGGCAATCGGGCTAGCTTATTTGGCACAGCGTATACTGCCTAAGTCAATCGGCAACATATTGATGACGATTATTCTTGCGTCTTCAGTTCTATACGAGCTTATTGGGCCTGCATGTGCAAAGATTGCACTTATTAAATCAGGGGCTATTCCATCGGGTAAAACAAAATTGACTGATGATAGCGAACATAGCAGCATAGTATAATTTTAATGTTTTCACAAGCCATGTGAGGATTAAGAAATAATTTAACCAAAAAGGTCGCCGAGCATCATAATAACGCGTCCGGCGGCCTGCATCATGCTTATTTTACTTGCTGACCCTATGATTGGTTAATCTGGACGCCCAGGCTTTTTCATTGTGAGCGCAATGCGATTCTTTTTTATATCCACTTCCTGCACCCAAACCGTTACCAGATCTCCCACATGCAATACATCACTTGGGTGCGCTATCCTTCTTTCGCTAATCTGCGAGGTATGTACCAGGCCATCCCTATGCACCCCTATATCGACAAACGCGCCAAAATCGACTACGTTGCGCACCGTCCCCTTTAATTCCATGCCGGGCAAAAGGTCCTTCATTTCAAGTATGTCTGTACGTAATATCGGGCCTGAAAGCTCATCTCTTGGATCACGGCCAGGCTTCATAAGCTCCTTAACCATGTCACGCAGCGTAGGTGCGCCTATATTCAGTTTCATGGCGAGTGTGCGTGTTCCAACCTCGCCAACACGATCGCCAAGCTCAGTGAGCGCACCATTTTTAATGCTTGCAGGCGTAAAGCCGAACTCCTCCAACAGCTTCTGCGCGCTTTTGTAGGATTCCGGATGTACTCCGGTAGCATCAAGGGGATTTTTGCCATCCGCTATGCGCAAAAAACCTGCACACTGCTCAAATGCCTTCGGCCCAAGCTTTGGCACCTTTTTAAGCTGCGACCTATCCAAAAATCGCCCGTTTTCCTCGCGGAATTTAACAATATTTTGCGCCAGCGCCTTGCTGACGCCAGCTATATGCTCCAGCAGCGACGGACTTGCTGTGTTCAGGTCAACGCCAACCTGGTTTACGCAGCGCTCTACCACGCCGCCCAGCGCTTCATCCAGTCTTGCCGGCTTCATATCGTGCTGATATTGACCAACACCAATTGACTTTGGGTCGATTTTAACAAGCTCTGCAAGCGGATCTTGCAATCTCCTTGCAATGCTAACCGCACTACGCAATGATACGTCATACTGTGGAAATTCCTCCGCTGCCAAGCGTGAAGCCGAATACACAGATGCCCCGGCCTCATTCACTATAACATATGGGGTTTTCAGCTTTGCCTCCTGCACAGTATCCACAAAAAACTGCTCGGTTTCACGCGAGGCCGTACCGTTTCCTATGGAGCTTAGCGTGATATTATGCTCTTTTATCAGCGTACGCACGGTTCGTTTTGCGGCTTCCACCTTGCCATGCATCGGAAGCGGATATATCACACCTGTATCCAACACCTTACCTGTTTGATCTACCACCGCAAGCTTACAGCCTGTACGTATCCCCGGATCCATACCTAGCACTACATTATCCCTCACGGGCGGCTGCATAAGAAGATCGTTTAAGTTGGTGGCAAACACTTTTATTGCAGCCTCCTGCGCGCGCTCCGTCAGCATAGTGCGCGTCTCACGCGCCATAGAAGGCGCTATCAATCGATTGTATGCATCTTGCGCGGCCTTTTTCACATATTGTGTCATCGGGCTGCCCGGTCTCACGCTGTCTTTCTCGGTTAAGCTTAGCGCCTGCTCCTCCGGCACCTCCAACTCCACCTTAAGTATGCCTTCCCGCTCACCTCGATCTATAGCAAGTATACGATGCCCCGGCATATTCGAAGCCGGCTCGGTATAATCCTTATACATGCCGTACACACCCTCGTCATCCGCTGTTACCTTTGTGCGTATTACGCCGGTTTTCTTTATATACTCACGCAATCTTGTGCGAACACCCGCGTCATCGCTTATATTTTCCGCCAGAATATCCATTGCGCCCTGCAAAGCGTCCTCCGGCGTTTCTACTCCCTTTTCGCTCTCAACATATGCCATTGCCGCCTCTTTGGGGTCAACATCCTTCCCCTGAAGCAGCATTAAAACAGAAAGCGGTTCTAATCCTCTTTCCCTTGCAATGCTTGCACGCGTGCGCCGCTTGGGCTTATATGGGCGATATACATCCTCCAGCTCCGCTAATGACACGCATTTTGCCAGCATTTGAGTCAGTTCATCTGTATATACACCCTGCTTTTGCAGCGATGCGCAGATTTCTTCGCGCCGCTGATCCAGCGAACGCAAATAATTAAGCCTATCATGTAGCTCCCTAAGCACCTGATCGTTTAGCTCGCCGTGCTGTTCCTTGCGATACCGCGCGATAAAAGGGATCGTGTTACCATCGTCTATAAGCTTAATTACATTTTCTATCTGCCATGCCTGCAAGGAAAATTCCTGCGCCAGCGTTTTTATCATGTCCATTGCTTTTCCTCCGTACGGATTGAATTCCTATATTGTAGCATATTTTCGTTTTGCATGATATGACGTAATTGCCGCATGATCGCATCCAAATAAATATGCACACGCCTATTCCGGCTTGTGCTGATTTGCTGTATGTCATAATTCATATTTGAGTAAAAGGCGGCACATCTGATTTTGCGAAAGGATAGATCAGCTTAATGCAGTATTGATAAATGCATCCCTACATACCCGTCTGCCAGAAGCATACTCCGTTTTTCCCATTCTGTTTAATATGATACATTGCATCATCCGCACATTTTAAAAACATTTCCGGTTGCTGATCCGATTTGTTCGAATATAGCACCCCTATACTGCATGTTATGGCATATGGTTTGGATTCTTGCATTTCGGCCAACAACATGCGGAATTGTTCAATCCTCTTGCACACGCTATCGTATGATACATTCTGCATAAACACTATGAATTCATCACCGCCAAAACGTCCAATTATATCATCCACTGAAAATACGCGCTGGAGCAACCTTGCAATGTTTTGCAAAGCTTTATCACCTTCAACATGACCATAGCCATCATTTATCATCTTGAAATCATCCATATCTATCATCAGCAATGCGCACATAGTATTACATTTTTTAGCCATTCTCTCTGTTATATTGCTTATTAGCGCCTTTTTATTGTATATACCAGTCATGCTATCGGTGGCGGCTTCAATGCGCGCGCTTTCACGTGCAGTCACAAGCTCATCCACATTTGCTGCTGAAGTGAGTACGCTCACCACCTCGCCACGCTCATTAGCTATGCTCTTATACGCCATACGATACCATTTATAATTTTCATTTCCCCGTTTAAGAAGCACCTCTATCTCGCCATACATTGGTTTATTTATTGCTTTCGTCAGCGCCTGCTTATACATATCCCAACAATCAGGATGAATATCCTCCCTGAATTCCAGACCATCCATATAGTGCTCGTACTTCGCCTGCCGCAACTCGCCTGCTGATGTAACATACGAATAAGTAAAGGTATCAGTCTGCGGAACATATTCCGTCATTGAATCCCGTGAAATTTCTTGAAGCACGCGATAGCGCGCTATTTGCATCATTATAGTCCGCTGATCTCTGCGTATTATACGCATAAATACAATTGCCAACAAAAAAAACGACATCAGTCCAATGCATATAAGCACAAGCATCCACAGCTCCGTTGAAGCATGTGCATCAGCCGTATAGCTTTCCGGCAATGCACACTGCGCACGCCATCCTGTTATACCTATCGGCATATATGCCGTTTTTATTCTATTACCGTTTTGCACATCCTCAAACATATAAATACCACACGTGTCCACCTTAAGGCCTTGCTTTTCACATTGTTTTATATCAGGATTTGCAGCGCCATTCACATCAAATATGTTGGTTCTTATCAAAATATATTCCCCATACGGCTCATTCGAGTTGTTATATTGAACACAAACCACATCTTCCACATTTAGAGGGATTAGTAAAACAGCCACTCATCAGCATATTACTATATATCATTATATCACGGCGATATGTCTATCACAATCCCAAGTATTAGCATTATACCATTTAATACCATAGACCAGTGTATAACATTGTCGTGCTTTTATAAAATAGTAATAGTCGAGGTGATATAGATGAAAATTAAAAAAGATATTAATATCCAGGTTGGAGAACGTATCAAGGCCATGCGAGAGCGAAGCGGTTTCACGCAGGAACATTTTTCCGAAATGATAGACGTTTCTGCCCAATATATATCCGACGTGGAACGCGGTAACGTTGGCATCTCTATAACAACACTGAAAAAAATGTGCAATGTTCTATGTGTTTCTAGTGATACTATTCTGTTTGGTCAGCAACATGCAACCAATATAGATCACATCACAGAAAAATTAAGGAATATAGATCCCGAATATTTGCCGATTCTTCAAATTGTGATAAACAAATACCTTGAGGCTATCGCTATTAGTAAGCGCTGACTCGCGGCGTCATTATAATTTTATAAAGGTAAGGCCGCCATCCAATCATGGACGGCGGCCTGTTTTTACGTGCTATGCGTTAGATTATTGCCAGCAGTATAAAGTTGAGGATGAAGAGTATCGTGGATACCCACAGTATCGGATGTATGCTCTTGGCCTCTTTTTTGAATATCTTTACTATGCAGTAGAATATGAAGCCGGCAGCAATACCATAGGATATGCTGTAGCATAGCGCCATAAACACACCTGCAAAGAATGCCGGAACGGCTTCTGTGAAGTCAGTCCAATCGATCTCCTTGAAGGCAGAGAGCATCATAACGCCAACGGCTACCAGTGCCGGTGCTGTAGCTGCAAGTGGGATTGCACTGACAAACGTTGCCAGGAACGCACTTGCCGCAAAGCAAATGGCCACAACAACGCTGGTAAGGCCAGTGCGTCCGCCTGCGCCTATGCCAGCTGCGCTTTCAACATATGTAGTTGTATTCGAAGTGCCAAATATCGCGCCGATTGAGGTTGCTGCAGCATCCGCAAAGAGCGCCTTATCCATTTTGGATTTGAAGCCCGTGCTGGTTTCCAGTGTCTTCTCGTCTTCATCGCTAAATATACCGCTGCGGCGGCCTGTGCCGATGAATGTGCCGATTGTATCAAATGTATCCGAAAGGCTGAATGCGAATATCGTCATGAGTACAAGCGGTATCTTAGCGGCATCCTGGAACAACGAACCCAATCCCGCTTTTGTAAATATCACGCCAAATGTTGTTGGCAGCGACTTGCATGCATCTTGGAAGCTTACCGTAGTTTCAGGGTTTGTAACGGTTACGCCAAGCGGTATGCCTATAAGCGCAGTTACGACTATTCCGATAAGGATAGCTCCCTTAACCTTGCATACGAGCAGCACGATGGTCAGTACAAGACCGATCAGGAAAAGCCAAAGTGATGGCTGGTTCAGCACTGACATTGCCGGTACGCCCGCGCCAAAGTTGATTATACCAACGTTGAGCAGTCCTATATATGCAATGAATATACCTATACCACCGCCGATTGCATTCTGGATACTCTTTGGTATGGATTTGATGATGTGCTTACGAACCTTTGTTACAGTGATGATAATGTTGATAATGCCGCAAATAAACACCATGGATAGCGCTTGCTGCCAGGTAAAGCCCAGCGTGAAGCATACGGTGTATACGAAGAATGCGTTGAGACCCATGCCAGGTGCCTGTGCGTAAGGGACGTTTGCAACAAGGCCCATAACCAGTGTGCCGATGATCGACGCGATGATTGTTGCAAGGAACACTGCGCCCCACTCCATGCCAGCCTGACTTAGGATGCTGGGATTGACGGCGATAATGTACGCCATAGTGAAGAATGTGGTGATGCCCGCAACGATCTCTGTAGAAACCTTTGTGCCATTTTGTTTGAGCTTAAAGAGCTTCTCCATAAAAAATTACCCTTCCCCTTCCGATAAGTTCTTGACGTGTCATAACATGGATACGAACAGCGGTATATGCCATCACTTGCAAGCCTGTACCACCCTGTTGCCATGTATATGTGTGACAGCGCAGCTTATGATACGGCACGATATCTATTTTGCCATATCTTGTATTATGACAACACCAAGCTGGTTCAATTATAATTATCGAACCAGCCTGTTAACAAGTATAAGCATTCAATATCTATGGTTTTTTAACGCTAAAGCACGCTTTCTTAACGACTTCTTAATTTTTTTATCCGTTTATTGTCGATTTTAGCATGTTGTGCCAATTCACTCTACCCGCAATATAAATATAAGCGTGGAATATTATTCCCATGCCGTGCAAACATCCACCCAATCGCAAGCACTGGAAAAGCGTGTAAGCTCGTCGCAGGTAAGTTCTATTGCGCTGCTTGCACTGCCACACGCAGGAAACACTGTATCAAAACGTTTAAGTGATATATCCAGATACACCGGTATGCCCTCAGGCACACCAAAAGGACATACACCGCCCACAGCGTGCCCGGTAAAAGCCAGCGCCTCATCTGGCGATAGCATCTTGGCCTTAAGCCCAAACTTGTCCTTGTATTTGTGGTTATCTATCTTCGCGTCCCCTGCCGCCACAACCAACAAACAGCCATCCTTTAGCTTAAACGAAAGCGTCTTTGCTATACGCGCCGGAATTACGCCTAGCACATTTGCAGCCAATTCAACTGTGGCACTTGATTCATCAAACTCCAGCATTCGCCCCTCGGCGCCAAATTTTTGTAAACAAGCTCTTGCGATTTCAACCGACATCCTGTTCTCCTCTTGTAACTATATATTTATCGGTTATTATATCATATTTCCTCGTATTACATCAATTTACCAATCCTTAACATATCAAAGCGTAGATAAAATCACATCAAAATGGTATAATTATCCAAATTAAATGAAGAACTCATATTTGGAGGTAACGGTTTGAAACGGAACTTTTTGGCATTGATATTGGCGGCGCTGTTTATGTGCAACGCCCTATTTGTAGTTGCATACGCCGAAGGGACTCCATCCGATATCGCGCCGACACCAGTTGTTCCTGTATCCACGCCCGAACCTATTCCATCATCGGACCCGTTGCCATCGGCAGATCCGACGGCATCACCAAACCCATTGCCGTCACCACCGCCATCGTCCACCCCGCCTCCATCGATAGAACCATCGCCATCCGTATCCCCATCACCCACACCCACGCCCAATCTCTCAGTCACATTCAGCGGAGAATCCAGCACAACTGTGGCTTTAATGGATATGGAATTCAATTTGCTTAATGGCATAAGTGCCACAGATGAGGCCGGACACAGTGTGCCTGTTTCGGTAAAGGACAACGGCGGCTTTAACGTACGCCAAGTTGGAGTATATACCGTGATATATTCCGCAAAACACCCTGTAACAAAAACGGCATATACCTACAAACGTATTATCACCGTGCAAAAAAGCGCCGAACAGATGCGTTATAATATAGAATTTTCCGGTGGCTCGCTCTGTTTTAAGGTAGGGGATTCAGCGTATAATTTGCTAAATGATGCTGCGGCCGTGGATGAAACCGGCAAACGCGTCAAGATATACGTCAGCAACACAGGTGGCTTCAATATAGACGTTATAGGTACATATACGGTAACATACAGTGCCCAGCATCCTGTGCTGGGTGAGATATTCAGCGCCAGCCGCACAGTACAGGTAATGAGCGAGCAAGAATATACCAAGTATTTACAAAGCACAAATCCACTATATGGTAAGAGCAATAGCCGATATTATAAATACCTTAAATATCGCGATGAAATATACGAGGTTATGCGTGGCAAGATGAACGCCCTCACAGCCTCTATTTCCTCACAGATAGAGCTTGTGGCTAAGGCCCTTGGTTATTCCAGCTATCATATCGTGCGCCCGCTGCCTGAGTTGCTTGACGATTCAGGGCTTGAGGGTAATAGCGCTGTTATAACGCCCAGTATGGCGCAGTCGTTTTCCCCCAATTTAACGCCATATGAGCAGCTTGATACACTTTCGCTTGCCAACTGGTCCGACATTTTGGCAGTGTTTGTGGCTACAAGCACGCTTAATGTAAATGATCCGCTTGATCTGTATAATCTGCGAAAAATATCCTTCGATGGAATGGACAAGGTCTTTGACGACATGGTTGATGTAACCTATCACGTTGAAAACGGTGAGCTTTGGATGGTAATATCCGGATTTAGCGCGTATGAGATGATGGACCGCTATGGCATGGAGCAAGGCAAGCGCGATGCGCTCGAAGAACTGCTTCAGCCCGAATTTCAGAGCGTATTTGCTTCCCTTACCGGCAACGAATCGTTTGTAGAACTCAATGAAGCAGAGATATCCAAAATACGTGCCGGACTTCCACGCGGCCTGGATGTTGGCCGCGAGAGCGTTATAGTCACAGCTCATTCTCTTGTAGGCAAGGTAGACTATTTCTGGGGCGGCAAATATCCGCAGATCGGTTGGAATTCCTCATGGGGTATTCCTCGCCTAGTAACCTCGCTTGGCAGCAAAACCACAGGAAAAGTCAGGCCGTACGGCATGGATTGCAGCGGTTTTGTGACATGGGTATTTATCAATGCGTCAAAGAATCCAAGCATTATCGACAGCATCGGCAACGGTTCTGCCAATCAATGGTCAAAATCCATATCACTTGGTTGGGATGAGGCCGAACCTGGCGACCTGACATTCCGGCGCACACCCAGCAGCGCCGAAATAAACCATGTTGGCATAGTAGTATCCAAGGCCAAGGATGGCACATATATGGTAGCGCATTGCTCATCCTCGCTCAATGGTGTGGTTGTGACTGAGGCATGGTCAAGCGGCTTTAGATATATGCGAAGGCCTTTGCTTTATTCTGATGCTACGGCATCAATCGCGCAGCGCAGCACCGCGCAAACTACGTATAAGGATGGTGAAGCACACTGATGAGAAGATATATCTGTATATTGGCGGCATTTGCGCTATTGTTTGCCGTTTCCACGGCGTTTGCAATACATCCCGCGATTGAGGTTGTTTCATCCCCTGATCGCTCCACGCCATTGGATATAGGCGAAAAGATAAGCTATGAGTTTCGCTTTCTTACCGATAAGCGCGACAGTGGGCCATATCCCGTTCGTGCATCGCTTTCCCCCGGGCTTACGCTGGATATTGATTCCGTCGTCTTCACCGCGGTCGCGCCCGCTGAAGCATCCCCAAAAGTTGACGTCGTACTTGGTAACGATGGCTTTGTACTCATAGTCGATTCCATTGCTAAAGACGATTTGCTCACCTTTACCGCCACCGCCAATGGAACGCAATCGGCACTCAAGTGCGCTGTTAGCTTTGATGAAGAAGAATATACCCAGGAGCATAGCTGCTCTATACCGGCAGCTGCTGCGCCGCGCCAACAAGACACTACTGCGTCCTGCGCAGTCCATGGCGGCGCACATGCTGCAAGCTGGATATGGATAACTGCCGGCGCTGTATTAGTCTGCGCACTAATAGCCACTGCTTTTCTAATCATAAGATCCATCAGGCGCAAGCGCGCTGTAGGCATACAGCACTCTGAGTTAACTGCATGCGAAGCACAAAAGGATGATACACGTGAATGATATGATATATGAAGGCAGAATTTTCCGCCCGCCAAGTGAAGCTAATAGCCTTATCATCCAATCCACAATTGGGTGCAGCCATAACCGCTGCGCCTTTTGCAGTATGTATAAGGAGAAACAGTTTCGTATTAGGCCTGTTGTGGATGTTTTAAATGATTTTGCAATGGCGCACAAATACTATGGGCGGATACCGCGTGTGTTTCTTGCCGACGGAGACGCATTCATGCGAAATGCTGGCCAACAGCTTGAGCTATTATCCGGAATTAAATCCATATTGCCGGAATGTGAGCGAATAACATGCTATGCTTCGCCTAAGAGTATTGCCGTAAAAACCGATGCCGAGCTTGACGCACTATGCGCCGCGGGGCTTGATATGATATATCTGGGACTTGAAAGCGGCAGCGACAATGTGCTTAGCCGCATTAATAAGGGTTGTACAGTGCAGGAAATAGTAACTGCTGCACAACGCGCTAAGCGCGCTGGATTGCGCCTGTCCGTCACTGCAATATTAGGGTTAGGAGGATGCAAGCTATCCGTTGAACACGCCATCCTGACCGCGTCGGCGCTTTCCTTGATAAAGGCTGACTACATCGGTCTGCTCTCGCTTATGCTTGAATCAGGAACACCGCTCTATTACGATCATGAGCATGGCGCTTTTGATTTGTTGTCTGCCGAGCAGATGCTGCTTGAATTGCGCAGCATACTGCTTAATATCGACAGTGAAAAAAGCGTGTTTCGCGCGAACCACGCTTCAAATTATATTAATCTCGCTGGCACACTCAACGCGGATCGTGAAACGCTTATTAAAAAGCTGGATGTCGCGCTGTATACAGGCAAGTCTATAAAGGATGAATGTTTGCGCGGATTATAATAAAATTGCAAAAACCGTCTTGCAAGATACTTTACAATGTTGTATAATCGAATTCGTGTTATGGGGATGTAGCCCAGTTGGTTAGCGCGCTTCGTTCACATCGAAGAGGTCACAGGTTCGAGCCCTGTTATCCCCACCATGCTCAAGTAAATCCGAACTCTGTAATCAAGGGTTCGGATTTTTATTGTTCGTAATTTTGGTTAAAATATATGCGCATGTATTAAACGTTTTTAAGAATCGGTTGCTGTTGCATTGAGCGCCGTCATACAATATAATCATACAGATGAAAACGAGTGATTTTTTTTATGAACTGCCGTCTGAGCTAATTGCCCAGACCCCCGCAGCCGTACGCAGTGCGTCGCGACTGCTCGTCTATGACCGTGCTAAGAGATCCGTTGCTGACGGGGTGTTCACGGACATAGTTAAATACCTGCGCCCAGGGGATGTGCTTGTGCGCAATGTTACCCGCGTGATTCCAGCGCGGCTTCATGCCGTGCGCGAGGATACGGGCGGCCTGATGGAGTTTTTGCTGCTTAAGAGGCTGGACGACACACATTGGGAGGCACTTGTGCGCCCTGGACGGCGTGCTAAAAAAGGCCTTTGCTTCAAGGTGAATGACGAGCTTTCGGTTACAGTCGGAGATACTACCGAGGCTGGTGGAAGGGTTATCGCACTCAATTACGACGGCATATTTGAAGAAATACTTGACCGCGCCGGTGAAATGCCACTACCGCCATATATAACTGAGCGTTTGAGTGAAGCCGAACGCTATCAGACAGTTTATGCCAAATGTCTTGGATCTGCCGCAGCGCCTACCGCAGGGCTGCACTTCACCGATGAATTGCTTGAAACTATTTCGGCAAGCGGCGTAAGTATCGTTGATGTGTTGTTGCACGTTGGTCTTGGCACGTTCCGCCCTGTCAGTGCCGAAAACGTTGAGGAACATCACATGCATTCCGAATACTACGAGGTTAGCTGTGAATCTGCCGCTGCTATAAACGCCGCGCGCGCCGGTGGTGGAAGGATATTTTGTGTTGGTACCACCTCCTGCCGCACACTTGAAAGTGTGACAGATGAGCATGGCGTGGTACATGCAAAAAGCGGCTGGACCGACATATTTATCACCCCGGGTTACCATTTTAATGCTGTGGATGCGCTTATAACCAACTTTCATCTGCCCGAATCCACGCTGTTAATGCTGGTGAGCGCACTGTGTTCGCGCGAGGAGATGCTTGGCGTATATGCACATGCAGTAGAAGAACGATATAGATTTTTCAGCTTTGGCGATGCCATGCTAATCATATAAACCAGGAGAAGCTATGAAACCATTTAAATTTGAGATAACACATATATGTAAGCAATCCGGAGCAAGGCTTGGTAAGCTAACAACGCCACACGGCGTTATAGATACGCCATGTTACATGCCCGTTGGCACTCAGGCCACCGTTAAGGCTATGACGCCGCGCGATCTTGTTGATGCAGGCGCTGGCATAATACTTGCAAACACCTACCATCTGTTTGAGCGCCCCGGCCATGAGCTTGTGCGTGAAGCAGGCGGTCTGCATGAGTTCATGCGTTGGGACAAGCCGATACTCACTGACAGTGGCGGCTTTCAGGTGTTTAGCCTAGCTTCGTCCAACAAAATCCATGATAATGGCGTAGAATTCCGCTCGTTGCTCAATGGCGCAAAATACTTTTTCACACCTGAGCTTGTAATGGAAATCGAGCAGGCGCTTGGCGCTGATATAGCTATGGCGTTCGATGAATGCGCCCCCTACCCAAGCGATTACACCTATGCCAGCGAGGCCATGGAACGCACACATAGATGGGCAAAGCGCTGCGCCGCGGCCCACACGCGCGAAGATCAGGCACTGTTTGGCATTGTTCAGGGTGGCACATTCTCCGACCTTCGCATTGAAAGTGCAAAGACGCTTGCCGATATGGATATGATCGGCTACGGCATAGGCGGCCTTTCGGTAGGTGAACCAAAACACATAATGTACGAGATGCTTGAAGCGCTCATGCCGCATATGCCAAAGGACAAGCCAAGGTATCTAATGGGCGTAGGCAGTCCCGACTGTCTTGTCGAGGGCGTGCTTCGCGGCGTTGATATGTTTGACTGCGTACTTCAAACTCGCATAGCACGCAATGGACTTGCCATTACCGGTAATGGCAAACGTATGCTGCGAAACGCAGAATTCGAGCATGATTTTTCCCCAATTGAGGATGGCTGCGATTGCTATGCCTGTGCAAATGGATTTACACGCGCATACATACGCCATCTTGTAAAATGCAAGGAGATCCTTGCCGCACAGCTCATCACGGCACATAACCTGCGTTTTTCGCTGCGGCTTATGCAGCAAGTGCGCGCGGCAATAGCGAGCGATTCGCTGCTTGATCTGCAACGTGAGCTTATTGAAAAAGGAGCATATAACTACTGACAATGCAACGCATACTACTAAATGGATTATCACAAATTGAATTAGAAGGCATTGGTTCAAGGCTATCCGCCGTCCTGTTTCCCGGCGCGTTTATTGCGCTTTTTGGTGGGCTGGGGGCCGGCAAAACCACATTTACGCGTGCCGTTGCGCAAGGCCTTGACATATACGACATACAAAGCCCCACATTCACCATTGTACGTGAGCATGAGGGTAAGCTTGTGTTGTTTCACTTCGACGCATACAGGCTGGCCGACTCCGATGAGCTTTTTGCCATCGGCTTTGATGATTATCTTGCAAGAAATGCTGTTATAATCCTTGAATGGAGCGAAAATGTTACCCAAGCTCTACCGCATGAACGGCTGGATATAGCCATATCCGGTAGCGGCAGTATTCCGCGCAACGTGGAAATAACTGCCCACGGACTGATATACGAGGATATTCTGGAGGTGTTGTCATGATATTGCTTGCGCTGTGTACATCCGGCCCGGCAGCCTCCGCCGCGCTGATAGTTGATGGCTCCCCTGTGCTGCAAAAACTTGCTTCAATTGGCCTTACACATTCTGAGACCATCATGCCGCTTATCGATTCGCTGCTATGCGAAAACAGTCTGCGGCCCTGCGATGTGGATGTGTTTGCAGCAGATATAGGACCTGGCTCATTTACAGGCGTGCGTATAGGCGTGTGCGCTGCAAACGCTATGGCAGCGGCATGTAAAAAACCTGTTGTAGGCGTAAGTTCATTGGAAGCACTATGTTTTGGCCAAACGGCGCAAAGCGTATGTGCTCTGCTGGATTGCCGCAATGGCAATGGCTATGCCATGCATTATATTGACGGCAAGGTTTTTTTACCGCCATCCGCAGTTGTGATTGACACTCTTTTGCACAGTATTCCGTCTGAAACACTTTTTGTAGGGGATCACGCGCTGCACCGTGAACTTATACTTTCTAACGTATCTGGCGCCCGCTTTGGCAGCTCAATGCTTACCGCCGATATGACCGCCGCCGCCGCGTGGAGCAAATTTGCTGCCGGCGAATCCACTAATGAAATACTGCCGCTTTATCTTAGGCCCTCGCAGGCCGAACGGTTGCATAAGGAGATGAAAGAATGATCGAAGCAAGCTTTCGCCCTATGCAAAAGCATGACCTAGGGCGTGTCGCCGAGCTTGAGCGTATATGCTTCCGCTCTCCATGGAGTGAAAGGGCACTTGCCGGCGAATTAAAAAACCATATCGCCCACTATTGCGTAGCAGAATGTGATGGCAGTGTGATTGGCTATGCCGGCATGTGGGTGATGTTTGATGAAGCGCACATAACCAATGTAGCCATAGATCCAGACTTTCGTCACAACGGCATTGGGCGCGCTCTGATGAAGCAAATGATGCATACCGCACTGCTGCATGGCGCCACCCGCATGACGCTCGAAGTGCGCGAAAGCAATGCCTTAGCTCAATCGCTATATTTTTCAATGGGATTTGAAAATGCAGGCCGCCGCCGCCGTTATTACAGCGACACAGGCGAGGATGCGTTCATCCTTTGGAATAACGACTTGACTGCGTATGCGGATTGACACACAGCGCAAGCGGTGGTAGTCTTTAATAGACATTTATTGGTATATTGCCAAGCACACATAATTAAAGGAGATTTTCATGAAAGAAGTCATAACAGTAAAAAATGCACCCGCAGCGATAGGCCCTTATAATCATGCTATCGTTATGGAGGGAATGGTTTTCACGTCCGGCCAGGTTGGCGTTAATCCCGCTACCGGCAAGCTGCCCGTTGGTGCGCAAGCACAGGCTGCTCAGGCGCTTACCAACCTTGAAACCGTGTTGGCTGCCGCCGGTGCATCTCTTGCAGACGTAGTAAAAACCACCGTATTTGTGGCCGATCTTGCGGACTTCGCCACGGTAAACAGTATCTATGCGGAGCGTTTTGGCAGCGATTTCCCTGCGCGCTCCTGCGTACAGGTAGCCGCACTGCCCGGCTCCGCGCTAGTCGAAATCGAGGCGATAGCCTTCAAGAGCGCAGATGAACACTATAGCTTCTAACTATGGAATCCCCAGCGCAACCGGAGGTACGCATATTTAACCGCCGCCCCATGGCGGTGGCGGCACTTTCGCTTGCTGCCGGCATAGTACTTTCACCCCGTATAAAAAGCACATGGCTGATAATTGCCGTGTGCTTTTTTGCTTTTTTGCTGGTATTGGTGCTGTTTGAAAGCCGACATACACTGGCTATTGCCATAATAATGCTATCTTTGGGGATGCTTTGCGCGTATGCATCAATCATGCTGCCCCGCCCTTCACCGCCTGTGCTATCTGAGTTTTTTTATTCTATAAAGGATGCTCTATGCTTGCGCACCGACGTGCTCTTCGGGCACAATTCCGGTGTGCTCAGTGGGATGCTGTGGGGTGAGAAGGCCGACATATCACAGGCCGCGCTCGATATTTTCCGTGATACAGGAATAGCCCATGTGTTCGCGCTTAGCGGACTTCACGTATCCTTTTTTGTAGGCGCATTCATGCTTGTGCTTCCAAAACATAAACGTTGGCTTCGCTTTATTCTCGTTTTCACTTTTTTACTGCTATATTGCTCCGTATGCGCTTTTCCCGCTTCACTTGTGCGCGCATCGGTTATGGCGCTGTGTCTGCTCGGTTCCAACCTTTTGGGTCGGCCGGGTGATTCGCTTTCATCGTTGTGCTTTGCTGCTATTGTGATATTGCTATGTGCGCCCGCCCAGCTTGCCAAGGCGGGTTTCCTCATGTCGTTTGTGGCAGTCGCTGCCATAGCCATGCTTGGTGGCGGCATAAAGTATGCGCTGCGCCCGCTTGGCAAAGTCGCAAGTGCCACTGTATCGGTATCCATTTCGGCTTCACTTGGTACTTTGCCGCTCATTGCTCACTATTTTCAAAGGATACCCCTTTTATCCCTGCCGGCAAATCTGCTTATACTCCCTGCCCTGCCAGTTGCCGTGCTTTGCGGCTTTATCGCAGTGATACTTGATTTTATATCGCCAATACTATCGTTTCTGCCTGCGCTTATAAGCAATTTTCTTATAGATGTTGTAGTACGTGTAAGCTCGCTGGTGGCAAATATGCCGCTATGTGCAATCGATGTTAAAGACTTCCCCGCAACAGCCTGCATACTGTATTTCCTTGCTCTGCTTGCAATTTCCCGTTATACACTTTTAAGGCCGTTATATAAATGGTCCATCTTTTCGTTCCTTCTTTTGCTGTGCTTGGCCGTCACGGTATTACTGTGATATAATTGCCTGATGAAATATGCGGATTTTTTTAATGCAATAAAAAATGATATGCTCCACGGCGCGTACCTGCTGCACGGAATGGAGGAGTTTGTTAAGGACAGTGCGCTCGAAGCACTGCTTTCCACAATAGATCCCACCACGCGTGAGCTTAACGTGCAGACCGCACAGCCACAAAGCGATGCGGTAATCTCAGCCTGTGAAACGCTTCCGTTTTTTGACAGGCGCAGAGTGGTGCTGTGCCGTATGCTGCCAACCGGCAATGATGGTACGGCTTTGCGTGATTATCTTGCGCGTATCCCCGATAGCACTCTTCTTATATTCTTCATCCGCGGCAAGGCTGACGGCACTACGGCGCTGTACAAGGCGCTATCCAAATCCGGACATGATGTAAGTTTTGATATACTTACGCCTGATGAAGCCATAAAATGGATATTGCAACAGGGCAAAAAGCACAACGTAACCATAGCGCCGCAAAGCGCACGATATATGTTGGATATTGTGGGACCACAGCTTTCAACACTAAATAATGAGTTCATAAAGGCCGCCTCATATGCGGGCAACGGCAACGAAATAACGCGTGAAGTTATAAGCCGCGCTGTCACTCGTAACATCGAATACCGCGTGTTTGATATGGTGGAATACTTTCTGAGCGGCAAAGCCGGAGATGGTGCACGCGCATTGAGTGTGCTGTTAAAGGACGGTGAAAAGCCCATAGGTATCGCTGCGCTGCTTTCAAGCCGGTTTAAACTGATGCTCGCCGCACGCGAATGCATCGATTCCGGTGTTGCGCGCGAAGTGGCAATAAAACGCATAGGCGGCAACGAGTATGCGGCCAAGAAGGCGCTGGAAAGCGCAAAGCGCTATCCGCGTGCACGGCTACTGCGCTGTATTTCAGCATTTTCAGATGTAAGTTTTTTACAAATAAGTGGTGCAATGCGCGATTATGAAGCGCTTGAGCTTGCACTGCTGCGCTGTTCACTAAAGGAATAGGCAATCCATAATAATTGTAAAAAGAGCCGCCCCCAAAGGAGCGGCTCTTCAATAGGCTGTATTAACGGGGTGCTTACTTAGCAGCCAGTTTCACTGCCAATTGTGCCTTTTTACGGTTAGCAGCGTTTTTATGGATAACGCCCTTACCGGCAGCCTTATCCACAGTGCTTACTGCGTTCACATAAGCTTCGTTGATCACGGCCGAATCACCAGACTCCATTGCCTTGTCTAAGGATTTGATAGAAGTCTTGACCCTGGACGACATCATACGGTTACGAAGATTAGCTTTCGCGTTCGTCTTAACGCGCTTCAAAGCGGACTTATGGTTTGCCAAACTGGTTCACCCCCTTGTTTTTTTACTCGAACATTACAGATTGTACCACGACATATGCATTATTGCAAGTAAATTCATTGCATTTGCGCATGTTTTCTATCAATAATCTATCTGCATAACGGGCAATAATACATTATAACAAAATTGTGAGGTATGTCCAATGAAAAAAAGTATATACACCGACCTTGCCATGGAGGCGCGTGAACTTTCCGGCGAGCTTAGCGGAGTGATCGAACAAACCGAAAACTTTGGCGATGTTACAGTGGATCGCATTGAAATCACCGATCCAGATGCGGCTCAGCAGCTTGGCAAGCAACCAGGCAAATATATTACCATAGATGCGCCTGATCTGGTTTCGCGCCCACTTGATCTGTTTGAACAGGTGAGCCGCACCATTACGAATGAGCTTATCGCACTTGCCGGTGAGCTTTCCCCCACTGCCACGGTGCTTGTTGTTGGCCTTGGCAACCGCTATATCACGCCGGATTCGCTCGGTCCATCGGTAGCTGAGAAGGTATACGTTACACGCCATATCAACCAGATGATGCCCGAAGCGCTGTCCGCCCCCACCCGCTCTGTATGCGCGTTTGCGCCCGGTGTACTTGGCGTTACCGGCGTTGAAACACTGGAGGTCATACGCGGAGTAGTTGAGCATGTTAAGCCAGACCTTATAATAATAATAGATTCTCTGGCCTCACGCAGAGCTGCCCGCATAAGCACCACCGTACAGCTTACCAACGCCGGAATAAGCCCTGGCAGCGGAGTTGGCAACACGCGCGCCGGGCTTTCAAAGCAAGAGCTTGGCGTGCCGGTAATCGCCATAGGCGTACCGATGGTTGTTAATGCTTCAACCATATCGCAGGATACCATATCCCTTATTGTTGCTCAAACAGGCATGCAAAATGATGAAGATCGCCTGCTTTCGCTTGCCGAAAAGGTAATGGATGAACATATTGGGCCACTTATAGTTACCCCTAAGGATATAGACACCATAGTTGACGATATGTCCGTCATACTCTCTAATGGAATAAATCGTGCAATCTTGGGCGAAAGGTACGATGAGGTACATTCGTTGATAGCATGACATCCACTTTGACAAAGCACCAGTATATACTGCGCCCTTCCCTCATATCTATGAGCAGGGAGGGCTTGTCACTATGCCTAAGCAAAAACCCGTCACAGTGGACGCTAAGCGTCTGCGCATCGCGCTACCGCTTGTTGCGGTGCTTAGCGCGCTTGGCCTATATTTAACAGGATTAAACGGCGGAAATTTATATTCGCGCCTTTTGTCCATGCAGCTCCCGCTGCCTGCGCAGCAGTACGTACAGGTTGCACCTGAGCCTACCCCCGAAGCTTACATCCCAAGCGCAGATATTGATGTCGGCGTGAGCGACAGCTTCCGAGTTGAGCTTTTGAACGTTTCTGATCAGGACGATATTGATCTTGCCGGAGATGAGCCGCGTATACTCATCTACCACACCCATACCACTGAGGCATACAGGCAGGTGGGCGGTGAAAAGTATGTTGAAAGTGGTAGATGGCGCACACACGACCCCGAGCACAGTATAGTTGCCGTAGGCGAACTGCTTGCTAAAACCCTGCGTGAAAAGTATGGTTTTAACGTGATTCATGATACCACCGATCATGAACCGCCCAAACTTGCCACCTCTTACTCACGCTCTATCAAAACCATGGAGGAATACAAAAAAAAGTATCCCTCCATCACAATGTTTATAGATATGCACCGCGACGCATATGGCACAAGCGATAGCGGTAAAGAGGATTTTGTCACGATAGGTGGCAAGCAGGTAGCGCGGCTTATGTTTGTTGTGGGCACGGGCGAAGGCGCGACAGGCACAGGGTTTGGGAAAATGCCTGATTTTCAAAGCAATTATGCGCTTGCCAAACGCATAACAGAGTATCTTGCGGGTATTGATCCAGGGCTTGTGCGCAAGATACGCGTTAAAACAGGGCGCTATAACCAGCATATTTCCAACCAGTGCTTGCTTGTTGAAGTCGGTCATAACGCAAATACACTTTCGCAGGCAAAAAATGCGATGCCATACCTTGCTGACGCCATCGCACACACGGCCGGTATGCAGCCCGCTAAAGCGCCGGTATTGCAGCTATCCCCATGATGCGGTATCATAAACAATACAGATAACAATATTTTACATATGATGAGGTGCGACCTTATGGTAGTGCACATAGACACCAAACACACAAGCTATATCCTTGGTGAAGTATGCGGGTTGCTGAGCTGTATCTATTATGGCAAGCGCATCCGCAAGCAGGGTGACTACTCTGCCCTTTTTGAGCGCTTTGACGTATGCTATGGCAGCATGGTGGCATATTCCAGCGATGATGATTCACTTGGCCTTGATGATGTGTGCCTTGAATATGGTACTCTTGGCCGCGGCGATTTCCGTGAGCCCGCGTTGGACATTGTTCTGTCCAACGGAAGCGATACGCTGGATCTTGTGTTTGTTTCGCACGAACAGCTCATCAGTAAGCCTGACATACCGTTTCTGCCCTCCGCCTATGACAGCCGCGGCACAAGTGAAACGCACCTGTTTACGCTGCGCGATGAGATTGCCAATATTACAGTTAAACTTTATTATACCGCGTTCTATGAAAGCGATGTGATAACGCGCCATACCCAGATAATAAATGAGAGCGGCGCAACGGTTACGTTAAAGCGTGCCATGAGCGCCCAGCTTGACCTTCCGTTTGACAGATACGACCTTATTACCTTCACAGGCTGTTGGGGAAGCGAGCGTAACAAGACCGTTAAGCGCCTTTCCAGCGGCATATACATAAACGAAACAAAGCAGGGTGTAAGCAGTGCCAGAGCCAACCCATTCGTTATGCTTAAGACCTATGATGCTGACGAGCTCCATGGTGATGCCTATGGCTTTAACCTTATTTACAGCGGTAACCACGCTGAAATAATCGAGGTCACGCACCTTGGCAAGACCCGTATGCTATTTGGCATAAATCCATCCACATTTACATGGGAGCTTGAATCCGGTGATTCGTTTCACACGCCGGAAGCAGTTATGACATTCTCACATGAAGGGCTTAGCGGCGTATCACGCCATATGCACGACTTTGTAAATGAAAATATAGTACGCGGCGAATGGAAGCATAAGCCTCGTCCAGTACTCATCAACAATTGGGAAGGCACATGGATGGATTTCAGCGAATCAAAGCTTATCGGCATAGCTAAGGAGGCGTCCAAACTAGGCATAGAGCTATTTGTGCTGGATGACGGATGGTTTGGCGAACGTAATGACGATACAAAAGGGCTTGGAGATTGGGATGTAAACACCAAAAAACTGCCGCATGGCATAGACGGTCTGCAAAAACGCATAAAGGCGCTGGGCATGGACTTTGGGCTTTGGGTTGAGCCCGAGATGGTCAATGTGAATAGCAATCTATACCGCGAACACCCAGAGTGGGCTATAAAGCTACCCGACCGTGACCCTGCATTGGGCCGTAATCAGCTGATACTTGATCTTACGCGCCCCGATGTGCGTGAATACATCATCGAAAAGATGGACGATGTGTTTAATCTTGCCGAAATCAGCTATATCAAATGGGATAATAACAGGAATTTTTCCGATGTTCATACAGATATGCTACCGCCGCACAGGCAAGGCGAGTTTTTTCACAGATATATACTTGGCCTGTATGAAATACTTAGTGCGCTTACAGCGCGTTTTCCACATATACTATTCGAAAGCTGCGCGTCCGGCGGCAATCGGTTTGACCTAGGTATGCTCTGCTACATGCCGCAAATCTGGGCAAGCGACAATACCGACCCTGTATGCCGTATGCGTATACAGACTGGCACAAGCTACGGCTATCCGCTTTCAACGATAGGCGCGCATGTTGCTGCGTCGCCACATCACGCAACGCTGCGCTCAACCCCAATAGAAACCCGCTTCAATGTGGCTGCCTTCGGTGTGCTTGGCTATGAGATGGATCTTACCCAGCTTACACCATTTGATAAAAAGTGTATCGCTGCACAGGTGGATTATTACAAAGCGCACCGCCAAGTTTTACAGTTCGGCCGGATATACCGCATATCCACCGTATTTGAAAGCAACCGTCCCGTTGCACTGGTGGTAAATGAGGATGGCACTGAAGCCATCGCTCAATTTTTTCAGCACACCGCATATGAGTCGCACACACACGATATACTGCGTCTTGCAGGGCTTCGTGACGAGTTGGATTATGAGATAACAGGCCGGGATCAATTTGTGGCGATAAAAACCTTTGGTTCCCTTGTTCGCCACGCGCTGCCCATTAAACTTGCCGGCGATGGGATACCTATGGCATTGCTATCGTCACGATACATGTTCCCAGTAACCCCCGAGCGTTACACAGCGGGCGGCGATATACTAAACCATGCCGGTATCAAGCTGAAGCAGCAGTTCGGCGGAACAGGCTATAATGAAAATATTCGTATACTCTCTGACTATGGTTCAATGTTATATTACATAAAAGCAAAGTAAGCTATCCTTAAAATGTCTTGCCGACCTTTTGTATAGGCTTAAGCTGTATAGGCAAGCTTAACCTCACAAGCATTATTTATCCCCTCTCGCAAATAGCGGACGCACTCTTTTAGGCTTTGCCGGCGCCATGTTGCCTGCGCCACCAAGGCCATTCATTATATCGCGCACCGCCAAAACAGAAAGTTTTAACACCTTACGGTCGCAGCTTACAAGTCCGTTAAGCTCATCCTCCACATCCGAAAGCTGCGTGTATACCGCCGCCGCAAGCCCTTTTCGCTTTCCTTCACGCACCTGATCATCATACAACACGCTTATCGCCGCAAACAAATCCGCTTCGGATTTGGTGCGCTTGTATCCAAAATCTTTTTCGCTGAAGCTGTGTCCGTCTATCCTGCGCCCATAGCCACCGAATTCCGACAGCACCACGGCCCGTTTCTTATCCCTACGCATATGAAACGGCTTAAAATAAACATGCCGGCTTTTTATTTTACCAATGTGCTGGTCATGCCAGCCGCTTGCATGGTCGATTGTGCGGCTGACATCCCTTTGCAGGATGAAGCGCACCGCCGCCGCCGCATCAAACTGACCCCACCCCTCGTTAAAGGGCACCCACATGGCTACGCAGGGCGCATTGTACAGCGCGTCCACCAGCTCACCCAATTCGTTATAATATTGTACCCTGCCTGTCTCATCCTCACGGCCAAAGCGCGCATAGTTGTTGTCCTTAAAATGAACACCTGTTATCAGCGGAGACATCACCACATATGGCTTGTATTCCCCGCCTCCGCACATCATATCCTGCCACACCAACATGCCAAGTTTGTCGCAGTGGTAATAAAAGCGCATGGATTCAAGCTTAACATGCTTTCTAAGCATGTTAAAGCCCATATCCTTCATAAGCTGAATATCGTATACCAACGCTTCATCCGATGGGGCTGTATACATCCCGTCCGGCCAATAGCCTTGATCCAGCACACCGTTATGGAAATACGGCCGTCCATTTAGCAGCAGACGCCAAATGCCTCTATCGTCCTTGCCAACGCCAAATTTACGCATTCCGAAATAGCTTTGCACGTTATCATCGCCCATGGTTATATTCACGTCATACAGGTGCGGCTGCTCAGGCGACCACGCAATAAACTCAGGCATGGGAAAACATACCGCAGCGTTGGACATAAATTCTATCTCCCGCCCATCCGCCTGCATCCGGCATGGCAGGTCTTGCTGTGCAACCACAGTTACCTCCACCGCCGCCTCATCATACAGCGGGGTAAAGCGTATATAATTTATATACTCCTGCGGTACGCATTCAGCCCAAACGGTTTGCCATATGCCGCTCTGTGGAGTATACCATATTCCCCCACGCTTGCTTTTTTGCTTTCCACGCGAGTGATGCGACGTATCCGTATAATCCTTCACCTTCACCGTAAGCACCGATGCCTTAGTGCACATTCCTGTTATATCAGCAGTAAAAGGTGTGTATCCGCCAGTATGGCTACACACCTGCACATCGTCTATATATATAACCGCTATCTGATCTGCCGCTCCAAAGTGCAACAGCACGCGGCATCCGCTTTCAAAGCGTGGCAATGTGCGCCTATACCACAGCGTTTGTTCCGGCAACAGCATGCGTGAAACGCCCGATAGTTCGCATTCGGGCGAAAACGGCACAAGTATCTTCCCATCGTATACAGCAGGTTCAGTTGTGCCATCCGTTATGGCATACTCCCATTCGCCGTTTAGATTGTAATAGCTTTGGCGCACCATCTGCGGGCGCGGATACTCTGTAAGCACATTATTCTTGTCAAGTTTTTCACCCCATTTGGTAAGCGTACAAAGCACCTCCTGTTAAAAAAATATGATTATCTGCCATAAAAAGCTATCGTTCCATTGATTATACAATAAAAGGCGATTTGCTGTAACACGTATTTTGTTATACAATATAAAAATGGAAAAATGTATACACCTTACGCCGCGCCTGAGCGCGGCAGCCGACATGCTGTTGGGCCCTGTGGTGGCCGACATAGGCGCGGACCACGGTCGACTTGCAGCTGCGCTTATCCAAAGCGGACGAGCGCAGCGTGTAATAGCTTCAGATATAAGCGAGTCATCCCTTTCGAAGGCACGTATGCTTGCCGAAAAGTGTGCTCTTTCAGATGAGCTTGTGCTGCGTATTGCCGATGGACTTTGCGCACTAACGCCCGGTGAAGCTGACAGTATCGCTATACTCGGCATGGGCGGAACGCTTATTGCAAAACTGCTTGAAAGCGGCAGAGACGTAGCCATGCAGGCAAAGCGGCTTGTGCTCTCGCCAATGCGTGCAGCTGATGATCTTAGGTATTACCTGTTCCACGCGGGGTATGATATAGTAGATGAAAAGCTTGTGCTGGATTCCGGGCGGTATTACCAGCTTATTGCCGCAAAAGCTGGAGTGCCATCGCCTTTGCCCAGTTTTTGGCCGCAGGGCATGTATTCGCTGGGGCCAATGCTATATCAAAAGCGAGATCCCCTGCTACCTCCGCTAGTGGCAAAGCACATAGCTGGGCATCAAAAGCGGCTTTCTCGTGCAAAGCGGAGCGGCAGCACCCCCGAAGCGCTGCTGCACGAGCTTGATGAGCTTACCGCCATACAAAAACTTATTGATGAGGGATATTCATGAAGTTGACCGATTTTACCGCCGTAATGGAATGCATCGCGCCAAATGCACTCGCGTTGCCGTATGATAACGTGGGGCTTATCATTGGCTCATCGCGCAAACAGATAAAAAAGGTGTTGGTTGCGCTGGATTGCACCGTAGAAACCGCTAATGAGGCGGTAAGCACCGGCTGTGATCTTATGCTTACTCACCATCCGTTATTCTTTGATCCTGTAAAAAGGCTGCTACCCGGCGATCCTGATGCGGATGCCGCTTTTATGCTTATACGGCATGATATAGCCCTGTTTTGCGCACACACAAACCTTGATGCAGCACTTGGCGGCGTCAACGATTGCCTTGCGGAGCTGCTAGGTCTTGTCGATGTCACCCCCTTGCCTGAGCAAAACCTTGGCCGCATTGGAATTGCGGAGCAGATGCCGATAATGGAATTCGCTAGCAAAACGGCAAGACTGCTGCGCACTACGGTGCGAGTAGTAGACGGGCACGTACCCGTAAAGCGAGTAGCGTTGGTTGGTGGTGCTGGCGGAAGTGATATATACGCTGCCGCAGCCATTGGCGCAGATACCTTTGTAACGGGTGAAGCAAAGCATCATCAAGCGCTGTATGCAAGGCATTCCTGCATCAATCTTATCGTTGCAGGGCACTACGAAACAGAACGCATCGTGCTTTTGCCGCTTATTGAACGTTTACAGCGTGATACGGATGATGTACAATATAATTTAACTCGTTTTGACATACCTGTACTTACGGCTGTAGCACCATGAATGATGCCGGAAGTTTTAGGATTTTTTATACTGGAGGTTGAATGATGAGTAAATTAGACTCGCTGTTGAAGTACCATGAAGCGGAGCTTAGATTGGACGCGCTGGAAAGCAAAGTCTTATCCTCCCCCGCTCATAAAAAGCTCAACAAGCTGCACGGTTTTTTGACCGAGCAGCAATCCCAGATAACCGCCATACAGAAGCAGCTTGACGCACGCAAAAGCGCCATTGATAAGCTTACCACCCAGTTTGACGAGTTAAGCAAAAAATACGAGCTTGAGGTGTCTGAATTCGCCATAATGGAAAATGACGAGGAATGCACCGCTGCCGAGATGACCGAAAGCCGCAAGGCAATAGAAGCGCTGCTTGACAAGCTTGAAAATGCAAGGCGCGATCTTTTTGATACTCTAAATTACATCGAAAAAGCCACGGCAGAATACAAGGATACATATGCCAAAGCCGGTAAAGCAAAAAAAGAGTATGATACCGCGCGAGCCGAATGCGATGAAGAGGTTAAGCTAGCTACCCCTGAGCTTGATGCGGCAAAAGCAGAGCATCAAAAGCTGCGTCAGGATGTGGATGAAGCGCTGCTTCAGAAATATGCCAATGTAAAATCACATCATGCCGTGCCAATGGCAAAGGTAGCCGACAACCAGTGCGGCGGTTGCAATATGTCATTGCCAACCAGCGTTGTAAAGCGCGTGGCATCCGGCATAGAGATTGTTGAGTGTGAAAACTGTGGCAGGATATTGTATACATAAACAAATGGATAAAAGTTTGAGCTGTGAGTAAAACAGGTGACTGCATACGGTTTGTCCGTATGAGGAAAGTCCGAGCTCCATAGGGCAAGGGTGCCGGATAACGTCCGGCGAAGGCGACTTCAGGGAAAGTGCAACAGAAATAAACCGCCCGCATTTTGCGTGGTAAGGATGGAAAGGCGAGGTAAGAGCTCACCGGCGGCCTGGCGACTTGTCCGCCCTGTAAACCCCACCCGGTGCAAGATTGGAATGAGAGTGCTTGCAGGCAACTGCAGAAATGGCGGCCCGCCATGCTCTTTATAATCGCATGAGCGTACCGGCAACGATACGCCTAGATAGATGGTCACCCACGACAGAACTCGGCTTATGGTTTGCTCACAACTCAGTTTTTAGCATCCGGCATTTTTGCCGGATGCTGTTTTATTGCATACAATACCATTTTTGTCACCCTAGCGCCACAGAGTTGCTATTGAGTCATAAGCTCACAGTATGGTAGAATTATTAAGTGGCATGTATTGTATTAGGAGTGTGGTCAGCAGATATGAAAGTAAAAATCAAGCATCCGGTATTCGATAGCATAAAAGCAATTTTCAAGCTGTTTAAAAAGCGTCCTGATATAATTGACCTAAATTCCGCACCCGTATCTTCTGGTATATTTATCGCCAACCACAGCGCCGCCGGCGGCCCGTTCACCTATGAGCTGTATTTCCCTCGCAGCATAGTTCCATGGGGTACCCATGAGATGTGCGGCAACTATATGGAGCGCTGGCACTACCTATATGATGTGTTTTACAGACAAAAACTTGGATTTGGCAAGATAAAAGCTTTTGTTATAGCCACATCATTCGCTTTAGTCTCCAAAATGCTGTATGACGGAGCGGAGCTTATTCCAACCTACCGCGACCTCAGATTTAAAACCACAATAAAGCGCAGCATTGAGGCGCTTAGCGCCGGCAAAAGTGTGCTTATATTCCCTGAAAACTCCATCGATGGCTATCATGAAGTACTTACCGAGCTACATTCCGGTTTTCTAACCTTGGCCAAGCGATTTTTCGAGCAGACTGGCACAGATGTGCCAATATACCCTGTTTATTTTTCTAATAAGCGCAACCGCATGATAATAGACCGGCCCTTCTTTTTAGGGGCTTTGATGTGTGAACACGGAAGCGGTGACAGACGGCATATCACAGAGCTACTACGTGACCGCATGAACGAGCTTAACCGGCGGTATGTTCTGCATGCTTGAGCCCCCTGTACATCCATTAAAATATCCATTTTATCAAGCAATCATTTAATATTATGAAAACAATACCGCAAATGCGCCTGCTGCGGTATTATTTATGTTATACTTCTACGCTAGGCATTTAATTATAAAAGGAGAAGCATAGATGAAAAGCATCAAGCCAGGCAGAGGTCCCTCAGCAATGGGCGTATGGGGCGCAGTTATCTCAGTTATATTTGGTATATTTTGGACTATAATGGCCTCAAGTATGGGCGCGCCAGCAATATTTCCTTTATTTGGTGTGCTGTTTATAATCACAGGTATAATAAGCGGTATATATAATTATAAAAATGCAACAGGGAAAAATCGCTATTCTACATTTGACATAACCGATGACACTGAGGAATCCGATCCGCTGGAACAGCGCTTTGGCAATCAACAAAACGATAATACGTGCACCCCGGTATCCCCCACTACGGATACCGTATATTGCCCATACTGCGGCACAAAGGCGGAGCATGGATACCTATATTGCCGCAAATGTGGCAATAAGCTGCCATAAAACGCGTTTGACATTCCGCAATAGATTTAATTATATAAGCTAATGGGCGCACACTGTGCGCCCATTAGCTTATAAGTAATTCTTATGCTTGTTTTTATGCTACTTGCTCAATTTTATATCCTTTTGAGTCACCGCATCCACAGCTTTGTGCACAGCAGCTTCAAAGCCCCTCTCGCGCAGTACGCACACGCCTTCGATAGTTGTTCCGCCTGGCGAGCACACCTGGTCTACAAGCGACATAGGGTGTTCGTTAGAGCCCTGTATAAGCTTTGCGCTTCCTAGCACTGAGCTTGCAGCAACTTCAAGCGCCATTGCCTTTGGCATACCCTCCCTTACCGCTGCACGTGCAAGTGCGTCTATATACATGTACGTAAACGCAACAGAAGCACCGGCCACCGCGCTGAACACAGGAAACAGCGTCTCTGGGATTTGAGTTACGCTGCCCACCGTTTCAAAAAGTGCTTTCACCAACTCAAGCTGCTGCTGTGTTGCACATTTGCAGGCACACATTCCGCTTGTAGAATAACCGACCTTGGCGTTTATGTTTGGCATAACGCGTATGATAGGCATGTTATCACCCAGGCAGGACTTTAAATATGCTATATCCTTGCCGGCAGCAATGGAAACTATCAGTTTTTCATCTGTAAGTTGTTTTTTTAGCTCAGGCAGCACCTCCGGCAGCACTTGCGGCTTGATCGCCAACACCAGCACATCTGATTTACTCACAAGTTCGGCAAGCGTTGCACACACATTTATTCCAAGTACACGGCCTGTTTCCGTTGCCCTATCCGTATGCTTTGCGATTGCGCATATATCAGCCGCATCAAACCTGTTGGCCGTCATGCCCCTTATTATGGCCTTCGCCATATTTCCAAGTCCAATAAACCCATATTTCATTTGTAATGGCTCCTACCCTTATCTATTTTCAAATGGGAAAACGTATGGGAGCTTAAGCTCATCGCGGATTGCAACAAACTCATTCTGCACAGCCTCACCAACAGGCACGCCTTTGTTCTTACGATCCTGCCACGATAGATATTCCTTTTCACCGGCAGTATATATGCGGTTTTCACCCGGCGCTTTTTCAGAAGCACGAAGGTCGCGAAGTATATCGCCCGCCGTCTTCTTGAAGCTTTCAGCGCCCATGAACGCTTCCGTATCTATGGCCAGGAAGAAATGCCCAAGATGGTATGGAGCTTTATTCCCGTTTTCGTCCGTACCTGTCAGCATCTTAAGGTAGCTTCCTGCCTGAAGCGCGGATGAAAGTATTTCCACCACCGTAGCATAGCCATATCCCTTATACCCAGCAAGCTGTTCGCCTATGCCGCCAAGCGGCGCAAGCGCAGCAGTGCCCTTTGTAAGGTCTACAAGAATCTCCTTGCTGTCCGTCATTGCGCTGCCATCTCGGCCTATCACCATTCCGGATGGCGTATCCTTACCGCTGCGCGCATAATACTCTATCTTTCCGCGCTGTGTTATGGATGTGGCGCAGTCTATCACAAACGGGAAGTCTTCGTCTGTTGGCAGGCCTATCGTGAGCGGATTTGTACCCAGCATATTCTCCACACCGAATGTTGGCGCAATTGATGGGCGCGCGTTTGTGCCCGTCATGCCTATCATACCCGCTTTAGTGGCCATTGTGGCATAATAGCCCGCTATGCCATAGTGTGTGGAATTGCGTGCGGCAACCATACCAAGGCCTACTTTTTTTGCTTTTTCTATTGCCATATTCATGCATTTTACGCCGACTATCATGCCCATACCGTCATGTCCGTCCACAACCGCCGTGGATGGAGTCTCGCGCAGTATCTCGAATTCCGTAATTGGCTTTTGTATTCCAGCCTTGATCCTATCAAGGTATATGGGTTTAAATCTGTTGCAGCCATGGCTTTCTATGCCGCGCCTGTCGCTTTCCATCAAAACCTCTGCACAGATTTTTGCATCCTCCGCAGGTACGCCGTAGCCAACGAATGCATCCCGCATAAAGCCGCCTATCATTTCCCATGATACATATGGTCTTGTTTCCATCATTTTTACCCTTCTTTTTTAAATTATTAGTGTATTTCCCAATTCAATGCACGGCCTAGCGCACGCTGCCACAGTTTGTAATGTTTGTTGCGCACATCTTCATCCATCTGCGGCATAAATACACGCTCGCTCTGCCAATTATTTGTTATATCGCTTTTGTCTTTAAATATTCCCACAGCTAATCCAGCCAAATAGGCCGCACCTAGCGCTGTTGTTTCAACATTTCTGGGTCTATTAATTGCGGTGCGCAGCATATCCGTTTGGAACTGCATCATCACATTGCTTACGCTAGCGCCACCATCTACGCGCAGCTCTTTAATTGTGAATCCACTATCCTCCTGCATCGCACACAATAGGTCAGTTGCCTGAAATGCTATGCTTTCCAGCACCGCCCTAGCAAAATGTGCGCGCTTTGTTCCACGCGTAATGCCAACCATTGTACCCCGCGCATACATATCCCAGTGCGGCGCTCCGAGACCAGTAAAGGCAGGTACAAAATATACACCGCCCGTATCAGCTACAGACGCTGCCAACTCGTCTATTTCAGGCGCACTTTTTATCAGTCCCAAATCATCACGCAGCCATTTTATCACACTGCCTGCATTGAAAATACTTCCCTCCAGCGCATAGGTGACATTATTCTCCGCAAGCCCCCACGCAATTGTAGTAAGTAGATTGTTTTTACTTGTGATCGGCGTTTCGCCTATATTCATATTCAGGAAACAGCCCGTACCATAGGTACACTTTGCCATGCCTGCTTCAAAGCACGCCTGCCCAAACAATGCCGCCTGTTGATCCCCAGCAGCACCAGCCACCGGCACGCCCGCAAGTTCCTCCAACCCAGGTATTCCTCTGTCTACATAGCCATATATGCCGCTGGATGGCTTGACCTCCGGCAGTATACACATTGGTATATCCAGCTCTTTGCACAATCTTTCATCCCAGCAAAGCTTTTTTATATCAAATAACATTGTGCGCGCGGCATTGGTATAATCCGTCACGTGCGCCTTGCCGCCAGTAAGCTTCCATATAAGCCACGTATCCACCGTTCCAAAAAGAAGCTCTCCCTGTTCTGCACGCAAGCGAGCCTGAGGCACATTGTTAAGTATCCACATTATCTTTGTTGCTGAAAAATATGCGTCAATAAGCAGCCCTGTATGCTCCGCTATATAGTCACCTAGCCCCTGTGCCTTTAGTTTTTCACAGATATCTGCTGTTCTGCGGCATTGCCATACTATTGCATTATATACCGGTTCTCCCGTATGTTTATCCCATATTATTGTGGTTTCTCTTTGATTTGTGATACCCACAGCCGCAATATATTTATGCAGCGAACGTCCTGTAAGTGCCATCTTTGCCGCGTTTACCTGCGTGTTCCATATTTCCATAGGATCATGCTCCACCCAGCCCGGGTTTGGATATATCTGGCTAAACTCAAGCTGTGCTTTGCCATGTGTTCCACCCTGCTTGTCGAATATTATCGCACGCGAGCTGGTGGTTCCCTGATCCAGAGCTAGAATATACTGTTCCATACCAAACCCTTTCGCATATACCCTTTAGTCAGCATCATTATAATTATACTTTACCGCCGTATATATGGCAATAGCACGGCGGGGCACGATAAACGCACCCCGCCATATGTTAGACATTCTCAATAGGCCTTTGCAAAATACATCATATGCTTTGCAGGCTTGCCGCAATGCACGCATACGTCGCCTAGTTCGTCTCTGTGGGTAGTATCAAATGGCATACAGCGCGTTGTAGCACCAGTCTTGGCCTTTATCGCTTCCTCACACTCGCGTTCGCCACACCACATAGCACGCACAAAACCCGTTTGCACGCCCTCGGCTAACTGGTCAAAATTCGTTGCATTTACCGTTTTGCTCTCGCGCATTGCCAATGCCTTATCAAACAGGCCCTGCTGCACATCGTCCAACAGATCATTGATCGATTTTTCCAACCCATCCATTGGCACAAACTGTTTTTGCAGATTGTCCCTGCGAACAACCACCACCTGGTTATTAGCTATATCCTTAGGGCCTACCTCTATGCGCAGCGGAACGCCCTTCATCTCCCACTGGTTGAATTTCCAGCCAGCGCTTTGATCGCTATCATCCAGCTCGGTGCGTACGCCTGCTGCCTCAAGCCGCACACGCAGCTCCTGCGCTTTTTCCAGCACTCCCTCCTTATGCATCGCTATAGGCAGTATCACCGCCTGTATTGGCGCAACGCGCGGAGGAAATACAAGTCCACGATCATCTCCATGCACCATTATTATACCGCCTATCATGCGCGTGGAGGTTCCCCACGAGGTTGTAAAGCAATACTCCAGCTTGCCTTCCTTGCTCAGGTAGGTTATATCGTAACCGCGGGCGAAATTATCGCCCAGATTATGGGATGTACCCATCTGCAACGCCTTGCCGTCCTGCATCATGGCTTCCATTGTATACGTTGCCTGCGCGCCGGCAAATTTTTCTTTTTCGCTCTTGCGACCCACAATCACAGGGATAGCCATTACCTTTTCAGCAAATTCGCGGTAGATCTCCAGCATCCGCATAGTTTCCTCCTGCGCTTCTTCAAAGTTAGCGTGCGCAGTATGCCCTTCCTGCCAGAGAAATTCGCTCGTCCGTAGGAATGGACGTGTGCTCTTTTCCCAGCGCACTACATTGCACCACTGGTTCATAAGCACTGGAAGATCACGATAGGATTGTATCCAACGCGAATACATTGAGCCTATCACGGTTTCGCTTGTGGGGCGAATAGCAAGCCGCTCCGCTAATTTTTCGTTGCCGCCATGGGTTACCCACGCCACCTCGGGTGCAAAGCCCTCTACATGCTCCGCCTCCTTTAGCAGCAAGCTCTCTGGGATAAACAGCGGGAAATATGCATTTTTATGCCCTGTTGCCTTGAATTTTGCATCCATCTGCTGCTGAATAAGCTCCCATACACCGTAGCCATAAGGCTTTATTACCATGCAGCCCTTAACGTCTGAATAGTCCACCATGTCGGTTTTGAGTATAACGTCCGTATACCATTGTGGGAAATCCTCTGCGCGGGACGCTATGTGCTGTACGAATTCCTCATTGCTCTTTGCCATAAGTTCCTCCTAAAAAAATAATCGCCCTCATTTATAAATAAGGGCGATAATATCGCGGTACCACCTTAATTGGTTCTTGTTTGGCTTTAACGCTCACCTGCGGCAGGGCATTTCCTCCCTGCGGCTCATGGGGCGGGATACCCCTTTCATAGCCTTTATGCATTACAGTGCTGTTATTATATCATCAAGGAATCAACCCGTCAATCAGCCTTTAATTATCTTATCAATCAGCGCGTCAAGATCTATGTCTGTGCATAGTTCATCATCTTTTTCATCGCCCAGCTGGGCATTCATTATTTCATCCACCGTCCACACATGCGCATTATCATCATCTGCCGGTGCACTCTTTGTTGCAGGCGGTGTCTGCACATTTTCCGTTGCAGCTATCGGTATGTTCCTGCCCTGTATAGAGTATATGCTCTTCATGAGTTCTGCAGGATTATTATAGTCCTCCGGTAATTTTATATTTTTATGATCCGGCATACCTGATATATCCGCAAACTCGCTGTTGTAGTCTGTTGAGTTAGTCAGCTTGACGCCGCCCAAAAACTCGCGGAATCTCTCGGCCTGGTGCTGTGCGCTTGCCGCGGCCTCAGCTACTTCGGCTTTTAGCTTATCCGCATTTGCCCGATACTCCTCCATGGATGCCTCCGCCTGCGCCAGCATACGCTTCGCTTCCATCTTTGCATCGGCGGTTATGGATTCTGCGCCGTGTTTGGCATTGTTCGTTATCTCTTCAGCCTCATGTAATATGCGCATTTTTTCATTTTCCGCAAGCATCACAAGCTCATCTCTACGCTTTTCAGCCTCTTGGATTATTCGCTTTCCTGTTGTTTGCGCCTCTGTCAATGCGTTTAATACTGCCGTCTCACGGTTTTGGTATCCATCAATCTTGCCAGAAAGTTCACTAACACGATCTTTGAGCGCACTTATATCACGTTCCTTTTGCTCAAGTGTTCCTTGCAGTTCCTTTAGTACCTTTGCTTTCATATGCAACCTCCGTGAAAATTATTTATTCACTATATCCATGCGCTGCTGTGCGCTTTCGCCCGGCGGCGTATATCCCATGTGGCAATAACCCGATGGCAAAACTATCCTGCCACGCGGTGTGCGCGCTATAAGTCCCAGTTGTAGCAAATAAGGTTCATACACATCTTCAATCGTGCTTGCGTCATCACCCGTTGCGGCAGCTATTGTTTCAAGGCCCACAGGGCGACCCGGGAATTTTTCGATCATTACGCTTAGCATCCGTCTATCCACCGCATCCAAGCCCAGCTCATCTATCGATAACATATTAAGGCCCGCTCGTGCGGTTTCTATATCTATCACGCCATTGCCACGTACCTCGGCATAATCACGCACCCTTTTTAACAGTCTGTTGACTATCCTGGGTGTACCTCGCGCACGTGACGCAAGCTCAATTGCGCCGTCAGAGTCTATCTGAATATTAAGTATCGTAGCACTACGCTCAATTATTGCCCTAAGGTCCTCAGGAGCGTACGTCTCAAGTTGCTCCTTTATTCCAAACCTATCCCGCAGAGGCGACGTCAAAAGGCCCATGCGCGTGGTAGCACCCACCAGTGTAAAATGCGGAAGATCCAGCCTTATCGAATGCGCCGACGGGCCCTTGCCAATTATTATGTCCAGCGCAAAATCCTCCATTGCCGGATACAGTATCTCTTCAACATTTGCGTTAAGTCTATGTATCTCGTCTATAAATAGCACATCCCCCGGCACAAGGTTTGTAAGTAGTGCCGCAAGATCGCCCGCGTGGGTTATGGCCGGCCCGCTTGTGATCCTCAGGTTGCCACCCATCTCATTTGCGATTATTGCCGCAAGTGTGGTTTTACCAAGTCCCGGCGGCCCGTACAGCAACGCATGGTCAAGCGGTTCACCGCGCTTTTTAGCAGCCTCTATATATATGCGCATGTGATCCTTAACGTTATGCTGACCTATATATTCATTCAGAAAGCGTGGGCGCAGACTGTATTCTATCTGTTCATCCTCACTCGTCATAGATGAGGTTATTATCCGTTCGTCAGTCATGCATTACCCCTTCTTTGCAAGCTCGCGCAGCGCCAGTGTTATCATCTCTTCCACCCGTTCACACTCAGGCAAGGCGGCAACCGCTCTGCCTGCACTTGCGCCATCATACCCTAGCGAAACAAGTGCGGCTATTGCCTCTGTGCGCACATCCAGCGCTTTTCCTGCACCTTCAGGCAGCCCCGCACCCACCATCTCGTCTGCGCTTATCTTTTCTTTAAGTTCCAGCAGCACACGCGCCGCAGTCTTGCGACCCATACCGCTTATTTTATCGAATGCGGCCACATTTTCCGTCAGTATGGCGACGGCAATATCTGATACGCTAAGCACATTCAATACGCTAAGCGCCAACTTTGGCCCAATCCTAGTAACCGATATAAGCTTGCGGAACATTGTGCGCTCCTGCATATCCATAAATCCATAAAGCGCCACCACGTCCTGTGCCATATGAAAATGCGTAATAAGTTTTGTGTTTTCGCCTATATGCAGCTTTTTAAGTGTTGCCCCGCTGCAAAGCAGTTCATATCCTACCCCGCCTACATCTATAACCACACGATCCTGGTATATCCCATCCACAGTACCCATTATATGTGCATACATGTTCTTTCCCCCCGGTTCATCTTATCCGGAACTCCTCTGTGGCAGGGCCCATTGTGTTTATCTGGCATATTGCCACACCGAGTGCGTCCGCAGCATCGTCCGGCTTTGGTATATCCTTTAACCCCAGCAATAGTTTAACCATCTGCTGAACCTGTTTTTTATCCGCATGACCATTGCCTGTTACCGCAAGTTTTATCTGCATTGGCGTATACTCATACAGCGGCATTGCGCCCTGCTGTGCGGCAAGTAGCGCCACGCCTCTGCCTGCGCTCACCTGTATCGCTGTTTTTGTGTTTCGCGCAAAGAACAGCTCCTCAAAAGCTATCTGATCCGGCTTGTACATCATTATAAGCTGACGTGCGCCAAGATAGAGCTTCTCCAGCCGCTGTGGAAATGTCAGCTCTGTCGTAGTTTCAATCACACCATAGTCCACCGCGCGCATTCGCCGCGCAACGTCGGATTCAATTACCCCGTATCCCAATATGGCATATCCGGGATCTATTCCCAAAATAATCACACAGCAACCTCAAGATATCGCTATTGCACCGGAAATGCCTTTTATGCATACCGCCAACGCCATGTTTGTTTTTTCCATTTGAGTATATTTTACCATGCCGCGCAGTATTAAACAATGTTTTAAATCCCCCAGTATCAGCTTTCCGCAGCCTCAAAATAGGCGTTTATCTGTTCAAGGTCATCAAAGGGAAGCCCCTTCTCCAGCTCTGTCCTTACCTCCTCGGAAAGCTTGGCCGCATCCAGTTCAATCTTCATCACCTCTACACTTTTAAGTGTGGCTTTATCCGTTTGCAGCACGTGTAGCTCATCCCCTGCGAGCTTGAGTATAAAATGCTGTGGGCAATACCCCTCCACATTCTTTTTAAGTATAACATGCGCCTGAGAAAATTCAGTCACCTGATATCCTGGGCAGGCAGATTTTACCTCAGCTTCACTCATACCGATAAGCTCAGATTCCGCGTCGGCCTCAATCTCATGTCCGCATGTTGAAAATCCACACATCCACTTAATCTGCGTGGTCGCGGTAATGCGTGCAACAGCCTGCACATCCACCGTAGCCACATTTTGTTCAGCTTCAGGCGGCGATGGAAGTTCCATAATCTGCGTCTCAGGCGGTACGCTCACTCCATTTATATAAAATCCTGCCACCGTCCCAAGCCCAAATAGTATCAAACCAGACAGTATCATCACGGTATACCGTGCACCAAGGCTTTTAAAGCTAAGCATAATTAGCACCCCTTTTTTTGCTATTATGCCCGCTATACCCAATGTTCAACCCATATTACGCTTAAACAAAATACGGACGGCCTTAAAAAGGCCGTCCTGCATCACAAACTGTTATATCATTCGAAGAACTTAAAATCTGCCACCGCATTATCAACCAACTCGTTGCCCATGCCGTTAAGGTCAGAAAGTGTAAGATCGGTTTCAATGTATTCACCAGCGCGCCATACTCGCAGCTTTAATAGATCGCCAACATTGCAGCCCTTGATAATTTGAACGAATTGATCCTGCTCCGTTACCTTTTTGCCGTTGCATTCGATAATTATATCATTTGCTGCAAGACCAGCCTTGTGGCCAGGGCCATCCTTTGTGACTGAATACACAAGTACGCCCTGCGGTATGCTGTATTCAATTGCAGACGTTTCATCAACTGTAATAACGCTTATCCCTATGCCTGGGCGCTGGATGTTGCCGCTTGTTATCAGTTTCGTTATTACCTCCATTGCCTCGTTTATAGGAAGCGCAAATCCGAGTCCCTCAGCCGCAATAGCATTGCCTGATTCGTCGTAGCTTGCAGTCACAGTTTTAGCGCTGGTAACACCAATTACCTCGCCGGCCATATTTAGCAGCGGCCCGCCCGAATTGCCCGGGTTCACCGCAGCATCCGTTTGCAGGTAATCATTTGCAATTCCATCTATATTTATATTTCTTGCCTTAGCGCTTACTATTCCGAATGTAGTCGTTCCAGCAAGCTCACGACCCGTTGGATCCCCTATCGCCAAAGCGAATTCGCCAACCCTTACCGTAGAAGAATTCCCCAACTTTAGTACCGCGAGTCCGGGTTTGTCTATTTTTATTACGGCAAGATCCATTGTCTTATCGAAACCGATAAGCTCTGCTTCAGCCTCCGTTCCGTCGCTGAGCAGCACCGTTATGGCAACAGCATCCTGTATTACATGGGCGTTTGTTACTATATACCCCTCTGTAGAAATTATGAAACCTGAGCCTGAGCTGATTTCGACATTGCGTTTATGCTGCTTTGAATAGGTGTAATTGATTATCCCAACCACGCCAGGAGTTACCTGATCCACTATGTCCGGTATCGGATTTACACTGTCAAACACATCTGGAGCAATGCCGTCAAGCTGCGGCATCGGGCGCTCTGTTGGCCGTGGGGTGAGCGCAGGTACACCACCATCATCCTCCGGAATAACCTGCGTAACATTTGGTGTAGGCGTTGCATGAGGTTGCATGCCATCTATTATATCCATCCCGCCGAAGTTGCCCTCATACCGCGTTAAAAGCACGCTGGTAATAAGTACACCAACGATAAACGAGATTATCGCAGTTATTATATACCCGCCCGCGCCATGGCGTTTTTCCTTTGGCGGTTTTTCATAGTATTCCTGCTGGTATCCGTAGAAATCAGAATTATTCATAGGCACTCCTCCATCTGTGTTCAGTATACTGCGCAGTATGCGCTATATCAATGTTTTTCGGTAGTAGGGCGTTTCTTTTCCACCCGTTCCTGTATATGCTTTAGTGTAAACGTAAACCTTGTGCGCTGGTTGCTGCTAGTCACCGTTATGCTCTGCGAATGCTGCTCAATTATACGTTTTACAATTGACAATCCAAGCCCTGTGCCACTCGTTCCCGAAGGAGTATGTGCTTTTTCCGCCTTGTAGAATCGATCGAACACATATGGGATATCCTCTTTAGGTATGCCTTTCCCCGAATCCTCCACAGCAACCGCTGTAATACTTTTTTTAACCATCGTTGTTACGCTCAGCCTTCCACCATCCGGTGTGAACTTTATAGCGTTGTCTATAAGATTTCGCAACACCTGCGCTATTTGGTTCTGATCCGCCTCCACAAAGCTGCGTTCAGGCGAAAATTCAAGCGATACATCAAGCTTTTTTGTGTTTATTCGCGCCTCAAATGTAAGCATCGTGCGCAGTATCAATTCGTTTATATCGAAGGCTTCTATATTAAGCACATATTGTCCCGACTCTATCCTGGCAAGATCCAACAAATCGTTTACCATAGCTGTCATACGCTTATTCTCACCTACTACGATATCCAAGTACTTCTGGTATTCCTCTTGCGGTATAGTGCCATCCTGCATAGCTTCCAAAAATCCCCGCATAGACGTCAACGGCGAGCGCAGCTCGTGCGAAACATTTGCCACAAAACTGCGGCGCGATTGCTCAAGCGTATTTATCTCATCTGCCATCACGTTGAAGCTATTGCCTAACTGCCCTACCTCATCCGTAGTGCTTACCTGCACGCGCACATCAAATTCGCCCTTAGAAAAGCGCATCACCGTTTTGTTCATATCCGTTATTGGCTTAGTCATCCTGCCTGTTATATAGGATACCGCAAGAAATGCCAGCAGCACCGCCATAAAGGCTGACAACAATACATCCCAGTATACCTGGCGTATCGAATCGTTTGTACGACTCATATCTATATGGAAAAATATAGCGCCTATGTTGTTTTGATCCTCATCTACCATCGGCCGCATCAGCGACATAACCGGAATATTCAACAGGTTCTTGAACATGCCTGTTTTAGTCATGCTGCTCATGCTGCCATCTATCAACTCTTTCGCATCGCCCGTTATATCAAGGTTTTCGCTGCCTGTCCATTTATTTGCAGATTCCTCATCCATAAATACCACTTTGCCAAACTTGGCATCCACAAATTGCAGTTGCAGCAGCGCATCGTATTTTCTTACTATTGTAAAAAGTTCGTCCTTTGCCACCGGGCGTTTGTCATCGTCCATGTATTTTGTGACGATTATTGTATTTATTTCCTCAGCTTCTCTGCGCAGCTCCGTTTCCTTTTCGGCAATGTACTGGTTTTGGAACATGCCACTCACCGTAATGCCAAGCAGAGCCAATAGCCCCAGCGTTACGGTTAGATAGGTAACAAGCATTCGCGAGAATAGCGTTTTAAACATCGCCTATTTAGCAGCCTCAAACTTATATCCAACACCCCAAACGGTTTTAAGCTGCCAAGCCTCCCGTTCACCCAGCTTTTCACGTATACGCTTAACGTGCACATCCACCGTACGGGAATCTCCGAAAAAATCAAAACCCCATACCTGTTCCAGCAGCTGCTCACGGGTAAACACCTTGCCTTCGCGTGCGGCGAGGAAAAACAGCAGCTCTATCTCCTTTGGTGGCATCTCAACCTGCTTGCCATCCAATATCACTGAATAATTATCCAATGATATGGAAAGCCCCGGGAATTCTATTGTTTTTTCATTATCTGGCCCAGCAAAGCGGCGCAGCACCGCCTTTATGCGTGCAAGCAGCTCCTTTGCATCAAACGGCTTGGGTATATAATCGTCCGCGCCCAGCTCAAGACCCTGTATTCTATCCAGCGTATCGCCCTTGGCCGTAAGCATTATCACAGGCGTGTCGCTTTCCTTACGCAAGCGCGACAATACCTCCCATCCATCTATTCCGGGTAACATCACGTCCAACACCACAAGCTGAGGCTGTGTCTGGCGGAATAGCTCAAGTGCCGTGTCTCCGCGTTCACCTGTTTTAACTGTGAAGCCCTCTTTTTTGAGATACATCTCAATAATAGCCAGTATATTTTTGTCGTCGTCTATCACCAGTATAGTGTTTTTATTATCCATATTACCCTCCTATATTCAGCGTACCTCCACCTGTATTCCATTGCTACGCAGCAACGCTGCCGCAACTCCGTCGCCCTGCTTTATCCGTTTACAAAAGCTACCGTCATATATCTCGCCGGCGCCGCAGGAGGGGCTTCTCGCCTTTAATATTGCTCGCTCAATACAATGCTCTTTTATTATACCCAGCATCGCGTATGCTCCACTCACAAAGCATTCCGTAACATCACAGCCCTCGCTGTTTAGCACCTTGGCTTTGCCATGTAGCACATCGCCGCCATCACCACCAACTATTTCGCTTGGCAGCCGTGGTGTAGGCATGCCACCTAAGCATTCCGGGCATATACACACAGCCTTGCCTTGTGCCACAAGTTCCATTATCTGTGCATCGGCTTTGCAATCGCCGTCATAACGGCAGTGTATCCCCGCAAGGCATGATGATACAGCAATAATTATTTTATCATCCATATATGAACTCCGTATGAATATTATCAATATATGTCATATGTACACCTACAAATCTGCCAATTATCTTAGCGTAATAACCGTAACGCCCGCATCCCCCTCGCCGTAGTTGCCTAGGCGGAATCCCTTCACGCGCGGGTGGAATCTCAGATGCGCCTGTATTCCGCTGCGAAGCGCGCCCGTTCCTTTGCCATGTATCACATTTACCTCACTTAGCCCCGCAAGCGCCGCATCGTCAAGGTATCTGTCTACCACGGGTATTGCATCGTCAACCAACATACCGCGTATATCCAACTCCAGTCCAACGCTTCGGTTTGCGGGCAAAGATGTTCTCACTCCTCCACCCGGCATTGGCTTTTCTTCTATAAGGCGCAGCTCATCTAGCTTAACATTCAACTTTATTATGCCCGCCTGTACCTGAACCTCTCCCTTTGCATCCACACAGGAAAGCACTGTAGCCTGCTTATCCAGCGTTGTTATGCGCACAGAATCCCCAGGTTTTACAGACTTTGGTGATTTACCCGCATCCTCCGCCTGTTTTTTCAGCGGTTCGCTTAGCTTTGCCTCCTGCGCACGCATAGCGTCGCGTGACTGCTGTATTACCCTGTCCGCGGCACTCATATCCACGCCCTTTATGCTGCGCACAGCCACTATTAACTTTTCCATCTCGCGCTTTGTATCCGCCACAAGTCTGCGAGCCTCATCCTTCGCCTTGGTTATCTGCTTAGTGCGATCCTCAAGCAGTTTTTTACGCTCCGCTTCAGCCTCGCTGCGCAGTTTATCCAGCTCTTCACGCGCCTTTTCGGCCATAAAGCGCTCCTGTTCGGCGCGCTTGCGCTGGGATTCGGCGCTGGATATCACATCCTCAAATCTCACGTCCTCGCCCTTTAAAAAGCGCCTGGCGCCTTCGATTATATGATCAGACAAGCCCAGTCGACCTGATATCTCAAATGCGTTGGATTTGCCAGGTATGCCGATAAATAGCCGGTATGTCGGGCAAAGCCTATCCACGTCAAATTCCATCGATGCATTTTCCATACCTTCGCGCGTGAGAGCGAACGCCTTTATCTCGCTGTAATGCGTTGTAGCAAGGCATGTTGTTCTGCGAACATATAATTCGTCCAATATGCTCATTGCCAGCGCCGCACCTTCGTTTGGGTCTGTACCTGCGCCAAGCTCATCTAACAATACCAGCGACCGCTCATCCGCCTGATTGAGTATCGTTACGATATTGGTCATATGTGATGAAAATGTTGATAGCGACTGCTCAATCGACTGTTCATCGCCTATATCAGCATATACCTCATCGAATATTGCGATCTCACTGCCTTCATCCGCCGGAATAAACATCCCACTTTGAGCCATAAGCGTAAATAGGCCCACAGTTTTTAGCGTAACAGTTTTGCCGCCCGTATTTGGCCCCGTTATGATAAGCGTCCTAAAATCATCGCCAACCCATACATCTATAGGTACAACAGTATCCCGTGATATAAGTGGATGCCTACCGCGCACTATGCGGATAAAACCCGATGTATTGAGCTTTGGCGCGGTTGCCGAAAGCTCCCTTGCAAGCTTTGCCTTTGCAAATATCAGATCCAATTCACCCATCAGCTCAAGGTTATTGTAAACATCGTCCGCATATGGAATCAGCAGCGCCGTAAGCTCAGTCAATATGCGTTCTATCTCATCCGATTCCTGCAAAACAAGCTTTTTATATTCGTTGCCAAGCTCAACAACGGCGTTTGGCTCAATAAAAAGCGTTGCACCGCTGCCGGATTGATCATGTATCAGTCCCGGGACATTTTGCCTATATTCCTGTTTTACAGGGATTACAAACCTGCCGTTTCTGATTGTGATTAAGGGTTCCTGTAGGTATTTTTGATATGTTGCTGAGTGTATCATATTGTTCAATCTTTCGCGCACACGCTCGTTCGCTATACGCATTGAGCGGCGTATACGGGAAAGCTCGGGCGACGCACCGTCGAATATCTCATCCTCGCTTATTATGCAGCGCGCAATTTCTTCTTCAACACTACGATGAGCAATTAGATTGGTAGCCATATTGCGCAGTAATCCGGCTTCATCGCCTTTTACAAGCAGCTCGCGCGCTACACGCGCTGCCCTTAGACACTTTGCTATGCCAAGCAATTCCCCGGCAGAAAGATACAGCGCCGCATGTGCCTTTTTAATGCATGAACGCATATCGGGGAAGTCATCTATTGGCGAACTTCCCGTACGGTACAGCAGCGTATGCGCCTCTGCCGTAAGCTGCATCTGGCGCTCTATCTGCTCAAAGTTTGTTTCAGGCCGCAGCTTCTGAGCCAGTTGCGCACCAACACAGCAAACTGTGCGTTGCGCAACCATAGCGGCTATTTTATCGTATTCCAGTGTTTTTAATACTCTCTGTTGCATATAATCACCTTATTTTTTTCAGTCCACCGCGCGCACCCAATGCCCTCGCGTAGCCCCCGGCAGCGCTTCTGTCATTTTTCCATCGTGCGCGGCAATCGCGGCCGTTATACGTTCCTCAACCTGCTGTGCAGTTTCAAGGTAAAACGCAAGCTGGATATAGTCCGCTTCTATTTGAGGGTATACGTCTGTTATATCCGTAGGCACGCAGTTAAGCATGCGCACAAGGCATCCGCCACTCTGGCGTATGTTGACAAGCGGGAATTCTCTTTTCGCTTCGTCCATAAGCATCCCGGCATTGCCCTTGCAGTCCCTGCATCCCCTGTACTCCTTTAGCGGACAATGCATCAGCTGCATCAGCTCAGTGCGACCATAAACCCGCACTCCAGCGCCGCCCAATTTGAGTATATCACGCAATTGTGGCTTTGTCAGTTCCTGCGATAGCAGCACGCGTTCAAATCCCATCTTTTGTAGCGCGCTAAGCGAATAACAGTTTGTTGCGTTTAGCTGTGTGCCGGCTATTCTGTGCTTTATGCCCCTCATATACTCTATTTGCCCTATGTTTCCGGCTATCGCACCGTCTATCAAGTCGCTATTTAGTAGTCCCTTAACCTTCTCCTGTTCATCATTATCTATTATCACCGCAGGCAATGCCAGCATCAGTTTGCCGTGCTTGCGGTATCCCTGCAATTCTTCAAGCTCTGCGTTAGCGTAATCGTATGGCGCTATGGCTACCTCATTCGCGCCGGCGTCAAACGCCGCACGTGCCTGCACGATATCGCGTACCATTGCACCAAGCGTAAATCCCTGTGATTTACTTTGTTGTGCAAGCTTGGGCAAGCGCGTTTCCAGTGCTTCAGAGTCTTTTTTTGTCATTTTATCCATAAGAGTGCTGCAAGCAATGCGGCGCAGTTCGTTAATAGCGCTCATCGGCGCAAACGCATTATCCGGCATATCCACTATGCATTCCCCGGCTTCAAATACCGTGCCACCCAGCTTTTTAAGCTGTTCTAAATATCTCGGCAAATCCTGCTTTTTTTGTGCAAGCTGCACAGTTGCTCCAAGCACCTCCGCCGTTTTCCCCGCACAGCTTACAGCCAACTTGGCCAGTTCACCAACGCGCAGTGTTAGCTGCATATCTACTGTCAGCTTCTTTTTTTCGCCGGCATAGCTTTCCTGCATGAGTTTAATTATTTTCGTATCTGCCGCCGCATCCGCTACGCAGCCCGTTACAGCATCGTCACCGTAGAAATAACCTGTCCTGCCATTGCGGTCAAATATTGCGGCCATGCGCTCTTTTTCGGCCGCAAAATCCGTTATTTCGCCATCAATTGCTCGCCTATATGCCGCAGTCACCGCCGCAACATACTCCGCGCGCTTCATGCGCCCCTCCAGCTTTATCACATCCACACCGCAGGCGCGCATATCCGCGATATGCTCCACCATGCACAGATCCGAAAGGCTTAGCGCATAATCCTTTTCGCCTGGTAGTGCGCACACACCCATACGTTTGCGGCAGGGCTGAGCACAGGTTCCACGGTTTCCGCTGCGCTCACCCACCATTGATGAAAATAGGCACCCGCCTGAAAAGCTCATACATAACGCGCCATGGGCGAATGCCTCCAGCGTTATGCTCGTCTGCTGATGTATCTTTGCTATTGCGCAAAGCGGCGTCTCCCTTGAAAGCACTGCGCAGCACAACCCCATGGCCTTTGCCACCTGCGCACCAGCTGCATCATGTATGCCAAGCTGTGTGCTGCCATGCAACGCAAGCTGTGGCAATTCACTATGCAATACGCTTAGCAACCCCACATCCTGAACTATCACCGCGTCCGCGCCTATATCATAGAGGTATTTACCGTATTTTAATGCATCCTCCATCTCCCTATCCAAAACCAGCGTATTAAATGTAATGTACGCCTTTACGCCCCTTAGATGGCAGTATTCCACAGCGCGCAGCAGTTCTGTTTCATCAAAGTTCTGGGCGAGTTTGCGCGCATTAAACGCGCTGCCGCCAAAGTATACGGCATCGGCCCCATTCTGTACGGCGGCTACAAGGCTTTCGTAGTTGCCCGCAGGAGATAGTAATTTCATATATTTTCCTTTCTGTTTTGGCCGATTCAATGCCACATTCAAAAGCGGCTCAGGTACCGTCCCAAGCCGCTCATCATTTATTTGCTTATTTGGTTGTGGTTGGCGTCTTGCTTTCAAACGGACGCTTCACTGGCGCCGCCAGCGCGGCAGCGGATCGCGGCATCTCGCGCAGTGCCGAGATGCGCGAATCAAGCGCCTCATAGTCTGTCTGTAGTTTGTGCAGTTCATCGGCCATATTGAGCGCCGCCAATATCACACAGTTACCTGTACTTATGTTTGGGTACGATGCCTGCACCTCGTCTATTTTTTTATTCGTGTATGCAGCCAGCTTATGCATGTATTCCACGCTGTCATTGCTTGCCAGCTTAAAATCCTGCCCTGCCACCTGCACAACGGTCCGTATTTTTTCCATATTCTTATCACCAATACATATTGTATCTATTTTTTAATATTATACAATGTGTTGTATATATTTTCAATAGCATTATCTTATTTTCATACACTTTAGCGACAAGAATCGCGTATTGCGAATGCTTGCGTCCATTATTGACGTCCTGCTGCGTATATCACTCATTTTTTGAACGAAGCCGTTATGATCAATTCGTCCTCATCCATGCTATCGTTTACGCTGGCGTTAATATAGATGCTTCCTGCGGTTTTCTTGCGCGTTTTTTTATCTGATATTGTAGATTCTATTGCCAATAAAAAAGCGCTTCTATCGCTATCGCTAAGCCAATCGCCCACATCCATTGTGTCTATAAACACGCCGGCGGTCTCCCTTATCCATTGTTTTTGCAATTCGAAGCTGCCACCATTTTCTATATCCGCCTTTACCAGCGAGCCATCTATTCGCTCCACAGGTCTTTTTACAGCCAACACTGCGCTGATCACATTGCCATCCTTAAGCTTAAGGGTAAGCTCCGCATTAATGCCATTTTCAGACGATATCGTATACTTTCGCTCTCTTGCATCCGTGCTTTTTTCGCTCCACGTATCATTAAGGCCAAGCTCTTTGGCACGCTTGAAAAACTCGTATGACGGCAATACCGCTGCGGTCTGCACGTCATCAGCCTGCTCGGCTACATCCTGCGTATGCGTTGATATTGGCCTGCCTGCTTCATCCCTTATTGATGTGCTGCCTGTGGTTCCCGTTGCAAAATATAGAGCAATGCAAAAGCCCACAAGTACTGCGGGCAATATCAGGCCGCCCAATTTTTTTGGAAGCTTTGGTTTGTCCACATTTTGATTATGGTCCATGCACATCACTCTCCAAATAGTTTATCTATATCAGCCACATCCCCGTCATACCCTGCCTTGCGCAATGCATCGCAAAACCAATCGGGCAGTGGTGCATGGAATATTATCCTTTCGCCTGTTTGGGGGTGTGAGAGTTCCAGCCGTGCCGCATGCAAAGCCTGTCCATCAAGCCCAAGCTGCGGCTTTGCGCGCCCATACACAGTATCGCCCACAACGGGATGTTTTATGTATGCCATATGCACCCTTATTTGGTGTGTGCGCCCTGTTTCAAGCTGTGCGGCTATGAGCGTCATATCGCCAAATCTATATAGCACCCGCCAATGCGTAACCGCATCGCGCCCGTTTGATGTTACCGCCATACGTTTTCGGTCAACCGGGTGCCTGCCTATCGGCGCGTCCACCGTGCCATCATCCTGCTTGATGTTACCCTCAACCAGTGCAATATAGCTGCGGCGGGCAGTATGTGCCTTTATCTGCTCTGAAAGGCTGCGGTGCGCGGCATCATTCTTCGCCACAACTATAAGGCCACTTGTCAGCTTATCTATCCTGTGTACTATTCCCGGTCTAAGCTCGCCGCCTATGCCGGATAGATCTGAAAGGCAAAACATAAGCGCATTTACGAGCGTGCCTGTCGTATTACCTGGTGCAGGATGCACCACCATACCCTTTGGCTTGTTTATTACGGCTATGCTGTCGTCCTCATATACTATTTGCAGCGGTATATCCTCAGCAACGATATCCGTAGGCACTGGTGGTTCTATCGTTATCTCAACTTTATCGCCCGCTTTGAGCTTGTAATTTGACTTTTGGATTTTTCCATCTACGCATATCCCGCCTTCATCTATAATGCGCTGCACAAATGAGCGTGTTTCGCCCGAGATGCGCGTGCAAAACACATCAAGCCTTTCTCCGCACTCCTGAGCAACCGCATCTATGTACCTTGGCTCGTCCGGAGTATATGCATTTGCGCTCAATCCTTGTCCTCCGTCTTTTGTATGCTATCATCCTGTGCGGCGCTATCGGTTGTCTTTGCGGTTTTATTTGCAGCACCAACATATATGCGCGCCTTGCCAAAAAGCAGGTCGCAAACAAACAGTATTGTTCCCACCGTCAACGCGCTATCCGCCACATTGAACACGGCAAAGTCTATAAGCGCAAAGTGCAGCATGTCACGCACATAGCCAAGCACCGCTCTGTCTATGAAGTTGCCAAGCGCTCCGCCCAATATGAGCGCAAGGCACACGCGCATAAGTTTATGCATCTTTTTATTTTCCTTTATCAGCAAAAAAACGATATAAGCGCACACACAAAGCGTTATCGCAAGGAAAAACCAGCGTGCATTCTGTAGCATTCCGAATGCTGCGCCGCGGTTTTCGACATATGTAAGATGGAATACACCCTCAATAAGCGGATAACTGTTGCCAGGCAGCTGCGTCAACCATCCGGCACATATCACCTTTGATACCTGATCCATCACTAATACGGCAATTACGATTATAATCTCTATCATTTTTCCCCCTGCTTATATGTTAATTCCTGCTGTTAACGATGCATACTGCAATCTTTAGCATTAGTTCTTATTGCGCCTTCGCATCCGTGTTTATATACCACTTTGAAACGGTTCTAAATATATCCGGCTCACGCACATCACTCAAGCCCTTTATCGCCGATGAATATACAATACTGTTTTGCCTGAAATACAGCATTATAAACGGCATTTCATTTATCAGCGCCTGCTGTAGCTGCGCGGCAGCCTTCATGTATGTCTGCTCATCAGTGGCTGTGTTTACTGCCGCTACGAGATCCTCCAGATGAGCATTTGTAATTTTTCCGTAATTCCTTTCGCCATCACGGTAGATAATACTGGCAAGGTTAGCATCCCTGCCAAGGTTAAATCCCAGCAATGCGATATCGAATTTTCCTTCTGCTAGCGCCGTCAACAGTTCGCTCTCTGAGCTTCCAAGCGTATAGTTCGCAGTTTTGATCTCAACGGTTATGCCAAGTTTTAAAAGCTGATCCGCAATCATCTGAGCAGCCTCCATCCGTGTCGTGTCCGTTGAGGAACTTACCAGCAGTGTCAGCATGAACTCATCATAATAGCGTCCATCACGCTCCAGCTTACCATCAGAATCCACGTCTGACCATCCCGCCTCTTTCATCAGCGCTATCGCCTTATCCTGGTCATAGTCATACACTTTGCTCGTGCCGTCGTATATCCATGAATCCGGCGCTATCGGCACGTCGCACGCCTGTGCGCGGTTCATATATATATTGGCGATTATCTCGCTGCGATCCAGCGCATATGCAATCGCCTTTCTCACATTCACATCCCTAAGCTTTTCATTGGATTGGTTTATTATCAGCATCTCCGCTGTTTGTGTAAGCATATCCAGCACATAGGTAACACCTTCATCCCGATATTTGCCTGCAGAAACAGTGCTTGTGGGCACCATGTTGAGCTGACCCGCCTCATATGAGGCCAGTGCGGTTTCGTTGTTATCCCTTGCCAGAAAAACGATGCTGTCAATATACGGTTTCTGCTTCCACCAGCTATCATTGGCTTTTAATGATATGCTGGCGCTCGTTGCCGATTCCACCTTGTACGGCCCTGTTCCTGCACTTAACGTCAGCGCTGATGAATCGGCACGCAATATTGGAAATGTAAGCGCATAAATTGGCGAAATGCCCTTTTCCTTCATTGCTATTGATACCGTACTATCATCCACCACGCTTACGCTTTCGATCTTGTTTATCATTTGCGAGTAATACGAGATGCCGCCCATGCCCACGATCCTATCGTAGCTGTATTTAACATCCGCAGCCGTAACCCGTTGCTTATTATCCTGCCAACGTGCGGCGCTGCGCAGTGACAGCGTCCATACGCTGCCCGAAGGATCACTCGCCCATGTTTCGGCCAGCGATGCCGTAAGTTTACCTGTGTTGTCTATGCGCAGCAAGCCTTCATACACCAGCGAATATAGCGTCAGCATCTCCTCAGTATTAACAAGATACGGATCGCTTATATTGACATTTGTCGGCATTGGCAGCCTCAGCTCGCCACCCGAAACCGGTTTTGGCTCAGGCACCGGGGTTGGCAACACAAGCGGCGCTTCATCCTGCACCTTACTCTGCTTGCAGGAGACAAACACCGGCAACATAAGCACCGCCATAGCGAGTGCAACCGCTCTAACCCAATTCTTTTTCATATAGCTGTTTGTATTTTTCATATGCCCTCTGGATCTTATTTACATAGTCCTCCGTCTGTTTAAACGGGATAGCATCCAGCACCCCGTCGGTGCTATGCTCTTCATCCGCAAGCCATTTGTCAATGTTGCCCGGACCTGCGTTATAAGCCGCTATCACATGCACCATATTCGCATCATATTTATCTATAAGGTAGGCTAAATACCAGCAGCCAATCCGTATGTTAACCGCAGGATCCGTAAGTTTCTGTGTGTCATAGTCGCTAAGCTCAAGTTTTTGTGCCACCCATACCCCTGTATCCGGCATTATCTGCATGAGTCCTACCGCACCCTTGCTGGAAATAACATCCCGTCTGTTGCCGCTTTCGCAGTGTATTACCGCTGCAACAAGGTATCTATCCAGCCCGTATTCATCGGCATAGGTGATTATTTCCGGCGCATAATGAAGCGCATAGGATCGTTTTTCCAGCACCCTGCCCGCAAAATACGTCATAACTATAAGCACCAGCGCCAGCACAGCACCCAATATCAGAAGCCTTATAGCTTTGGTTGGTGCAGTTTTTCGTTTTGACATCGCTTCAACAGAGCGCGCCATACAGCGCGTCAACCCTTTCATACAATTCATCCATACTACCGCAATTGTCTATGATCACATCCGCAAAGCACAGCTTTTGTTCCTGTGGCATCTGTGCATCCATCCGCACGCGCGCCTGATGCTCGCTACATCCATCCCGCTCCATTATGCGCGCAATACGAACCTTTTCGGGCGCCGTAACAAGCCAAACCTTATCCATACGCGTATGCTCACCCACCTCAATAAGTAGCGCCATATCCATAAATATCACGTCCTGCGGGTACCTGCTCGCATGCGCTTGGGCCACTTCATGCATCCGTGCTATCACAGCATGATGCGTTATCCCATTTAACGCACGAAGCGCCTCAGCATCCGCAAATACACTATCGGCTAACGCGCGCCTATTAAGCGTACCATCTTCATATATAAACTCCGGTCCAAACCGCTGGATTATATCAATGAGCATCGGACTTCCCGGCAGCACAAGCTCACGCGAAACATCATCCGCGTCTATTACGTATGCCCCTAATGCAACAAGCCGCCTTGCAACAGCGGTTTTACCCGAGGCTATATTGCCTGTCAGTCCAAACAGCTTCATTATGCGTCCTTATTTGGTATCGAACCAGCTATTGCCCGCACTCACCTGCGCACTCAGAGGTACGGCAAGATGCATCACGCCCTGCATACATTCTTCAAGTAGGCGTTTAACCGCCGCCTCTTCGTTTTTGGGTGTATCTATTATCAGTTCATCATGAATTTGAAGCACCAGTTTAGCGTGCAATCCTTCATCATTAAGCCGCGAATGTACGCGCACCATTGCCAGCTTTATTATATCCGCAGCAGTACCCTGTATTGGCATATTCATTGCAACGCGTTCGCCGAATGAACGTGTGTTGAAGTTTGACGAGTTAATCTCCGGAAGCTCACGCCGCCTACCCAGCAGCGTTTTAGCATAACCATTGCGCCGCCCATCCTCAACACTGCTGTGCATATACGCCTTAACGCCCGTGTAGCGATCCAGATACAGCTTTATGTATTCGCCCGCCTCCTTGCGCGTTATACCAAGGTTTCTCGCAAGGCCATAATCGCTTATACCGTATACTATACCAAAGTTTACCGCCTTCGCAGCACTGCGCTGCGCCTTGGTAACATCGGCAAGTGGCGTTGAAAATACCTCGCCAGCCGTGCGAGCATGTATATCGTCCCCGCTGATGAATGCATCTATCATACGCGTATCTTTGCTCATATGCGCAAGCAGCCGCAGTTCTATCTGCGAATAATCTGCGCCAACTAGTATATTCCCGCGGCTTGCAACGAACGCACGCCTTATCTCGCGCCCCTGTTCCGTGCGCACAGGTATGTTTTGCAGATTCGGTTCGGTGCTGGATATCCTGCCGGTGGAGGTAACATTTTGGTTGAAACTGGTGTGCACCCTATTATCCCGCGCTATGTTGTACAGGCCATCTATAAATGTGCTCTTGAGTTTTGAGAGGAATCTATATTCCAACACCTGTGGCACTACCGGATGAAACTCGCTCAGCGCTTCCAACGTTTCTGCATCCGTCGAATACCCGGACTTAGTCTTTCTCTGTGGCGGGAGGTGCAATTTTTCAAACAGCACGACGCCTAACTGCTTTGGCGAAAGTATGTTAAACTGTTCGCCCACCGTTTCATATATGGTTTTTTCTATTGCAGCAAGCCTGCACTCAAAATCCGCGCCTAGGCCCTTAAGTATGTCCATATCCACCGCAAAGCCAGTGCGCTCCATGTCGAACAGTACGCCAACAAGCGGCAACTCAACGTTGCGGTATAAATCCATTATGCCCTTTTCAGCAAGTTCAGCAAGCTCTGTGCGACACAGCGTTATCAACTGAGCAGCTCCGCCAGCCGTTCCCATATGCTCTGCGCACAGTGTTTTTAGCGAATCCGCTGGGTGCGTAGCATGTAGCAGATAATCCACTATCATTGCATCGTAGGTAACACCGCATAGCTGTGTATCATATTTATCCAGCAGATGCATAGTCCGCTTTGCATCGAATACCAGTTTTGCTATTTCCGCGTTGCCAAACACATCGTGCAGCGCAAGCACTACTCGCTCTTCATCCAGCCCGCTATCCAGTAATGTCGCACCCAGCACCACCTCGTATTGTACGCGTTCATCGGTTGCCAGCAGGAGTGTTTCGCCAAAATCCAGTGCAAGCCTTGAACTGCCCTTAAGTTTATCGCATAGCGCGGCAAGTGATGCTTCATCCTCTATACGCTCTGTTTTGGCCGCCGCGTAATCCGCCGGTTCAACAATTTTTATCTCCGCTTCCGGCAAGCGCGATATAAGGCTTCGCAGCTCTAGCTCACGCATCATCGGTATGCATTTGCCCATCTGCAACTTATTAAACACGCAATCCTCAAGCCGTATAGCTACATTGACGCCCGTATCAATTCTTCCCAACGTATAGCTCATGCGCGCAGAATCGCCATTTTCCATCAGTCTTGTTTTAAGCGCACCGCTCTCCCTGTCCGCATTGTCTAATACGCCCTGCATACTGCCATATTTCCCAAGCAACTTTAGCGCGGTTTTCTCGCCAACGCCCGGTATGCCCGGCAGATTATCCGACGTATCACCCATAAGCCCCTTTAGATCCACCATTTGATCCGGCAGCAACCCATACTGCTCATATAGCGCCGCCTCATCGTATTCCACAGTTTCAGTTATACCTTTTTTTGTAAGCAGCACATGCGTTCTATCGTTTATCAGCTGAAGCGCATCCCTATCGCCCGTTACCACCAGCGCATCCACGCCGCCTTTGTTGGCCATACTTGCAAATGTGCCTATTATGTCGTCCGCTTCGAAACCCTCGCATTCACATACCATTATGCCCATCGCCCGCAGCAGATCTTTTATTATTGGAAACTGAGCGCGTAGCTCATCCGGTGTTGGCTTGCGCCCCGCCTTATATTCCGCATACTGCACATGTCTAAACGTAGGCGCGTGCATGTCAAACGCCACCACCATATATGCAGGCTCATATGCAAGTAGTTTTATCAACATGCTTATAAAACCATATACCGCCCCTGTTGGTACACCTGATTTAGTTGTCATGGATGGCAACGCCCAATAAGCCCTGTGCATAAGGCTATTGCCATCTATCGCAATCAGCTTTGTCAAAATCGTCCTCCCGGATCTATCATACATCACTGCGCGCCGCATCGGCGTGAATTGATAATGAATTTATTCTCTTATTACGTCATACACCATAGGCATATGCTTTGGTGGTTGATCGCACATATGCACTGCAGAAATAAGCATACTGCGCGCCTCATTTATTTTTGTCTCATCATTTACATAAAGTGTGGCAAGCGTCTCGTCCTTTGCAATGTATTCGCCACGCCGTTTATTCATCACAAGTCCTACTGCCGGATCTATTGTATCAGTTTTTTGGGCACGACCCGCACCCAAAAGCTGCGCGGCAACCCCTATGCGCTCAGCATTCATATCGCCTATATATCCGGCGGCATCCATCCGCACAGGCAGCTTTAATCTTGCGTTACACAGCAGCTCCGGCTGTTCAATGCACTTTGCATCTCCGCCAAGCTCCTCAAGCATCTGTTTTAGTTTAATCAATCCCTGTCCGCTTTGCAGCGCTGTAGTAAGCTTTACCATTGCGTCCGCCTCAGTTTCCGCAAGGTTTGAGAGCAACAGCATATTGGTAGCAAGCAGCATACACACCTGATACAGTGGATCATCCTGCTTTACGCGGCCCGAAAGCATGTCTATCGCCTCGCGAACCTCCAACCCATTGCCCACCGCCATGCCCAGCGGTTGATTCATATCTGTTATTATGGCCACTGTTCTACGGTTCAAATGCCCGCCTATCTGGACCATCGTATGCGCAAGCTCACGCGCCTGTTCAAGTGTTTGCATAAACGCGCCTGTGCCCATTTTAACATCCAGCACTATCGCATCCGTACCGGCAGCTATCTTTTTGCTCATTATACTTGAAGCAATCAGCGGTATACTCTGCACCGTGCCGGTTACGTCGCGCAGAGCATACATCAGCTTATCTGCAGGCACGAGGTTGCCGGTCTGTCCTATCACGCATACGCCTATTTTTTTCACTATGCGTTTGAATTCATCTATCGGCTGCGCTACAGATACGCCCGGTACGGCTTCAAGCTTATCCAGTGTGCCGCCCGTATGCCCTAGTCCTCGCCCGCTCATCTTGGCGACTGTTGCGCCGCAAGCTGCGCACAGCGGAGCTACTACCAGCGTTGTTGTATCACCTACACCGCCGGTCGAGTGCTTATCCACCTTTACACCCGGCAGTTCAGATAGATCCACAACGTCCCCTGATTCTGTCATCGCCATAGTGAGCTCGCCTGTTTCAGCCTTGGTCATGCCGTTAAAGCACACAGCCATCATCCAGGCCGATATCTGATAATCCGGTATTTCGCCGCAGACAAAGCCATTTATAATAAAGCGTATCTCATCGCGGGTCAATTCACCGTTCTCACGCTTTTTGAGTATCAGATCAACCATTCTCATATAGATACCTCCATATAAGGAAAAGGATGCTCATTTTCAGCATCCGTAGTAATATGATTTTATCATGTCTGCCTTGCTTTTACAAGCGGCGCAGCACACTACCGCATGCGCACTATTTATGCGAATATGATATGCGCCGCCCCGGCATACTATCCATGAGGTGATGTATTATGGAACTTACGCAAAAGGAAACTATGCTTTTGCAGGATCTCAAAGGTCAGGAGCAACTGTGCGTGGAAAAATACTCTAAATATGCCGCAACCGCCTGCGACCCGGCACTTAAAACCCTCTTTGCGCAGATCGGCAGCGAGGAGCAAGAGCATCTTAACACAGTAACCCAGATGATGGGCGGAACAGTTCCCTCCACCAGCGGCGGCCAGAAACCGCAGGCGGCAGGACAAAGCTCTTACGGCACACTGTGCGACAACGCGGCAAAGCAGACCGACACTTATCTTTGCTCTGACGTATTAGGCACTGAAAAGCATGTATCCAGCGTATACGACACGTGCATATTTGAGTTCAAGGATATGGCCGCGCGCGATGCGCTAAACCACATCCAAAAGGAAGAACAGCTGCACGGCAAGCTGATCTACGACTACATGGCGGCAAACAGCATGTATTGCTAAAAAAACAGTCGCAAATAAAAGCTGTCCTAACCAGGCAGCTTTTTATTTATATGCAATTTCCATCAATTCCAAATATTTATTTATATTTATATGCACATATATTGTGGCGCAGATGTTGGCAGTGCGCATATATTGTGCTATACTTTAGCAATTGTTTTTTGGGGAAAGAGGTATACTCATGGCATATTATAAGGATATACTCGATAGCATCGGACACACGCCACTTATTAGGATAAACAAGCTGTGTCCCAATACCAGCGTTAACATATACGCCAAGGTAGAAGGAACCAACCCCACAGGCAGCATAAAGGACCGCATTGCTCTCAAGATGATAGAGCAGGCGCTTGCTGAGGGTGCGCTTACAAAAGATATGACAATAATTGAGGCCACAAGCGGCAACACAGGTATAGGCCTTGCCATGATAGGCGCAGTGCTTGGCATCAAGGTAGTAATCGTGATGAGTTCCGCCGTATCCATAGAAAGGCAAAAGATGATACGCGCATTCGGTGCCCAAATAATAACCACCTCCGCCAAAGACGGTACCGATGGCGCTATACGCAAGGCGCGCGAACTTGTGCAGCAATATCCTGATTTGTATTTTACACCGGATCAATTTTCTAATCGTTATAACCGTCTCGCTCACTATTCCATCACAGCCGAAGAGATAATTGCGGACGCGCCCGAACGGATAACGCATTTCGTATCAGCCGTTGGTACTTCCGGCACTATAATGGGGATTGGCTCAAGGTTAAAGGAGTTGGATTCAGATATCAAGGTTGTTATTGCGCACCCGGTTAAAAAGCATTACATACAGGGTTTGAAAAATATGGAGGAAGCCATCGTACCCGCGCTGTATGATCCATCCATGATAGACATAACCGTATCCGTTGAATCCGAAGCGGCGTTCGCCATGGCGCGCGATATTGTGACTCAAGAGGGCATATTCGTAGGTATGTCGTCTGGGGCGGCCATGCTTGCCGCGGCCGAGGTGGCAAAGACCATCGATCGCGGCGCAATCGTCTGCATTTTCCCAGATAGGGGCGAAAAATACCTAAGTACCAAGTTATTTGAGTTCTGATATAAATACGGCGTGCGTTGCACACTTATGCGCTGGCGCTATATGAAAAACCTGCGCCGTATTTCTTCCTTTAGGTTTGCTCGGCTGTCCATCAGCAGCGCACATATCCCAAGTATTATGCATGGTACAAGCGTGTATACAGACCAGGACGGCACGGCGCTTCCCCAAAGATATGTTTTTATCACAAGCTCAGTCAGTACCACCAGCAGCCCTGTTGCAAACAGCACCACAGATGTTTTTTTGAGCACGCTTAAACGTTTTTTTATTGACAATACAAGCGCGATCATAAGCGCGAATGTGCCAGCCACAAGCACCAGCGGCAAACCCAGTAAAAGGAACCATTCCCCTTCAGTCAGCCATTCTATCATCCATAAATACAGTGCGGCGGCCGTTGCGTCCATCAGTATGCACACGAGCACATTGCTCCTGCGCCACAGCTGTGGCAACAGTATCCACACAAATAGCAGCGCTTCCGCGCCTGCCACGTACGCTGACCACGACAGTCTTCCATCAGCTATCACATTGCAAAACATGGTTACCATAAGCGGTATAAGCATCAAAAGTGATATAAAGGCAGCCACATACCTGCTGTCTATTCGCTTATCCAGCCCTTCAACATGGCCCGGATACGGCCTGTGCGCCGGCTCAATCCATGGTCGCACCGGATTGAGCACCTCGACCCCACAAAGCGGACAGTTTTTTTCGCTATCTGCAAGCTCCACGCCACAGTTAACACAATATGACATAAACGCTACCTCTGATTGCTTTCTATTTTAACCGGTATGCCCAGCTTGATTAGGCGCGTAAAGAACTCGCGTTCCACTTCCGGCTCCTCGATTGTGCGTGTAAAGTTTATCCCCAATGTACCGTTATACGTTATCGCACCCATACATACCCTATTCACCGCCAATGGGCCAAGTATAAAATCAATGCGGGTGACATACCTGCTCATCTCCTCTGGCAGCTTTACAACGCCCAGATTTGAAAAACAGGTCGATGATATTCTATCTCCAAAGCGGCTGTATGCGAGCTTCATTGCTGTGTTTTTTATAAACAGCGGCATAACACGCAGTACACGGTTGCGCTCCGTCTTTACATTTGTGGTTATCTTTGCTGAAAGCAGCTTTGGCGTGATCTCCATCGCCATAAAATGATGCACTATAGACAGCACCTCATCCAGCGTATACATACCAAGTCTTGGATCTATCCCCGGGTTTACATAGCTGGAAAAATTGCGCAGCGTTTCCGTTGGAAAGAACCGTCTAAGATTTATCGGTACACATATTTTAACCGGCTTGTATCGGCTTACGCGCAGCTCTGTGCGGCGTTGCAGCGCGTCTATTGATAGTATAAGCACCGCCGTAAGGTATTCTGTTAGGCTAACGCCCTTGTCCTTGGCGTGCCGCAACACCGTATCAACATCTATCATGCCCGTAATTATATTAACAAATCCATCCGTTTCAACTGTGCCGCGTATTCGGTAAGCTCCTTGCTCATGTCTGCTTTGGCTAATGCTGCCGGAATTAACGAGGAAGCTATCAGCCTTTTCTTCGTTTTTAGGTGGTTCTGTGCAGTCCAGCACGCCGTTACCACGTGATATATCTGCCCCATACTTAAACCGCAAATACTCCGCTACCAGCGTTTGCAAAAACACAAGACCGCCTGTTCCATCTGTCAGCACATGAAAGTATTCCACTGCGATACGGTTTTGGTAGTACCTTACACGTAGCGCGAAGCCATCGTTATCCTCAAAGCGCATACGCACGCATGGGTTTCCCACGTCCTTTTGCAACTTGGGTACATCATCGCTCTGCTCTAAATAGAACCAAAACGCCCCGCGTCTAAGCTTTGCACACATGCTTGGAAAACGCGCAAGCGTACTCCGCTGCGCCTGCTCCAGTATGGACGGGTCTATCGTTTCGGTCAATTCAGCCGAAATACGGAAAAGCGCCGTCCAATTGCGGTTCATTGTGGCCGGATAGATCAGTGCTGCATTATCCAGCCGCATCCATCGATTTGGATGTTTCATCGTTTTATATCTTCCCTGTCGTCGCCAAGGATAGCCTCCTGTAAAAATTCTGTCATACGCTTGATTGCCGCTCTTGCCTCCGGCGTTCCGAACAATGGATACACATGCCACATCCCCGGGCTTATTATAAGCTCGCAGCGGTTACCGTATTCCTCAAGCTTGTTTGCAAGTGTTTTTGCATCGTCAAGCAATATCTCGCTACCACCAACAAATATCAGCGATGGCGGCAATCCGTCGAGTTCGCCGAATATTGGGGATACAAATGGATTTCTCCGTCTTCCTTCAGCATACATTATCGCATCGTCAATTATGGCGCTACGGCTTAACGTTGGGTCGCGCAGCACATTGTTTAAGTATGAGGCGCCCGATAGCGTAAGATCTGTCCATGGGGATATGCCAACCAGTGCGGCAGGCAACGGACGCTTGAGCTGTTTAAGCTTGAGTGCAAGGCAGTATACAAGTCCGCCGCCCGCACTTTCACCCGCAAAGGCAATATGCTCAGGCTTAAAGCCTGAGGCAAGCAGATAGTCGTAGGCGCATAGCACATCGTCCAACGCAGCAGGGAACATATGCTCCGGCGCAAGGCGATATGCAACACAAAACACATTAAGCGTTGTGCTTGAGGCAACAACGCTGCCAAAGCCGCGCGCATAGTCCAAACTACCCGCAGTATACGCGCCGCCGTGCAGATACAGCACCACATGCTCCTTGGGCTTAACACACCCTTTAGGTGTAGCAAAGCAGGCTGAAAAATTATCGAACTGCACATCGTAGAATGCAACATCCGATTGATGCGCTTTTGCTCCAAGTTTTCCCAGCTTGTCCTGCGCCTTGCGTGAGGTTTCCACATCTGCAAACCGTATAAATGGCTTTAGGAAGCGCAGATGCAGTTTCAAAATTATTGAACTAAGGCTCGGCATGTTATGCCCTCCGATGCTGTTTTTATTTGCCTTAGTTTAACATATATACCACTCATTACACAACGCTGATGCGCAAATGGCACATTGCATGAAATAATAGATCACGCAGCGTACATTTTCATTGCTTGTTTAAGCAACCAAATCATGTAAATCAATCCTTCGTTATGCTAATAGGCATCGGCCGTACATATGAGTATATTCGTATATACGTTGCGCGAGTTTTTCCGTGCACTCTTCAGGCATAAGCCGCCATGACCAATTATCGCCCATCGTGGCGGGCGTATTCATGCGGCAATGCGCGTCCAGTCCAAGATAGTCCTGCATCTGCGCTATAAACAGCTCCGCCGCCGAACTCATGCCACCCCTTATCAGGCCCCAGTTATACCCCTCTTCGCAGTTGAGTCCAAGGTAGCGTACCGCGTAGTGGCTTTCATTTTTATCCACCTGATCAAACCAACCCATCGCGGTGTTATTATCGTGCGTTCCTGTATAGCACACACATCCGCTCTGATAAGTGTGCGGCAGATAATCGCTCTGTCCGCCTGGATCAAACGCAAATTGCAGCACCTTCATGCCCGGATAGCCTGAAGCGGCAAGCAGTCTGCGAACATCTTCCGTAAGGCAGCCAAGATCCTCCGCAATAATGCTTTGCCTGGGGAAATCACGCTTAATCGCATCTATAAAGTCCCTGCCCGGGCCCTTTATCCATTCACCGTTTATAGCGGTGCTCTCCCCCGCAGGAACACGCCAATAGCTTTCAATTCCCCTGAAATGATCTATTCGTATCACATCGAATAGCCGCGCTGCGTTCTCTATGCGGCTTAACCACCAGCTGTATCCATTTGCACGCATATTGTTCCAATCATACAGCGGATTGCCCCAAAGCTGACCAGTCGCTGAAAAAAAATCCGGCGGTACCCCGGCAACATACGCTGGCATCCTGTCTGCACCCAGCATGAAGTTTTCCGATTGCGCCCATGTGTCCACCGAATCCATCGCCACATATATAGGCATATCTCCTATAAGCTTTATGCCAAGTCCGTTTGCGTATGTCTTTAGCTCATCCCACTGTTTGAAAAACAGGAATTGCACAAAACTATAAAAATGTATCTCATCCGCAAGAAGCTCACTGTAATGCGCAAGTGCGCCGGTATCATGCGCTCTGGCGGCTTCATCCGCCCATTGCGTCCACGCACACATGCCAAAGTGCGCCTTTAACGCCATAAACAATGCATAGTCGTTAAGCCAGCTTCCGTTGCGTTTGGCAAACTCGTCAACCTCTTTAGAGTATCTGCTCCATCCGCGCTTAAACGCCTCTCTAAGTAAAGGCATTCGGTTTTTATATACCGCGCCGTAATCCACGCGCCGTGCATCGCAATTTCCGCATACCGCCTTAACCTGAGTATCCGTAAGCAGTCCATCCTCAATCAGCATATCCAGGTCTATAAAATATGGGTTGCCAGCAAACGCAGAAAAAGATTGATACGGCGAATCGCCAAAGCCCGTATGGCCCGGAGGCAGCGTCTGCCAATACCCCTGTCCCGATTTTTTCAAAAAATCAGCAAAGGCATAGGCCGCCTTTCCAAGCGTACCTATGCCATATGGGGATGGCAATGATGTTATGTGTAAAAGTATACCACTGCTGCGCTGCATATGCCTTGCCTCCGGCGGCTGTACTCCATCCGCTCAGTAACATTATGCGTTTGCTGGCAAATGACGGAATAATCTCTATTTTGAAGTCTCAGGTATTTTTTTATCATCCGGTACGCTAAGCGTTATCAATCCGCCTATTATGAACATTGCCAATACAGACAGCACCCCCGCGTTTACGTTGCCTGTTAGGCGTATCACCACCGCCATAAGCGCAGTACCTACTACAGACTCAAACTTGCTGAATATATTGTAGAACCCAAAGAACTCACCTGCGCGGTTTTTATCCGGTATAAGCTTGCCAAAATATGAACGAGATAGTGCCTGTATACCGCCCTGCGCCGTGCCAACAAGGCATGCCAGCAGGTAAAAATGCCACGCTGTACTCATGAAGTAGCCCACAAGGCATACGCCGAAATACGTGGCAATGCCCACCAGTATCATGCGCTTAGCAGAGAATTTTGCGGCAAGATTGCCATAGAGTATTGCGCACGGGAACGCAACAACCTGCGTTATTAAAAGCCCTATCATCAGCGCGGTATCGTCTATGCCAAGTGCGGAGCCATAGGTTGTGGCCATCTTGATTATTGTGCCAACTCCATCGATATAGAAAAAATAACCTATCAAAAATATGAACAGCGCTTTGTGGTTTTTGATGTTTTTCAATGTGCTGCCCAGCCGTTTGAAGCTCTTGATAATTATGCCCTTTTCGCGCTCTATAGCAGTGATCTGCTTTACATTGCGTATAAACGGCATTGTGAACACCGCCCACCAGAGCGCCGTTATAATTGCGGATATCTGCATTGTCTGTGTACCTGAAATTCCTATGAGATGGCCGAACGTTGAAAGCGCTATCGTCACCAGGAATGGTATCGTACTTCCGCCTATATAGCCCATGCCAAACGCCCATGTGCTCACCTTGTCCATACGCTCTATACTGGTCACATCAACAAGAAACGCATCATAAAACACATTTGCACCAGCAAATCCAAAGTTAGTCACACCATATATAATCAATATGGCCATATAGCTGTTTATTGCCGGTATTATGCCTGTGCTCAACACGCCTATCACAAAGAATGATATGAAAAAGCGCATCCGCAGCCCCTTATAATCCGCCATCGCCCCCAGTATTGGTGCGCATACCGCCACTATCGCACACGCGATAGAGCTTGCTATGCCCCAATTAGACGTATGTGTTGCCACATCCACTCCAGCACCTTTCGCAAGGCTTGCGGCAAACAATGGCAATACCACTGCTATGAATATTGAATATGCCGAGTTAGCCCAATCATACATTATCCAGGCTTTTTCAGTTTTGCTGAAGCGCCCGATCTTCGGGGTGTTGATTTTCATATGGTATAAGCTCCTAATTCTGTATATGATAAATGATTACATATTTATTATACAGAGTTTTTCATACGCTGTACACCTTAAATACACAAATAGAGCGTATTTTGCCGTCCAACAGCTATATTTACACCGCATTCACCCTATTATGCATGTTAAGTTATAGAACAATGAGCATATGGCAATACCTGCCACAGTAGGTACAATAAACGACAGCGCGGTCCATTTTAGACTTTGAGATTCTTTATGTATCGTCATCAGCGTTGTTGAACATGGCCAATGCATAAGTGAAAACAGCATAGTGCATGCTGCGGTAACCCACGTCCATCCATTGTCAACCAGCAGTTGCTTAAGCGCAGACAAATCATCTATGGCAAGTATATTCCCCTGTGACATATACGCCATAATGATTATAGGTATAACGATCTCATTTGCAGGCAATCCCAATATAAACGCCATAAGTATGATGCCATCCAGCCCCATCCACCTTGCAAATGGATCCAATAACGCCGCACCATGCGACAATAGTGTTATATCCCCCACTGTGATGTTGCCCATTATCCATATTATCACGCCGGCCGGTGCAGCTACCACTGCCGCCCTACCCAGCACGAACAGCGTTCTATCCAGCGCCGAGCGCACCAACACCCGGCCAATCTGCGGACGTCTATACGGCGGAAGTTCAAGCGTAAATGAAGACGGCACACCCTTTAGCACTGTGAGCGTAAGCAGCTTTGACACTGCAAATGTCATCACTATGCCCAAAACGATCACTCCAGCCAGTAGCAGCGCAGAAAGCGCCGTCCCAACCGCGCCGACTGCGCCTACAAAAAACATGCTTATAAGGGCGATAAGCGTTGGGAAGCGCCCATTGCACGGCACAAAATTGTTGGTTATCATGGCTACGAGCCGTTCGCGCGGCGAATCTATTATACGACAACCTACTATCCCCGCGGCATTGCAGCCAAAGCCCATGCACATGGATGGTTGATTTCCGAATGCCATTTACATCACATATTCTGTGGAAGCTACTACCGTTTTAAAGCGGTAGAATATCCTCACCGTCTGCCGCTTCGTTCGCCCATGTTCGCCACTTTCATAGTGGCCTTGAGCGATCTCGATATGATCAATTAATTTAAAAAGCATATTTGTTGTTAGCTCGTTTACATCTATTATCTGCCGCAAAGCCAGACGCAGCCTCTCATTTACCGCTTTCTCAACCACCTCCGGTCCATCATTAACTTTATTCATACCGGCAATGTTCTGTTCAAGCATCTGCGCCTCATGCTCGTACTTTAGCAAAAGCTTATTCATTCGCGCATCGCCGAGACTTCCGTTTGCATTGTCCTCATATAGTTTTTTGATGATACTGTCCAACTCCCGCATCCGTTTTTTTGCTGCGTTAAGCGCTTTTGATTTATCCTGCTTATCAACCCACATCAGTTGTTTTTTTTTCGCAACGTCATGAATTATATCTTGCTCCTCGCGGATGATTGTGAGCTGTTCTCTCAAGGAAGCCATGACGATCCTATACAGCACATTATAATCTATAAAATGATTTGAGCATTCTCCACTGCCATAGAGCTTGTAAGAACCGCATACGAGATTTACTGTGGAGCCTTTTTTGCGTGAGCCTGTAGCCGACATATTGTGTCCGCAATCCGCACATTTTGCAATGCCAGAAAAAAGATTGTTAAACTCACCTTTTTTCACACACGTACGCGCCATTGCGCGCCGTCGCACTAGATCGAAAACCTCTTCATCCACCAGTGCTTCATGGGTATTTTTCACGACGATCCATTCATCTCTTGGATTCTTAACAGTCAAATGGCTTTTGAAGGACACCTTTGTGGTCTTGCCCTGCGCTATATGCCCCAGATAAACTACATTGCTCAGCATCTTCGTGATAGTTGCACTCGTCCATTCCAGCCTTTTTGAATATGTGTTTATATCCAATTTCTCATTTGTCATGCAGCGGTACACGGCGGGTGACGGGATGCCCTGTGCATTCATGCGCCGCGCAATCTGAATTGGCAAGCTGCCGCAGGCGGCCATAGCAAATATCTTTTTTACAATTACACTTGATTGTTCATCCACAAGCAACCGGTGTTTATCCGCCGGATCTTTCCGGTATCCGTATGGCGCGAATGCGCCTATGTATGCGCCATCCCTCATCCTTGTCACAAAAGCCGAACGAATTTTTTTGGAAGTATCCCGCGCATACATCTCATTTATCACGTTTCTGAACGGCGCGATATCCGTATATGTGCTATCTGAATCATACCCATCGTTGATGGCAATGCAGCGCACACCCTTGCTTGGAAAGTATATCTCGGTATATTGCCCTGCCATGATGTAGTCACGCCCCAAGCGTGAAAGATCCTTTGTAATTATGAGGTCAACCTTCTTTGCCTCAACATCCGATATCATCCGTTTAAAACCCGGTCTGTCAAAGTTTGTGCCACTCCAGCCATCATCCACATATTCATCATAAATCGCATACCCATTTTCCGCAGCATAGCTCATCAACATTTTTCGTTGAGTGCTGATACTGGCGCTCTCTATTCCCCCGTCATCATCTTTTGAAAGGCGCATATACAGCGCTGCTTTGTAGGTAGATTTTGCTTTCATCCATCCTCCTCCCTACCCAAATCAGCCTGCGAGGATTACAATTCCGTCATGGTGGTGCAGCGCAATCCCTGCAAATATGCGGCAACTCGATTTCCATATTTTCAAGCAACAATTCTTCAAGCAGCGATATCAATGATTTATCCGCAGCTTGTATAACTTCGAGTGTATATATCTCTGATATAGCCAAAATAGCTTACCCCCGTGTACATTTTTATGCGCAAGCAAAAGAAACCTTGCCTATCCATTATGGATATTGACAAAATTTCATATAAATGTTAACAGATAGCTTTTTTATTATTAGCTAGCACTTTTGGACTTGAATTTGGATTTCCGTGACATATTCATCCTGTGTATTTGTTGTTAGACAATCAAAAATGCAGTATTCATACGAATATCCCGATATTTTATAGCCCGCATCGTTTATTTGATTTATAAGGATATCATATGTTTTTGCCATAGTTTGATATGAGCCTGTATGGTAGATATGTGCATATGACCCTTTAGGTTTTATGTGGAGCATAGCTTCTTGGCAAGGTTTTACAAGCGGCGAAAAAGCATAATCAAAACAGATATAGTTGCCCTTTCTCAAATTTTCTGCTGAAACCATATCGCCAATCTGATAAAAATGCAAATACTCATTTTCAGTAACGTATTTAAACAGTTTTTTCAAAGCGATGTCAACTTGAAGTAGTCCAAAAGGTTTGGCCGTTTTTTGAACAGCTAAGTATTCTTGCTCACACTCAATAATTATATTTTCATGCTTTGAATTGAATAAAAAGCTTTCGACACTTTCTATTTTGTGGCGCAATCTTTTTTCAATAATTTGAAAATGCTCAATTTTTTTCTTGATTTCTTTCTTTTGCAATTTAAGCGCCTCAAGAGTGTTGTTGCCAAACCTGTTTTTCATATAAAGCTTGATTTCTTTCAACGGAAAGCCCATCTCTCTTAGGATTAGGATAGAATCCAATTCCTCCAATTGATCGGCAGTGTAATAGCGGTAACCATTTTCATTGTTAACTATTTTGGGTTTAAAAATATTTTCTCTATCGTAATAGATCAGCATTTGCTTTGAAATCCCGTTTAATCTGGCCATTTCGCCCACAGAAAATCGAATATCCATATTTTCCTCCAAACGCTTTACATTATAGTTACTATATCCTTTATACTATGTTTTATCAAGTAAGGAGAGGCTTATGTTATCATCAAAAAGTAAAAGAATTTATAACTCGGCAGTGCATTATGTAATTATGATGATCGGGGTTGGCATTTTGGGCTTTGGTCTTTTTAATATACATAATCAAAGCAAAATTACTGAGGGTGGGATTTTAGGATTAACGCTATTAATTAACAACTGGTTTGGCATTTCACCAGGCGTTTCTGGAATTTGCATTGACGCGATATGTTATTTTATCGGCTATAAAATGCTTGGGAAAAATTTTTTGGAAAACGCCTTGTTTGCGAGCATATGCTTTTCGATATTCTATAACATATACGACCAGTTCGCTTATGCTTTGCCTGATTTTAGTGATTTCCCGTTTGTTGCGGCTATTTTAGGCGGTATCTTCGTTGGCGTTGGTGTTGGGCTTGTTGTGAGAGAGGGCGGAGCTTCCGGTGGCGATGACGCGCTGGCACTCATAATATGCAAAACTACAAAATGGAGAATTTCAAAAGCGTATTTTTTTACCGACTTTGTGGTTTTGATGTTATCAATTTCGTATATACCACTGAAAAATATCTTTTTTTCTTTGATCACAGTTATGTTGTCATCATTTATCATTGATAAATTTCAGGCGTAAACACACGCGGCTCGCGCGCTTGCAAAAGGCTTCGTATTGCTTAAGCATATTTTTCAATTTGAAAGTCAGGCGGCTGCTATTCGCAGCCGCCTGAGAGGACTTGCCTATACCTATTGCTCACGACCCTAGCTTTACAGCATTATGGGCTGTTTCTAGAGTGAGGCACGAAGCAGACAAAGCAATAGCGAAAAGGTATATCTGCTATGCGCAATAGCAATTTTCAGAAGCGCTCCCTATTCTGAAAATGCTTTTAGATATTCTGATACGGAACGCGACATTTCTTTTGAAAAATCAGAATTGTATTTTCGTTGGCAAAAGGCCTGACACCATTGTTCAAAAGAACGGTTAACGGTTTCCTTATCAAACATGCGCCTGAGCTGATCTTCATTTTTTTCTGTATAATAATTTTTGCAAACGATATCCGCCAACCTGCATCTTTGGGGTTTTTTACGTTCCAACTGCTGTTTAGTAGGATATCCAAACACCAACATACATGCTGGAAACACATATTCCGGCAAGTGCAAGAGTTCTCTGTGCCGCTTGCATTGTTCCATTATATCGCCTATATAGCATGAACCTATTCCTAGGCTTTGCGCCGCTACAACAGCGTTTTGCGCAGCAATCGTTGTGTCTTGCACGGCAAGCATCAGGTCTCCTACGCCTGGCTTTCTTGGGTTTGCACCGCCTGCTTTAAAAACATCAATCCATTTTTGCACGTCTGCGCAAAAAATAAGGATCATGGGCGCCTTTGCTATAAAGGGCTGGTTGTCGCAACTTATTGCCAGCTTATCTTTCAAATCTTGGTCAGTTATATCGATTATTGTGTATAGCTGCTGATTGCCTGCTGTCGGAGCCGACATCGCCGCAATTAATATCGCCTCTTTACATTCGTCTGGTATGCTTCGCTCCTCATATGCGCGAACAGATTTTCTATTGTACAGTGATTCCAGGGTTTCATTCATATTTTATACCTCCATGTATTATTACAAAAGCCGACATTATATAATTTGATTTCATTACAATTGCATCATGGCTGTCACTTCAGCTTATCCTGATTTTCAGGCACATCTGTTTACATTCATCCCCGCATCCACATTGTTTATTGATCGCTAATCTTCTTTGAAATAATACCGTCCACGGTTCCGCGTCCCTTCGCCGTACTGGATTGCCTTTACAGGGCAGCGGTTGATGCAGGCCATGCACACAATACAGTGTTTTTGAACCCACACAGGCTTGCCGTTTACAAGCTTAATCACATTTTGTGGGCAGCCGCTTTTGCAAAGGCCACATCCTGTACAGGATTTATCCACAGTAAATGGCTTGGTACTCGTTGCAAATATAGTAAATAGCGGATTCACTATCGCGGTTTTCAGTGCGGCCATGCTTCCAGTATTAACGTCGGCCGCCTCGGCACGTGAGTTTATCTTTTCTGCGATTTTAAGAAGTTTTGCTTTGGCGGCGGCGATTTTGGATGCTACAACCATTGGATCATCCACTTCATACATGGGAATATAGTTATTTGGCATAGAAACAGACCATTCAGCCTTGAGCGGCAGGTGATTTTTGAGCTTGCTCATGGCATGACCGGCATCATCTCCACAGGTACAAACCGCATAGATGTATGCGCCACTTTCCACCTTGAGATTTCTTATAAATTCCATCATGATCCTAGGTGGGGCCCATGCGTATATCGGAAATACCAAGCCAACACTGTCGGTGCTTCCAATTGAGCATGCACTCGCACCATCCTGCATCAACGGTGCAATATCCGTCACATTATCGTTTGTCATCAAGCCCAGCTGTTGTGCCAACCATTTAGAATTACCCGTTCCTGAAAAATAGAATATCATATTTCGGCCTCGATTCTTTATTGTAGTTGCATGGTGTTCATACCCATCACGCAGAAGCGCCGCAGTGCCAAACACAGCCACAAACGAGCAATGGCGCAAAGGCAAGCGCAGCGATTATTGCCTATTGAGCAGCATAATGCTACCTATACGCGCTAAGGCCTAAAAGCATCTCACCTGCGGCATGACATTTTATGCCGAATAAGAGAAGTCTGACTGGGCGGCAAACCATTTTACGCAAACCCATTTGCGGCATTTTCATTGCGATTGCGCCACATCGGTAGTAATGATATAATAACCTTAGAATAAATAATAGGCAAGATTGGATACAGCTCAATGATTAAAATAGCTGTTTGTGAAGACGACAACGACGATCTTTTATATCTTTTAAGCCTCATTGAGGAATATCGAACGACCATTTCTTTAGTCCCTGAAATCTGCTGCTCTGCTTTTTCTTGTGGCGATCAATTTTTGTGTTCCATTGAGCATGGATCGAATTTTGATATCGCGTTTTTCGACATACTAATGCCCGGAATCGATGGAATAGACACGGCTAGAGAATTGAGGCAGATAGACGATGGCACCTTTATAATTTTCATGTCATCATCTAAGGACTTTGCTCTTGATGCATATTCGGTAAGGGCACACGACTATATTGTGAAACCAATATTAAAAGACCGGCTTTTTTCGCTTCTTGACGAGGTTATAAATGAGTCGCTTAATCATTTGAATCGATACATTATTTTGCATCAGTCCACTAAGTTATCCAAGATATTTTTTCATAAAATCAGATACATTGAGGTTATCGGAAGGCATCTATATTTTTATATTACAGATGGTTCTATATTTAAAACTGTTGAAACACTAGAAAATGTAGGAAAAAGTCTATTGTCCGATCCACGCTTTTTAAAGCCGCATCGTTCTTATATTGTAAATATGGACTATATTTATGCAATAAATTCAAGAGAAATATGCATGCAGGATAAAGTCAAAATACCGGTTCCAAAAAATTCATTTGCCCAAATGAAGGATCAATTCATCAATTATTGTATTCATTCAAAGTGATTATATCGTCCTATCCTATATGATTAACTTAAAATAGAACAGATTCTCATCCGCTTCAAAAGAATATAGCCCACCGTTTCTCGTTGCGATAGCCGCTATGCTTTGAGTTCCGAATCCGTGATTGATTTTGTTGCTCTTAGGCAATCCATGATCAAATTCGATTGCACCAGAATAAGTGTTTTTTATTATAAACACAAGTTTATTGTTTTTAATTTTACATTCAAATGATATTATCCTCTCATTATCCATTTCAACTTTTTTCACTGCGTTCACTGCGTTTTCCAGTGCATTTGATAAAATAACACAAATATCCTTTTCGCTTATGTCGATTGTTTCGGGAATATTTGCCGTCACTATAAATTTAGCGCCTGCTTCTATTGCTTTTTTTGCGTATATGGAGAGTATTAGGTTTAGAATGTGATTTTTGCAGTACTCAGTCAAAGTTAGCTCGTCTAATTCATTTTCCAGTCCTTTCATGTAAGTACTTATCTTATCGCATTCACCATTATTCAAATAGGAATTAATCATTTGTATATGATGTCTCATATCGTGCCGGTATATCGCCGTTTGGTTCTGCGCTTCCTGAAGCCGTTCGATATTCTCTATTGCCGCTTTGATCTGTATTTCAGTCAAATTGCGCGAATACTCCGTTTCCATCCTTTTTTTAATCTGAACGAATGTAAGTACAATCAATATATATGCTGATAGCGTTATCCCCATCAAAAGCACTTGAAAGAATAGCGGAAAGCCATGGGCAGATTTCATATTATACAGGCCAATCATATATACAGAAATGTTGTATAGAATTGGTATCACACAAATTGATAGCCAATACCCTTTTGAGTCCACATATTGTAATATAAAAATAAACTGCGGACGGAAGAATTTTATCAGTAGCACAATCGTTCCGGCGATAACCATCAGCGATGCAACTGTCATTACCATTTCATTATTAATAACGCAAGATACGGCTACCCCTAACAGCATCGGTAAAAGCATAAGAATAGATGCCGTCAACAGAACAAACAGTAGCTTGAGGCCTCTATGGGCTGATATAAACCAAAATGTAATATACAATGGTAGTAAAATGACAATGGGGCTCAAATTTAATATCGAGTATTCTACCGTAATTGTGCAAAGTGCTATCACGACTGCAAAACCTATGATAAATGAAATTAATGACAGCACCAGCTTTTTTTTATTAGATAAATCGACCTGCAATAAGATTCGCATAAAAAAAGCGGCGCATAGGTAATAGATCGCACTTCCTATTATATTATCCATTTTCGTATATTTTTCCCCATTCAGTTTGCTATAGGGTATATCCTACATCGTTTGCATTATTATACTCAAATCGCAAAAATAATACAAACTAACCCAAATGACATTAACACACTTTCGCGCCTGAAACAAGACGTTTCATGACGATTAACAGTCATAGTTTGAAATATGGAGGTAACCTAACAACAAGTTTAGCCATATTACGCTTATATAGTAGAATAGCGAATAATGGTATCTATATTTCATTGACGTGATGGATAAAGGCTTTAAAAGCGTCTGTTTGCCGGACAAAACAGCAACGGTGCAACTTGCAGTGAGTAACTGAGGCTGTATTTGTGGCGTGATTTTTACGACAGCAATGGAATAATCAAACTAATTAATTTGTGAGGGGAACAAAACTATGGAAATACTACAAAATGAAGTGACTCAGCCACAGTTAACTGAGCCCGTATCCAAGAAAACAAAGGAAAAGAAAACGAAGGATGAAATTTTAGAAATTCTAATTGTAATCTTGCTGGGCATCACTGCGCTATTGACTGCCTGGGCGTCCTGGATCGGTGCACTGCATGGAGGCAATCAGGCCAACAACTATACCCAGAGCAACAACATAGCAGCTGATGGCAATTCCCGTTGGAACCAAGCCGCGCAACTCTTATCTGAGGATATGACCCTGTGGAATGAAATCAGCGGCCTACAGATTGATTTGTCATTTGCCCAGGAAAAGGGTAATACCGCCGAAGTGGAACGTTTGGAATGGCGGCTGGATCACCTTTATGCCGACAATGTCTCAGAGGAGCTTGAGGCGGCGATTGTATGGGCGGGTGAGCAGGATGAATATGCCTCTCCTTTTGAAATGGAAGGCTTTACCGAAAGTTACTTTGTTGATGCGCGCGCTGTTTTAGATGAGGCCGAAACTGTGTTAAAGGCAGGTCAAGAAGACAATACTAACGGCGATACTTTTGGATTGGTAACGGTTGTTTACTCAATGGTGCTGTTCCTGCTTGGTATTGCAAGTCCATTCAAGAGTATCAAAAATAAATTCGTGATGGTTGCCATAAGTGCGGTTGGGATGATTGCGACCACTATATTTATGCTTACACTACCGCTCCCCACTGGGTTTAGTCTCGCTTCCTTCTTCTCGTAAATTTAGGACAGATGAGCTAACTGCAAAGCTTTGCAAAGTTGAGGTATAATGGCCAAGAGCGACTTTCTTGCGCGTTTGGTGGATACGGTATATTGGATCGCTACACTTTTTAATACAAATTCGCACAACAGGGGGAAGATGGCTATCTTCCCCCTGTTGTATATCCATAACTATCTCACTCCCCTGCATCCGGCTTTCGCATTCCGTTATTAACCGCCCACATGGTAAGCGCCTGCTTGCCGCAAGCAGAGCACATTTTAAAGCATTTATCCAAATTAAACGCAATGCGCGGAAGATAACCAAGATCCTCCAACAATGTGAACAGCGGAAAAAAGATTGCCATTGGCGGCAGCATCACGGCAACAACCCACGCAAGCACACGATATGCGCCAAGTATTAGGATTTCATATGTCCAGCTTGGCAGCGCTGTGGTGTTGAATAATGCCAGCAGCCATTTTTCCAGCTCAAATAGAGCTTTACTCAAAAGCTGGGACGGATAATTCGCACCAACTATTGTTATATAAAATATCAGCGCCAGCAGTGCGAACATCACAGGAAAACCCGTCCATTTACTTGTCAATATGCTGTCTATACGTCGATCGTGCTCGTCATAGCATTGCGCTGCGCCATGGACTGCATCGGCGGCAATATACGCGGCTTTATCCACAAGCGTTGTAACTATAAGATCCTTAAAATCGGCTATGCTCATTCCAGAACATACAAGCCGTTGTCTCGCCCGCTCAATTGATCCCTTCAATTTTTCGTCATTGCCTAGAGTGCATCCACAGTAATTATCAATGGCTGCAAGCAACGTATTATCCCCATCCAACATGCGAATGGCAAGCCAACGCGGCTCCAGTCCTGGCCATATAGCCATATCATTCTTAAGCTCGTCTATTGCTTCCTCTACGGCATTGCCATAATCCAGCTTAATTGATGGTGCGTCATTTGCTAAGCAAACCATTTTAACAGCCCGCATCAGCTCGTCAAGTCCCTTACCCTGCCTTGCGCAACACTCCACCACTGGCACTCCAAGCAGTGTTTGCAACTTATCTATATCAATCTTTATACCCTTGCGCTTCGCTTCGTCTATTAGATTAACACAAACTATTACCCGCCCTGTAATCTCAAGCGTTTGCAGTACAAGATTAAGGTTACGCTCCATGCATGTGGCATCGCATACCACCACAACCGCATCCGGCTCTTCAAAGCAAATGAAATCACGTGCTATCTCTTCCTCTACCGAATGTGCCATAAGCGAATAGCAGCCTGGCAGATCAACCATTACAAAGCCCTGTTTGCCCACCTTGCAATATCCTTGGGCGTTGACCACTGTTTTGCCAGGCCAATTCCCTGTATGCTGTCTTAAACCCGTGAGTCCATTGAACACAGTGCTTTTGCCTACATTTGGATTGCCGGCCAACGCTATCACCATATCGCTTGACGACTGTTTCTTTATCACCAGCTTACAATCCATGGCATTATGCCCCATGGAAGTGTTTGTAAGGCCCATTATCTGCCCTCGCTCTCCACAAGTACTTTGCCTGAATCCTCACAGCGCAGAGCGATTACAGCCCCGCGTATAGCATATGCAACAGGGTCGCCCAGTGGGCTTAGCTGTAGGCACGTGACCGAAGTACCCGGCACTAATCCGATATCCTGAAGTCTGCGTCTTGTGCTGCCGTCAGCGCTAAGCCCTATAACGCGGGCGCACTCGCCGCAGCAAAGCTGGTTCAATGCCACTTTTTTCGTCATGGAGTTACCTCTATTATGCTTGAATTTTGATATGCGGATTTTTGTATCTCATTTTATAGATATGTCACACCGCTCAATACGGTTACTTATAATTGCATTCTCTAACTAAATACGAATACTAAGAAGTCGTTCGCTTACTAGCGAACGACTTCAAAAATGCATAAATTTACTTATCTAGCGCAACTATTGACATTGAACCATTATTCGTCCTCGTCCTCATCCTTCTTGCTATGCTCAATGATCTTTTGCGCCACGTTGGCGGGAACATCCTCATAACGGATAAACTCGGATTTAAACGAACCACGCGCCTGCGTCATTGAGCGCAAATCCGTAGCATATTTAAACATCTCCGAAAGCGGTGCCTCTGCCACAACCTCCGTACCATCTTCACATGGGTTAGTGCCTAATACGCGCCCACGGCGACGGCTGAGATCGCCCATAACGTCGCCCATGTATTCGCTTGGCACAAGTATGTCATAACGGTAGATCGGCTCAATCAGCGCAGGCTGCGCCTTTACGCAGGCTTCTTTGTAAGCAAGTCTCGCAGCGGATTTAAATGCAACTTCCTTTGAATCTACCGGATGGTATTTACCAAAGAACAGCGTAGCTTTAACGCCGGTCATAGGATAGCCCGCAAGCACACCCTTGTGCATAGCCTCGCGTGTACCTTTTTCCACCGCAGGGATGTATTCCTTTGGAACTACACCGCCTACTATTGCATTTACAAATTCAAAATCCTCGCCGTTCGTAAGCGGTTCGAATCTCATATTAACAACGCCGAACTGACCGCTGCCGCCAGTCTGTTTTTTATGCTTGCCTTCGGCCTCTGCTGTGCTTCTTATTGTTTCACGGTATGGAATGCGCGGATCACTCACCTGCGCTTCAACGGCCGTTTTATTTTTTAGCTTTGAACACAGCACATCTATATGAACTTCTCCCAAACCACAGATAAGCACATCACCTGTTTCCGCGTTCTTCTCTATAGTCATGGTTGGATCCTCTTCCATGAGCTTATTGAGGCCAGCAAACACCTTGTCCTCTTCGCCCAATTTCTTTGCATTAACCGCAAGGCTGATGCAGGGAGTTGGGAATTTGATTGGATCAAATATGACTGGGGCCGTTGCATCACACAGCGTATCGCCCGTGTTTGTATACTGAAGCTTATTTAGCGCACCAATGTCGCCGGCAACGATTTTATCAACCGAAATTGTTTTCTTGCCACGAAGCAGCACTGGAACTGTAGGCTTTTCATTTTTTTCGTTATTGCTGTTATACGGTGCTATATCAACGCTCAGCGTGCCGCCATATACCTTGACGATTGAAAACTTGCCAAACTGATCCACGACAGTCTTTATTACCTGTGCCGCAAACTTACCGTCGCGCTTAATCTCAATCATGTCGCCTGTTTTAACGTTTTTCGCCTTTTGCGGCTGCATCGCATCAGCTGCCGGCATATAGTGTATAAGGCTGTCCATCAGCGTAGCAACACCTATGTTGGGTTGAGCCGCGCAGCAGCATACAGGGGTAACCACGCCGTCCAGCACGCCTTTGCTGAGGCCGCGCAGTACTTCCTCTTGTGAAAGTTCTCCCTGGTCAAAATATTTTTCCATCAGCGACTCGTCGCTCTCCGCTGCGGCCTCCGTAAGTGCATCAAGATAGGATTGTGCCTTATCAGCAAGCGCCGCCGGAATATCTATTTGCTTTTCGCCCTTATTATCAAATTTTTTGGCCGTCATATTGACTATATCCACATACCCCGTGAACACGCCGCCCTCCATTATTGGTAGCTGTATTGGAACTACACTTGGGCCAAACTTTTCGGTGATGGCGTCCATCACCTTATCGAAATTGGCATTTTCACGATCCATCTGGTTGACCACCATCATGCGCGCTTTGTTGACCTTTTTGCACATGTTCATGGCCTTCTCGGTGCCTACAACTGGGCCTGATACCGCGCCCACTACAATAAGCGCTGAATCGGCAAGTACCATGGCCGCCGCAACTTCACCATAGAAATCAAAGAAGCCTGGTGCGTCAATTATGTTGATCTTTGTATTTTTCCATTCAAGCGGTGCTAATGCTGCATTGATAGAGATTGAACGCTTTACCTCTTCCGGATCGAAATCCGTAACGGTAGTCCCGTTCTCCACACGGCCCAAACGTTCAATAAGACCGGCATTGAACAACATAGCTTCAGTCAGGGTAGTCTTACCTTCGCCTCCGTGCCCGAATAACCCGATATTGCGGATGTTTGCTGCGGTATAGTCTTTCATTTGTGTTCCCCCTAAAATGGCATTATATAGTAATCGATAAAATGTTAATAAGGGTGCATAGCGCACTGTCTTTTATTTTACCAGTCCCGGCATTGCTTGTAAACTGTTTTTACAAACACTTTCTTTATTTTCACACATTGGTATTTTTATCCAGCCTTAAGCGTCTGTCTCAATCAGCCGCACTTACTAAACCCGCAGGCCCTGCAAATAACGCATCCGCCTTCGTTCTCCATCTCTGCTCCGCATTCGGGGCATGGCTGACCCATAAGCTTTTTCGTCGTCTGGTTTTCAGAGCATATCCCGCCATCCTCCACCTCAACACGCACAATAGGCTCTATTGGTCCATCCAGCGTGCTCATTAGCTGTGTTTTGCTCTGATCCTTATTCTCAACAATTTTTGCCACCTTTTCCAGCACCCTGCCTATGGCATCGGGGCATGAAAGCACCTTTATGTTGCCATTTACTGCACGTTGCCTTAGTGTTGAATGGCATCTTATTCCTTTAAGCTGCTCTATTATTGCATTCACATCCATTCCAGAGCGCAAGGCAGTCGAAATCAGCCTGCTGGTCGCTTCGCTTTGGCTTGGGCAGCCACCTGCGCGCCCCAAATTGGTAAAAACCTCGCATATGCCCTCATCGTCATAGTTAACGGTAACATATAGGTTGCCGCATCCAATAACAATCTTTTCGGTTATACCACGGGTTATTTCCGGCCTCGGCCTAGGCGTCACCATGCAGGTTGTAACAGGCGTAGTATGCTCTATTGGCCCATCACTCTTCTTATCTCCAACATACAGCACCTGGGAATCACGGCTTCCGTCACGGTAGATGGTAATTCCCTTGCAGCCAAGCTTATAGGCCAGCATATACGTATTAGCAACCTCGTCGCGGGTGGCATCGTTACAGAAATTAACAGTTTTTGAAACCGCGTTATCGGTATGCCGCTGGAACGCGGACTGCATACGTATATGATGCAAGGGTGAAATATCATGTGCCGTAACGAACACACGCTTGATATGCTCCGGCACATCGTCTATATGTGCCAGCGTACCCTCTTGGGCTATACGCCTGATAAGTTTATCAGAATAGAAACCTTCTTCCCGCGCAACCTGCTCAAAATATGGGTCAACCTGCGGCAACTCATCATTATCCATCACGTTACGGATAAATGAAAGCGCAAAAAGCGGCTCTATTCCGCTTGACGCGCCGCATATTATAGATATCGTTCCCGTTGGCGCTATTGTTGTAGTTGTAGCGTTGCGGTATGGGATGGAATCCGCCGCAAGCGTGCTTTCAGAATATAGCGGGAATGGTCCACGCCTTTTCGCCAGCTCTATCGATGCATTATGAGCTTGTTTGTTGATAAAGCCCATCACCTTATCGGCTATATCTATGCCCTCATCCGAGTTATACGGAATTCGAAGTCTGTATAGCATATCCGCAAAGCCCATAACGCCAAGCCCAATCTTACGCGTGGCTTCTGTCATTTTCTTTATCTGTTCAAGCGGATACCGGTTTACCTCTATAACATTGTCCAAAAAATGCACCGCACTATTAACAACATTGCCAAGCAGCTCATAATCTATCACATATCCGCCATTTTGTTTTTTAAGCATCCTAGCAAGGTTGACAGAACCAAGATTGCAGCTTTCATACGGCAACAGCGGCTGTTCCCCGCATGGGTTTGTAGCTTCAATTTCGCCAACACCCGGCACAACATTATCGTTGTTCATCCTATCGAGGAACACGATCCCAGGTTCTCCATTGCTCCACGCCATATCAACAATCAGGTCAAATACCTCTTTAGCGCGTTTTTTGCCCACCGCATTGCCATGACGCGGATCTATAAGCTCATAATCCTCATCGTGCTCCACCGCCTGCATAAATTTTTCCGTGAGTCCAACGCTTATATTAAAGTTGGTGATATCTGCATTATTCGTTTTACACTTGATAAAATCAATTATATCAGGATGATCCACGCGCAGTATGCCCATGTTTGCTCCGCGGCGCGTGCCTCCTTGCTTAACAGCCTCAGTAGCGGAATTAAACACCTTCATAAAGCTGATCGGGCCTGAAGCCACCCCGCCTGTAGAGCGTACGGTTGCACCCATAGGCCTTAATCTTGAAAACGAAAAACCTGTTCCGCCGCCGCTTTGATGTATCAGCGCAGCATTTTTTACGGCATCGAATATATCCGTCATTGAATCTTCTATTGGTAAAACGAAGCAAGCCGAAAGCTGTCCCAGCTCCTTGCCTGCATTCATCAGTGTGGGCGAGTTTGGCATAAAGTATAGCCCACTCATCATATCGTAGAATTTATCGGCAACTTGGGTAATATTCGCTTCGCTGTCAAAATTTTTATCTGCCGCGGCTATAGCATTTGCAACGCGTTTAAACATTCCCTCTGGCGTCTCTGTCAATTTGCCATTTGTATCTTTTATTAAATATCTGCGTTCCAATACCGTAACGGCATTTTTACTCAGCATGTTCATATTCAATCTCCTCACAATATATATTGCCCAGGCCATCATTCAGATACTAAATATTGTATCATGCGGTCTTTACCACTTCAAGATACGTAAAGGTTTTTCCCACGCATTTGGCGAAGTATTTCTTTGTCAACATCGCTCACCCTATATGATTCGCATATTTTAGATATTGTCCGGTTATATATGAAATCATTCAATCGAACATTATGGAGAAGTGTCAACGTTTTTTCACGGAACTTAACAAAACATACGGACAGCGCCCACGCCGCTGCCATCTTGGCATAGTAACCATCATGCGCTACATTAGATATCAGGGCAAGTGCCTCGTCGATATATTCAGGTATAAAAAAGTAGTTCATCAGCATTACTATTGCAAATCTTACATCATACTCTGACGATGAGTTTATATAGCTTAGCAGCATACCATACGTTATGCACGGCTGCCTTATCACGCCTTTGACGCTGCTGCAAAAGGTATCGCATATCGCCCAATTGTTTATCTTTGGTACAAACCACTTTATATATCTGCACAACTCGTCATATTCGCACTTGGCCATCCCTATTACAATACCTTGAAGCATTCGCTCGGTATGTGTATCATCTCTTGCCACAGCGAGATATCCGCGCCAGTCAGTATCTATAATTTTTCTAGCCATCCGCCTCAACTCAGGAATACGCACACCGTAAACGCACTCTGTTCCAGGCATAAGGCTCTGGTTAAAGCGGCGATATGCATCATCCGAATGCCTTTCAAGCTCTGCAAGCAGCATCTGGTAATCTTCATATTTGAACACAGTATTCATCGGCCAAGCAGCTCTAACTGTTTTTTCTTTGAAAAGCCTGCAAGCACCAGTTCGTACGATCTGTCACACATACGTTTCATCACTTCATCCGGCACCGTTCCATCCAGATAGATCGAATTCCAGTTCCTTTTATCAGAATAAAAGCCAGGCACTATATCATTATAGCTCTGCCGCAATATCTCGGCAGCAGAGGGTTCACATTTAAGTTGAAGCAGTGTGCGGCCATTATATGGCTTATATTTCACATCCGGAGTGCACACCGCAGCAAACATTTTATCGCCGATCAAATATCTTCTCCAGCCCCATTCAGCCTTAAAATCCCATGACGCACCCTTTTTTGACAGCAAATATTCGTCCAGCCAATCGTACATATGTGTGTTTTCCTTTCGTGTGATAATTAATTATAGCATATGTGCCCAATCTAGGTTGACAGTATTCACATTTTAGTAAGTAAGCATAATAGGATTGATATATGGTAATAGAATAGGAAGGATGGTGCAAGGAATAGTGAGGGATGGATAAAAGGGAATCAAAGAGGGAGGGGAAAAAGAAGGGAATAAAAAAAGCACAATGCCGAAGCAAAGTGCTAATTTAAATGGAATCCGGCAGCTACCTATTTTCCCAAGCCGTCACCAGCTCAGTATCTTTGGCGTATAAGGGCTTAACTTCTGTGTTCGGTATGGGAA